>NZ_JBVHDR010000019.1:0-65558 GCF_055563295.1 Streptomyces sp. NPDC002868 | reverse complement strand
ATCCGCGTCGAGTACGGCGTCGCTCGCGGCGGTGAGCTGGTTGGCGCTGAAGGTCTGGGCCTGGTTGGCGTTGGCGGCGGGGACGGCCAGCGCGGCGGCGGCGATCAGGCCAGTGGTGACGGCGAGCAGACGCGTACGTCTCGCCGTGCCACTGCGTGGGGTAGTGCGCTTGATCCTCACTTGTCGTTCCTCCAGAGGGGAATCGGGGGCCCGTTGTGGGGTTCGGGGCCCGTGAGGCGCAGCCATGAAGCACGTTCGATTTTCGGACAAGCCGTGCTCCTGACAAGCGCTGTTCGGGAGTATTCGGGGCGTCAACTTGCCGCGCAAGGGCGCCTTTCGGCCGCTCCGCGAGCCCACGGCACAGCGCCCCGGCGGCTCGGTGGCCGCCGGGGCTGTGCCGTACTTGTCCGGCCGGTAGGACGGCTCAGCCGCCCAGGAGGTTCCGTTCGCCCGCGGGGACGCCGGCCTCCAGGGTGTTGCCAGGGGGCGGGAAGGGGCAGATGAAGTGGTCCGCGAAGGCGCACGGCGGCAGCAGCGAACGGTTGAAGTCGACGGTCACCGTGCCGTCCGCGGCCGGTGCGGAGGGCCGCAGAAACCGGAAGCGGTAACTGCTGTTTCCGCTGGTGGCATCGGCGAAGACCGCCCACAGCGAGCCGTCCGGCTCGACGGCGACCTGCAGGGTGCGCTCCTGGCCGTCGATCTCGAAGACGATCTCACCGCTGAGGCCGAGGCCGCGCTCGCGTCCGTCGGCGTTCTTGACCCGTACGCTGCGGTGTTCCTCGTACGGACGAAAGCGCCCCGGCAGCGTCCAGCGGGCGTCGTACGCGGTCGCCTCGATGCCCTGGAAGGCCTTGCGCGCCGGCGAGTCCGGGTCGAAGTCCCGTACCGCCCACAGGCCTTCGCGGCGCAGCACGACAGGGTGCCGCCCGCCGTGCGCGACACGGGCGTCGGGGATCGAGCCGTGGTCCACCGTTAGCCGGACGTCGCCGGTCAGCGGCTGTCCGTCGACGGTCAGACCGTCCTCGGCGGCAGCGGTCAGCGCCACTTCGTCGCCGTCATCGCGCCACTGGCCCGGGACGGCCGGAATTCGACCTTCCGGGTAGTCCGAGAGCCAGTGCGTGCCGGTGAGGGACAGCGGTCCGTACGGCGCCGAGACTGTCGCGGTGCGGTGCTCGTGCCAGCCCTTCCAGTCCTGCGCGGCTTCCGCATCCGCGTCCGCGTGGGCGTCTGTGCTCATGGTGATCATCCTTTCCACACCGGCTCGGCGAGCCCGAGGTGCGATCGCAGCGTCGTGCCGGTGTACTCCGTGCGGAAGGCCCCGCGCTCCTGGAGGAGCGGCACGACCTGCTCGACGAAGTCGTCGAGGCCGCCGGGGGTGGGATGAGGGACGAGGATGAAGCCGTCGGCCGCGTCCGCCGACACGAACTCGTCCATCGCGGCGGCCACGCTCCGCGCGGTGCCGATGAAGGACTGCCGGCTGGTCGTCTCGATGACGGTCTGCCGGATCGACAGCCCCTTGGCCTCCGACAGGGCACGCCACTTGGCGGCGACGGCGAAGGGGTCGCCGTGCTTCACCCGGCCCTGGACGAGCTCGGAGCCGGGATCCGGATCGATGTCGGGGAGCGGCCCGTCGGGGTCGTAAGAGGAGAGGTCGCGGCCCCAGACCAGCTCCAGGGCGAGGATCGCGTTCTGCGGGGAGACCTGTCGGCGGCGGATCTCCGCGGCCCGCTCCTGCGCCTCGGCGTCGCTGCCGCCGAGGACGAAGGTGACGCCGGGCATCACCTTGAGGTCGCCCGGGCGGCGGCCGTGGCGGGCGAGGCGCTGCTTGACGTCGGCGTAGAAGGCGCGGCCCGCCTCCAGCGTCCCGTGCCGTGTGAAGATCACGTCCGCGGCGGACGCTGCGAACTCCCTGCCCTCGTCGGAGTCGCCCGCCTGGATGACGACGGGGTGGCCCTGTGGCGCGCGCGGGACCGTGAACTCGCCCTCTGTTTCGAAGTGTTGGCCGCTGTGGGCGAAGGGGCGGGCTGTCCCGGTCGGCGTCCAGGAGTCCCAGAGTCTGCGGGCGACGGAGACGAACTCGGCGGCCCGCGTATAGCGGTCGGCCCGGTCGAGGAAACCGCCGCGCCGGAAGTTCTCCCCGGTGAAGGCGTCGGAGGAGGTGACGACGTTCCATGCGGCGCGGCCGCCGCTGAGATGGTCCAAGGAGGCGAGCCGGCGGGCGAGTTCGTACGGCTCGTTGAAGGTGGCGTTGACGGTGGCGGCGAGGCCGAGCCGGTCGGTGACGGCGGCGAGCGCGTTTAGCACGGTGATCGACTCGGGGCGGCCGACCACGTCCAGGTCGTGGATCTCGCCTTTGTGCTCACGCAGCCGCAGCCCCTCGGCGAGGAAGAAGAAGTCGAACAGGCCGCGCTCGGCGGTGCGGGCAAGATGCTCGAAGGAGGAGAAGTCGATCTGGCTCTTCGAGCGGCGGTCGGCCCAGACGGTGGTGCTGTTGACGCCCGGGAAGTGGGCGGCGAGGTGCATCTGTTTGCGTATGGCGGTCATGTGGTTCCCCCGGCGAGGGCGTACTGGTTGGCGGGCCTGGAGAGGCCCAGGTGCTCGCGGAGCGAGCCGCCCGGATAGAAGGTGCGGAACAGACTGCGGTGCTGGAGCAGCGCGACTGTGCCGTTGACGATCCGCTCCAGGTCCCGGTGGGGTGCGATGGGCGCCAGATGGAAGCCGTCCACCGCCGCCTGTCCGTGCCACCGGGCGATCAGCTCGGCGAGGTCGACCGGGCCGCCGCTGTAGTGCGAGCCGCCCCCGGCGAGCTGCGGGCCGCTGTCGAATCCTGGCTCCGGCGCGGACTCGCTCTCGCCGAGGTCGACGACGAGCGAGACCAGCACCCGGAGCGTGTCCGGGTCACGCCCGTGTGCCTCGGCACGCCGGCGTATGTCGTCGCGGAGGGCGGCGGCCTGGTCGGGTGCGCCCGCCCGTACGAGAACGACATCGGCGTGCCGGGCGGCGGCGTCCCTGCCCGGCTCCCCCGTGCCGTCCACGACGGTGACGGGGTGGCCCTGCGGCGGCCTGGGGACGATCGACGGGCCGCGCACACTGAACGTGCCGCCCTCGAAGTCGACGTGGTGCAGCTTGGCGCGGTCGATGAACCGCCCTGTCGATATGTCGCGTATCTCGGCGTCGTCCTCCCAGCTGTCCCACAGCCGGACGGCGACGTCGGCAACATCGGCGGCCTCCCGCCACAGCGCGTCGGCGGGCGCTGCCGGGCGGCGGCCGAAGAGCCGGGCCTCGGCCTCGGTGGTCGACACGTCGACCTGCCAGCCTGCCCGGCCGCCGCTCACCCAGTCGAGGGTGGCCACGGCCGTGGACACATGGAAGGGCTCGGTGTGGGTGGTGGTCACGGCCGGCACCAGGCCGATCCGTTCGGTGACGGGCGCGACCCTCGACAGCACGGCGAGGGCGTCCAGCCCTGGCCGGGCGAAGGAGTCGCCCAGGGTCACGAAGTCGAGTGCGCCCCGCTCGGCGAGCCGGGCGAGGCCGACGTAGTACGCGGCGTCGTAGTGCGCCGGGCCGTCGAGGGCGACGGCCAGATGAAGAGGCCGGGTGGCGGACATGGCAGAAGTGCCTTTCTGGCGCTGGTCAGTTCTTGGGCTTGGGCAGGCCGGGCGGATTGATCTCCGCCTTCGGGACCGCCGCGCTCGAGAGCCCCCAGCGCTTCAGCACCTTGGCGTACGAGCCGTCCTTGACGATGTGGTCGATCGCGGCGGCGTAGGCCTCGACCAGGCCGCTGCCCTTCTTCGTGGTGGCGGCGATCTTGCCCTGGATGGTCGCGCCGCCGCCCGAGAAGTGCCCGATGATCTCGGTCTGTCCGGCCGAGGCCACGTGGTACGCGGCGGTCGGGTTGGGGCCGAGATAAGCGTCGATGCGGCCGGACTGGAGCGCCAGGTAGTAATCGGTGTTCTGGAAGTACTTGATGTCCACCGGCCCCCGTCCGGCCTTCTCGTTCTCCTTGCTCCAGTCGACGAGGATCTTCTCCTGGTTGGTGCCGGAGCCGACGGCGATGGTCTTGCCCGCCACGTCCCCCGGGCCCTTGACCCGCCAGTCGCCGCCCTTCTTCGCCTCGAAGGCGAGCTCGTCGAGCCGGTACGTGGCGAAGTCGTACTTCTCCTTGCGCTCCTCGGTGACAGTGACATTGGAGAAGACGCCGTTGAACTTTCCGCTGTCCAGGCCGACGAAGAGGTTCTCCCAGGAGACGGCCTGGAAGTCGGGCTTCAGCCCGAGGGTGTCGGCGACGAGCGTGGCGATGTCGATTCCACGCCGATGAGGGTCTTGTCGTCGGTGGCGTAGAAGTTGAGCGGTGGGGCGCTGCCGGTGGAGACACCGAGGGTGAGGCTGCCTCGCTTGCGTACGGCTTCCGGCAGTTTCGCGGCGATCGCGTCGGCCTTCTTCGCATGGATACGGTTCTGATTCGGGCCGAGATTGATGGCATCGCCGGTCCCTCCCGCGGGCTTGACCTGGTCGTTCGCGGCGTCGCTCGTGCCGCAGGCGGTGAGCAGGCCGAGGACGAGGACGGCGGTTCCGGCGAGGGTGATGCGTCGGGTGATCATGTCCGAACTCCTTCAGAGGACCTTGGAGAGGAAGGCGCGTGTGCGTTCGTGCTGTGGGCGCTCGAGCACGGCGGCAGGTGTGCCCTGCTCGACGATGCGGCCGTCGTCCATGAAGACGACGGTGTCGGCGACTTCGCGGGCGAAGCCGATCTCATGGGTGACGACGATCATGGTGGTGCCCTGCTGCGCCAAGTCCTTGATGACGTCGAGGACTTCACCGACCAGCTCGGGGTCGAGGGCGGAGGTGGGCTCGTCGAAGAGGAGCAGTTTCGGTTCGAGGGCGAGCGCGCGGGCGATGGCGACGCGCTGCTGCTGCCCGCCGGAGAGCTGTCGGGGGTAGGCGTCGGCCTTGTCGGCCAGGCCCACCCGGGCGAGCAGCTTCTCGGCGGCGCCGACCGCGTCCTTGCGGGGCCGCTTCAGCGCCGAGACGGGTGCCTCGATGATGTTCTCCACCACGGTCAGGTGCGGGAACAGATTGAAGTTCTGGAAGACGAAGCCGATCTGGGTGCGCTGCCTGAGGACTTCGCGTTCGCGCAGCTCGTAGAGCTTGTCGCCGGAACGGCGGTAGCCGACGAGAGTGCCGTCGACGCTGATCCAGCCGCTGTCCACCTTTTCCAGATGGTTGATGGTGCGCAGCAGGGTCGACTTCCCGGAGCCGGAGGGGCCGAGGACGACCGTCACCTCTCCGGCGCGGACCTCGAGGTCGATGCCGCGCAGCACCTCCAGCGTCCCGAAGCTCTTGTGGACCGACCTGACTTCGACCATGGCGCTCATCGCACGGCCCCCTTGGCGTAGTGACGTTCGACGTAGTGCTGGAGGACGGAGAGCGCGGCGGTCAGGAGGATGTACCAGACCGTGGCGACCATCAGCAGCGGGACGACCCTGCCGTTGCGTCCGTAGACCACCTGGACCTGGTAGAAGAGCTCGCCGATCGCCATGACGGAGACGATCGACGTGCCCTTGAAGAGGGAGATGATCTCGTTGGCGGCGTTGGGCAGGATCGAGCGCATCGCCTGCGGCAGCACGATCCGCCGCAGCTGGCGCAGCTTGGGGATGCCGAGGGCGGCCGCGGCCTCCAACTGGCCGCTGTCCACGGCCAGTACACCGCCGCGCACGATCTCCGCCGCGTACGCCGCCTGGTGCAGCGCGAGTCCGAGGACGGCCGCGCCGAGCGCGCCGACCAGCCCCATCGTGTCGAAGGAGTAGAAGCCGGGTCCGAAGGGGACACGCCACGCCGTCGCCTTCGCGCTGATCACAGCCGCCGCGCTGACGCTGACCGCCTGCGGCGCCGGCGACCCGGCGACCGCCGGCGTCGGCGCCAAGCCGGGTGCGAAGCCCGGCAAGCTCCCCACCACCGATGTGGTGTCCTCGGTCGCGAAGGACGAGGCGATCGCGAAGCTGCTGCCCGCGGACGTACGCGGCAGGGGCACCCTCACCATCGCCGGCGCCGTCGGCGGCAGTCCGCCCGGTGCGACCTTCCTGGAGGACGGCAAGACGGCCGTCGGCCAGGACATCGACTTCGCAGAGGCCGCCGCCAGGGTGCTGGGGCTCAGGCTCAAGCGCGAGGTGGCGAGCTTCGAGGCGATCCTGCCGGCACTGGGCAGCGGCAAGTACGACCTGGGCACCGGCAACTTCGGCGTGACCGACGAGCGCCGCAAGACCATCGACTTCGTCACCTACATCAATGACGGCCAGGGCTTCGCCGCGCTCAAGAGCAGCAAGCTGACGAAGATCTCGGCCTTCACCGATCTGTGCGGACTCAATGTCGCGACGGGGGCCGGAACCACCTTCGAGGCGTCCCTGGAGAAGAACAAGGGCGTCTGTGCCGAGGCGGGCAAGAAGCCGTACAAGGTCCAGACGTACGCCGAGGCCGGCGCGTTCTGGATCTCCCTCCGGCAGGGCCGCAGCGATGTGGTGATGAGCACCATCAACGGTCTGCGCTACGCCGTGACCCAGCTGGAGGGCACGAAGTTCCTCAATGAGTTCAAGCGGCTCGACGTCGGCTTCGCCTTCAAGAAGGGCACCCCGCTTGCACCGGCCTTCCAGGCGGCGGTGAACAAGCTCAAGACGGACGGGACGTACGACCGGATCCTGAAGAAGTGGGGCACGACCGAGTCGGCGATCGAGACGTCGCAGATCTCGCCGCCCGAGATCAAGTGATCCGACGCCAGGTCAGCAGTCACAGCTGCAGCAGTCACAGCAGTCGCAGTCGCACTTGTGGCAGCAGCCCTCGCGCTTCTTGCGGGACCAGGGACCTTCGTACTCTTCGGCGCAGCACAGCTTGCAGGTGCAGCACAGCCCGACGAAGGCGGCGCAGCCGGCCCAGAAGCCCCGCCTGCCCGGCTTCTGGGGTTCCTGGTGGAAGCCGGGAGGCATACCGCCGGGCCCACCAGGACCGCTGGGGCCGCCCCCGCCGTAGGGATTGTCGGAGCCGTACGGTCCCTGGCCGTACGGTCCGCGCTGTCCCTGGTACGGGCCCTGGGGCGGGCCTCCGTACCCCTGGTGCGCGCAGGTCGTCGTCCCGAACGCCCGGTTCACCGAGTTCTGCAGCTCGTGCGCCAGCAGCACATGCACCAGCTTGTCGTCGGCGAAGCGGGCGTCGCGCAGCGCGAGCCGCACCCCGTGCACCGCGTCGTCGGCGAGCCGTCGCGCCTCGGCCGGCGAGGTGCCGGTGGCGGCGAGAGGGTTCCAGGCACCCGACGCTGCGTCAGCTTCCCTGTCCTCGACGGCATCCAGCAGATGCGCGAGCCGTCCGAAGAGCTTGCCGGCCTCGGCCAGCGGCGCGATGTTCTCCGGCCGTCCGGCCAGTACGGCGGTGTGCGCGAAGGCGGCCGCCGTCGCCGTCTCGGTCGGCTCGGTGACGGTCAGCAGCGGGGTGCCTGGCCCGGCCAGCGCCTCGATCCCGCTCTGCCTCTCGATGGCGTCGAGCAGCACCGCGGTGTCGAAGCCGAGCTCCGCGCCGGTGCGCGCCCCGGCCCGGTCCCAGCCCGCGGCGACCCGGAGGGCGGGGGCCGCCACCGGCCTGCGGGCCAACACCCCGTCCCGGTCCGCGACGTGGTCCCGTATCTTCGCCGACGCCAGCACCAGGGAGACGGCGGCCGCCAGACGCGCTCCTTCGCCCCGGGCGACGGGTGCGGTGCGCATGGCGCGCAGCGGACAGGGGCCCGCGGTGCGCCGGGAGGCGGTGGTGCGCTCGGTCTGAGCCTCCGTCAGAACCGAGACGATCAGGCCGTCGTAGTTGGTCACGACCCGGGCGAGCTGACCGTGGTCGGCGCGAAGTGCCAGACAGAGTCCGCACAGATGGGCCATCCACTCGGTCTTGAGCCCATCGGCGAGGCGATGAGTGCATGGCCTGACGATTCCGAACACGACGGTCCCCCGAGAGTCGTTCCACAGTGCGGCACGCATCGTATCGAGCGATCCGTTCACCCGGACGCGCCCACCGTCACCCGCGTGGCACGACTTTCATATTTTGGGCCCGCAACCCCCCGTACACAGGAAGAATATTGACGAATCGCCACATCTTCTGCACCAGTACCGTCACGAATCCCCTGCGCGGCGACTATCTACTTGGCGCGCGATCCGCATCATGGACGACCATAGGGATGCGGAACGAGAAAAGACCGCAATGAGCGGAAGGAGGCGTCCATGGGATCTGTGCGCAAGGCAAGCGCCTGGCTGGGACTCGTCGAGGACAGTGACGAGCGTTACTACGACGACGAGTACGCCGAGGGTGCTGAGACGGGTGACGCGTGGGTCACCGACCCGCGGGTGCGCGTGGCCTCCGAGTCCGCCCAGGAACAGGGCCGCCGGATCGCCACGGTCTCCCCGGACAGCTTCCGGGACGCCCGCGGCATCGGTGAGCTGTTCCGGGACGGCGTCCCGGTCATCGTGAACCTCACGTCCATGGAGCCCTCCGACGCCAAGCGCGTCGTGGACTTCGCCGCAGGGCTGACCTTCGGGCTGCGCGGCTCGATCGAGCGCGTCGCCACCCGGGTCTTCCTGCTGAGCCCCGCCGACACGCAGGTCGTCAGCGGGGAAGCCGCGAGCCGTTCTCCGCAGGACGGCTTCTTCAACCAGAGCTGAGCAGGGCGCTCGCCGACCGCCGCCGGGTCACCGGAAGGCGTCCAGGCCGGTGAGCGCCTTGCCCAGCACCAGCTGGTGCATCTCGACGGTGCCCTCATAGGTGAGCACCGACTCGAGGTTGGTCGCATGGCGCATCACGGGGTACTCCAGCGAAATCCCGTTCGCGCCGAGGATGGTGCGCGAGGTCCGGCAGATCTCGATCGCCTCCCGCACATTGTTGAGCTTCCCGAAGCTGACCTGCTCGGGGCGGAGCTTCCCCGCGTCCATGCGGCGGCCCAGATGGTGGGCGAGCAGGATCCCCTTGTGCAGTTCCACCGCCATGTCGGCGAGCTTGGCCTGGGTGAGCTGGAAACCGCCGATCGGCCTGCCGAACTGCTCGCGCGTCTTCGCGTACTCCACGGCGGACTCGAAGCTGGACCGCGCCGCCCCCATCGAGCCCCACACGATTCCGTAGCGGGCGTGCGTGAGGCAGCTCAGCGGACCTTTCAGACCGGTGACGCCCGGCAGTACGGCGTCGGCGGGCAGCCGTACCTCGTCCAGGACCAGCTCGCTGGTGACGCTGGCGCGCAGCGACCACTTGTGCTTGATCTCGGGGGCGGAGAAACCGGGGACATCTGTCGGCACGGCGAAGCCGCGGATTCCCTCGTCGGTCTGCGCCCACACCACGGCGACCCCGGCCACCGAGCCATTGGTGATCCACATCTTGCGGCCGGTGAGCACCCAGTCCGAGCCGTCCCGCTTGGCGAACGTCCGCATGCCCGCCGGGTCGGAGCCGTGGTCGGGCTCGGTGAGGCCGAAGCAGCCGATGATCTCGCCGGCCGCCATGCCGGGCAGCCACCGCTGCTTCTGCTCCTCGGAGCCGAAGCGGTGGATCGCGTACATGGCGAGTGAGCCCTGGACGGAGACGAGCGAGCGGATGCCGGAGTCGGCGGCTTCGAGCTCCAGGCAGGCGAGGCCGTACTGGACGGCGGTGGCGCCCGCGCAGCCGTATCCCTTCAGGGACATGCCGAGCGCGCCGATCGAGCCGAGTTCGCGGGCCAGCTCGCGGATGCCGGGGAGCTCCCCGCGCTCGTACCAGTCGGCGATGTGCGGCAGCACGCGGTCGGCGGCCCAGCTGCGGACGGTGTCGCGGATCGCGAGGTCCTCGGGGGCGAGCAGATCGTCGATGCCGAGGGGGTCGCTGGGGTCGAAGGGCGGCAGCTTCGAGGGTGCGGACATGGGCGTGGCCTCCGGCGGCGCTCACACAGCGGACACAGAAAACTAGCAGTGTTAGTTACTGCTCCGGCTGACGTTACGGCTCAGTGTGCCGCGCGTCCAGACCCGGCCGCCTCGGCGGGCTCGCGGCTCGCCGGGAGCGAGACTTCCGGGCGCCTCGGCTTCGGGCACTTCTCGGCGGTGACAGTCGCGCACTCCATGACCTTGGGCAGCCGCAGCGCAGCGAGCGCGCCGAGCAGCAGCAGTCCCGCGCTGACCAGGAGCGTTATATGGAGGCCGTTGACGAAGGAGTGGCGCGCCGTGCTGCGCACCATCGCGCCCGCGGGGCCGCCGAGCCGGTCCGCCACCTGGTAGGCCTCGCCCAGCGAATGGGAGGCGGCCGAGCCCGCCGATCCCGGGACGCCGGTGAGCGAGGCGAGCGCGGGCGAGTACGCCGCGTTCATGACGCTGCCGAGCAGCGCGATGCCCATCCCCGCGCCCAGTTGGTAGGAGGTCTCACCGATCGCGGCAGCCCCGCCCGCCTGGTCCGGCGGTGCCTCGCTGAGCATCGACTCGTACGCGGCGAACAGCGTGGTCTGCAGTCCGAAGCCGAGCAGCACGAAGCCGGTGGTGAGCAGCCAGGGCCGGTCGTGCTGTCCCATCAGGGTCAGCAACAGCACGGCCGCGGCGGTGAGCACGAAGCCCCAGCCGACCATCCGGCGCGGGCCGACGCGGTGCAGGGTGTGCGAGCCGGTGGCGCCGGCGGCCATCGCGGCGAAGGTCAGCGGCAGCAGCCGCAGGCCGGTCTCCAGCGGGCTCAGCCCGAGGACGAGCTGGAGGTACTGGACGGCGATCAGCTCCAGGCCGACCAGCGCCAGCATGGCGAGAATGATGCAGCCGACGGAGGTGGAGAAGGCGGCCCTGGCGAACATCCGCATATCGATCAGCGGATGCTCGCGGCGCTTCTGCCGCCGCACGAACAGGGCGAGCAGCACACCGCCCAGCAGCAGCGGCCCCGCCGTCCTGATGTCGAGGACAGTGTCGCCGGCGCCCAGCCGCTTGATGCCGAGGACCGCGCCGAGCACACCGGCCGCGGCCATCAGCGCGCCCAGTACGTCCCAGGGCCCGTCGGCGCCGCCCCTGGACTCGGGCAGCAGCCAGCGGCCGACGGGCAGGATCAGCGCCATCAGCGGGATGTTGATCAGGAAGACCGAGCCCCACCAGAAGTGTTCGACGAGAAAACCGCCGAGGACCGGTCCGGTGGCGGCGCCGACCGCGGCGACCGCGGTCCATATGCCGATCGCCGTCGCCCGCTCCCGCCTGTCGGGGAAGACCGCGCGGAGGATCGAGAGCGTCGCGGGCATGATCATCGCGCCGCCGACGCCGAGCAGGGCGCGCGCCCCGATCAGCACCTCCGGGGTGGGGGCGAACGCGGCGGCCAAGGAGGCGACGCCAAAGATGCCGTAACCGATCAGCAGCACACGGCGGCGGCCGACCCGGTCGCCCAGCGTGCCGAAGAGGATCAGCAGCGCGGCGCAGATGAGGGGGTACGCGTCCACGATCCACAGCAGCTCGACTCCGCTGGGGCGGAGGTCCTCCGTGACGGCGGGGACGGCGACGTGCAGCACGGTCGCGTCGAGCGCGACGAGCAGCAGACTGATACAGAGGACGACGAGGACGACCCAGCGGTTCGCACCGCCGCCGGCGGCACGCAGCCGTGCGCCGGTCGTGATCGTCCCGGACATGTACGTACCTCCCAATGAGTCCCTCGCGCTCGGCGGGCCAGCCGGGGACAGTGCTGCTGTCCCACAGGGCGGTCCGGCATCGACGGGCGAGTGAGCCGCCAGCGTACGCGAGATCCGGCGTGTGGCGCGTGGTCCATCTCTCACCCGGTCGGGCATGCGCGTGTGGCGTACGCCACGCCACGCCCGGAACCGGAGCCGATCCTGGACGTCCGCCAACGAGGGGGAAATTCCGTACGGGGAAGTGGTGAACTTTTATTTGCGCCCCGGATAGAACCCCATGATGACGGGCTCGCGGGCAATAGAACGCAAGGTCATCGGAATTTCCGAATTGGCCCGGAGTAAAACTCGATCTGAGACATAGTCCACATCACATCGTCATCACGAACCCGCGGGATCGACCTGGGCGGACACTCACTCGCTGTAACGTCGATTGGGTGCGTACCGACATCTTTGCCCGCCTGGACCGGGAGCCGGAACCGCCGAAGATAGAGATCCCGCGGATGAGCCGCACCCGTCTCGCCCTCTTCGGCGGGACGTCGGCCTTCTATCTCGCCATCGTCGTGGCCGTGTTGGCCTCGACCTGGCTGGTGATCATCGACTGGAAGGTCATGCTGTTCCGGCCCTACCAGCAGTGGCCGGACCTGCACGCCTTCCTCGACTACTTCGTGGTTCTCGGCCAGCGCGGACCCACAGCCGTGATGGTCGCGGCCTGGCTGGGCTGGCGCTCCTGGCGTCAGCACACCCTGCGACCCCTGCTGGTGCTCGGCGCCTCGCTGCTGCTGCTCAACGCGACGGTGGGCGCCGTCAAGATCGGACTGGGCCGTCTCGGTCCCCACTACGCGACGCAGATCGGCTCCGCCGAGCTCTTCGCCGGCGGCGATATATTTCCCTCCGGGCACACCGCGAACGCGGTCGTGACCTGGGGAATCCTGGCGTATCTGGCCACCACTCCGCTGGCCAGACGCTATCTGTCGGCCCTGTCGGCAGTGGTCTCTCTGGGCGTCGGCCTGACCACCGTGTACCTCGGTACGCACTGGCTGAGCGATGTGCTGCTCGGCTGGGCGGCCGGGCTGCTGATCCTGCTCGCACTGCCCTGGTGCGAGCCGCTGATCGGCCGCGCGGAGGCCTGGATCCTCTCGCTGCGCGAGCAGTTGCGTGCGCGCCGCCGGCTCGCTCCCTCGCTGCCGGTCGCGGCGGGTGGCCCAAGGCCCGGGATATTCCCGCAGCGTGAGCCTTCACAGGAGCAGGATCCGGCCCGCGAGCCGGTGGCCGCCGTCGGTGGCCGGCCGGCTGCGAACGGCAGGACCACGGCGCAGCTCACCCAGCCGAGGTCGCACACGGTGCGCTCCGAGCGGACGCCCATGACCCCGTCCGGCAGCCGCCGTCCGCCGACCTCGCGGCCGGTGACTGGCGGCTGAGTCAGTGTCAGTGGGTTCCGCGGGAAACCCGGCGGAACGTACGGCGAAGGCCCCGACCATGACGGTCGGGGCCTTCGCCGTACGCGTGCGGGGCCTGTCAGCCCGGCCAGCAGCGGATGACGATGCCGCCCTCCACCTCGAAGTTGAGCCGGCCTTCCAGGTACTCCATCGTGATGATGGCGCCCGGCGGCAGCGATCTGATGGTGCTCCAGCCACGCTCACGGGCCAGCTGCTCGGCACCGTCGGCGGCGAGGCCGACATACGCGTCGGGGGCGTCGTCGGGCTGTGCGGGAGGGGTCGGTATGGGTGCCATGACACCCACCGTAGGCGGCCGCGGACGGTGACGGAAGCCGGGGCCGAAGGGATGCTTCAGCACTCCCACGTACCTCACCGGTCACGCTTCTGTCACAGGATCACGACACGCGTTTAGCCCATACACAGTCACTCGAACGTGCACTTCAACGCCGCCCGCACGGTAATTCCACCGGCCTTGCTGATCATGCTGAATTCCCCCTGCGGAATTGTTCGCGTCAGGCGCCGGAGGGCAAATTGACGAACGGTGAAGAATTCACCGGTTCATTACAGAATCCCCCCACGCGTCCGAACAGTCTTGGCGCGCAATGAGACGAAGTCCGAGCCGCGAACAGCGAGGGACAGTGATGGGTACGGAGGCCGCCGGGGCGGGAGGCGATCAGTCCAGGGCACGGGAAAGCCGGTCCCGGACCGTCCTGATGTGCTCGGTCAGCTCCTGCGGCTCGATCACATCGAAGTCCACGCCCATGAGCATCACATGGATCACGAGCACATCCAGGCTCGCGGCCCCGGTGCGCAGCAGACACGTCTTCTCGTCGACCGCCTCGATGGCGCCGTCGGACGGACCGACGAACTCGGCGGCCAGTTCGGCCGAGGTGTGCAGCCGGATGACCGCCTGGGCGGCGTAGGCGTGTGTGGAGACGCCCTTCGAGACATACGCGGCCAGGTCCTCGGCCGGCGGTGTGCGAGCAGCGAAGCGCGGGCCGTGCGGCGGCTTCGGGGTGATCCGGTCGGCACGGAACGTACGCCAGTCGCCGCGGTCCAGATCCCAGGCGACGAGATACCAGCGCCGCTCGGTGCACACCAGACGGTGCGGCTCGACGGTGCGGCGGGTGGCGGAGCCGCCGTGGTCGCGGTACTCGAAGCGCAGCCGCTCGCTGTCCCGGCACGCGTTGGCCAGTTCGGTCAGCACGCTCGCGTCGACGGTGGAGCTCTGCCGGCCCCGCAGCATCGGCACGGTGAAGGCGTTGAGCGCGCCGACCCGGCGGCGCAGCCGGTTCGGCAGCACCTGCTCCAGCTTGGCCAGGGCGCGTACGGAGGTCTCGCCGATGCCCTCGACGCCATGGCCCGCGGCGGTGCGCAGGCCCACCGCGACGGCCACCGCCTCCTCGTCGTCGAGCAGCAGCGGCGGCAACTCGGCCCCGGCGCCGAGCTGATAGCCGCCGCCCGTTCCGGGGCTTGCGTTGACGGGGTAGCCGAGCTCGCGCAGCCGGTCGACGTCGCGCCGGACCGTACGCGGCGTGACGCCGAGGCGGTAGGCCAGATCTGCGCCGGACCATTCGCGGTGGGCCTGGAGCAGCGAGAGCAGGCGCAGCAGTCTTGCCGAGGTCTCCAACATGGTGTCGAGTCTGCCAGCGATTGCGGACAGCAGCTGTCCTCAAATGGCGCGCGTCAGGGCGCTTCGGTGAGGCGTACGCAGAGTTCGTTGTCGCTCGTGTAACAGGGGGCGGCCAGCCAGTTGCCGGACGGCAGCCTCGGGTACACGAAGATGTTCCTCCGGTCCCAGACGTCGTCGAGGATGCGGGCGATCCGCATCCAGGCGGCGTCCGCCGTGGGCCGCAGCCACATGTCCCACAACTCCTGCTTGCCGAGGTGCTGCTCCGCCAGCGGGCCGTAGGGCAGGGTGAAGCCGAAGGCTCCGCCGTCGCCGCCCGTCACCGGCACCCGATGCGCCTTGTCGGAGCCGCGCAGCCGAGCCTCGGCGACGGCCCCTTCGCCCAGTACGGCCCCGTACAGCACTCCCTCCACCGTCATCGCGCCACGCTCCGGCGCGAGGCCGATCTCCCCGGCCTCGGCGTGCGGCGCCCGCACCCAGCAGCGCACCGCCAGCCGGCCGTCCTCCGTCGGGTAGGGCACGCGCGCGGCGATCCGGTCGGTGTCGGGCGCGCGGTCGACCAGCGTGCGCAGGTCCCGGATGCCGGGCTCGACGGCCTCGTCACCGACGTACGCGTCCCAGCGGCCCTCGGCCAGCTCGACCGTGCTGGGCAGTACGGCGCGCGAGCTGCCCTCCCCCGTGGGAGTCAGCGGCAGTCGTGTCTCGTCCTGTGGGCCCGCGCCACCGCGCAGCTTCAGCACCAGCACGGCGTCCGGCGCACCGGCCCCCGCGATGTCGAAGGTGATGCCCCCCGCGGAGTCGGCGATGCAGTCGGCCCGCGGCACCCGCCGCTCGGTGGACGTGGTCATGAGGACTTCTTCCCTTTCCGGAGGATCACGTCGGCGCCCAGATAGCGCAGGGCGTAGGCCCCGTCGTACAGCGTGCCCCGGGCGTGGTGCGCGGCGTCCCGCAGCGCACTGCGCGAGCGGCCCTCGCCGCGCGCGACCAGCTCGGTGAACAGGGCTTCATGGCGCTCGGCGATCCGCGCCGGGTCGAAGCGGGCCGAGGCGGCGAGCGCCGCCTGCCCGGTGCGCCGGCGCAACTCGTCGTCCTCGATCAGCCCGAGCAGCGCGTCGGCGATCGCGTCCACGTCGCCGACCGGCACCAGACGGCCGTCGACGCCGTCCTCGATGATCTCGCGGGGCCCGTGCGGGCAGTCGGTGGAGACGACCGGCAGGCCGCAGCGCATCGCCTCGACGATGGTCATGCCGAACGACTCCAGGCTGGAGGTGACGGCGGCGATCGAGCCCTTGACCCACTCAGGTTCGAGCGGGTTGGCGGGGCCCATCAGTAAGACATGGTTGTGCAGCCCGCGTTCCTCGATGAGGGTGCGCAGCGCGTTCCTCTCGTTGCCGGTCGCGTCTCCGCTGCCGTAGATCCGCAGCCGCCAGTCGGGACGCGCGGCGACCACCTTGGAGAAGGCCTTGACCAGCAGGTCGTACCGCTTGACCCTGGTCAGCCGGCCGGCCGCGACGATCCATTTGCTGGAGGCGTCGGCGGGCCGGAGCGTCGGCGCGGGCACGCTGTTGGGCACGGACTCGATCCGTACGCCGGGCAGTTTCAGCTTGGAACGGTAGGACCGGGCGTCCGCCTCTGTGACGGTGGTGATCGCGTCGAGGAGAGGGTAGCGGTGCCCGATCTCGCGGCGCAGCCGGTAGCCGTGGCTGTCCAGCGTGAGGTGTTCCTGGCCGACGCGGACCGGGCCGCGGCGGGTCTGGCGGGCGATGTGCACATTGAGCCCGGGGCGGGTGCCCACCACGACATCGGCCTCAACGGATCCCAGATGGGCGGCGATCCGGGCGTCGGTGAGGCGGCTGTACTGCTTGTGACGGCCGTCGCCGCGCGGGAAGACCTTGGCGGGGCGCTTGTAGTCCGGATGGTCGCCGTCGTAGCCGGGGCTGCTCTTGCGCAGATCGACGAGGTGCTTCATGGTGACGCCGGCCGGCGCGCCCATGGTGGGTTCGTCACGGTGGCGGAAGACGGAGACGATCTCGACGTCGTGCCGCTCGGCCAGGGTCTGGGCCAGGTTGAACGTCGTCCGGATCGTCCCGCCGATGCCGTACACGTTGTGGAGCAGAAAAGAGATGTGCATACGCCGCAGCGTCCCCCAGTCTTCATGTGTGCCGCAGTGGACTGTACCTGTCTGTTACGGCTGATAAGGGAGTTGGGGCACGGTGAAGCAGTTCTCGGTCATCTCACCGCCCTGCGTCACCCAGCCCTTGTCGTCCTGCCAGCGGGCGACGGACAGACAGGTGCGGCGGGTCTTCGGTGGCTCGGCCAGTTTCTCGTAGCGGACGGGCAACAGCAGGCCACGGGCGGTGTACGGCTCGGGGCGGTTGACGAACCGCTCGACGCACGCGCGCGTGAGATCCGCCGCGCAGGACCGGGCGGCGTCGGTGAACCACATGGCCGCCGCCCAGCCCTCCAGTTGCCACTGGGAGAGCTCGCGGCCCTTCATCGCCTCGCGGAATTCACGTACGGCCGGATGGGTGACGTCGTCGTGGTTGCGGCTCGATCCGGTCACCCACAGGGCGTTGCGGCAGCTCGGCGCGTTCTTGAAGTCCTTCGGTACGGACGAGGCCCAGTTCTGCACATTGGTGACCTTGGCGGTGACGCGTACGCCGACGGCGTCCATCGCCTCGCACAGCCGGGCGTTGCCGTGCGTGTCCATCGCGTCGAAGACCAAGTCGGCGCCCTGCTGCCGGAGATCGGCGGCGACGGCACGGAAGTTCGGCAGGGCGAAGTCGACCTGTTCGCCCACGACGCGATAGCCCTCGGCCTTCAGGCCCCGGGTGATCAGCCGGGCGTACGCGGCGGATGCGGCCTGGTTGTAGGAGACGACGGCGGCGGTTCGGGCGCCATGTTCGCGGGCGAAGTAGCGGTAGACCTCGGTACCGCCGTAGAGGGTGCCGTTCCAGCCGGGCTTGCCGCCGGTGCGGGGGGCGAGGCTGCCGTAGATCCCGTACAGATGCGGATACGTGTCGTACGCGGGGCCGATCGGCTGGCCGCCGATGTCGGGGACGCCGGCCTTGGCGACGAGGGGCGCGCCCGCGTACTCCAGTGCGGTGGTGGCGACCAGGGCGAAGACTTTCCGCTCGTCGAGGAGCTTGTGCACGCATTCGTTGTTGCCGACGCCGCTGCCGCCGTCGTCGCAGGTGACGACCTCGATACGGCGGCCGGCGAGTCCGCCCTTGGCGTTGAGCGCGTCGAAGTAGGCCTTCGCGCCGTCGCCGGGACCGCTGAAGGCGGCGCCGCCGACCGGGCTGGTGGCGCTGCTGATGATGCCGACGCGGATCGGCTCGGCGGCGTTGCTTCGGGTGGGTGACGGTGGGCTGTCGAAGTCACTCTCGGGCAGCCGGCTGCCGCAGGCGGCGCCCCCGGTCAGGAGCGCCGCGAGCAGCAGGGCTTCAGCAGCCCGGCGCGGCGGCATTGCCGCTGAGCTCGACCAGGGCGCAGAGCGTCTTCACGGAGACCTTCCAGGTCTGGTCCTGGTAGACCGAGGTGCCCTTGGTGCCGGGCAGGGCGGGGGCGCCGCCGACCAGCAGGTCATAGGTGACGGTGGCTTCGGTGGCGGAGGTGAACTGCACGTCTGTGACCCTGGCCGAGGACTGCGCGGCGTTCTTGTCGCCGCTGAATGCGGCGAGCAGCGGCCGCAGCGCTTCGCCGTTCTCCAGCACCTTGACCTTGGCATCCGTGGCCGCCTTGGGGTCGAAGAACGTCGTCCAGTTCTTCTCGATCTCGGCCTTCGCGGCGGCGGGGTCGGCGGGGCCGTCCGCGGCCGGGGCGCTGGGCGACGGCGTCGCCGGGGCCGTCACCGACGGGGTGGGTGAGGACTTCGAGCCGCCGCCGCTGTCGTCCGAGCATCCTGCGGCGGCGGGTACGAAGGCCAGGATCGCGGCGGCCGCCCATGCCGCGGTTGTCTTGGGCCTGACATGGACCATCTGGCTCACCACCGGTTGTCGGCTTCCAGCGTCTGTCCGTTCAGGGCATAGTGCAAGGAATCGGCGTGCATCACCAGTGCCATGACCAGACCGGTGCCAGAGCGGCGGGAGGGCCCCCGGATGCCGACTTCCCGACTGCTGTGGTGGGGCGGGCTCGCAGCCGCGACCGGTGGCGCGGTGCTGTGTGTGATCGGCTGGTACGGCGTGTCCGGCGAGCGGTTCGCCGAACGGCAGATCCCCTATCTGGCCTCCTGCACGATGCCGGGTGCGGCGCTGCTGGTGGCGGGGGCGGTGCTGGTCGCGGCGGCTTGCCGGGCCGCGGGGGTGCGGGGAGAGGCCGAGGCCGGGCCGGAGGGAGCCTCGCCCTTCAGGGACGTACCGGCCTGGGATGCGCCGTCCTCGGACGGACCCCCGCTGTGCGTGCCCGGCGGAACGCTGGCGCACCGCCCCGACTGCCCTCTGGTGGCGGGCAAACCGGAGGCCGAGCCGGTCGGCGACCGGGAGCTCGGCCCGTGTCCCGTCTGCGAGCCCCGGGTCTGACGGGTGAGTTCGCTGACGTACGACCTCACCCTCGCGGGGCTCGCGGTCGGCAGCGCGGCCGCGCTCAGCGGGGTCGGACTGATCGTCACCTACCGGGCGACGGGCGTGCTGAATCTTGCGCACGGTGCGATCGCGATGGTCTGCGCGTATGTGCTGCGGCAGTTCGCGGTGGAGTGGGGCTGGCCGCTGCCGCTCGCCGCGGCGGTGACGCTGCTGGTCGTCGCCCCCGGGATCGGGCTCGTCCTGGACCGTCTGGTCTTCCGGCCGATCGCGGTGCTGGACATGGACCCCGGGCGCGCGCTGGTCGCGTCGATCGGGGTGTTCGTCCTGCTCGTGGGGGGCGCGGCGCTGGTGTGGGGCGGCGGTGCGCGGGCGGACGCGCCGGTGCTGCTGCCGGACGACCCGTGGGTGCAGCTGTCGGCCGTACTGCTGCTGGCCGCGCTGGTCACGTCGGTCACCCGGTGGACCCGCTTCGGCCGCGAGCTGCGCGCCGTCGTCGACAACCGTGCGCTCGCGGCGCTGGGCGGGATCGACGCGGACAGGGTGTCGGCTGTGGGCTGGGCGTTCGGCTCGTTCACGGCCGGTGTTACGGGTGTGCTGCTCGTTCCGTACGTACGTCTCGATCCCTACGGGCTGCCGCTGTTGGTCGTCGAGGTGATCGCGGTCGCGGTGATCGCCCGGATGCGGAGCCTGCCGGTAGCGGTGGTCGCGGCGCTGGCGATCGGCGTGTCCCAGGCGCAGTTGACGCGGCTGCACCCCTCGGGGTGGGGCGAGCCGTTGATCCAGGCGGTGGGCGCGAACCTCTTCGTGGTGGCGCTGCTGATCGCGGCGCTGGTGCTGCCGGGGGTGGGGGCGCGGGACACGCTCGCGCGCCCCGCCGCGCCCGCGGTACGGGTGCCGGGCGTGGTGTGGCTGGTGGCCGCGATCCTGTTCCTGCTCCCGCTCGGCTTCGCGGGCTCGGACCTGCATACCTCGATCCAGGTGCCGGCGCTGGCGGTGATCCTGCTGTCGCTGGTGGTGGTGACGGGCCGGGGCGGCCAGATCTCGCTGGGCCAGGCGGCGTACGCGGGCCTGGGCGCGCTCTTCACGGCGCTGCTTGCGGCCGGGCGCTTCCCGTGGCTCCCGGCGATGCCCGAACTCCTCGCGCTGGTCGTCGCGGTGCTGCTGGTCGCGCCACTGGGCCTGTTCACCGGCTGGCCGGCAATCGGCCGCCACGGGCTTGCGCTGGCGCTGGCGACGCTTGCGGTGGGGGTGGGCGTGAGCCGCTTCGTCTTCGCGCAGCCGTACGCGACGGCGGGGCTGTCACTGTCCCGCCCGGCCGGCCTGTCGTCCGACCGCGCTTTCTACCTGGTCGAACTGGCCGTCCTGGCCGGTGCGCTGCTCGCGGTAGGGGCGCTGCGCCGGGGCCGTACGGGCCGCGCGCTCGCGGCCATGCGCGACCACGAACCGGGCGCGTCGGCGGCCGGCGTCCCGGTCCCCGCGCTCAAACTCCTGGCCTTCGTCATCGGCGCGGCCCTCGCGGCGCTGGGCGGCGGCCTGCTCGGCATGGGCCTGCGCGCCTTCGACCCCTCGGCGTACGACCCGGTACGCGGCCTGCTCTGGTTCGCCGCGGTGGTAGTCCTGGGCGCGGACAACCTGGTGGGCCCGCTTGTCGCGGCGGCCCTGCTGGTGGGCCTCGACGCGGGAGCCCGCGGCGGCGTCGCGGCGGCGGTCATCGGCATCCTGGCCATCCTGATCGGCCGCTTCCCGGACGCCCCGAGCCGGACCCTGCGCCGCCTGGGCCTGACCGAGACGGGAAGGGGCACCGCGGCAGGGCCGAGCGGCCGGGCCAAGACCCCGGCTGCCAGGAGGCGTCCACCCGGGCCTGGCGAAGACGGCCCCGGCCCGACCGGGCCCACCCCCGCCCCGGGCACACCCGCGCACCGCCGCCACCCCTCCGGGAGCCCGCCGACCGCTCCCCAGCGGCAGCCAACTCCCCGCGCCCATACCCTCGTCGCTCGACACGTCCGGCTCGCCTACGGCGACTACACCGCCCTCGACGGGGTCGATCTCGTCCTCCCCTCCGGGCAGGTCACCGCCCTCATCGGGGCCAATGGGGCCGGGAAAAGCACCCTCTTTCACTGTCTGTGCGGGACCCTCCGGCCCGATTCCGGGCGGGTCGAGCTCGATGGCGTCGACATCACCCGGCGCGCCGCCCACGCGCGCACGCGGCTCGGAATTGCCAGGACGTTCCAGCAGCTCGCCGTGTTCCCGTCGTTGACCGTCGAGGAGAACGTACGCATCGGCGCCGAGCAAGGACGCCGACGCGACCCCGAGGCCGTCGGGCCCGTGCTCCGGCTGCTCGGGCTCGACGGGCCCGTCCGGCACCGGGCCGCCGCCGGGCTGTCCACCGGGGCGTTGCGGCGTACCGAGTTGGGGCGGGCGCTCGCCGGGGGGCCGCACACGCTGCTGCTCGACGAGCCCGCCGCGGGACTCGACGCCGTGGAGGCGGAGGGGCTCGCCCGGATCCTCGGCGCGCTCGCCGCGGACGGGATGGCCGTGCTCGTCGTCGAGCACGATCTCGATCTCGTCGCGCGCATCGCGCACACCGTGCATGTCATGGCGGCGGGGCGGATCGTGCGATGACCGTCGAGATCGAGCTGCGCGCCGCCCGCGTACGGTACGGCCCCCTGGAAGCCCTGCACGGCGTCCACCTTCCCGTACCCGCCGGCGCCCTCACGGTACTGATCGGGCGCAACGGCTCCGGCCGCACCACCGCGCTGCGCGCCCTCGCCGGGACCGTGCCGCTCGCCGCCGGCCGGGTGGTGTGGCACGGCAGCGACGTGACCGGTCTGCGCGCCGACGAACGGGCCCGCCGGGGCCTGTGCTTCGTACCGGATCTGCGCGCGGTGTACGGCACCCTCACCGTCGCCGAGAATCTCGAACTGGCCTCGGTGGACGGGGACTTCACCCAGGCCATCGACGGCTATCCGGCACTCCGTCCGCTCCTCGGGCGACGCGCGGGCACCCTCTCCGGCGGCGAGCAGCGCATGCTCGCGGTCTCCCGCGCCCTGCTCTCACCTGCTCGTGTCGTCCTCGTCGACGAGCCCGCCCAGGGCATGGCACCGCCCGTCGCGGCCCGTACGTACGAACTCCTGCGCGCCCTCGACGCCGCCGTCGTCATCGCGGAACAGCGCCTGCCATCCGGCCTGAGCGGCGTCCGGACGCCCCCGGTCCTCGTCCATGAACTGCGCCGCGGCTCCATCGTATTCAGCGGAGAGCCTGCCGAGCTCAGCCCGGAATGACCAGCATCATGCCCACCTGGAGCAAGTGCGGAGAGCTGCCGATCGTGGCCTTGTTCGCCGCGTACAGCGCCTGCCAGCCGCCCTTGGCGCCGAAGCGCCCGGCGATCGCGGAGAGCGTGTCGCCGGGCTGGACCGTGTGGACACGGCCGCTGAGGCCGTACTTCTTGGCGCAGACGGGCCACGCTTCCCATCCCTGCGTACGCAGCACCTCCTCCGCGACCTTGATCTGCTGCTCGCGGGTGGCGAGGTCGGCGCGCGGCGCGTAGACGAGGCCGCCGTGCTCCTCCCAGGTGGGCTGCCAGAACTGCAGTCCGCCGTAGAAGCCGTTGCCGGTGTTGGCGTTCCACCGACCGCTGCTCTCGCACGTGGCGAGACAGCTCCACGGCCATCCCCTGGCGACACAGGCGGCCGGTCCGGAGCCGACGCCGATGCCGGGGCTTCCGGGTGCGGGCGGCGGCGGAAGCGGGGGCGCGGCGTACGAGCCGCTCAGGGGCACCAGTGCCAGCAGCAGCGCGGCAGCCGTCGCTGTCGGCCAGAAGCGGATCTTCGACATCGGGTCACGCTAGGCAGCGCGGCCCCACGAGAGCCGGTGCCGCGCGCGGGCGGCAGGCAGCCCCACCCGGTCGGACCCGGGCGGGGCTGCCGAAGGGCACCTCAGAGCGCGAGCCGCTGCCCGGGCACGATGAGGTTCGGATCACCGCCGATGACGGCCTTGTTGGCGGCGTACAGATCGCGCCAGTAGGTGCCGTGCGCCGACGCGATCCCGCTCAGGGTGTCGCCGCGCCGGACGGTGTAGTCGCCGCCCCGGGCGCTGCCGCGTTCGGTGTGGGCAGCTGCTCGCTTCGGCGCCTTTGCCTCAGCCGCGGACGTGCCCTTCGTTCTGGCCTTGTGGGCCGTGGACTTGGGAGCGTCGGCCTTCTGTCCCGCCGGCGCCTTGCCGTACGCCCCGGCCCGCGCCGCGCAGGTGGGCCATGCGCCCCACCCCTGCGCCCGCTGGACCTTCGCGGCGACAGCGATCTGCTGCCCCTTGCTCGCCCGGTCCGCGGTGGACGCGTACGCCCCGCCGCCGTAGGCGCGCCAGGTCCCGGCGGAGAACTGCAGCCCGCCGTAGTAGCCGTTGCCGGTGTTGATGTGCCAGTTTCCGCCGCTCTCGCACGCTGCGATGCGGTCCCATACCCCTTCGTCCGCCGCCCGGGCCTCGCCCGTCGTCGCGGCGAGCAGAGCCAGCGGCGCCACCAGTGCGGCGCTCACCAGCGCCGCCGTGTCACGCCTGCGTATGGAACGGGAACTCGTGAACATCAAATCCCTCTCGAAGGACCCGGGGTCCCCCTGGGCGGTGCCGACTTCGGCGCATCCGGCGCCGTGCGTCAGCTCCGCCTCGCCCACCTGAGGTCAGTCGTTCTGTGCTGCTGCTGCGCCGTACTGGCTGTACGGCCGGTGGGCTGTCCCGGGCGGTGCTCTCTGCACACGGCGGAGGAATCTAGGCAGCTCAACGCCGCGGCATCAACCAATCCGCTGTCATTCCAGGCCAGTTGCCCGTTACTCGCAGTATCGGCGAAATCCGGCCACCCACTTGATTCGCTGATTTCATGATTTGTCGACCTGGTGGCGAAGGGGTCTGTGACCCGCTTCACCGGACCAAGTTCCGTGTAATCAACAGCCGTTGACATGGAGTAACCGATTCCGCCCGCGGTTTCACTGCCTGCGTCGGATGGTGTGATTCCGTTCCATTTCACGCGTGACTCCGGCCACAGATCACCCGTTGAACCTTTACGAGCCGGGAACCACCCGGCGCACGCAACAAGTCCCGAGGAGCCACCCGTGCCGCGCATGCTCGACGTCAGCGAGGACGTACGCGCCGAGATCGGCGACGAAGAAGCCGACCGGCTGCTCGCCGGCGAGAACGCCCCGGGCAGCTACGACTGCACTTCCTGCCGTACCCCGGGCGACTCCGAGCAGGAACGCACCAGCACCGTGCTGTTCGTCGGCGAGGAGACCGCCGTTCTCGCCTTCGCCCACGCCACCTGCATTCCCTCGCAGGTCGTCCAGGTCGCCGAGGACCAGCTGCAGGGCGCCGTTCGGTCCATCACCGGCGACGAGTCACAGATCCCCGGCGGCGGTCCTCAGCAGGCCGTCCTCGGCATCACCAGCGGTCTCGTACTGATCGACGGCGATCTGCACCCCGCCCTGGTCGTCGAGCCGACCGCGCCCATCGCCCGCCCCGGCACCGCCGGCTTCGGCGGCGACGACTTCCTCCCGCTCCTCATCGAGCAGGGCTTCCAGCCGGTCTCCGACATGAACCGGAGGCCCGGCCGGCTCCCCGGCTGGTCCGTCCTGGTCGCCATGGGACAGCTGCACGCCGTGCTCCAGCCCGGCACCGGCGGCGGCAGCCCGGTCGCCTGGTGGCAGGCCCATCAGCCGCTCCAGGTCACCGACGGCTGGCGCGCGGCCGCCAACAAGTCGCACACGGTGCTCGTCTTCGCCGCCCCGGTCGGCTCGATCGGCCAGCAGCCGCGCGAGGACCTGCTGCGCGAGGCGCTGGAGAAGGCCGCGGCGGGCGGGCGCCTGGTGGCCGCGGCGATGCCGCTCGCCGGTACGTGACGACGCCAGGGTGCGGAAACGTACCCCGGGCGCACGTTTCGTACGTCCCTCGGAAGAATGCAGCTCCGCGCCCGCATCCGTCCGGCGGCGGGGGTCGTTGCAGGTACGTGTACTCATACGACCCCTCCCGCCAGCCGTACCAGAGTCAGATCCCCGCCATGCGCCCCGCGCGTGACGCGACGGTCGGCCACTCGCCCACGCCCATCTACGACACGCTGTACTCCGAGTACCGCAGGGCGTTCAGGGCGCTGCCGGGCGACCGGAGCGGCGAGGAGGATCTCGACTTCAGGGCCTTCGGCACCGGGCTGCACAGCAGCCGCAGCGGGTCATCGGGCCATACGAGCCACCCGGGGGCGGGCTGGCAGCCGTACCCGCTGAGCCGGCCGCACAACGGGAACCATGTCCCGGCGGCGCTGCCGCCGGGTCCCCGCCGGGGTCTGTGACCCCGGGACGACATGGCGCTGCCCCGGACCGTTCACCGGTCCGGGGCAGCGCCATTGCCACGCATTCAGGTCACTTCTTGCGGCCGCGCTTCTCGCGCACCCGCACCGAGATGTGGATCGGGGTGCCCTCGAAGCCGAACTCCTCGCGCAGCCGGCGCTCGACGAAGCGGCGGTAGCCGTGCTCCAGGAAGCCGGAGGCGAAGAGCACGAACCGCGGCGGCTTGGTGCCGGCCTGGGTGCCGAAGAGGATGCGGGGCTGCTTGCCACCGCGGATCGGGTGCGGGTGGGAGGCGACGATCTCACCGAGGAAGGCGTTCAGCCGACCGGTCGGGACGCGCGTCTCCCAGCCCGCGATGGCCGTCTCGATCGCCGGGACAAGCTTCTCCATGTGGCGGCCGGTACGGGCGGACACATTGACCCGCGGCGCCCAGGCGATCTGCCCGAGCTCGGTCTCGATCTCGCGCTCCAGGTAGTAGCGGCGCTCCTCGTCGAGGTTGTCCCACTTGTTGAACGCGACGACCATGGCACGCCCGGCCTCGACGGCCATGGTGATGATCCGCTGGTCCTGGACGCTGATGGACTCCGTCGCGTCGATCAGGACGACCGCGACCTCCGCCTTCTCCACGGCGGCGGCGGTACGCAGGGAGGCGTAGTAGTCCGCGCCCTCCTGGAGGTGGACCCGGCGCCGGATGCCGGCCGTGTCGATGAACTTCCAGGTGACACCGCCGAGTTCGATGAGCTCGTCGACCGGGTCGCGGGTGGTGCCGGCGATCTCGTTGACGACCACCCGGTCCTCGTTCGCCACCTTGTTGAGCAGCGAGGACTTGCCGACGTTCGGGCGGCCGATCAGGGCGATGCGGCGCGGGCCGCCGACGGCGTTGCCGAAGGTCTGGGCCGGGGCGTCGGGCAGCACCTCCAGGACGGCGTCGAGCATGTCGCCCGTACCGCGGCCGTGCAGCGAGGAGACGGGGTGCGGCTGGCCGAGGCCGAGCGACCACAGGGCGGTGGCGTCCGCCTCGCCGCTGGGTCCGTCGACCTTGTTGGCGCAGAGCACGACGGGCTTGCCGGCCCGGCGCAGCAGCTTGACGACGGCCTCGTCGGTGTCGGTCGCGCCGACCGTGGAGTCCACGACGAAGACCACCGCGTCGGCGGCCTCGATGGCGTACTCGGCCTGGGCGGCGACGGAGGCGTCGATGCCGAGGACGTCCTGCTCCCAGCCGCCGGTGTCGACGACCTTGAAGCGGCGGCCGGCCCACTCGGCCTCGTAGGTGACGCGGTCACGGGTGACGCCGGGCTTGTCCTCGACGACGGCCTCACGGCGGCCGATGATGCGGTTCACCAGGGTCGACTTGCCGACATTGGGGCGGCCGACGACGGCGAGGACGGGCAGCGGGCCGTGACCGGCCTCGCCGATCGCGTGCTCGACGTCCTCGACGTCGAAGCCCTCATCCGCGGCGAGCTCCATGAACTCCGCGTACTCGGCGTCGCCAAGCGCTCCGTGCTCGTGCTCGTCGCCGGAGTGGATCTGGTCGTTCATGAAGTGCTTACCTCGTTAAGTTGCATCATCGATGGACCGCTTGTCGCGCGATCCACTACTAAAGTCTCGCCTAGCGCCCGGTGAGGCGCTTGGCGTTTTCCAGGTGGGCGGTCAGCCGATCCTGGATACGCACGGTGGCGTCGTCCAGCGCCTTGCGCGTGCGGCGGCCGCTGCCGTCGCCCGCCTCGAAGGCGTCACCGAAGACGATGTCGACCCGGCTGCGCAGCGGAGGCAGTGCCCGTATCAACCGTCCGCGGCGCTCGGTGCTTCCCAGCACCGCCACCGGGACGATCGGGGCGCCGGAGCGTACGGCGAAGTACGCGAGCCCGGCGCGCAGCGAGGCGAAGTCTCCCTCGCCCCGGGTGCCCTCGGGGAAGATCCCGAGGACGCCGCCGTTCTCCAGGACGCCGAGGGCGTTGGTGATGGCAGTGCGGTCGGTGCTCGTACGGTCCACCTTCAGCTGACCGATTCCCAGCAGGAACGGGTCGAGGGGGCCGACGAACGCCTCCTTCTTGATCAGGAAGTGCACGGGACGGGGTGCAGTGCCCATCAGCATCGGGCCGTCGATGTTGTGCGAGTGGTTCACGGCGAGGATCACGGGGCCGGTCGCCGGAACCCGCCAGGCGCCGAGTACCCGCGGCTTGAACAGTCCGTACATGAGCCCGATGCCGATGCCCCGACCGACCGCCGCGCCCTTCTTCGAGGGTACGGTCACCGGGCGGCTCGCTTCTCTGTGTTGTCGGTCGCGCTCCGCCTCGACTCCGCTCCTCGGCTGCGCCGCTCCTCGACGAGGGTGACGACGCACTCGATGACCTGCTGCAGGGTCAGGTCGGTGGTGTCCACCTCGACCGCGTCGTCAGCCTTGGCGAGCGGGGACGTCTTACGGCTGGAGTCGGCCGCGTCCCGCTTGATCAGGGCTTCCTTGGTGGTCGCGACGTCGGTGCCCTTCAGCTCCCCGCTGCGGCGGGCGGCGCGGGCCTCGGGCGATGCGGTCAGGAAGATCTTCAGGTCCGCGTCCGGCAGGACGGTGGTGCCGATGTCGCGCCCCTCGACGACGATGCCGGTCTCGGCGGCCGAGGCGATGGAGCGCTGCAGCTCGGTGATCCGGGCCCGCACCTCGGGGACGGCGCTGACCGCGCTCACCTTGGAGGTGACCTCGGGCGTACGGATCGGCCCGGTGGCGTCCACGCCGTCCACGGTGATGGTGGGGTTGGCCGGGTCGGTGCCGGAGACTATGGCGGGCTTGCAGGCGGCGGTGGCGATCGAGGCCGGGTCCTGGAGGTCGACGCCGTTACTGATCATCCACCAGGTGATCGCGCGGTACTGGGCGCCGGTGTCGAGATAGCTCAGCCCCAGCGCTGCGGCGACCGCCTTGGAGGTGCTCGACTTGCCCGTGCCGGAGGGGCCGTCGATGGCGACGATCACGGATTCCACGGTGTCGGACACCTTCCTGGTACGCGGAGAGGGCAGGCGGAATTGCCGGTGGGCCCTGAACAAGGTTACCGAGTACTTGGGGCCGCCTTTACACACGGATGGCGGCGCCACCGGGGCTTCGCCCCGGACCCCAGTCCTCAATCGCCGGACGGGCTGAATTTCAGACCGTCGGCGGTTGGAGTCCAGGCGCCGTCCGGGTCCGGGGGCGGAGCCCCCGGACCCCCGCTCCTCAATCGCCGGAGGGGCTTGATTTCCCGCCCGACGCCGTGGTCACTGGCGGATCGACCAGCCCCGCTCCCGCAACGACGCCGTCAGCACCGTCGCCGCCGCCGGCTCCACCATCAGCTGGACCAGGCCCGCCTGCTGGCCCGTCGCGTGTTCGATGCGGACATCCTCGATGTTCACACCGGCCCGGCCCGCATCCGCGAAGATCCGCGCCAGCTCGCCCGGCTGGTCGCTGATCAGGACCGCCACGATCTCGTACGACGTCGGGGCAGCGCCGTGCTTGCCCGGGACGCGGACGCGGCCCGCGTTGCCCCGGCGCAGGACGTCCTCGATGCCCTCCGCGCCGTCCTGGCGCTTGGACTCGTCGGAGGACTGAAGGGACCGCAGCGCCTGGACCGTCTCGTCCAGGTCCGCCGCGACCCCGGCCAGCACGTCGGCCACCGGGCCCGGGTTCGCGGAGAGGATCTCGACCCACATCCGGGGGTCGGACGCCGCGATCCGGGTGACGTCACGGATGCCCTGGCCGCAGAGCCGTACCGCCGTGTCGTCCGCGTCCTCCAGCCGGGCCGCGACCATCGAGGAGATCAGCTGCGGGGTGTGGGAGACGAGGGCCACCGCCCGGTCGTGGGCGTCGGCGTCCATGACCACCGGGACGGCCCGGCAGAGCGCGACCAGCTCGAGGGCGAGGTTGAGCACCTCGGTGTCCGTGTCGCGCGTGGGCGTCAGTACCCACGGGCGGCCCTCGAAGAGATCCCCTGTCGCCGCCAGCGGACCCGAGAGCTCCTTGCCCGCCATCGGATGCGTGCCGATGTACGCGCTCAGGTCCAGGCCCAGCGCCTCCAGCTCACGCCGCGGCCCGCCCTTGACGCTCGCCACGTCGAGGTAGCCGCGCGCGGTCCCGCCGCGCATCGCGTCGGCCAGCGCGGTGGCGACATGCGCCGGCGGTACGGCGACGATCGCGAGGTCGACCCGGCCCTCGGGCGGGTCGTCCGTCCCCGCGCCGAGCGCGGCGGCAGTACGGGCCCGCTCCGGGTCGTGGTCCACGAGGTGCACGGCGACTCCGCGCCCCGCCAGGGCGAGGGCCGCGGACGTGCCGATCAGGCCGGTTCCGATGACGACGGCGGTTCTCACTGGGCGATGTCCTTGCGCAGGGCGGCCGCGGCACCGAGGTACACGTGCGCGATCTCCGACTTGGCCAGATCCGACTCGACGTGCGCGAGGATCCGTACGACACGGGGCATCGCCCCGACGATGTCCAGTTCCTGCGCGCAGATCAGTGGTACGTCGACGATGCCCAGCTTGCGCGCGGCCGCCGCCGGGAAGTCGCTGTGCAGATCCGGAGTGGCCGTGAACCAGACGCTGATCAGATCGTCCGTGCCCAGCCCGTTCCGCTCCAGGATGGCGGTGAGCAGTTCGCTGACCTGCTCGTCCATGTGTCCGGCCTCGTCCCGTTCCAGCTGGACAGCTCCCCGGACCGCTCGTACCGCCACGTCGTGCTCCTTAACTGGGCGAGTGCTCCGTTCAGCGTAGTCAGGGACCGGGGTACACGGCTGCGGCGACCACCCTTCGAGCACGCGGCAGCCCTGCGCTACAACTGGCGGCATGCTCTTTCATGTCGTTCCGGTGGACCAATGGACGGCGGACGTGGACCGTCCCTACGCCCCGGCCTCCCTGGCCACCGAAGGCTTTGTGCACTGCTCGCCCGACGGGCCGGCCGCGCTCGCCATCGCCGACGGCCTCTACCGGGACGTGCCGGACCTGCTGGTCCTCCAGATCGACGAGGCGGAGCTCGCCGCAGAGATCCGCTGGGAGGGTTCTGAGGACATGCTCTTCCCGCATGTGTACGGGCCGATCGAGCGGGCCGCCGTCACCGCGGTGCTTGCGGTGTGCCGGGACGCGGACGGGCACGCGCGGGAGCTCATCCCCTGGGCCTGACGGCCCGGCCGGAGGACCAGGGCTGGATGCCGGCCCTCCGCGGCCCTCGCGGACTGGGCTGTCAGACGTACAGCGCCCGCCTGATGCGGCACACGCTGCCCGGTTGCTTCGTCTTCGGCGCTTTGAGCGCCAAGATGCTCGGTGATCCGGCTGAAGGTCACGACAACAGGGAGACAGCCATGGACGCGCAACGAAGGACGCTTCTGGCGGCGGGTGCGGCGGGCGCCGCCGCTCTGGTGTCGGGCTGCGGCGACGGGGACGGGGGCGGCGGCCCGACCAGCGCACCGCCGGCCAGCAAAGCACCGAGTGCCTCACCGGCCGGCGCCGAGCTCGCCAAGACCGCCGACATCCCGGTCGACGGGGGCAGGGTCTTCGTCGACGAGAAGGTCGTGGTGACCCAGCCGGAGGCAGGCGAGTTCAAGGCGTTCTCGGCCCTCTGCACCCACCAGAAATGCCTCGTCAGGACGATCGCGGCCGGCACCATCGACTGCCCCTGCCACGGCAGCAAGTTCCGCATCACGGACGGCTCGGTCGCCGAGGGCCCCGCCACCACACCGCTGCCCGCGAAGCAGATCGCCATCTCCGGGGACAGCATCCGGCTGGTCTGACCCCCTCACGTACCCTCTCGCGCATGACGCCCGAGGTGACGCCCGATGCACTCGTCCGCGACCACACCGTCTACTCCTGCGTGATGGGCTCGCGCGCCTTCGGGCTGGCCACGGACGGCAGCGACACCGACCGCCGCGGGGTCTTCCTCGCCCCGGCCGCGCTCTACTGGCGCTTCGACAAGCCTCCGACGCATCTCGATGGCCCGGCCCACGAGCAGTTCTCCTGGGAGCTGGAGCGCTTCCTGGAGCTCGCGCTGCGGGCCAACCCGAACGTCCTGGAGTGCCTGCACTCCCCCCTCGTCGAGCACGTCGACGACACCGGCCGGGAACTGCTCGCCCTGCGCGACGCGTTCCTGTCCCGGCAGGCCCACCAGACGTTCGTGCGCTATGCGGTGGGCCAGCGCAAGAAGCTGGAGGCGGACGTCCGTCAGCACGGCGCCCCGCGCTGGAAGCACGCCATGCATCTGCTGCGGCTGCTCGGCAGCTGCCGGGACCTGCTGCGTACGGGCGAGCTGGTCATCGACGCCGGCGCCGACCGGGAGCGGCTGCTCGCGGTCAAGCGGGGCGAAGTGCCGTGGCCGCGGGTCGAGGCATGGATGACGCACCTCGCGGACGAGGCCGACGCGGCAGCGCCGGGCTCACCGCTGCCGGCCGAGGCCGACCGGGCACGGGTCGAGGACTTCCTGTTCCGCACCCGCCGGGCGTCAGCGCTCCAGGCGTACGCGGACCACGAAATCGCGCAGGGCGTCGTAAGCGGTGGGCTCGTCGGGTAGCCGCGAGGCCAGCCGCGCCTCCTCCAGGACTGCGTGCAGCGCTTCGACGTCGGAGCGCACCCGTTCCCGGTCGACGCCGGACGCGGGGCCGTGTTCGGCGTCCGCCTTGGCCGCGATCAGCTGCGGCAGATGACCCGGGGCGTCGACCTCCGCGAGCAGGGTGGGCAGATGGGCCTGCACTTCGCCGCTGCGCATCAGATGGATACCGGTGAGCAGCGCGCGGAAGGTGTACAGCAGCGGTTTGAGCTCCCCGGTCTTCTCGAAGAGCCGCCACTGGGTGTTCGCGAACCCCCGGTAGTGGTGGGCGTGGTGGCTGGTGAGCACGCCCGGGGCGAGCGCGGCCAGCTCCGCGTGTGCGTCCGAGGTGTGCACCACCAGCGGTGAGAGCAGCTGTTCCAGCACATAGCCGTTGCGCCGCAGCATCAGCCGTACGAACTTGCGTACGTCGTGCGTGACCAGGTCCATCTCGACGCCGTCCCGGTCCCACATCCGGGACCGGGTCTCGTCCGGCTCGCTCAGCCCCAGCAGGTCCTCGACGGGCAGCAGATGGACCCCGCGCAGGTCCACGTCCGAGTCCCGGGACGGGAATCCGTACAGATGCGCCCCGGAGACGGTGACGAAGAGCAGCGGGTCGGACTGTTCGTCGACGACGGGGCCGAGCTCCATCTCCAGCGGATCAGACACCGGATCAGGCAGCGGATCAGACAGCGGGTCGGTCAGCGGGTCAGTCAGCGGGTCAGTCATGGATCAAGAGTCCCAGAGGGCGCCGAGCGACATCAGATCGCTGCGGTACTCGATCCGCTCGGACCACTCCTTGGGCCAGACGCCCGCCCCCAGATGCGCGCCGACGAGCGCGCCCGCGATGCAGGCGATCGAGTCCGAGTCGCCCTTGGTGCAGGCGGCCCGGCGCAGTGCCATGACCGGCTCCTCGGGGAAGAGCAGGAAGCACAGCAGGGCGGTGGCGAGGGCCTCTTCGGCGATCCAGCCGTCTCCCGTGGCCAGGCACGGATCGGTCTCGGGGTTGGCGGTGCGCACCGCGGTCGCGAGCCGCTCCAGGACCTTCAGGCACTCGTCCCACCCCCGCGCGATGAACGCCTCGGGCGTCGGGTCGTGGGAGTAGGTCCACAGGTTGCCGAGCCAGTGGTGGTAGTAGTGGCTGCGCATCTCGTACGCGTACGAACGCAGCTGGCCGACCAGACCCATCGGCTCCGCACCCTGCGCGAGCAGGAACACCGCGCGCGCCGTGAGGTCGCTCGCCGCGAGCGCCGTCGGATGGCCGTGGGTGAGCGCGGACTGCAACTGCGCGGCGCCCGCCCGCTGTTCCTCGCTCAGCCCCGGTACGAGACCGATCGGCGCGACCCGCATATTGGCGCCGCAGCCCTTGGAGCCGATCTGGCTGGCCTCCTGCCACGGCCGGTCGCTGTCGAGCATCTGGCAGGCGACCATGCAGGTGCGGCCGGGGGCGCGGTTGTTCTCCGGGGAGTGGTACCAGTCGACGAACTCCTCGCGCACCGGCCGGGTCAGCCTGGAGGCGACGAGCAGTCCGCGGTCCATCGCGGTGCGTATGCCGCGCGCCAGGGCGAGCGTCATCTGGGTGTCGTCCGAGACGATCGCGGGCCTGGGCAGGTCCATCATCCGCCACGTCCCGCACTTGGCGAGGATCTGGGGCACGTCGTCGAACTCGGTCGGGAAGCCCAGCGCATCCCCGAGCGCGAGCCCGATCAGCGAGCCGGTGGCCGCTTGCTTGGTGATGGTCCTCGTGGTCCTCATGGCGGTCATGCGTGCCGTCCTTCCGGTCGCAGAAGTGGAGGGTGCAGGGCCGAGGCGGCACCCGCCCGGTACAGTGCGGCCGGTTTCCCGCGGCCGCCGGTGCGGCGCGGCGGGCCCTCGACCGCCTCGACGAAGCCGGGTGTGGTGAGGACTTTGCGCCGGAAGTTGGGCCGGTCGAGGTCGACGCCCCAGACCGTCTCGTACACCTGCTGCAGCTCGCCGAGCGTGAACTCGCGCGGGCAGAAGCTGGTGGCCAGGCAGGTGTATTCGAGCTTGGCGCCGATCCGCTCGTGTGCGTCGGCGAGGATCTGGTCGTGGTCGAAGGCGAGCCGGGCGTCGGCGAGAGGCATCCACTGGGCCAGCGCCGCGTCCCCGCCGCCGCGCGGCTCCGGGAGATCCGGCAGCAGCGCGGTGTACGCGACGGACACGACCCGCATCCGCGGGTCGCGGTCGGGGTCGCTGTAGGTCCGCAACTGCTCCAGGTGGAGGTCGGCGGCGGTCTCTCGCGACAGGCCGGTCTCCTCGGCCAGTTCGCGGCGTGCGGCCTGCCCGGCGGACTCCCTGGGGCGTACGAAGCCGCCCGGCAGCGCCCAATCGCCCTTGTACGGGTCCTCCCCGCGCTCGACGAGCAGGACGTTCAGCCGTCCCTCGCGGACGGTGAAGACGGCGAGGTCGACGGTGACCGCGAAGGGCGGGAAGGCGCCGGGGTCGTAGCCCTGCATCATCGTTTCTCCGGAATGGGGGGCGCGAGGGTCCCCACCACCCCCGCCGCGAGCGGAGCGTCGGAACCTGGTCCACCCCCGTGGGTCCAGGTCCACCAGCCGTACACGGCGGGGGTGGCGATGCGCGGGCGCGCGACGAGCCGGACGCAGAGCGCGCCGCTGCCGAAGCCGAGGAGTTCGACGATGTCCGAGAGACTCACGCCCGCCCCCTTAATAGTCATGTTGACTATAAAGGCGAACGGGCCTGTCCCACAAGATGCGTGAAGCCCGCGGCCGAAGGTGACCGCGGGCTTCGTGCGAGAACTGGTGTGGCTACAGGCCGACTTCCTTCATCAGCATGCCGACCTCCGTGTTGGTCAGGCGGCGCAGCCAGCCCGACTTCTGGTCGCCCAGTGCGATGGGCCCGAAGGAGGTCCGTACGAGCTTGTCGACCGGGAAGCCGGCCTCGGCGAGCATCCGGCGCACGATGTGCTTGCGGCCCTCGTGCAGCGTCACCTCGACCAGGTAGTTCTTGCCGGTGTTCTCGACGACCCGGAAGTGGTCGGCCCGGGCGTAGCCGTCGTCGAGCTGGATGCCGTCCTTGAGCCGCTTGCCCAACTCGCGCGGGAGCGGACCCTGGATGGCGGCGAGGTAGGTCTTCTTCACGCCGTACTTGGGGTGGGTCAGCCGGTGGGCCAGCTCGCCGTGGTTGGTGAGCAGGATGATGCCCTCGGTCTCGGTGTCGAGCCGGCCCACGTGGAAGAGACGGGTCTCGCGGTTGGTGACGTAGTCACCGAGGCACTGGCGCCCGTCCGGGTCTTCCATCGTGGAGACGACGCCGGCGGGCTTGTTCAGCGCGAAGAACAGGTGCGACTGGGTCGCGACGGTCAGCCCGTCGACCTTGATCTCGTCCTTGTCGGGGTCTACGCGCAGCCCCTGCTCGACGACGATCTTGCCGTTGACCTCGACACGGGCCTGCTCGATCAGCTCCTCGCAGGCGCGGCGGGAGCCCATGCCGGCCCTGGCCAGCACCTTCTGCAGCCGCTCGCCCTCCTGCTCGGCGCCGGGGAAGGTCTTGGGGGTCTTGATCTGCGGCTTGTCGGCGTACCTGTCCCGGTTGCGCTGCTCGATCTTGGCGTCGAGCTCACGGGGGCGGGCCGGTGCGCCACGCCGGGAACCCTGAGGCTTCTGCGCAGGCTTCGGGCCGCCCTTGGCGCCGCCGCGCGCGGACGCGCCGCGGCCCTTGCGGACGCCGCCGCCTTCCTCGGTGGAACCGCCCACGTCGTAACGGCGCTCCTCGGGCCGGGGGCGGCGGGGGCGCTGCCCCTGCTTGTCGTCGCGCCCCTTCCCGCCGGCGCCCCGGGAGTCCCGGTTCCCGCCGGCGCCCCGGGAGTCCCGGTTGCCGCTTCCGCTGTTCCTGCCGCTGCTTCGCATCAAAATTCCGTCTTGTCGTCTGCGTCGGTGTCCGGTGCGTCCGGATCGAACGACGGCACACCCTCTTGCGTCTCGGCCTCGATCGCCTCCGCCTCAGGGAGAAAGGGCGCGAGCTCCGGGAGCTCGTCCAGGCCGCGCAGGCCCATCCGCTCCAGAAAGTAGTTCGTCGTCCTGTACAGGATCGCACCTGTTTCAGGTTCCGTGCCCGCCTCCTCGACCAGACCGCGCTGGAGGAGGGTGCGCATCACGCCGTCGCAGTTCACTCCGCGCACGGCCGAGACGCGCGAACGGCTGACCGGCTGGCGGTACGCGACGACCGCGAGGGTCTCCAGGGCGGCCTGGGTGAGCCGGGCCTGCTGCCCGTCGAGTACGAAGCGCTCCACGGCGTCGGCGTGCTCGGCCCGCGAGTAGAACCGCCAGCCGCCCGCGACGAGCCGCAGCTCGAAGCCGCGGCCCTGGACCGTGTACTCGTCCGCCAGCTCCCGCAGCGCGTCGGCGACGGCCCGGCGGGGCTGCTCCAGGACCTTGGCGAGGTGCTCTTCGGTGGCCGGCTCGTCGACGACCATGAGGACCGCTTCGAGCGCGGGCTTGAGATCGCTCACGCCTCCTCCTCCTGGTTCTCGCGAACCTCAGAATCGAATTCATCGGTGACAGTCGCATCCGACTCGCCGCCGGTCCACCTGACCACGAGTTCCCCCAGGGCGTCGTCCTGCTCCAGAACGACGGCCTTGTCTCGGTACAGCTCCAGCAGCGCGAGGAAGCGCGCGACGACGGTGAGGGTGTCGGGCGCGTCCGCGGCGAGCTCCCGGAAGGTGACCTCACCGGCCTCCCGCAGCCGCGCCACGACCACCTCGGCCTGCTCGCGCACGGACACGAGGGGGGCGTGGATGTGGTCGACGTACACCTGCGGCTTGGGCCGGGGCTGCATCGCCTTCACGGCGAGCTTGGCGAAGCCCTCGGCGCCGATGCTGATGACGACTTCGGGCAGCAGCTCGGCGTACTGGGCTTCGAGTCCGACGGTACGGGGATACCGCTTGCCCTCTTCGTCCAGCCGTGCGCTGAAGATCTCGGCGATCTGCTTGTAGGCGCGGTACTGCAGCAGCCGCGCGAAGAGCAGATCCCGCGCTTCGAGCAGCGCGAGATCGGCCTCGTCCTCCACCTCGGCGGTCGGTAGCAGCCGGGCGGCCTTGAGGTCGAGCAGGGTGGCGGCGACGACGAGGAACTCGGTGGTCTGGTCGAGGTCCCAGTCGTCGCCCATGGCCCGGATGTGCACCATGAACTCGTCGGTGACCTTGGAGAGGGCGACTTCGGTGACGTCGAGCTTGTGCTTGGAGATCAGCTGCAGCAGGAGATCGAAGGGCCCTTCGAAGTTGGCAAGCCGCACCTTGAACCGCCCATCGTCGACGGCTTGCTCGGCGGGGACGCCCTCGGCGGCCTCGGGCTCACCCGGCGGGTCGGTCTCGGCCGCCTCCGGCTCGCTCGGGGCTTCGGGCTGCGCCGCCTCCGCCTCGCCGGGAGCGTCCGGCGCGCCCGCCTCCGGCTCGCTCGGAGCTCCGGGCTCCGGGGCCCTGGCCTCGCCCGGCGGGTCGGTCTCGGCCGCCTCCGGCTCGCTCGGGACTTCGGGCTGCGCCGCCTCCGCCTCGCCGGGGGCGGCCGGCGCGCCCGGGCCGCGGCCCAGCGAGCGGCGGGGTGAGCGAAACGAGCCGGCGCCCCCGGCCGAAGGCTGGGGGATGGCGGAGTCATCGGTCGGGGGCATCGCGGTCCAGGGGCAAAAGGAGCAGGCAGGGCAGCGCGCAGGCTACCGTCAGCGCCCGCGCAGACGTCGTACGAGAATGCTCGCCTCGCCGCGCTGCTCAAGATCCGCCAGTACCACCGCCACCGCCTCGCGGACGATCCTCCCGCGGTCGACGGCCAGCCCGTGCTCGCCACGCAGCACCAGCCGCGCATGCTCGAGGTCCATCAGTTCCTCGGCCGAGACATAGACCGTGATCTTCTCGTCGTGCCGTTCGCGGCCGCTGGGCCGGCGGTTCGCGCCACGCCCCCTGCGGCGCGTCTGTCCGGTCGGCGAAACGGCGGCGGCTCCCGCAGAGGCCGCCTCCTGCGGGCGACGAGCCTTCGGTACGGCCTCCGCCTCCGCCCCCCGGCTGCGCCCTTCCGCGGAGGAGTCCGCGTCCGCAGTGGAGTGTTCCTCCGACGACGAGTTGGACGAACTGACGGACGAGGACGGTTCGGCCGCGCCATCGCCGGCCGGATCGCTCTCCCCCGCCGGCGCCGGTACCCTCGGCTCGCCGTTCGCCTTGCGGCGCTGCGACGCAGGGGAGGAAGCCTGCAGCGCCATGCCCCCGGTCGTACGGAACAGCTCGTCGGCCCCGGGCAGACTCACTCGGCGTGACACCGGGCGAGCACCTCCCTGGCGAGCTGACGGTACGCGGCGGCGCCGACGGAGTTCGATGCGTACGTGGTGATGGGCTCACCGGCGACCGTCGTCTCCGGGAAGCGCACGGTCCGCCCGATCACCGTGTGGTAGACGTGGTCGTCGAAGGCCTCGACCACCCGCGCCAGCACCTCACGGCTGTGCACCGTGCGCGAGTCGTACATCGTGGCGAGGATGCCGTCGAGCTCCAGGTCGGGGTTGAGCCGCTCCTGGACCTTCTCGATCGTCTCGGTCAGCAGCGCCACCCCGCGCAGCGCGAAGAACTCGCACTCGAGCGGCACGATCACCTTGTGCGCGGCGGTCAGCGCGTTCACCGTGAGCAGGCCCAGCGACGGCTGACAGTCGATCACGATGTAGTCGTAGTCCGACATCAGCGGCTTCAGCGCGCGCTGCAGCGTCGACTCGCGCGCGACCTCGCTCACCAACTGCACTTCCGCGGCCGAGAGATCGATGTTGCTCGGCAGCAGGTCCATGTTGGGCACCGCGGTCTTCAGGAGCACCTCGTCCGCCGCCATGCCCCGCTCCATGAGCAGGTTGTAGACGGTGAGGTCGAGCTCCATCGGGTTGACGCCGAGGCCGACCGACAGGGCTCCCTGCGGGTCGAAGTCGACGAGCAGTACACGCCGTCCGTACTCCGCGAGCGCGGCGCCCAGGTTGATGGTCGACGTCGTCTTGCCGACGCCGCCCTTCTGGTTGCACATCGCGATGATCTTCGCGGGACCGTGGTCGGTCAGCGGGCCCGGGATCGGGAAGTACGGCAGGGGCCGCCCGGTGGGGCCGATCCGCTCGCGGCGCTGACGCGCGGCGTCAGGGGCGAGGGTGGCCGCGTACTCGGGGTCTGGCTCGTACTCGGCGTCGGGGTCGTAGAAGTGCCCCTCGGGGACTTCCTCGTAGGCGGCGAAGTGGGTGGACTCTCGGCCACTCTCGTTGCCGGCCATGGCGTTCACGTGTTGGCCGTCCATCATCTTCATCGTGTGGGCTGTCGTCATGTGCGTCGTGTGCTGGCGTGTCACGGAGGTTCGGACAGCAACGGAGCCGACAGCCTCGAGCCCGGGCTGCTCTGTTGACGGGACCAGGCCCCTCGCAGGCATACCTGGTTGACCACCCCCGGGAGTAAATGTCGACTCATTCACAAGTCGTCTTACCTCCTTGGACGTGACCAGGAAACTTTATCGATAGGTCAGCGTGGCACCATGCCGACGGTTGGCGACTCTATGGCGTGTCACCGGTCCGCAGCAACACAATCCGCCGGACCCGGCCCGATGTGTCGGCAACCGAACACCCTTCTGTCAAGAGTGCTCAGGACTTCCGGCGTGACCTGGCCCTCTGGTTTCGATGGTGCGCGAAACGGCTAAAGGGTTACGTTCGACGCGAGTTGAGCGAGCGTCGCAAAATGGTCGGATACACATCCGGCCGGACCTTGCTCGGCAAGGTCCGGCCGTGGGATTGATGTTGACGACGCGCGTTGACGCCTAGCCGAGGAGCGCGCTCAGTTCGACGCTCTGAAGGCCGTGAGCCTCGGCGACCGGGCCGTAAACGACCTGGCCGTCATGGGTGTTGAGGCCCTTGGCGAGCGCGGGGTCGCGGCGCAGCGCCTCGACCCAGCCGCGGTTCGCGAGCTCCACGATGTACGGCAGCGTCGCGTTGGTGAGCGCGTAGGTGGAGGTGTTGGGCACCGCGCCGGGCATGTTGGCGACGCAGTAGAAGACCGAGTTGTGGACCATGAAGGTCGGCTCGGCGTGGGTGGTCGGACGCGAGTCCTCGAAGCAGCCGCCCTGGTCGATTGCAATGTCGACAAGTACACTTCCGGGCTTCATCTTGGCGACGAGCTCGTTGGTGACCAGCTTCGGGGCCTTGGCGCCCGGGATGAGAACGGCGCCGATGACGAGGTCCGCCTCGACGACGGCCTTCTCCAGCTCGAAGGCGTTGGAGACGATCGTCTTCACCTTGGTGCCGAAGACCTTGTCGGCCTCGCGCAGCTTGTTGATGTCACGGTCGAGCAGGGTGACGTGGAAGCCCATGCCGACCGCGATCTGCGTGGCGCTCCAGCCGGAGACGCCGCCGCCGATGACGACAGCCTCGCCGGCCGCCGTGCCCGGGACGCCGCCCGGCAGTACACCGCGGCCACCGACCGAGCGCATCAGGTGGTACGCGCCGACCTGCGGGGCCAGCCGGCCCGCGACCTCGGACATCGGGGCGAGCAGCGGCAGCGCGCGGTTCGCGGTCTCCACCGTCTCGTACGCGATCGCGGTGGTGCCGGACTCCAGCAGGGCGTCCGTGCACGCGCGGGAGGCGGCCAGGTGCAGGTAGGTGAAGAGCGTCTGGTCCTTGCGGAGGCGGTGGTACTCCTCGGCGATGGGCTCCTTGACCTTCAGCAGCAGGTCGGCGATGGCCCAGACCTCGTCGGCGGTGGGCAGGATCTGCGCACCCGCGGCGACGAACTCGTCATCCATGATCGAGGAGCCGACACCGGCGTTCTGCTCGATGAAGACCTGGTGGCCGTGGCGCACGAGCTCGTGCACGCCGGCGGGGGTGATCGCCACCCGGAACTCGTTGTTCTTGACCTCGCGGGGGATGCCGACCTTCACGTCGATCACGGTCCTTGGCTCAGGGGATACAGGGGGCATAGCCATACATACCCGGATACGTATGACGCACCGGATGACACCACGAGAACACGTGGCGGAGCCAGTCTAATGAAGGATTTCTCGCTGTCTAGCCTTACAAAGCATCAATCCTTGGCTGAAGTGCTACGGATTTCGTAGGTGGAATCCTCTTCTCCGAGCAGTCTTTCCGCAGCGGAACGGTGCAGCCGGGCTGCCGCCGGGTCGCCCAGCCGGTCGAGCGTGTCGGCCAGCCTGAGCTGCAGAGCTGCCTGCAGCCGTACGTCCCCGGCCTGCCGCGCCCAGTCCACCGCCTCCCTGCAGGTGTGCAAGGACTCTTCCGGCCGGCCCGCATATTCCTGTACGCGAGCCGCCTCGCTCAACGCTCGTGCCTGGGACGGGAGATCGCCGACTCTGCGGTAGCCGGCCACCGCGGCCCGCCAGCTGCGCAGCGCGTCGCCGTACCGGCCGGCGTAGGTGTGCGCGGTGCCGAGCCGGCCGTACAGCCGTGCCTCCTCGGCCCGCTCGCCGCGCGCCTGGCGCTGGGCGAGCGCCCGGCCGTACCAGTCGGCGGCCCGCTGCCAGTCCCCCAGTTCCTGGTAGGCGCCGCCTACGGATTCCATCGCGCGGCCGGTCGCGTACGGATCGTTCGCGGCCCGTCCGGCGTCCAGCGCGGCCCGGTAGCGGGCCAGCGCCGCCTCGATGCGGCCGGTCTGCGCATCCAGATCGGCGAGATTGAGCAGGGCCGCGGCCGCTTCCCGGTGCAGTCCGCGCCGCTCGGCGACGCCGAGGACCAGCCGGTGCAGGCCGTAGAGCTCGGGAGCGGCGGCCCCGGTGCCGCGGTGCGCGGCCAGCGCCCTGACCAGCGCCGCAACCAGCCGGCGCGCCAGGGTGTCCAGCCCGCCGTCCTCGACCGCGAGGCGTGCGGATGCCAGCAGAGCGGGCAGCCGCGCACTCAGCCACGCCGCCGCGGCGGGCGCGTTCGGGAAACGCAGTCCGCTCGGCAGCCCGGCCAGCTTCTTGCGCGCCGGGGATCCGTCCGGCTCGGTGATGGCACGGCAGGACTGCAGCTGTCGCACGGTCCGCTCCAGCATCCGGGCCCGGGCCAGCTGCAACTCGGAAGGCCGGTCCTGCGTCTCCAGCAGGGCGCGCAGCATCGGCAGGAGACAGCCCGGCACCACGTACTGCCCTTCCCCTGTCTCCGGTAGAGGGGCACCCACCGAGTGCAGCAGGCGGAGGGCGACGAGGTCGTCCAGCGTGGACTGGGCGGCCGAGAGCGAGCAGCCGGCCAGCGCGGACGCGGTGTGCACGTCGGCGAACCCGCCGGGCGCGAGGGCCAGCAGTCGCAGAATCCGGGCGGCCGACTGCGGCAAGGACTCGTACACCAGCCGGAAGGCCCGGGCCAGCGGCCTTGCACCCCTTGGCTGCGCCCCGTCGTCGGGCAGTGCCCGCAGCCGCTTGGCCACGTCGGCGACGGACGCCCTCGGCCTGCCTGCGAGCCAGCCGCCGACCAGGACGAGTGCTGCGGGAAGCCCGCCGCACTCCTCGGCGATGGACTCGGCGGCCTGCGGGTCGACGGTGATACGCACCGACCCGGTGAAGGTGCTGAGCAGTTCGATCGCGGACTTCGCGTCCATCCCGCCGAGCGTGCACGGCCGTACGTCGGGGATGCCGGTCAGCGGCCCCTCGGAGACCGCCACGGCCAGGCAGTCGGGGTTGTCGGGCAGCAGCGGGTCGACCTGCTCGGCGTCACCGGCGTCGTCGAGGAGCAGCAGCATCCGGCGTTCCGCGAGCGCCTCGCGGACCATCTCGGTCAGCTCGTCCTCGTCGGCGCCGGGCGGCGATGCGACGCCGAGGGAGTCGAGCAGTTCGCGGGCGGCCGAGTCCATCGGGACGCGCCGCCCGCCGGGTTCGGTCAGCCGGGCGCGCAGCACCCCGTCGGGATAGTCGTCGGCGAGCCGGAAGGCGAGTTCCTCGGCGAGTGCGGTACGTCCGGATCCGGGCCGCCCTGCGATCAGGAGAACGCGGGCGCGGGGTGCCTTGCGTCCGGACAGGGTGTTCAGGCCGGCCCGTTCGATATCGGCCCGCAGGGACTTCAACTCCCGCTGCCGCCCGAAGAATTGGTCCCGGGACGCCCCGGCCCGGCCGCCCGAGTCCACCGCTTGATCCGCCACGGGCCACGCTCCCGTCCAGTCCGCGCACGAGCCGAGCCCGCCGGGACTCCGCACGGGCGTTCCGAGCGTAGTTCACTCTCTGCGACGATCCCTGCAGAGCGCGGCGGGGGCATCGCCCGTTCGGTTCAGCGGATCGTCGGACAAAGCCCCGATCGAGCCCGATCGGTCCTCGCTCAGGCCTCGAAGGGGCGGGCCGGCCAGGGGGCCTCGGCCGGGCGCAGCGAGTCGAAGCCGTCGCCCGCCAGTACGGCGGTGGCCGACAGGACGCCCACGACGAGGCAGTTGTTGTGGAGGTCACCGGCGAGCACGCCACGTACGAGCTCGTCGAGCGGTACCCGCGCGAGCTCCATGTCGGCCTCCTCCTCTGAGACCTCGAAGCGCTCGCCCTCGGCCTCCGACAGATCACGGGCGAGGAAGATCCGTACGGCCTCGTCGCAGCCGCCAGGCGTGGTGTAGACGTCCACCAGCACCCGCCAGTCCTCGGCCTTGACGTGCACCTCCTCGTACAGCTCGCGCTGCGCGGCGTGCAGCGGGTTCTCACCCGGCACGTCCAGCAGACCGGCCGGAATCTCCCAGAGCCTGTGGCGCACGGGGTGCCGGTACTGACGCAGTACGAGGACACGGCCCGTGTCGTCGAGCGCCAGCACCGCCACCGAGCCGGGGTGGACCTGGTAGTCCCGCCGCGCCACCGTGCCGTCGGGCATGACCACGTCGTCGGTGCGGACGCTGGTCTTGTTGCCCCGGAAAGGCGTCGCGGTAGCGGCGACGTGCCACTCCTCGGGCGTGTCCTTGATGGTCATGAAAAAGTCCTCCCACCACACACAACAGAAAACCGGGGTAGGGGAACCCAAAAGCCCCGTACCCCGGCAACCGTATCGCCTGCGATTACTTGCCCGTCTTGCGCTCCACCGCGGCCTTCACCAAGCCCGCGAAGAGCGGGTGCGGGCGGGTCGGGCGGGAGCGCAGTTCCGGGTGCGCCTGGGTGGCGACCAGGTAGGGGTGCACCTCGCGCGGATACTCGACGTACTCCACGAGCTTGTTGTCGGGGGACGTGCCCGAGAAGAGGATGCCCGCCTTCTTCTCCAGCTCGGCGCGGTAGGCGTTGTTCACCTCGTAGCGGTGGCGGTGGCGCTCCTCGACGTAGGGCTGGTCGCCGTAGACCTCGCGCACGATCGAGCCCTCGGCGAGCTTCGCCGGGTAGAGGCCCAGGCGCATCGTTCCGCCCAGGTCGCCCGCGCCCTCCACGTACGCCAGCTGCTCCTCCATGGTGGAGATCACCGGGTGGGCGGTGGTGGCGTCGAACTCGGTGGAGTTCGCCTCGGGGATCTCGGCGAGGTTGCGCGCGGCCTCGATCACGATGCACTGCAGGCCCAGACAGAGGCCGAGCAGCGGGATCTTGTTCTCGCGGGCGAAGGTGATCGCGCCGACCTTGCCGGTCACGCCACGGTCGCCGAAGCCGCCGGGGATGAGAATCCCGTCGACGTCGCCGAGCTGCTTCTGCGCGTCCGCCGGGGTCTTGCAGTCGTCGGAGGTGACCCACTTGACCTTGACGCGGGCCTTGTTGGCGAAGCCTCCGGCGCGCAGCGCCTCGGTCACCGAGAGGTAGGCGTCGGGCAGGTCGATGTACTTGCCGACCAGCGCGACCGTGACCTCGTGGTCGGGGTTGTGCACGCGGTCCAGCAGGTCGTCCCAGGTGGTCCAGTCGACATCGCGGAACGGCAGGTCCAGCTTGCGTACGACATAGGCGTCGAGGCCCTCGGTGTGCAGCACCTTGGGGATGTCGTAGATCGACTTGGCGTCGATGGCCGCGACCACGGCCGCCTCGTCGACGTCGCACATCAGCGAGATCTTGCGCTTGATCGCGGTCGGCACGTCACGGTCGGCGCGCAGCACGATCGCGTCCGGCTGGATACCGATGTTGCGCAGCGCGGCGACGGAGTGCTGGGTCGGCTTGGTCTTCAGCTCGCCGGACGGGCCGATGTACGGCAGCAGCGAGATGTGTACGACGAAGACATTGTCGCGGCCGACCTCGTGGCGGACCTGGCGGACGGTCTCCAGGAACGGCAGCGACTCGATGTCGCCGACGGTGCCCCCGACCTCGGTGATCACGACGTCGACGTCGTCGGTGGCCATGCGGCGGATGCGGTGCTTGATCTCGTTGGTGATGTGCGGGATGACCTGGACGGTGTCGCCGAGGTACTCACCGCGCCGCTCCTTGGCGATGACCGTGGAGTAGACCTGACCGGTGGTGACGTTGGCGGAGCCGTCGAGGTCGACGTCGAGGAAGCGCTCGTAGTGGCCGATGTCCAGGTCGGTCTCGGCGCCGTCGTTGGTGACGAACACCTCACCGTGCTGGAACGGGTTCATGGTGCCCGGGTCGACATTGAGATACGGGTCGAGCTTCTGCATCGTGACCCGCAGGCCCCGCGCCTTGAGCAGCGCGCCCAGGCTGGAGGCCGTGAGGCCCTTGCCGAGGGAGGAGGCGACACCCCCGGTGACGAAGATGTGCTTGGTCGTCATGGATTTGGGCGGCATCGCCAAGAGGGGGCTCCCGTGGTCGCGAGGTGAGGTGCGTGCCGGCGTGCCTCCGAGGGGGTTCGGGGGGTGCCGTCGCTGCGGTTTCGGGGCCCCTGTTTCACACAGGACGGCCACCGGTCCACGGGGTACCAGGGTATCAGCGACAGCGCGTGACCGCTTCCGGCCACGCATGGTCTTATAGGCACACCCATCACCGGGGGCTCACCCTTGGCTCACCCGTTCGGCCGTCTCAGGTTGTCGGGCGGGCCGCGCGGATCATCAGGGTGCGTCGTATCCTGCTCGGACACTCGCTGCCGAGCGATGTACAAGGGCGCGGGCGAAGCGCATCGAGCAGGGCTCGTCAACGACCCTTGACTGCAGTAAGCGCCCCGCGGGGCGGACGTGGCCGTTCGACTGGAGATGCACGTGGCCGGGCGCATCGAGGATTACGCACTCATCGGGGACATGCAGACCGCTGCCCTGGTCTGCAGGGACGGCACAGCGGACTGGCTGTGCCTGCCCCGCTTCGACTCGCATGCCATTTTCGCCGGCCTGCTCGGCACCGAAGAACACGGCTTCTGGCGGCTCGGGCCGGCGCACGCCGCGGAGGCGGAGCCCCCGACGGCCGACCGGCGCCGCTACCGCGGTGACTCGCTGATCCTCGAATCGGAGTGGGACACGCCGCGCGGCACGGTCCGTGTGACGGATTTCATGCCGCCTCGCGATGGTGCGCCGCAGCTGATCCGGATCGTGGAGGGCGTGAGCGGGCGTGTGCCGATGCGCTCGGCGCTGCGTATGCGGTTCAGTTACGGGCGTGTGGTGCCGTGGGTCCACAAGGTCGACGGGCGTACGGTCGCCGTCGCCGGGCCCGACTCGGTGTGGCTGGACGCCGAGACTGAGACGTACGGCAAGAACCTCACCACGTACTCCGACTTCACCGTCGCTCCCGGTGAGCGGATCGCGTTCACGATCAGCTGGCAGCCCTCGCACCACCAGCCGCCGGCGCTGCCGGACCCGGAAGGCTCCCTGGAGGCGACCGGCGACTTCTGGCGGGAGTGGGTCGAGCAGTGCACGTACCACGGGCCCTACCGCGAGGCCGTGGTCCGTTCACTGATCACGCTGAAGGCGCTGACGTACGCGCCGACGGGCGGGATCGTTGCCGCGCCGACCACGTCGCTGCCGGAGGAGATCGGCGGCGTACGCAACTGGGACTACCGCTACACCTGGCTGCGCGACGCGGCGATCACCCTGTCGTCGCTGCTGCGCACCGGCTACCGCGAGGAGGCCCGCGCCTGGCGCGAGTGGCTGCTCCGCGCGGTCGCGGGCGACCCGGAGAACCTGCAGATCATGTACGGGATCGCGGGTGAACGGGAGCTGGGCGAGGCCGAGTTGGACTGGCTGCCCGGCTACGAGAACTCCGGCCCTGTCCGGGTCGGGAACGGTGCCGCGCACCAGCTTCAGCTGGATGTGTACGGCGAGGTCACCGAGGCGCTGCATCTGGCCCATATGACGGGTCTGGCCCGCAACGACTACGCCTCGCTGCTGCAGCTCAAGCTGATCCGCTACCTGGAGAAGCACTGGGACCAGCCGGACGAGGGCATCTGGGAGGTGCGCGGGCCGCGCAGGCACTTCGTGCACTCCAAGGTCATGGCCTGGGTCGCGGTCGACCGGACCATCAAGCTGATCGAGTCCGGGGACGCGGACGGGCCGATCGAGCGGTGGCGTGAGCTGCGCGACGACATCCACCGCGATGTCTGCGAGAAGGGTTACGACAAGGAGCGCAACACCTTCACACAGTCGTACGGCTCCAAGGAGCTGGACGCGTCGCTGCTGCTGATTCCGCAGATGGGCTTTCTGCCACCGGACGACAAGCGCGTCATCGGCACGATCGAGGCGATCCAGCGGGAGCTGTCGACCGAGGACGGTTTCGTACTGCGCTATCCGACGGCCGGCGAGGAGGCCGGCGTCGACGGCCTCGAGGGCGACGAGGGCGCGTTCCTCGCCTGCTCGTTCTGGCTCGCCGACGACCTGGCGATGATCGGGCGGGTGGACGAGGCGCGGCGGCTGTTCGAGAAGCTGCTGTCGCTCCGTAACGACCTGGGGCTGCTGGCCGAGGAGTGGGATCCGAAGCTCCAGCGTCAGGTGGGGAACTTCCCGCAGGCGTTCAGCCACGTTCCACTGATCGACACGGCGCTGCGGCTGACGGCTTCAGGGGCGTACGGAGGGTAGCCGAGCGGCGCGGCTGGGCCCTTCTCCCGACTGATCACGTCCCGCCCTGCGGGACTACGATGAGAAAGTCCTGTCGCGCCCTCGAAAGGGGGCCACTATGGCGCCCCAAGACATAGCGGACACGGCTCTGGCCGGTTTCCGCCAAGAACTGACCGGGGAAGCAATCGTCCCTGGTGACAGGGGATACGACGAGGCCCGCGCGGTCTTCAACGGCATGATCGACCGGCGGCCCTCCGTGATCTCCCAGTGCGAGACGCAGGCGGATGTGGCCCGGGCGATCCGCTTCGGGAGAGATCAGGAACTGGAGATCGCGGTCCGCGGCGGCGGCCACAGTGTCGCGGGCATGTCACTGACCGACGGCGGGATCGTGATCGATCTGCGCCGGATGCACACCGTGATCGTCGATGCCGACTCCCGTGCGGCACGCATCGGTGGCGGCGCCACGATGAGCGACCTCGACCGCGCGACACAGCCGTACGACCTGGCGACCACGGGCGGCCGCGCGTCGACCACCGGCGTGGGCGGCTTCACACTGGGCGGCGGATCGGGCTGGCTGGAGCGCAAGTACGGACTGGCCTGCGACAATCTCATCGCCGTCGAGTTGGTGACCGCCGACGGCAGCACGGTGCACGCGAGTGAGGACGAGAACCAGGAGCTGTTCTGGGCGCTGCACGGCGGCGGCGGCAACTTCGGCGTGGCCACCTCGATCACCCTGACACTGCACGAGCTGCCCGCGATGAGCATGGTCATGCTGGTGTTCCGGCCGGAGGCCGGACCCCAAGTGCTGCAAGCCTTCCGCGACTTCGGGGAATCCGCCCCGGATGAGGCCGGCGGTGGCTGCATCTACCTCACCGGGCCGCCGGAGCCGTTCGTCCCCGAGCAGCTGGTGGGCGAGCTCATGCTCGTTGCCCTGGTCACCTACACGGGCGGGGAGGCGGAGGCCCGCGAGGTCACCGAGCCGCTGCAGGGGCTCGGTCATGAGGCAGAGGTGATCGCGGAGCTTCCGTACGCGGAACTGCAGTGCATGCTCGACGACCCGCCCGGGTTGCGGAACTACTGGTCCGCCGAGTATCTGGAGAGCTTCCCGGACGAGGCCGTGGACGTCTTCTGCTCCCATGCCTCCGCCATGCCGGTGCCCTCGAATTCGCAGCACATCCTCTTCCCGGTAGGGGGCGCGGTGGCGAGGGGCCGGGCGGACTATCCGGTGCCCTGGCGCGCATCGCCGTGGGCCGTCCATCCCTTCGGCATCTGGGACAACCCGATGGACGACGAACGCGGCAAGCAGTGGGTCCGCGACGTCCGGGCCGACTTCGCGACCTGGTCCAGCGGCACGGTGTATCTCAACTTCATCGGGCAGGAGGGCCGGGAGCGGGTGATGTCCAGCTTCGGCGCCGACAACTACAAGCGGCTCGCCGCCGTCAAGGCCGAGTACGACCCGGACAATGTGTTCCGGCTGAACCACAACATCCAACCGGCCCCGCCGAACGGCGCGTGACACCCGCCGTATCCGTCAGGGGGCCTGGCAATCGCCGACGCGCACCGGCACAGTAGCGTCGAATCCTGGGCGACGCCTTCGTCCAAGGCGGCGCCACCCGTCCGGCCCGAGTGAAATCGCGAGGCGAGAGTCAGTGGAGACCCAAGGCGGAATCACGGTGCAGCGGGCGCTGGAACTGCCCGGGCTGCGCGGCGGGCTTCCGGAGGTCGTCGCCGGCGCGGACCGGCTGCAGCGCACGGTGCGCTGGGTGCACGCCGGCGAGGTGCCGAACATCGCCTCGCTGCTGAAGGGCGGCGAGCTGCTGCTCACCACGGGCCTGGGCCTCGGCACCCGGCCGGCCGAGCAGCGTGCCTTCGTACGGCGCCTCGCCGACCGCGGGATCGCCGCGCTGGTGGTGGAGCTCGGGCCGCGCTTCGACCGGCTGCCCGCGGCGATCGTGGAGACGGCGCGGGCGGCCGGGCTGCCGCTGGTGCAGCTGCACCGCGAGGTCGCCTTCGTCTCGGTGACGGAGGAGATCCACACCGAGATCGTCAATGGGCACTACGCCTTGCTGCGGCAGGCCGAGGATGTGCACCGGCGGTGTACGGACGCACTGCTCGGCGGGGGCGGGGTGCCCCAAGTGCTGCGTATCCTCGCGGACTTCACCGCGAACCCGGTCTTCCTGGAGACGGCGGACGGACAGCTGCTGTACGCGGCAGGCTCCGAGTCGGGGCAGGCCGGTGCGGATCCGCTCCAGGTGTGGGACGGGCTGCGCGGGCAGCGGGCCGTGCGGGAGTCCCCGCCGGCCGGAACGGTCCTGGTGGACGTCCCCGGGGGCGGGCAGGGGGCGGCTTCGGTACGCGCCCGGCTGGTGCTGCTGGCCGTCGGCTCCCCGCTGCTCACGGTGCACCGGATGGCGGCCGAGCGGGCCGCCGGGCTGCTGGCGGTCGTCCTGATGCAGGCCCGCCAGGAGGAGGAACTGGCGGCACGCGGCCGCGGCGACTTCCTGACGGACCTGGCGGAGGGCCGCATCACGGCGGAGGACGCGCCGGCCCAGGCCCGCGTCCTGGGCTTCAAACCGGGCGAAGGACCGCTGCTGCCGGTCGTCATGCGTCTGGCCCCCGAGCTCACCCCCTCCGGGAACTGGGCGCTGCTGGCCCGGGCCGTACTGGAGGAGCTGTCCTCGGTGGGCGTACCGGTGCTGCTGGGCGTACGCCCCGTGGAGGGCCGGGTCCCGCTGCTGCTGGGCCTGCGCTCCGAATCCGAACGCACGGCGGTCGCGGACCGGGTCGCGGCGGCACTGCGAGCGGGCGTGGAACGGGCCGGCCTGGAGAGGGCCGGCGCGCACCCGCCGGTCGTGGTGGTCGGCATGGCAGGCGGCTGGGCGGCGGCATCGGCGGGCCTGCGCCACGCGGCGGAAACGGCGACGGCGGCGCAGGGCCTGTCCGACCGCCCGTGGTACGACGCACGCCGCCTGGACATCGACCTGCTGCTGTGGCGCCTACGGGACCACCCGGACCTGGCGGCTTTCGTGGACCGCGCGATCGGCCCGCTGCGCGACCACGACGCGACGTCCCGTCCGCCGCTGCTCCCCACGCTGCAGACGTACCTGGCTCACGCGGGCCGCAAGGCGGAAACGGCCCGCGAACTCCACCTGAACCGCCAGACGCTGTACAACCGTCTGGCCCGCATCTCCGAACTCCTGGGCACGGACTTGGACGACCCCCAGACGGTGCTGGCCCTGAGCCTGGCACTGAGGGCGAGGCGTCACGTGCCGTGAGGGTGAGACCGGGGCCCGGGGGTGCGGTGCGCGGCGTCGGGCTCCGCTCCGGGGTCAGGCCCCCCGCCCCGCCACCACCTCGTCGTACACGCTCAGCACCTGCGCAATCGTGTCGTCCTCCGTCGGCCACGTCCCTGCCTGCGCCCGCCCCGCCGCCGCGAGTTCCTCCCGCCGCCCCGCGTCCCCCAGCAGTCGCGCCACCGCCTCGCCCAGCGCGGCCGCGTCGCCGTACGGGACCAGTTCCGCCGCCTCGCCCACCAGTTCCGGCACGCCGCCGACCGCCGTCGCGACCAGCGGGACGCCCAGGCGCAGCGCCTCCTGGGCGAGCACGGAGCGGGCCTCCCAGCGGCTCGTGAGCAGGGCCACGTCCGCCGCCGACAGCAGGTCGGCGATGTCGTCGCGGCGGCCGATGAGCCGCACCGGCAGATCCTCCGCCTCGATGCGGCGCTGGAGCGCGCCCCGCTCCCGCCCCTCCCCCGCGATCACCACCAGCGGCATCGGGTCCAGGCCCCGCCACAACCGCGCCGCGTCCAGCAGCGTCCCGTACCCCCGGCGCGGCTCCAGGCTGCCGACGGCCATCAGCAACGGCTGGTCCACCACGCCCAGTTCGGCCCGGGCCTTCCCCTCGATCGCGCCCGCCCAGCCCCGCGGCGCCGGCGCCGCGACCGGTGCGAGCCTGGCGTCACGTGCGCCCCGGACGCGAGCCCGGTCGACCAGCTCGGAGCAGGTGCCGAGCACAACTGCCGCCGCCCGCACGGCCCTTCGCTCCAGCAGCTGCAGCAACCGGCCACGCGCCCGCGCCCCGTCGTCGTGGGAGCGCGTGTGCCACGTGACGACGAGGGGTACGTGCTGGCCCCTGAGCGCCAGCGTGGTGCGTACGGCGGCGTGCAGCCCGTGCGCGTGCACCACGTCCGCCCCCGCGCACGCCACGCGCAGCGCCCCGACCGCCGCCGGGTCGCTCCGCCGCGGCACGGGCGCGAAGTGGGCCCCGGCGCCGGGGAAGTCGTAGACGTGCTCCAGTTCGGCGGGCGCGCACACCGTCACCCGCACGCCCCGTGCCACCAGCCCCGCGGCCAGCGACCTGACGTGCGCGCTGCTGCCCGCACTGCCGCCGCCCAGCACCTGGGCCGTACGCAGCTGTGTCACGCGCCAAGGATGCCAGCCCGTACGCACGTTCCGGCACCGTCGGGATGTCGCCGCCGTGTCAGGTACCGGGCGGCCGTGTCGCGGGATCACTCACATGGGGGAACCGGCGAGCCGGCTGACCTCGTCCCCGTAGGCCGCCGCCGCGATCAGACCCGCCGCGTGAACGGCCAGTCCCGCGCGGCCGTTGCCCGCGGCGATCGCGGCGCCGAGGGCCGCGCCCAGGGCGTGGGCGCCGGTGTCTCCGATCATGGTCCGCTCGCCCAGGTCCTCGGTGAGGATCGCCGCGGCGGCTCCCATGGGCGCCGCGGCGAGGGCGCCCGCGCTGCCGCGCCGCAGCAGCCCGGGTGCGCCGATGCCGAGCACGGCGAGGGCGGCCCGCCCCGGGGCGACGTCCACGAGGTTGACGAGGTGCGCGGTGCCGGCAATCACGATCCCGGCGAGGAGCTTGTCGGCCGGCCGTTCCTTGAGCAGCGCGCCCGCGGCCAGCCCGGCGGCCCCGATCCCGAACAGTTTGACGGTCCCGCTGGTCATCTCGCCCTGCCGGAGCGCGGCCAGATGCGCCCGGAACCCGCGGCGCGGGTCACCGGCCCCGGCGATGTCGTCGTACGCCCCGCACGCCCCGGCCACGACCACCACGAACCCTGCCGCGCCCCGGGTCCGGGCCGGCACGGTCCCGAGCGCGGCTCCGACCGCCGCGGCGGGCCCGGCGTAGAGGTCGACGGTGCGGCCCGCGTAGTTCTTGCGCTGCCACTGGGTGGGGTCTCCCGGCGCCCGCCTGCGCAGCGCTTCGTAGACGCCGCGGGTCGCGCCGAGGGCGGTGACGAACGCGGCAACACGGCCACCGGGCCCGGGGTTCTGGGCTGCTCGCATACGACCCACCCTAGGGCGGACCACTGGTCGGCCGTCCGCCCCCGGCCGCAGCCTCACCGTCCGCCCCCGCCACCCGTCCGCAGGGCTACCCGTCCGCAGGGCCCGCTACCCGTCCGACCGGGCCGTCGCCAGCAGTTCCTCCGCGTGCGCCCGCGCGGTCCGGGAGTCCTCCTGGCCCGCCAGCATCCTCGACAGCTCGCGCACCCTGTCCTCGCCCTCGAGGACCGTGACGCCGCTTCGCGTCACCGAGCCGTCGTTGGTCTTCTCGACCAGCAGCTGACGGTCGGCGAACGCCGCCACCTGCGGCAGGTGCGTCACGACCACCACCTGCGCCGACTTCGCGAGCTTCGCAAGCCGCCGGCCGATCTCGACCGCCGCCTTGCCGCCGACGCCCGCGTCGACCTCGTCGAAGAGGTAGGTGGGCACCGGGTCGGTCCCCGCGAAGACGACCTCGACCGCGAGCATCACGCGCGAGAGCTCACCGCCGGATGCCCCCTTGGCGATCGGCCGCGGCGGCGCACCGGGGTGCGGGGCAAGCAGCAGCTCGACCTCGTCGACGCCGGACGGGCCGTACGCCACCGGGCGGCCGCCGACCTCCACGCCGGAGGCCTCGTCGACGGACTCGGTCTGGCGGATGTCGAACGACACGCGCGCGTGCGGCATGGCGAGCGAGGCCAGTTCCGCGGTGACGGCGTCGGCGAACCGCGCCGCCGCCTCGGTACGGGCGTCGGTCAACGCCTGGGCCAGACCCGACAGTTCGCCCCGCAGCGCGTCCCGCTCCGCCGTCAGCTCATCGATCCGCTCGTCGTCGCCGTCCAGCTCGGTGAGGCGCTCGGCGCCCTCCTCGGACCAGGCCAGGACCTTGTCGATACCTTCACCGGTCCCGCCGTACTTGCGCGTCAGCTGCGTCAGGGCCGCCCGCCGTTCCTCCACCGCGGCCAGCCGCAGCGGATCGGCGTCCAGATTGTCGGCGTACCCGGCGAGCTCTCCCGCCACATCGCCGAGCAGGATGGAGATCTCGCCCATCCGGTCGGCGAGCGCGGCCAGCGCCGGGTCGTGGGAGCGTACGGCGTCGAGCGCCCGCCCCGCGCCCGCGACGAGCGTCGTCGCGTCGACGCCCTCCGGGTCCTCGGGGTTGCCCGCGAGCGCGGCGTGCGCGACGGACGCGGCGGACGCGAGCGCCTCCGCGTGGCCCAGCCGCTCGGCCTCGGCGGCGAGTTCGACGTCCTCGCCCGCCCGCGGCTCGACGCCCGCGATCTCGTTCAGCCCGAAGCGCAGCAGATCGGCTTCCTGGGCGCGCTCGCGGGCGCGCGTGGTCAGCTCGTCCAGCTCGGTGGCGACGGCGCGCAGCCGCCGGTACGCGGCCGCGTACTTGGCATGCGGCCCGGTGACCGCGCCGCCCGCGTACCGGTCGAGCGCCTCCCGCTGCCGCGCGGGCCGCAGCAGTCCCTGCTGGTCGGTCTGGCCGTGGACGGCGACGAGCTCGTCGGCCAGCTCGGACAGCATGCCGACCGGCACGGACCGTCCGCCGAGGTGGGCCCGTGAGCGCCCCTCCGCGGAGACGGTCCTGCTGATCAGCAGGGTGCCGTCGTCGAGTTCGGCGCCGGCCTCCTCGGCCCGTACGGCCGCGGGGCCGTCGGCGGGCACACTGATCCGCCCCTCCACCACCGCCGACTTCGCGCCGATCCGCACCAGGGCGGGGTCGGCGCGCCCGCCGAGCAGCAGCCCCAGGCTGGTGACGACCATGGTCTTGCCCGCGCCCGTCTCGCCGGTCACCGCGGTGAAACCGGGCGACAGCTCGACGACAGCGTCGTCGATGACTCCGAGCGACCGTATCCGCATCTCCTCCAACACGGACCTGACCATACGAGGTTTCCCCCATTCGATGCGACGTCGCCCCGCCTCCCTGCACGGTATGCGGGGAAACCGGCGCCGGGGAGACACCGGGCGGGGAGTCACTCTTCAGTGCGCGGCTCGTTGACCGTACGGCTCCCCGCCCGCGCGGGGATGGTCCGGTCGTCTCCGTTTTGGGCGAGCTCCGGATACTTTGCTCCCCACGCACGCGGGGATGGCCCCAGTCCCCTCACCACGGCGCGACGCTCAGCTCGGCGCGCCGCGCCAACCCGAGACCGGCAGCGCGAACTTGGCCACCAGACGGTCCGTGAACGACGCGTGGTGCAGCCGTGCGAGACGTACGGGAACGGCCCCGCGCCGTACCACCACCCGTGCCCCCGGCGGCAGTTCGACGGTCCTGCGCCCGTCGCACCACAGCACCCCGTGCGGCGTGTGCGGCTGCACCTCCACCGCGAGTACCGAGGTCGGCGAGGTCACCAGCGGCTTGGCGAACAGGGCGTGCGCGCTGATCGGCACCATCAGCAGCGCTTCCACCTCCGGCCACACCACCGGCCCGCCGGCCGAGAAGGCGTACGCCGTCGAGCCGGTCGGCGTCGCGCACACGATGCCGTCGCAGCCGAAGGCGGTCACCGGCCGCCCGTCGATCTCGAGGACGACCTCCAGCATCCGGTCGGGCGAGACCTTCTGCACGGCCGCCTCGTTCAGCGCCCAGTCCCGGTGCACGATGTCGCCGTTGCTGTGCACGATGACATCGATGGTCATGCGCTCCTCGACCTCGTAGGCGCGCGTGACGACCCGGTCGACGACCTTGTCGAGGTCGTCGCGCTCGGCCTCGGCGAGGAAGCCGACGCGGCCGAGGTTGACGCCGAGCATCGGCACCCCGGAGGCCCGGGCGAACTCGGCACCGCGCAGCAGCGTCCCGTCCCCGCCGAGCACGACCAGCAGCTCGCAGCCCTCGAGTACGCCGGGGGTCGCCTCCCGGACCGTCTCGACGGACGGCGGCAGCGGCAGATCGGCCGCCTCGGCTTCAAGGACGCGCACGCCCAGACCGCAGCGCAGCAGTCCCTGTACAACGAGTTCGGCGCTGCGGATCGCCGCGGGCCGCCCGGTGTGTGCGAGCAGGAAAACGGTGCGTGCTGGTGTCGCTGCTGGTTTCGTTGTCAACGAGGTCCCTCCGCCACTGCACGGTCGACATCCGCCGGATCGAGCTCGGGCGCTCCGGCCCGGAGCCACAGAAAATACTCAACATTGCCGGAGGGGCCCGGTAGCGGACTGGCGGTGACGCCCAGCACACCGAGCCCGAGCTCCGCCGCCTTGCGCGCCACGGCCCGCACCGCGTCAGCCCGTAGCTCTGGACTGCGTACGACCCCGCCGCTGCCGAGCCGCTCCTTGCCCACCTCGAACTGCGGCTTGACCATCAGCACCAGGTCCGCGTCGGGAGCCGCGCAGCGCACCAGTGCGGGCAGCACCAGGGCGAGCGGGATGAAGGAAAGGTCCCCGACCACCACGTCCACCGGCTCTCCATCGATCGCCTCCACCGTCAACTCGCGTACATTCGTACGGTCCTTGACGGTGACGCGTTCATCGCTCTGCAGAGACCAGGCAAGTTGTCCGTATCCGACATCGACCGCGACCACATGACCGGCGCCCGCCCGCAGCAGTACATCCGTGAAGCCGCCGGTCGACGCGCCCGCGTCCAGCGCCCGCCGTCCCTCGACCTTCAGACCGAGCGGTACGAATGCCTCCAGCGCGCCGGCGAGCTTGTGGCCGCCGCGCGAGACGTAGTCGGGGTCGCCGTCGTCCGCCGCGACGACGATGGCCGCGCTGGTCTCGACCTGAGTGGCGGACTTCGTCGCGGTGTTGCCACCGATGGTCACCCGCCCCGCGGCGATCAGCTGGCTCGCGTGCTCCCGCGAGCGTGCGAGGTTGCGGCGTACCAGCTCGGCGTCGAGGCGGCGGCGGGCCACTCCTGCCACGTTCGGTTCAGCTCCTGTGGTTGTACGAGGGTGACGGCTGGGGGCGTGCGTCGAGCGCGGTCAGCGCGTCTCGCAGCCCCCTGTGTACATCCTCGTACACCTCGAGGTGTCCGTCCGCCGGGAGGTGGTCGGCGTCGGCCAGTCGCTCCAGCTGGGCGTCCACGCCGGCGTCGCCGGTGGGTACGCGCTGCACGCCGAGGGGCGCGGGCGCGGCGGGTTCGTACGCCTGGGCGGCGGCCGCCGCAGGCGCGGGGCTCCCGGGCGCGGGGCTCCTGGCCTCGGGGTTCCCGGCCTCGGGGCTCTGTGGCGCCTCCTGGATCCCCTGCTCGTGGATCTCCGGGCCCGGCATCGAGTCGCTCATGCCCAGACGCTATCGCGAAGCCCTGAGGTACGGTCGATCACGATGGCGACAACGGAAGAGTGCCGCACCGCACTCGACAAACTCTCGGACAACCTGGCAAAGGCGGACGGCGACGTGCGTGGCGCGGCCGCGCTCGACCGATCCCTCAGCTGCCACATCAAGGATCTGGACATCACCTTCACCGGCCGTCTGGACGACGGCCGGATCGAGGTGGCCGACACCCACCCGGGTCCGCCGCGCGACAGGGCGGAGATCCGCCTGGCGATGAACGGCGACGACCTGGTGGCGATGGTCAACGGCGACCTGAACTTCGCCAAGGCCTGGGCATCGGGCCGGGTCAGGCTCGAGGCCGGCTTCCGCGATCTGCTGCGCCTCAGGACACTGCTGTAGCGGTACGCCTCCGGGCAGCCGGCACCACCAGCGGCGTCCCGGACTCGGGGTCGTCGATGACCTGGCTCTTCACCCCGAAGACCTGCTCCACCAGCTCGGCGGTGACCACATCCGCGGGCGCGCCCTCGGCGACGACCTGCCCGTCGCGCAGGGCGACGAGGTGCGTCGCGTAACGGGCGGCCTGGTTGAGGTCGTGCAGTACGGCGACGAGTGTCCGCCCCTGCGTCTCGTGCAGCTCCGCGCACAGGTCGAGCACTTCGAGCTGGTGCTGGATGTCAAGGAACGTCGTGGGCTCGTCGAGCAGGAGCAGCGGGGTCTGCTGGGCCAGCGCCATTGCGATCCATACGCGCTGCCGCTGCCCGCCGGACAATTCATCGACATAGCGCTCTGACAGTTCGCCGACTCCGGTCGCGGCCATCGACTCCTCGACAATCCGCTCGTCCTCGGGCGACCACTGGCGCAGGAGTCCCTGGTGCGGATAGCGGCCGCGCGCGACCAGGTCGGCGGCCGTGATCCCGTCCGGCGCGATCGACGACTGCGGCAGCAGGCCGAGCGTCTTGGCGACCTTCTTCGCGGGCAGCGAGTGGATGACCTGCCCGTCGAGCAGGACCCGGCCCTGGGTCGGCTTGAGCATCCGGGACAGGGCGCGCAGCAGAGTCGACTTTCCGCAGGCGTTCGGGCCGACGATCACGGTGAAGGAGTTGTCGGGGATCTCCACCGAGAGGTTCTCTGCGATGACGCGCTGGTCGTAGCCGAGGGTGACCGATTCCGCGGTGAGGCGCTGCATAGGGGTCGTACTCCTGGATCGGGGGTTCACGGGGCTCATATGCGTCCCGCCTTGCGTTCGGTGACCAGCAGCCAGAGCAGATAGCAACCGCCGAGCACTCCGGTCACCACACCGACCGGCAGCTGGCGCTCGCCGAAGGCGGTGGTGGCCACCCAGTCGGCGATCAGCAGCAGCGCGGCGCCCATCACCGCGGCCGCGGCGAGGTTCGGCCCCGGCGAGCGGGTCAGCCGGCGGGCGAGCTGGGGCGCGCTCAGCGCGACGAAGGCGATCGGCCCGGCGGCCGCGGTGGCGACCGCGATGAGCACAACGCCCGAGCCCATCAGGACCACGCGCGTGCGCTCGACCGGCACGCCCAGCGCGTACGCCGCGTCGTCGCCCATCTCCAGCATCCGCAGCGGCCGCCCGTACATGAACACCAGCGGGACCAGGACGACGCACATCCCGAGCAGCGGCCAGAACTCGGCCCAGTCGCGGCCGTCGAGCGAGCCGGTCATCCACAGCGTGGCCTGGGTGGCGTCGACCAGGCTGGCCTTGGTCAGCAGATAGTGGGTGGCGGCGATGAGCATGGCGGCGATGCTGATGCCGACGAGGACCAGCCGGTAGCCGTGCACGCCGCGCTTCCACGCCAGCAGGTAGACCGCGACGCCGGTCACCACTCCGCCGACGACGGCGCCCCCCGCCACCGCGACCGCCCCGGCGTCGAAGAGCACGATCACGCTCAGCGCGCCGACGGTCGCGCCCTGCCCGAAGCCGATCACATCCGGACTGCCCAGCGGATTACGGGAGATGGACTGGAAGATCGCGCCGCTGAGGGCCAGCGAGGCGCCGACGAGCAGTGCGACGAGCGCCCGCGGCAGCCGCAGGTCCTGGACGATGAACTCCTGCGCCGGGGTGCCGTTCCCGAGGAGCGTGGCGATGACCTCTCCGGGCGGGATCGGGAAGTCGCCGCTGCCGATCAGTACGACTCCGGCGGCCGCGACGGCCGCGGTGAGCAGCAGGACGACGGCTGCCATCCTCGGATCGACCCGTACGGAGAGCCCGCTGCGGGTGCGTATCGCTTTCACTGGGATTTCCCTCGCATGACGTTCCGGGCAGGTCGTCGGAGCTGTCTGTCCTGCCGGGGGTCCGGCCGGCGGCGAAGCCGCTTTGGGGCGCGGCGTCCCCCGGGAAGACACAGCACGGCCTTCACAGCTGGGCCATCCTCTTGCGGCGTACGAGATGGATGAAGACGGGCCCGCCGATCAGCGCGGTGACGACGCCGACCTGCAGCTCGGAAGGGCGGGTGACGACCCGGCCGAGAACGTCGGCGCCGAGCAGCAGGACGGGCGACAGGACGGTTGCGTACGGCAGGATCCACCGCATGTCGGGTCCGGTGATGGTGCGCACGAGGTGCGGGATCATCAGCCCGATGAAGACGATCGGCCCGCAGGCGGCGGTGGCCGCCCCGCACAGCAGCGTGACGGTGAGCATCGCGAGTGCGCGCGTACGGTTCAGATGCGCGCCGAGCGCGCGGGCGGTGTCGTCGCCCATCTCCATGGCGTTGAGCGGCCGCGCGAGCAGCAGCGCGAGCACCACGCCGACGCCGATGAACGGTGCGACCTTGCCGATGGTCGCCATGTCGGCCGAGGCGAGTGAGCCGACCGTCCAGAACCGCAGCCGTTCAAGGGCGGCGGCGTCCAGCAGCTGTACGGCGTTGATGTATCCGTAGAGCGCGGCGGTGGCCGCGGTCCCGGCGAGCGCGAGCCGTACCGGAGTCGCGCCGCGGCTGCCGCCGAGGACGTACACGAGAACGGAGACTGCGGCCGCGCCGAGGAACGCGAACCACACATAGCCGGTGAGCGATGTGACGCCGAGGAAGCTGATGGCTGAGACGACGGCAGCCGACGCTCCCGCGTTCACGCCGAGCAGTCCGGGTTCCGCCAGCGGGTTGCGCGTCAGCGCCTGCATCACGGCGCCCGCGAGGCCGAGAGCCGCGCCGACGATCAGACCGAGCAGGGTCCGCGGCACGCGCACATCGTGGACGATCACGTCATTGCCGGCACCCGCGTTGTGGAACAGGCCGTGCCACACGTCGGAGAGCGGAATCGACTTGGCACCGACGACGATGCTCGCGACACAGACCAGCAGCAGGAGGCCGATGGACACCAGCAGCCCGATGGCGCGCACCGCGTGGCGCTTCTGGGACGCAGCTGCGGATATCGGATCCGCGCTCTGTTTGGGGGGACTGTCGACCAACACGAGGTTAGGTTAGCCTACCCTCCTACCGATCAAGCCTGTCCCTGACGCGGCCTACAACCCCAGCCGGGACAACGCCTTGCCCGCGTCCAGCGTGCACACGCCGTCCCCGGCCTGCGTCCACGCCGCGGCGCACAGCGCCCGCAGCCCGTCCAGCGGCGCACCCTCGCCGTCGAGTGCCAGCGCCTCGTCGCGTACGGACGCGGTCCACCCGCCGCACGTGAACCCGCCGTCCGCCTCGGCCACTTCGGGCTGCCCGGTCAGCATCCCGCGCAGATCGGCGTCCACATAGGTCGGCCGGTGCTGGGGCGGCGCGGCCAGCAGCTGCGCGCCGTCGGTCACCCCGGTCAGTACGAGCAGCGAGTCCACGCTCCCGTTGAACGCGCCCTCGATGTCCGTGTCCAGCCTGTCCCCGACCACCAGCGGCTTGCGCGCGCCCGTCCGCAGGATCGTCTCCTTGTGCATCGGCGGCAGCGGCTTCCCCGCCACCTGCGGCTCCGCGCCCGTCGCGATCCGTACGACCTCGACGGCCGCACCGTTGCCCGGAGCGATCCCGCGCGCGCTGGGAATCGTCAGGTCGGTGTTGGACGCGAACCACGGCACACCCCGGGCGATCGCGTAACACGCCTCCGCGAACCGCCCCCACGCCAGATCAGGACCGCCGTACCCCTGCACCACCGCCGCCGGATCGTCGTCCGCCGACTCGACCGGCTCAAGGCCCCGTTCACGCAGCGCGACCCGTAGTCCGTCGCCGCCGATCACCAGCACCCGGGACCCGGCCGGCACCTGCTCGGAGATCAGCCGGGCGACCGCCTGCGCCGAGGTGATGACGTCCGACGCATCGGTCGGTACACCCAGCTCGGTGATGTGCCCGGCCACGGCCTCGGGCGGGCGCAGCGCGTTGTTCGTCACATACGCGAGGTGCATTCCCCGCTCCCGCGCCGTCAGCAGCGAATCCACGGCGTACGCGATCGCCTCACCGCCCGCGTACACCACGCCGTCCAGGTCGAGCAGTGCCGTGTCGTAAGCCTCGCTCAGCGCCGTCGCGCTTCCGCTCGGCCGGTTCCTGCTCTGCTGGCTCATTCGCTTCCGCTCCTCACTCGGTGCCACTCCCCCCGATCATCGCTTATCCGCGCACCCACATACGATGCACAAATGAACACCGAAGGTCCCGCGGCCAACGACGGTCTGCACCTGATCCCGTTCCGTGGACTGCGCTATGTCCCCGAGCGGGTCGGCAGCCTCGCCGCCGTGACCTCGCCGCCGTACGACGTCGTCGTCAGGCCCGACGGACTGCTCCACCTCGAGTCGGCGGACCCCCACAACATCGTCCGGCTGATCCTCCCGCAGGCGACGACCGCGCAGGCCCGGCACCAGCAGGCCGCCGAAACCCTCACCCGCTGGCTGGCCGACGGCATCCTGGCCGCGGACCCCGAGCCGGCGCTGTATGTGTACGAGCAGCGCCGGGGCGACATCCTGCAGCGCGGCGTCATCGGCGCGCTCGCCCTGTCCGAACCGTCCGAAGGCGTCGTCCTCCCCCACGAGGACGTCATGCCGGACATCGTCGCGGACCGCGCGGCCCTGATGCGTACCACCGCCGCCAACCTGGAACCACTGCTCCTCACCTACCGCAGCATGGGCAACGCGACCGGCGCGACCGCCGTCATCGAACGCACCGTCCTGCGGCCCGCGCTGCTGGCCACCACCACGGAGGACGGCTTCAGCCACCGCCTGTGGTCGGTGACGGACACCGCCGATCTGGCCGAGATCCGCGCCGACCTGTCCGACCGTCAGGCCCTGATCGCCGACGGCCACCACCGCTGGGCGACGTATCTGCGACTGCGCGCCGAACACCCCTCGAACGGCCCGTGGAACTACGGCCTCGTCCTGCTGATCGACACGGCCCGCTACCCGCTGCGGGTCCGCGCCATCCACCGCCTGCTGCACCGCCTCCCGGTCTCCGAGGCACTCGCCGCGCTGACCGGCTCCTTCCGCGTCCAGCGCCTGGAAGTCCCGCTCCCGGAGGCGCTGGAGGCGCTTGCGGACGGAGCAGCCGAGGGGAACGCCTTCCTCCTCGCGGGTGACGGCGCCTTCCACCTCGTCGACCGCCCGGACCCGGAGCTGCTGTCACGCACGGTGCGCGCCGACCGCCCCGAGGCGTGGCGCACGCTCGACGCGACGGTCCTGCACTCGACGCTCCTGGACGACATCTGGCGGATCCCGGACACCCCGGAACACATCGCGTACATCCACGACACCGAGGCGGTCGTGACGCAGGCCGAACTCCGCGGCGGTACGGCGGTGTTGATGCATCCGGTACGGGAAGAGGTCGTACGGGATCTCGCCCGCGAGGGTGTCACGATGCCCCGCAAGTCCACCTCGTTCGGCCCGAAGCCGGCGACGGGCCTGGTGCTGAGAAGCCTCGCGCTGGACTAGGACGTACGCATACGAAAGGGCGGCACCCGCTTGGGGTGCCGCCCTTCCTCGTTACGTCCTGCTACTCGGACTTGTCACCGTCGACATCGCCGGACGCGTCGTCACCGTCGTCATCGCCGGACGCGTCGTCATCGTCGTCCGTGCCGTCCGCGTCGATGGCTTCGTCCGTGTCGATGGCGTCGACGAACTCCACACCGTCCAGCTCGGCGAGCCGGTCCGAGGCGTCGGTCGCCCCGTCCTTGTCCGCTTCGAGCGCCTTGGCGAACCACTCACGCGCCTCAGCCTCACGCCCGGCCGCAAGCAGAGCATCGGCGTACGCGTAACGCAGCCGCGCGGTCCAGGGCTGTATGGAGTTGGACGCCAGCTCGGGGCTCTGCAGGGTCACGATGGCTGCGTCGATCTGCCCCATGTCCCTGCGCGCGCCGGCCGCGACCAGCCGCATCTCGACCTGACCCGCCTTGTCGAGCTTCAGCACCTCGGGCTCACCGGCCATCGCCATCGCCCGCTCGGGACGCCCGAGCCCACGCTCGCAGTCCGCCATGACGGGCCACAGCTCAACGCTCCCGGTCATCCGCCGGGCCGCCCGGAACTCGGCCAGAGCCTCGGCGTACTTCTGCGTCGCGTACGCGGCGAAGCCCGCGGCCTCGCGTACGGCAGCCACACGCGAGGCAAGCCGCAGCGCGATCTTGGAGTACGCGTACGCCTGCTCCGGGTCCTCGTCGATCAGGTTGGCGACCATGACGAGGTTCTTGGCGACGTCCTCGGCAAGGCCCTTGGGCAGGCTCTGCAGCTCCTGCCGTACATCCTTGTCGATCTCCTCGCCCGTGACGTCCTCGGGAATCGGCAGCCGCTTGATCGGCTCGCGGTCCCCGCGGTCGCGGTCACGGTCGTCGCGCCGCCCGTAGCCACCACGGTCGTCCCGGGAGCCGCGATGGCCACCGCGGTCGTCACGCCGGTCATCGCGTCGGTCATCACGCCGGTCGTCGCGCGGACCGCGGTACCCACCACGGTCGCGGTCGTCACGGCGCCCGTAGCCACCGCCACCAGTGGGACGTCCACCAGTGGGACGTGCACCACCGGGCCGTCCACCGCGGTCGTCATCGCGACGCGGCCCACGGTCCCTGTCGCGGTCGTCGCGGCCTCCGTAGCCGCCGCCGCTGCTGGGGCGAGAGCCACGGTCGTCACGCTGCCCACCGCGGAACCCACCACGGTCGTCGTCGCGGCGGACCGACGGACGGTCGTCGCGCCGGTCATCACGGCCGCGGTCGTCACGACGGAACCCGCCAGGACGGTCATCACGGCCGCGGTCATCACGCCGATCGTCACGCCGGTCACGGTCGTCGCGCGGACCGCGGTACCCACCGCCGGAGCGGTCGTCACGCCGGAACCCGCCGCCACCGCCCCCGCTGGGGCGAGAGCCGTACCCGCCGCCGCTGGGGCGAGAGCCACGGTCGTCACGCTGCCCACCGCGGTACCCACCACGGTCGTCGTCGCGGCGGACCGACGGACGGTCGTCACGCCTGTCATCACGGCCGCGGTCGTCACGGCGACCGTAGCCGCCGCCACCAGTGGGACGTCCACCACTGGGCCGTCCACCACGGTCGTCATCACGACGCGGCCCGCTCGGCCGGTCGTCACGACGCCCATAGCCACCGCCACCACCGGAGCGGTCGTCACGCCGGAACCCGCCGCCACCGCCGCCGCTGGGGCGAGAGCCGTACCCGCCGCCGCTGGGGCGAGAGCCACGGTCGTCACGCTGCCCACCGCGGAACCCACCACGGTCGTCGTCCCGACGCGGACCACGGTCGTCGTCCCGACGCGGACCACGGTCGTCGCGGCCCCGGTCGCGGTCGTCACGGCCCCGGTCGCGGTCGCGGTCGTCACGACGGAACCCACCCGAACGGTCATCACGGCCGCGGTCATCACGCCGGTCGTCACGCCGGTCACGGTCGTCGCGCGGACCGCGGTACCCACCACGGTCGTTGTCACGACGCGGACCCCGGTCGTCACGGCCCCTGTCGTCACGGCCACCGCGGAAGCCGCCCCGCTCACCACCGTCCCTACGACGCGGCTCGCGCTCCGGACGATCGTCGGGAGAGTTGGTGGACATCGGCGTGACTCCTGTCTTCGGGTACTGCAGTCATTCTCGCGCAGCCGGCCTTCGGACGCGCTTCGGAAAAGCAAGCAAAACAAAAAGGACCCGTGGTCCAGCATGAACGCTGGACCACGGGTCCTTGAAAGATTGTTCGGCGGCGTCCTACTCTCCCACAGGGTCCCCCCTGCAGTACCATCGGCGCTGAAAGGCTTAGCTTCCGGGTTCGGAATGTAACCGGGC
>NZ_JBVHDR010000018.1:0-99918 GCF_055563295.1 Streptomyces sp. NPDC002868 | reverse complement strand
GCATAGACCTACTCGCCCCCGTATGGAACCTCCTCGACCTCACCCCCGCCGGCCGCGGCAACTGGTTCCCCACACTGGACTATTGATCCCAGGCTGCGCACGGAGAGTGTGGGAATTGACCCGCGGCGACGTTGCCGCCACGACGGTTTTCAAGATCGACGGTGGCTTGACACGGCGTCCTCGACATGGCCGCGCGCACCCCGCGCCGGGAGTAGGAGGTGGGAGTGAACCGTGGCGATGGTCGGACTGTTTTGGATCAGCGAGGACGCGGTGTACGTGGGTTCCCCGCCGACCGGGGACGGGCGCTGTGTCCTGCTTACCGCCGACGGGCTCGACGCAGTGGGCCCCGAGGGATCCCAGGCGTGGACGTGGACGGACCTGCGTTCTGCGGCTGTCGAGGCTGCACCCGTACGCGGCACGCCAGGCAGCCGACTGGGGATGGCCCTGGAAGTGTTGCTCACAGCGGCGTCCGGCCTCGGCAACGAGCCGGCGGAGATGATTCTGCGCCTGGAGACGGTAGGCGGCGACGCGGAGGAGCTGCCGGTGTACTCGGCGGCAGCCGGTTACGACCCCGAGGAGATTGCCCTTTCCCAGTCCCTGCTAGCCCGTTTCGTGGCGGGCACGGCCGACCCGCGGACCATCGCCGCTTGGGGCCGGCAGAACAGCGGTCACGGCACGTCGAAACCGCGCGCGTGAGGCCCTCCTGCGCGCATGGGCGGAAACATGAGCCGGTGGCTACGCCCGGTGCCGATGTCCACGATCGGCGGCAGGGGGCGTTGCGTGCCCCTGGCGTGCCCCATGCAGGGGCGACGAGCGGGGAGTGGCGGGGAGTTGCAGGAATTCGCACTATTTCGACCTGGTCAGCGAGTTGTCAGGTTATCCGGGATCCGCGTACGGGGTCTTCCAAACTGGGGCTCCAAGACCCGATGCGCCGGCACCTGACTGGGCCGTTGAGACTCCACCGACCTTGATCCGTCTGGTGACCGTAGATGTGTCCCCGTACCAGGGGGTCGTTCTCCAGGATGAAATCCGAGACTTGCCAGAACTCGCTCAGCTGCGGGTGCTGCAAGGCGGCTTCACGGTCGAGTTTGTGCCCGAAGAGAGGTCCGTCGGGGTGAGCAAGTCCAGCGGTCACCAGTGTGGAGGCAGGTTGAGTCCGGCCCACCACGGGGCCGACACGGCAGGCGAAGGCAACGTGATCGTTCCACTTGTCCGGCCCGTCGCCCCAGGTACCGAAGATCACGTCTATCCATGCGTCGTGGTCTCGGTCGGTGTGGTGATAGCAGTTCGCGAAGTACACGGCGCGCGGTGCACCGTCGGCATAGATGAAGTCCCACGCCCTCTCAATGGGGGCATTGCAACAGTCGCACTTGAACTCGCGAGTCTGGCGGTCGGGGCCAAAGGTCAGCAGCATGCCGGACAGCATGCTCGATGCGGCGATCGCGACCTGCACGAACTCCAGGAGCAACCCCTCAACAAGGCTGCTTGACCAGCATGATTGCAGGGTGTAGGACTCGGAGCATGTTCAGCGTGCCCGCATACCGCTGACGCAGACCTCATGAAGGCCCCGCCCCCCGGTCGGGGTCTTCATCGTTCCCCTGCCCCGATCACCCCGGATGCCCGATGATGTCCCCCTCATCACGCAACGTCCTGGGGGGACTATGCGCACCAGAATTACCGCCGCCGTCACCGGAGCTCTCCTGCTCGCCACGCTCACCGCGTGCGGCTCAACCACTGGATCCTCATCAGGCTCGCCGGCCGAGACGGGAGCCAAAGCTCCGGCCGCCAAGAGCGGCGGCGCCGAGACGGCCGCGCTGCCCAACTTCGTCGGTAAAGGCCTCCAGTCCGCTCAGGACGAAGCCCAAGCCGTCGGCTTCTACCGGCTCGCCTCACATGACGCCTTCGGCCGCGGACGCATGCAGGCCCTGGATCGCAACTGGAAGGTCTGCTCACAGACCCCAGCACCCGGCGAGCACCCCACTGACGCCAAGGTTGACTTCGGCACGGTGAAGCTCGAAGAGCAATGCCCGGCCGGCGGCAACCAGGCCGAGCCAGAAGCAGCAGGCGGGACCATGCCCAACCTGAACGGCAAGTCGGTCAAGGTGGCACGCCAGGCCCTCGACTCGTCCACGAGCATCACGGTCAACGACGGCACCGGCCAGGATCGCATGGTGATCGTCGAGTCGAACTGGCAGGTCTGCAAGACGGACCCGGCGGCCGGAGCCAAGCTCAACGGCCAGCCCGTCACCATCGACGCAGTCAAGTTCACCGAGGACTGCTAACCCTCGGAGGTGGGCGCCCGTGGGCGGCAACCCGCGCAACGGGCGCCCCTACCTCCGTGTCACAGAACGGCCACACCGAACCACCCCGGCACATTTGCCACCCAGGCAAGCCGCATGATGACCCCTCTCATCTGCAACGTCCTAGGGGGAACCATGCGCACCCGCACCGCTTCCATCGCCGCCGCGCTCATCATCACCAGCCTCACCGCCTGCGAGGACAAGGGGGACATGGACAGCAAGCCCGCGGCCACCAAGAGCGATATCAGCCAAGCTGACCGCGACAAGGCGCGCGAAGCCGCCGGCCTCCCGGCCGAACCCAAAGGCGCGCAGCGCCAGGCCTTCATCGACGGCCTGAACGCCATCGACCCGGACGTCGTTCACGGCAAGGAAGACAAGGCCGTCAGCCGCGGCATCGACACCTGCGGCATCCTCAAGCGATTCCCCGGCGACCGGGCCAAGCAGATCGACCAGAGCAACAGGCGCTGGAGCAGCCCCATGCATCCCGAAGGCCACGGCCTCGCCAAGGCCGCCAAGATCCTCGACGTGGCGCACAAGAACATCTGCCCCGACTTCTGACCCACCCGCTCGCCAGCCCGGTACGCCACATCCGGACCGGCACCGGATCCCAACGCGCTGCGGGCGTAACCGACCGATGGATCAGGCGGGTTGGCGGACGCTGCTGCCGAGGGCCGTACCGGTGAGCTGCCCGAGTGGCCCGCTGACCGAGGCGACCGGCCGCGAGTGGGACATCTGGGTGGACCTGCGGGCGAAGCCGCAGGCCGTGATGTGGGAGGAGCTCGGCCAGGCGCTGGAGGTGGCGCTGCCCCCACATCACGCAGTTCTGGCTTCCCCGCCCCAAGACGGGCCGATCCAGCGGGCCCCTGTTCCTCGGGCGGGCCAGGCATCGTCCGAGACGGCCGTCCACCTCGCCAGGACCTCATCACCGCTCAATTCCTCACACCTGGTACGAGCGCTACCGGATGAATCGGGGGAGCCATTTCGCTTTGTATTCGGGGTGCCAGGCGTATTCGGCGGCCAGTTGGCGTACTGCGAAGCCGAGTCCGACGGCACGGCCGGAGGTGTAGTCGTCGGCCGGGCGGTCGGTGTCGCGGTCGGCTACTTCGGTGTACTCGCCGAGCAGGACGCGGCTGGTTTCGATGCGGGCCAGCGTGCGAGCCGGGTCCTGGAGCGCGATGTGCCGGTCGTAGCCAGCTCCTCTGACCGTGAACGCAATACCGGAGCTTCTGTCGTGGACCTCTCCGGGCACTTCGGCCGGGCATCTCCAGCTCGCGCCGCCGGCGTCCCGCGCGACCTGCTCCTCCTCGGTGAGCCGCGCCTCGATGAAGGTCACCATGTCTGTGTTGCCGGCCATCCGACGGTGCTTCCTCTCGTGACGTGCTGTGCTGTGACTGCCGGGTCATTGTGGGGGAGCTTGGACCTCGTGATCCAGTCCGCGGCCGGACTGCTCGGCAGGCTGGGGGCTCACCGTTGCGGGGTGGCCGCGACGCGGCCCGTAGGGTACTCCTTGCCCGGGCGAAGGCGTACGGCCGTACGTGGCGTTGCCGCGCTGGGGGCCGATGGCGGTCACCTCCCGGGGGCCGCCGTGGTCAGGCTGTCGCCGTGGCCCCCGCTATCCGCCTGGGTGCTGCCTGCCTGACCGGCGCAAGCGGGGCGGCGCAGGCCCCCAGGCGTCGTCGATGTCGGCGTTCGTGGTGATGGGCGTGCCGTTCCCTGAGTGCCGGGTCCTCGCCCGTCACCCGCGCCTCCGGCAAGAAGGCGGGCATCACCCGCCGCTGGGTGAAGAACGACCGCCTCAACCACGCCGACTACCTGTGGGCCTTCGCCTCCCCGACGACCTCACCGGGCGCCCACGGCCACTATCGGTAACGGGGCGAGCACGGAGACTGGCACGCAGCTGCCCAACGAAACCCCTTCAACCGCATGCCCGGCCAGCTCTACCACTGCCGCCAGCGCCACGAACTGTTCGATGAACACATCGCCTTCCCCGCCGAACTCGCCGCAGCAGCCTAACGGCTTAGGGAGCGGCAACCGGAGAGCTCCGTAACGCCTGCAGTGCATGCGCGGGGGTCTGTCGGTAGGCCCTGCCGGTGGTGAGACTGGGGCCGTGAGCCTGAATGATGCGTTCTTCAACGTCCTCACACTGGCCGTGGCACTCGTTGCCGTCGTCATCGCTGCCGCATCCTCACTGCGCCAGGCGTCTGATACGCGGCGTACCAATCTCCTCGTCTATACAGCCGAGTTGGGCAGCCGCACCCGCACTCCGGAATTCCGTGAGGCAATGGACTTCGTGCGGACATCCCTGCGTGCGTACGACCCCGTGTTAGGGATCTCCGACCTGCCGTCGCCAGCGCGTGAACATCTCCTGTTGGTGGGCGGCTTCTACCAGGACCTGGGCATGCTTGTCGTCACCAGAGTCATTGAGGAGGACATCGCCATCGCTGTCCACTACACGGGCATCAAGGCCAGTTGGCGGGCGATGGAGCCCTTCATTCGCATGGAACGCAGACGTCTGGACGCACAGCAGGGCGGCGGTCTGTTCGGCTCTTTCGAGCACTTGGCGGTCTACACCGAGGCGGTGCCCTACGACCGGATGCGCGCTGAGATCAACCGCAAGTTCCCCCGGCGCCGCTTCCCACCCCCCAGAAGCTGACCCACGATTCCGGCGCTGCAGGACTCCCGCCAGCCGCCTCACGGTCCGGGCTCGCAACGAGGCGTTTGTTCACCACGTTGGGTCTCCGCATGATTGGCCCGGCGTACGCCAGGGAGTGGGCGCGCCAGGGCCTCACTGCCCTGGCCGGGCCCGTCACTCCTTCTTGATGAGCTGATCGACCAGCACGAGCGACCCGCCGAACGTAACCGTGGCAGTCTCCACCGCTTCCGGCCAGGAGCTACCGGCGAGCAGCTGAAGCGCGCCGACTCCCAGCCCGACGAGTGCGGAGATGAGGAGCACCAACGCGGTGCGCACGCTGAAGAGCGCAGGTTCTGACGTCGCCGGCTGGGGCTGGTTGTCGTTCGGGGTCTGGGGCGTTGGGTGGCTCATCGTCTGCTCCTCTTGCGAATGCTCGGCTGGATGCCTCAACCACCGTGCGCGCAAAGGCCGTTCGATCGCATCACGGGATCGATAAATCGTCGGAAGCCGGGCTCGGAAAGGCGGCGAAGCCCGTACGGTTCCGAATGAAACCGAAGGCAATCCGAAGGGGCGTGAGGAGCGGTGGGGAGGGAGCCGTCGCCGGATCCGGAATCCATCCGGACCCCAGTTGAACTGGCACGTGGCCTGAGGGAGCTGTACGAGAAAACGGGCCTCAGTTACGTCAGCATCGCCGAGGCTGCTGGGCTGTCCACGTCGACCGTGCACGGCATGTGCAACGGGAAGTCGTTCCCCCGCAGGGGATCACTGGAGTTGTTCGTCCAGGCCTGCGGCGCGGATCCGGACGCGTGGGCCGACGCCCACAGGCGCGTCAGACCCGGGCGGTTGGGGCGCAGGGCGGAACCGACTCCGTGCCCCGCCCGCTCCGGCGCGGACGTGTCCATCAAGCTCAAGCCGTGGGTGAAGTTCTACGACCGAAGCCCTTACTCCAATGACCTGCTCCGGCGTGTTCCCAGACCGTCGACGGAGGGCCAGGACACCTGCGATCTGACTGAATTTCCCAGCACTCTCGGACGCCTGACAGACTGGCTGATAACGGTCGAGGTCGTCACCCACTACCGTGGCATCACCGTGCCGGTCGAGTCTCCGGAGCGGTTCTGGACCCTGGTGGCGGCAGATGTCATGCTCCGGCGGTTCGAGGGTACCCGGCACTGGCTGATCAAACAGACCGAGATTGTCATCAAGGACAACAACCAGGAGCACTTGGTACAACTCCGGCTGGTCTGGCTGACGTTGTTCGAGCTACTGCTCCATTCCGACACACCGGAGCAGTGCGACTGGCCGCCGCGACAGATCGTCGAGGACGTCGACAAGATGACGGTCTCGAGTCCCAAACGCACCAGAAGGATCATGGAGTGGCTTCTTGACGTCTTCTCCGACGACCGCGTCGTGAGCAGCAGCCTGCGTCGGGCATGGGAGCGGTACGTGGGCGCGAAGTTCCCGGGCTTGCACAACGCTGGCCCACGGTCGTTCGACCCGCAACTCGTGGCCATCGGCTCGCTGGTCGTCCCCGCACTCGAGGAGGAACCTCGACGCTATTCCTTCCAGGCGATGTGCCACCCGCTCACCGTCAGCGATATGGCGGTCCTCTGGCCGGACAGGGTGCCAACGGGCGCCGATCCCCGTCTTCCGTACGTCCTCGGAGGACAGGGCGACGAGAGGGACGACGCCCTGGGGAGGTTCCTCCAGGACCTCATCGGCCGCTGCCTGCTGAAGACCGACTCCGAACCCGACAAGGACTGGACCTGGGCCGTGCCCACGGCGCCCGAGTGGCTGGCACTCTCCGGATGCGCAGCCGACGGCCGCCCGTATCCCTGGGGAACCGAGCTGCCCACACCCGAACACGCCAACCTCCGTTTCCCAGGCCGGTCCCAGAAAATGCGGCCGGTGGGGCTGTTCCACTCCGGGAAGTCGCCTGACGGTGTCTGGGACTGCTGCGGCAACGTGCACGAAGTCGTCGAATGGCAGCTGGGCGGCCTGCAACGCGCAAAGCCCACCCTGACCGCCCTCCGCCTGGCCGGAGCAAGCTTCCGCAATCGCCCCGAGAACGCCTCCTGCCGGATCTTCCGACCCTTCGTCCCGACCTTCCCCGATGAGCAGAGGCAGAACGTCGGCCTGCGCCTGATCAGATACCGGAGTGAACACGCCGAACTCCGCATGGAGGCGCTCAAGCAGTTCCGCAGGGCCAGGGCGACATCCCGTCGGACCAGGAAAAGATAAGGACGCCCCCCGGCACCGGCCCAGGCAGTGTCCGACGGGTCCTGTGTTTGGGGTGCGTTCGTGTCGTTCCGGCCCGTGGGGCGGGTGCAGGTCATCCGACTTCGCCTCTGACGCACGTAGGCTGCCCGCACTGACTATTCGTCATGAAAGGACTGGATGTGGCCTCTCGTCTCAACCCGTACATCAGCTTCTCTGGTGAAGCGAAACAAGCCATGGAGTTCTACAAGGAGGTCTTCGGCGGCAACCTGGCCGTCAACACCTATGGCGACTTCGGCTCCGAGGCGCCCCCCGGATACGCCGACAAGATCATGCACAGCATGCTCGAGACCGCCAGGGGATTCACGCTGATGGGCGCCGACAATCCGCCAGGGACGGAACACAAACCCGGGAACAACATCGCGGTGAGTCTGAGCGGCGATGACGCGGACGAACTGCGCGGCTACTGGGACAAGCTGTCCGACGGCGGCACAGTGTCCGTCCCCCTGGAGAAGCAGATGTGGGGCGACGTGTTCGGCATGTGCACGGACAAGTTCGGTATCACGTGGATGGTCAACGTCAGCGAACAGCAGACCTGATCCGGTGTCGACGCGTCGGCGATCCCACGGGTCGCCGACGTGTGTCCGTGTCCAGGTCCCGCCGGGGCGCATCCGCCGAGTCCGTGCCCCGACCCACGCTTTGTCGCCGCACAGGTGGTCCGGACGGGTCCGCGGGTGACCGCCGGCCGGACGCGGGACACGGATGCGATCCAGGACAGGGATCAGCTGCGGGGCGTCACCCCACTGTCCGGGCGTGACCAGAATGGCCAGCGGGCGGCAGCCGCCATCACTCGCCAGATGAATCTTCGTCGTGAGCCCGCCGCGTGAACGGCCGACCGCCTCATCGGGACGATGCCAGACAGGTCGACGGCGTCGTCCCGGCATCCGGGCCGGGCGGTAGCGGGCCCCTGCAGCATGCTGGTGGGCACGGCAGACCGTGGAGTCCACACTCACCACACGCCAATCGATCCGGCCCTCCGCGTCGGCGTCACCCTGGACCGCGTGCAGGATCCTGTCCCACGTCCCGTCCGCTGACCATCGGCGACGCCGGTCACAGACCGTTTTCCATCTACCGAACCGCGTTGGCAGATCTCGCCACGGGATACCGGTCCGCTGACGGAAGAGAATGCCGTTGATCACCCGACGGTGACTCTTCCAACGCCCACCCCGGCCCACGTTCCTCGGCAGGTGCGGCTCCAACCGAGCCCACTCCGCATCCGAGAGATCACCCCGCCCCACAGGGATCGGAACGACGCGGGCACAACCCAGTCACACGACCCGTCGGACGCTGCCTAGGGGTGTCGGGTGTGGCTTTCAACCTTCTGCCGCTTGTGGCTTCCACTGATTGGCCGCCCGACGCCCCACGACGACTGGGCTGCCAATGAGGAATTGCGAATGATCGCTCCGTAGGGGAATCAACAGCGAGGTCGTCCGTCGGGAGGCATCAGGGCACCGCACCGCACCGCACAGATGCACCATGGCCGCGATCTGGCCCGGCATCGACGCAGGCAAGACCCATCACCACTGCGTCGCGATCGCCACCACACCGCCGACCCGCCCTGACCCTCCCCTACGTCGACGACACCGGCGCAGCCGAGACCATCACATGCCCCACCGGCTGCCTGCTGTTCTATCTCGGCGGACCCACCACGCGCCGAATCCCCCACCTGGTGGGCCTCGGCTCATGGGACACCAGCATCACTGGCATCTTCTGGATGAGCTCCAGCCGCGGTGCGAGGGGGCGTACGTCCGCGGCGCCACCGACCACCGCAGGCCATGAAACGCGACGGAGCGACTCCTGGTCTGGCCAGGAGTTTCCCGGCAGACGAACCGAACCGCCGCCGCCGGGCGTTGTGCCCGAGCCCCATGTCTCGTGCACCTGACAATGCATCGGCCCACAGCACCGCTGTCTGGCGGACACCCTGGCCGGACGACACGCCTGATCACCGATACTGCCTCATCGCGGCAGCACACCTGCCGCCCCATTCACCCGAGGACACACATGCTCAGACGTAAGCGACTTGGCCGCATGCCCGCGGCATCGAGGCCCTGCCCCGGCACCTCGTCGACAACGTGCCCGTCGGTTGGTCTGGGCTGGGGACCGACCTCCTCCACGGCGCCCCACATCCGCTCCACGGCGACCTCGTCATGCACGGAACGCCAGCGGTCGGTGTACTGAGCACTCGAGTGAGTTCCGTTCCCGCTGTGGGCGGCCGTCAGCTGCCCGCCTTCAGCACCGCCGCCACCAGCGGCCCCGCCGACTTGCCGCCCCGGCCGCCCTGTTGGACCACCGCCGCCGCGGCGAGGTCGCCGCGCCATGCGGTGAACCAACCGTTGGGCTTGGTCTGGCCGTCGACCTCCGCGGAGCCCGTCTTGCCGCCGAGGTCCGAGCCGACGCCCGCCATGGCCTCCGCGGCGGAGCCCGACGTCGCGGTGTAGTTCAGGAGTTCGTGCAGCTGCGTCTGCGCGGACGCGTCCAGCTTGCGCGCGGCCGTCGCGAGCGTGCGGTCGTCGACGTCGGGCGAGACCAGGTACGGCTGCCGGAAGACGCCCGTCTTGGCCGTGGAGATGATGGATGCGACGTTCAGCGGGTTCATCCGTACCCCGCCCTGCCCGATGAGCGACGCCGCCATCTGCGCATTGCTCTGCACCGGCACGGCCCCGTCGAAGCTGGACACCCCGATCGACCAGTTGTTGAGCCCGAGCCCGAAGACCTGCTGGGCCTGCTTGGTCAGATCGTCGTCGTCGAGCTTCTCGGCCTGCGTGATGAAGGCGGTGTTACAGGAGGCAGCGAAGCTCGAACGGAACGTACCGTTCTTGATCTCGAACTTCTCCACGTTCTGGAACTTCCAGCCGCCGTACGACGCGTACTTGGGGCACGGATGCGGCTTGTCGATCGACGCGAGGTCCTTCTCCAGCAGCATCGACGACGTCACGATCTTCATCGTGGAGCCGGGCGCCAGGGACCCCTGGAGCGCCGTGTTGAAGCCATGGCTCGAATTGGCGGCGGCGAGGATCTCACCGGTCGACGGCTTCATGACGACTATGGACGCCCGCTTGCGCTTACCCACTTCCCGTTCGGCGGCGGCCTGCGCGGTCGCGCTGAGCGTGGTCTTCAGTGTCCCCGGCGTGCCATCGGACAGCGTCAGCAGCATCTTGTCGGGGGTCTCGTCGTCACTCTCCTCGCTCTTCCCCGAGCCATCGTCCTTCTGCGAGGCGTCCGCGTTGTCCCCGCGGACCACCCGCAGTTCGATCCCCGCCCTACCCCCGGCCTTCTTGCCGTACTTCTCCCGCAGCCCGTCCAGGACGGTGCCGAGCGAGGGGTAGTTCGCCTCGGTGAGCTCCACGCCGTCACGGTCCACTGCCTTGACCGGCGGGTCCCCGGCCTCATCGGTGACCAGGGTGTCGCCCTGCTTCAGGTCGGGGTGCACGACGGACGGCTGCCACCCGACGAGTGGCTTGCCGTCCTTCGCCCGGCGGACGACCGTGAGCTGGGAGTCGTAGACCAGGGGCTTGCTCTTGCCCTTGTACGAGACGGTGCCGGAGACCTTGAACGTCACCGTGGCGCCGGTCGCCTCGCCACGGGCCAGCGTCACATCGTCGATGTGCGCGTTCTTGCGGAACCCGGTCAGCGCGGTCTGCGCCGCCACCGTGTCGTCGGTGTACGCGGCGGCCTTCGCGGCGTTGCCTCCCTGCCACGCGGTGAGGAACCCGTCGGCCGTGGCCCGGACTTCCGCGGCCGTCACCGGGCCTGCTTTGAACGTCTTCGCAGTACCGTCGGCCGTCGTGTCCTCGTCCGCCGTGGCGCCGTACATGCTGTACGCGGCGAACCCCGCGCCGCCCACGGCCACCGCGACCACGCCGCCGATCAGCGCAGGGTGCGTTCTCCTGCGCGCGGCGCGCCCTCTCTTGCCCACAAGTCCTCCGCCGTTCGCCGATCCCCCGGCTCCTCACCAAGAGGTCCCCCACACTAGGGGCGGCGGATGTGCGGCCCCTCCTCGGCCCCCGCGCGGACAACCGCCGCCACGATCGGGCCCGCCGCATCGCCGCCGTGGCCGCCCTCCTGGGTCACCGCGGCCGCCGCGACATCACCCCGGGCGCGATACCCCGGGCGAAGTCGGACAGCGGCAGCTCGGCGGTTTTCCCTTGGGGGCCGCGCACGACGATGCGATTGCCGGCCAGATCGGCCACCAATGTGCACAGGGTCATCAGCGGGTCACCGTCGGCGGCCGTGCGATGGACTCCGTACGGCAGAGGGGCACCGGTGAGGGCGGTCAGGAACCATGCGCTCGACGGCACCGGCCCCTCGGGATGCAGCTTCTCCAGTGCGCGACCCCGGGCGATGCTCTCCTCGTACCGGCCGAGGGAGTCGGTGGAGGGGGCGCCGCCGTCCGCGGGTCCCGTCCGGAGCCCTCCTCGGTGCCGACCCAGCGGCGCAGGCCGTCGCGCTCCGGCATCGCCTCCTGTACCGCCCGGACGTCCGCCCTCGCGGTCTCGCCGAGGGCCTGGAATGCCGCCCGCCGGGGCCCTGACACCACAAGCCAACGCAGTCCGGCCAGCTGCTGTTCACGTACGACGACGCTCAGATCCTCTCGCTTCAGGCGGCACCGGGCCACGTCCGGGTCGGTTCTTGGATCATTCAGGCCGTCGGGTCAGTCCCAGTTGGCCGGTTCCGCCGGGGCGTAGGAGACCGCGACCCTGGCGTGGTCGTGGAAGACCGGCAGCGAACCACACGGGCAGGTCCCGCCACGAGACACTGGTCCGCAGTACTGCGCCAGGCTCCGCGCCGGCCGCGTATCGCGCTACGTGCCCATCAGTTTCCCGTCCGAGGATCGGCTGCCGGGCCGGGCCGAGAACGTGCCCGTCCTCGGCCCGCCCGGGCGTCGGCGCACGGCCCTGCGGGAGACGCCACGCCGTGGTTCTGGGCCGCGCGTCCGCCGGCAACCCCGGCGCGTTCTTGCGACCGCGGGCCCGGAAACGTGCTCCGCGATGGTTCTCCCGGGTGGTCATGGGAGCGGGATCGCCCGGGGTGGGTAGTCAGCACCTCTGTGCCACGCGTCCTATCCCGTACTCGCCCCTCCACGGAGCCGTCGTGAAACTCGGAGTCTCGACCTTCATCACCGACCAGGGCATCAGCCCGACCTCGCTCGGAACCGCGCTTGAGGATCGTGCGTTCGACTCGTTGTTCATCGCCGAGCACACCCACATCCCGGCGGACCGCCAGACGCCCTACCCGGGCGGTGGTGAGCTGCCGGAGATGTACTACCGCACCCTCGACCCCTTCGTCGCCCTGACCGCGGTCGGTGTGGTGACCGAGCGGTTGCTGCTGGGCACCGGCATCGCGCTCATCCCGCAGCGCGACCCGATCATCACGGCGAAGGAGGTGGCCTCCCTCGACCTGATCTCCGGCGGCCGCGTGATCTTCGGCGTCGGTGTCGGCTGGAACCGTGAGGAGATGAGGAACCACGGCACCGACCCCTCCACCCGCGGCCGGCTCACCGACGAGCGGCTGCGCGCGATCAGAGAGCTGTGGACCACGGAAAAGGCCGAGTTCCACGGCGAGTTCGTGAACCTCGATCCGGTCTACGCCTGGCCCAAACCCGTGCAGCGCCCCCATCCGCCGATCTACGTCGGCGGCGGCGAGGGCGCGTTCCACCGGGTGGCGCAGTTCGGAGACGCGTGGCTGGCCAACAGCCTGCCGCCGCAGGAACTCGGTCCGAAGATCGAGCGGCTGCGCGCCCTTGCCGATCGAGAGGTGCCGGTGACGGTGTACGCGGTTCCCGACGATCCCGAGCACATCGAGGGCTACAGCCGACTGGGAGTTGAGCGGCTGCTGTTCTACGTCCCGACGATGCCCGAACGGGAGACGCTGGAGTACCTGGACCGGCTGGCCCACGTCGCTGCCCGGTACCGCTGAGACGCCGGAAACCGCTGCGCCCCGGGAATCCGGGAATGTGGGACCGATACGAAGATCCGTAACCGCCATAACCGCAGTGACTGCCGAAAGGGGTGCCATGCCCACTCTGACGAGCGCTGAGGCACGGGAGCGGTTCGCCGCGGCGCGCATCGCCCACCTCGCCACGGCGGACCCGACGGCCCGCCCGCACCTGGTGCCGGTGGTGTTCGCCCTGGACGGCGACACGGTAATGCTGGCCGTGGACCACAAACCGAAGCGGACGACGCGACTCAAACGCCTCGCCAACATCGCCGCAAACCCGTCAGTCTGCCTGCTCACCGACCACTACGAGGAGGACTGGGACCGCCTGTGGTGGGCCCGGGCCGAAGGCAAAGCCCGAGTGCTCCCATCACCGGACCAGTCCCCCGAGGCCGCCCACGGCATCCGGCTGCTCACGGCGAAATACCAGCAGTATGCCGACCGGCCACCCGGCGGACCGGTGGTCGAAGTCTCGGTCCTGAATTGGAGCGGCTGGCGCGCGTCGTGAGCCCGCGTGCAGGCCCGCGCCGGTTCATGAGCGCCGCCGGCACGGTTGAGGCCGGGGCAAGGTGGGCTACAGTGCCGCGCCGCCGTCCTTCCCGGCGATACCAGGCCCGCCGTTCGCGCCGGCGCCGGATGCGGCCGGTACGACGCGCGCTCCAACTGCGTGTCGGACCCGAGGAGGAGGAACCGCACCAGATGATCTATTGCAAGGGGTTCAGCGTTCGCCCATGGGCAGGAAGGCGAGCGCCTCTTGGATGTTGTGCTCGACGATTCCCCTCATGAACTCGCGATCGGGGAAGTCGCCGTCAAGGAGCCGCAGTGGTCCGGCGACGAGAGACAGGCGCATCGCCAGCGTGTAGAACGTCAGACGCTGTTCATCGAGGTCACTGTGGTCCAGCCACCGGTAGTGCTCGCCGAAGCGCAGTCGCAGGAACGCGTGCTCCCACTCGACATCGAAGAACATCAGTCCCTCGATGTCGATGAGGACCGGCTGCTCACGCCGGTCCACCAGCACGTGGTCCGGCCCGAGCTCACCGTGGATGAGCCCGTACTGCGAGCGCGGGCGCACAGCGGCGGCCAGTTTGCGAACTACAGTCTCCAGCTGGTCGCGGGAACGCGTGATCCGCGTGTCGCGAGACGCTGCTTCGGTGAGGTCGTCGAGCGCGCGGTCCAGGACGACCTGCTCACATGAGCTGCCCTCAGAGGCGCCGCCCTTGTCGATCAGGGCGACTTTGCCGAAGCGTGGACCCTGGTGCCGCTGCATCGCACCGAGTGCCTCGGCGAGTCCCGCCATGGTGGGTCCCACGCTGCGCGGGTCCTGGCGGAGCAGTGCTTCCAAGTTGTCGCCGGGCACGTCCTCGACCACGGCGACATCTGCCGGGTAGTGGCTCTTGCTTCGGTCTGTGAGCCGGATCCGGGGCGTGCGGATTCCGAGGGTGTCCAGATGCCGGTGGGCGGCCTCGAAGAGTTCGATGCCGGAGGCGGGCGAGAACGGGTCCGCGTGGTTGTCGGCGTCGTCGGCCTGCATGGTGGGCCAATAGTTCTCGGCGTCATCCCAGATGTAGACGATCGCAGTGGATTCATCGTCGAAAGTGAGGCGGTACACGCCCTTCTTACTTCCACCCCGGAGTCGCGATACGCCCACGAGGCGATGCTCGGCGCCCAGAGCCGCACGCGCGACGCCTTCCAGGTCATCCCGTGTGACAACCCTGCGTACCGCGTCCACGACCTGTCTCCCCCATGCATCGACTGCGCGGTCCCCGCTGTTGGAGAAGGCGCTGCCGTTCAGTCACGCCACCGCATAAGCGACCGATCCTAAGCGATACCTGCGCGCACAGAACGGGCCACGGACGAGCACGTAAGGTCACTGACCGACCGTTCGCGCCTCCGACCTGCGGTTGGACATGGCAAGAGTCGAGGGGCCCAAGGGGCCGACAGCAGTCTAAAACTGACGGGCCTTCACGACACGCTTTCCCCACGCTCGGCTGCCTCCAGGCGATCCAATGCGGGGCTTGGCCGATTCCCGACTGCGAAGCAGCTTCCACGTCTCGACCCCGCACCCCACTACTGCCCCGATGCCGGCGCGGATGACCATCACGCGCCATGGCAGCCACCACCGCTCACGAACGCGTATCCCGTCATGAGCACACCCGTCAGCAGAAGCCCACCGGCCTTACGCAGCCACAACTCGATCCCGTCCCACATCGCCCCACCCCCTTCCCCCGGCCCGGCGCCGATGCGGGAACGGAGGGCGAGCGTACGAGGCGCGGCAAGGCAGGGTTGCGCGGGTGAGAGCGCGCACGTGAGCACGTCGTAGGCTCGGACATCGTCGAGGCATTCCGGCTGGGCAGCTTGGTCGCTCCCGATCCCGGAAAGCCTCGACGCGTATCCGCCCGCGTGTCCCTCACACCCAGCGCGGGCAAAATGAGCCCGTAAACCGATGCTCTACCGGCGGCGGAATGCGGTGTCCAGCGCTGACGTACTCGTGCCCCACATGTTGTCGGCGATGTTGATCGTGTGTCCGGGCGGGACGATCTCGTCGATGCGATCGAGCAGGTCGCTGGACAGGTCGATGTCGTCGGCTGCCAGGTAGGACTCGAGGTGCTCCATCGTGCGCGGGCCGACGATCGCGGAGGTGACCGCCGGGTGGCGGGTGACGAACGCGATCGCCATTTGGGTGAGGGTCATCCCGGCCTCGTCGGCGAGCGCCCCGAGAGCGTCGGCTGCGTCGAGCTTTGCCGCGTTCGCCGGGGACGTAACGTCGTAGGCGCCGGGGAAACGGCGCTGCCGAGCCATCGAACCCGGCCCGGCGATCTCCTCTCGACGGCGCGGGTCAGGAGAGAGTAAGGGGGCTGCTCGGTGCGGAACCGCTCGCGGCCGCGGCGGTCGGCGGTCCACTGCGCCTCGACGATCTCGGAGGCAGAGACTGTTGAGGCGCCGAATGCCCGGATCTTTCCGGCGCGGACCAGTTCAGACAGGACGCCCAGGGTCTCGTCAATGTCGACGGCCGCATCGAGACGATGGACTTGGTAGAGGTCGATCCAGTCGGTCCCCAGCCGGCGCAGCGAACCCTCGACCGCCTCCGTGATCCACCGCCGCGACGTTCCACGTTGGTTGGGGTCCTCGCCGAACGGCAGACCGACCTTCGTAGCGAGCACGACGTTCTCACGTCGTCCGCCGGCGAGCGCCTTGCCCACGATCTGCTCCGACTCCCCGCCGGAGTAGACGTCGGCGGTGTCGATGAAATTGATCCCGGCGTCGAGGGCGCGGTGGATGATCTTGACCGAGTCGTCGTGATCAGGGTTGCCGAAAGCGCCGAACATCATCGCACCCAGGCACAGCTGGCTGACGGAGACGCCGGTGCGTCCGAGAGGTCGGTAGTCCATGGAGGCTCCTCAAGTCACCGCGAATCAGTCGCGGCAGGTGGGTACAATCAGGCTCCACGCAGAAACGGATAGCCTGTCCGTTCAACGTACCGGATAACCTCTCCACTTAGGAACTCATGACCTCGGCCCAGCTGCCCTCACCGTCGAGACGTGCCGACGCCGAGCGCAACCGCGACAAGATCCTCGCGGCCGCTCGCGCCGCATTCGCCGAACCCGGCGCTCAGGTGTCGATGGCCGAGATCTCGCGTCGCGCCGGGGTCGGCATGGCGACTCTCTACCGCAATTTCCCTGGCCGCCGAGAGCTCCTGGAGGCCCTCTACACCGACGAGGTCAACGCCATCTGCGAGGCCGCCGAGACTGTCGACGGCGAGACGCCGGGAGCGGTGCTCATGGCCTGGCTGCACCAGTTCTTCGCCTTCTCGACCAGCAAGCGCCACATCGCCTCCGAGCTGCTGGCGCACTTGGACAGCAGCAACCCCGTATTCAGCGAAAACCGCGCCCGAGTGCTCGCCGCCGGCCGACCACTCCTCGCCGCCGCACAGCGTGTCCAGGAAGTCCGTGACGACCTCACGCTCGAGCAGATCCTCGACATGATCATCGCCATCGCCACGATCCATGGCGACACCCGTTACCTCGAGCCAATCCTCCAGGCTGCGCTCGACGGCCTGCGCCCCCCGACCGATGTGGAGCCCGCGTAGAGCGCCACACAGTGCGCCAAGTGCTCGTGCCGACCTGCCGGGCCAGCCCAGCCACCGAGGCGTGCTAGCCGCGCGGTCTCGACGATGTCCGAGCCTGCGGCGTGCGAACGGGGTCGAGGTCTTTCCAGGACCGGTCACGACCAAGCCGCCAGTGCAGGAGTGCCTGTCGGGTTAGGCGCTCAAGGCGTGTCGCTCACACCCCCCCCCACCGCAGGCGGCAGCCGGCCTGTCGGCCACAGCCGGGGAGCGTTTACGGGCCCTTCGTAACCCAGCATGGTCCGCCGGACAGAACCTAACCGGGCGGACGGACAAAGACCGGCCGGGCCCAGACAGGCGGATCCGGGGCCGGCCCGGGGTGCCGCGCAACTGCGACAACCCCGGGATCCACCTGTGTCGGCGGATGCGAACCCCTGCCGACACCGCTCGCAGTGGCACGCAGAGCCGCCACGAACTCCAGGCAGGAGCCGTAACGGTCCGCGGGAACCTTCGCCAGGGCCTTTGCCAGAACGCCGTCCACCGCCGACGAGATCCCCGGCTGTCTCTCGCTCAGGGCAGGCGGCTGATCGTACTGATGCGCCCACAGCAGCGCCATGTCCTCATCCCGCTGGAAAGGCGGCCCACCCGCGAGGGTTTCGTAGACGACGCAGGCAAGGCTGTACAGATCGCACCTGCCATCCACCGGGCGGCCCGAAATCTGCTCCGGTGCCACATAGTCGAGTGTGCCGACGAACTCGCCCACCTCAGTGAACCCGGTCAGCGACAGCGACTTCTTCGTCAGCCCGAAATCCGTGAGATAGACATGCTCAGGGTGATCACTGTCAGTGCCCCGGGCAACCAGAATATTGCCGGGCTTGACATCCCGGTGCACCAAGTCATGTTCATGGGCCGCATCAAGTGCCGACGCCACCTGAGCGGCGATACGCAGCGCAGTCGCAACCGGCAACGGACCGTCCCGGTCGAGCAATGCCCGCAGATCCAGCCCCGAGACATAACGCATGGCGATATACAAGACACCATCCATCTCACCGGCCTCAAAGATCGGCACAATATGAGGATGGTCGATCGCTGCAGCCACACGCGACTCGTGCGTGAAACGGCGACGGAAGGTGTCATTGCGGGCCAGCTCCGGGGCAAGAAGCTTCAGCGCAACCGTACGGTCAAGACGCAAATCCCGTGCACAGTACACAACGGCCATACCCCCACGACCGATCTCACGCTCCACCCGGTAACCAGCAATCTGCGCCCCGATCAGGCCCGAAGCCCGACCCGAATACAGATTCATCCCATCCGACGCCGCGCCCATCACACGCCACCACCATCCAACCGTGCGACAGCCGCGAGACAGACACACCGACCACCAGCCGGATCACCGAAGCAGACGACCCTCCCCGGCCCGACACCCCACACCCCGCGGTGCCCGCTCGAACCCATCGCCACGCAACCCGAATCGGCCCCGAAGACACACCCCGGCGCAGCCGAACCAACAGGCCACTCACCCACACCCAAATTCTATCCACTCACCCACACAACTGCTTGATCAAAACCAACCCCGATCCCACAGCCGGCCACCCACCACTCACGTCCCGTCACCGTCCCCGGGCCGCAGCCGAGGCACCGGCACCGCGACTGCCTCCCTCCAGGAAGCCCACCGACACCGACACCGACACCAATCACCGACGCCCGGCGACGGGCGCTCGAGGTGAACCTCCTGGGCCGCCGACGGGTCCCCGACGAGCCGACCCGCCTCTGGGTACGCCTGCCTGAGGGGTGGCCGGAAATAGGGGGCTCAACGCCGCCCAGGACTCGGCCGACTCCCGCCGTTGCGGACCACCAGACGGCGACCCGGCTCGTCCCGCTCGTCCTCCAACTCGGCGATGCAGGCGAACGGTCCGTGTGCGGGCAGGTCGGCCGCACATACCTCTGCAGCCGCTCTCCCGAGAATCCTGCGCGCTCCAACACCCTTGTGGTGGCTGGGAAGTGACGAGTCGGCAGGCTTCCGGACCCCGGGACAGAGCCGGGCAAAGTGGAACGCGTGAACAGGCCGCGCGAGCGCTGAAACGGCATGCCTGATCAACGTATCGGCGGTCCCGGGGGCCTCCCGGCAGTGCAACCACAAGAGCAGCCCAGTGCCGCCCTTGGGACGGACCGCATACGAGACGTCCGGCATCGCCAGGTACAGGACTCGGCATGCCGGCAACCGGGCGCATTGCCGACCTGCGCAGCAGCGGCCTTTCCCCTGCGCAGCGCATCCTGGCCGCAACTGCGCCACTGCGACGGTGAGATACGTACACGCTGCCCCCGCTGCGTGATCATCGCATTGACCGGCGTGAGCGGATCCGCGGCCATCGTCTTGGCCAGCAGTACGCCGGCCACCAGCGGGAGCAGGGCCGGGGCCAAGGCCCAGCCGGTGGTGGTGACGTGCTGCAAGCGGATCTTCCGCGGTGCCTCAGGAATCATGGTGCTCATTCGATCAGCAGCGGCGCGGGCGCGAATCGAACGATGTACTCAGCTCGTTCGTCCTGACGTACTCATATTCGGCCGAGCCTGATCGCCGTCAAGGTCCTGAGTCACCTCGAGCACACCGAGCCAGGGAAACCACTGGCTGGTCATGCTCATGGTTCGGGGTGGCGGTACGTCGGCCTGAAGGGCAGCCCCTGACGCCATTCGTTGCAGAGCGACGTGTGCAGGGTGATCTCGGCCTCCCGATTGGCGGGAAGCGGCAGGTGCAATGCTTTCAGAGGATCGAAGCGATGGAGGTCGAAGGCACTGTGCACTGACTCCCCGTAGGCGAGGGCGGCCTGGACAGCGCCCAGGTAGGCGGCCGCTGCCACCGCGGCGGGTGCCAGGGCCAGCAACGCGGCCCGCCTCATGAACGACACCCACCGTCATCCACTCGCCGGAGGCGTCTCACACGGCCTGCGCGAGCAGGGCCGGTGCCGTGTTCGGCCAGGCAGACCGGTTCCGCTGGTGGGTGCACAAAGCCTGGCTGTCCCGGAGGCCGGGCGACGATGTTGATGGTGAGGCTCAAGTACTTCTTCGCCCAGGTGACGAGCTGGCCGAAGTAGGCGGAGTCGGCCCAGACACGGTGGTCTCGCGGTGCATCAGGCGAAGCCGGAACAGAACCTCCCTGAGACAGCACGCATCACAGCGTCTCCAGGCCCCTGGGATTGGCGCGGCTGCGTGGGCGGTGCCGCAGCAGGGCGGGCAACCACGGCGCGGCACCGAGGACGGCCAGCAGCGACAGCAGCGGTGTGGGCCACAACGACGAGACAGTACTCGGCGGTGGCGAAGCGGCGCGCGCCACCCAGGGACGTGCCGTCTTCGACCACGCCAGGAACGCGTCGCCGATGGCGAGCAGGCCGAAGGCATAGCGTTTGGTCCACGGGGTGTCGACCGGCAGGCCGACGAGCTCGGAGTAGTTGGCCAGTGCCGCAGCGAGCGGAGCGTCGTGGTGAACCTGGGCCGCGCCGATGGTGACCACGCTCGCCGACAGGCTTACGCCGAGGGGAAGCGGGCCGGAGTCGACGTCGGCCGGGCCGTCCACACCGTCGGGGTACTCCCGCACGGCCGGCCCGAGGCCGAGTGGCCAGGTCACGTACTGGTCGCGGAAGCGCCGGTACTGCTCGTCGGCGAAGACGGAATCCACCTCCGGAAGGAAGCGCTGGATGATGCTCTGTGAGCTGCCCCTCCACCTCCACCGGTTCACCGGTGGCGACGTCGACCCGGTGCGGGAGCAGTCCGGTGCGCGGGTCGAGGCGCTGCCGTACTCCCCCTAGCCAGCGCTGGACGCTCTCGGCGAACCGGGGCGGCAGCAGCGTGTCATGCAGCCGCAGGGACGCCATCGCCACGGTGGAGTCAACCGGCCACGCCTGCCCGGGGTAGGCGGGCAGAAAAGGCGACGGTGAGGCATCGAACGCCGCCCCGAGGGCGGCGGAATCATTGACAAATCGCTGCAGTTCGCTACGCGGGCGTTGCCCGGCGGGCTGCAGGCTCAGTACCCCGCCGCGTAGCCAGTTGCTCCAGCCGCGATGGAAGACACCGTACGGTGGGACGAGGTTGGGGCTGAACGGAGCGCGGCCGGCCGGCGAGTCGAGCTGGTGCAACGCCCAGCGTGCCTCCCGCAGCGCCTCCGCCTGCTCACCGGCCGGATCGCGCAACCCGATCTCCACCCAGCTCAGGCCGTACAGCGCGTGCAGGAAGAAGTACCCCTCCGGGAACTGCCGCTGTGCCTCGTCACCGGCCTGACTGTTCAACTGCGCCCGGAGGAAGGCCAGCTGCCGCAGGACCCCGGGCGGCTCCCCCGTCGTTCCCGTGGTGGCGGGCCCGACCAGCCGCACCGCGCTCATGACGGCGCAGACACTGACCACGACCGCGACCACACGACGCAGCCAGCGCAGGTACCCGCGAGCTGGTGACGGTGAAGGAGCGGTGGTGCCCCCGGCTGCCGCGGTCCCCGGACCACGATCGGTCTCCGGATCCGTTCCTGCCGCCCCCATGGCCAAGTCCGGGGTCACCTCGTCTCGTTGGGGCAGCGGCTCGCCGAGGGACTTGCCTTCCGGTGCGCCGGATTCACCCTGCGCATGCGCGCCCAGGGCATGGCTGCCACCGTACTGCAACCGTGCTTATGGTGACGGGGCACCACAGCTTTATGGGCTGTGGCCCCGGCGTTTGTGGTGGCCGCTGCAGGCTCGGTGTTGTCGGCGCCGGCTGCGGCCAGGCCGACATGCAGGAGCGTCAGTCGTCCCTCCGCGCATGCGGTGCCATCCTCAACGGGCCTCAGCGTACGACGGCCCGCAGACGGACTGCGACGGCGACGGCGCTGTGTTGCGGGCCCCCGTGCCCAGTGCGACGGTGTACGAGGGGGCGTTGCCGAGGTAACGGCCTGGCAAGGGACAGCCTTGCAGGCGACGGCATCACGCGTCGATACGCGGCTGAACCGCGCCCCACCATCCTTGGCGCCTGAACTCCGCGAATCGGCGCGCGTCCACGAACCGGGGAAGCGCACAGAAAGCGGGAATTCAATGGCAAACGGACCCATGGACAGGCGCGCCTTCGGCGAGCAGCCGGATCGGCCCAGTGGCCCCCTCGGGGGCCAGGGCGCGGAGTACACAGGCCGGTACGTGGTCCTGCTCGACCTGAGCAACCAGGAGAGCGGATTGAACGCACTGCGTTCCGCCGCCGACATCGCGCCTGTAGAGCGTGTCCGAGGAACCGAGGCCGCGAACGTCGCCGAACTCCTTGAGCGCCCCGACGTCTCGGTGCTCTTCGAAGAACTCGGCGCCGCCGTTGTCGAAGTGCGGCCCGACCAGCGCCACGCGCTGGTGACCATGGCCGAGGCTGAGCCCTCGATCATCGCGGCCGAGCCGGAGCGCATGGTCTACGCCTCGGTGATCACCGCCCCGCAGCAGGCACCGACCGAGTTCTTCCCGGCCTACCGCAGCGACGAGGAAGTGGTTGAACGCCACACCAAGGCCGAAATCGCCGCTGGCCAGGGCCCGGCCTGGGACGAGCAGAACTGGACCTGGGGCCTCCAGGCGATCCGGGCCAACATGTCCAGCCTGACCGGACGCGGTGTGAAGATCGCCGTACTCGACACCGGCGTGGACACCGACCACCCGGACCTGGTCGGGCGCATAGAGGAGACGGCCTCCTTCGTGCCCGGTGAGACCGTCGAGGACGGCCATGGCCACGGCACGCACTGCATCGGCACCGCAGCCGGTCCGGCCAATCCCCAGCAGGAGCCCCGCTACGGCGTGGCAAGCGAGGCCGGGGTACTCGCCGCGAAGGTGCTCAGCAACGCGGGCAGCGGCACCGACGGCCAGATCCTGGCGGGCATGGCCTGGGCCGTCGCCCGCGGCGCACTGGTGATCTCCATGTCGCTCGGCGCTCGGGTCCGGCCGGGTGAGCTCTTCCCCCAGACGTATGAGCAGCTGGCCCAGCGTGCGCTCCAGCGCGGGACGGTGATCGTCGCCGCCGCGGGCAACGAGAGCCGACGCCCCCAGTCCATCGAGCCTGTCGGCCGACCCGCCAACTGCCCCTCCATCCTCGCGGTGGGCTCGCTCGACAAGGCACTCACGACGTCGTTCTTCTCCTGCGGCGGCATCAACGGCGCGGGCGGCGAGGTCAACATCGCCGCGCCCGGCAGGGACGTGCGCTCGGCCGCCCCTGGCGGCGGGTACCAGTCGATGTCGGGCACCAGCATGGCCACGCCGCACGTCGCGGGTGTCCTCGCGCTGCTCGCCCAGGCCAACCCCAACGCTTCTCCTGCGGATCTCAAGGCCGGTCTGCTGTCCAGTGCATTCCCGCTGACGCAACCCGTCAGGGACGTCGGCTCGGGTCTGCTCCAGGCCCCGTGAGCGAGTCGTCCGAGTCCGAGCCGGTCGGGGTCATCCTCGCGGTCGACCCCGACCGGTTCGCGGAAGTGGTCGAGGCCACGCGACGGGCCGGGCTGACCGTCACGGGCGAGCAGCCGATCCTCGGCACGCTCTCCGGCACCATCGCGGAGGACCGGATCCCGGCCCTGGAGGCGGTCGCCGGCGTCGAATCCGTCGACTGGGACCGCACCATCCACCTCCCCCCGCCCGACTCCCCGATCCAGTGAGTCTGAGGAACGTCGTACTCCGTGATGCTCGCGTCCGCCGCCGGCTCCCTCGCCAGCACCTGACCTGGCCCGTACCTCACTGCCGCCTGGCTCGCGAGTACAGGCCACCAGGCTGCGTCTTGGCCGCGGCAGATCCACCCACCAGAGCGTCGCGAACACCTCGGCGGCTGCTCAGCCCCACCCGGTGACGCTGATCGTCGACCATGACCGAGAGGGACAGCGGGGCAGGGCTCCCGGCGGTCGGAACCCGCAAGCCCTGCGAACGCGTACGCCGATCGAGTCAGGTGTGGCGGCGGCGCAGCACCACGAACGCCGCGGCGGTCAGCACCGCGGTGAGGGCGAGGACGACACCGGTCTCGACGAGCTGGAGCGGCCAGAAGTGCGAGGAGGGGTGGAAGACGGCATAGGCGCCGGTGATGCCTTCCTGCGACCGGCACTGTGCCAGAGCCTCGCCGTACTGGTCCCAGCACGGGGTCTCCGCGATGCGCTGCCCAGAGGTGCTCAGCACGCCGTTCTCCAGCTGCCAGACGCCGTTGGTCAGCTCGGAGGCGGAACCGGTGGTGGTCCGGTCTGTGGCCGGCCACAGTTCTCCGCGGTGCCGGTCGCCGAGGACGGCCAGGAAGACGGTGGCGAGGAAGGCGAGCCCGGCGGCGGGCAGGGCGCGACGGAGCAGCAGGCCCGCGAGCGCGCCGATGACAAGGCCGCAGAGCGTGTACGCGATGCCTGCGGGCCCGAGCGCACGGAACACGTCGTCGTAGTACCACTCGTCGACCAGCGCTTCCGTGCCGGAGCTGCGCGCCCAGCGGTACAGCAGTGAGAGCAGCGCCATGCCCGAGGTGATCAGCACTGCGGGGAGCAGGAGTTTCGCGGCCAGCCAGCGGGTCGGCGTGACTGACTGGGTCCAGGCCAGGGCGACCGTGCCACGCTCCAGCTCGCGGCCTATCAGTACGGCGCCCGCGTACACGGCCACGGCGAACGGCAGCCAGGCGATCAGCGTGGCCGCCGTGCTCATGCTGCCGCCGTATTCGGCGGCGGCGGAGGTGGTGGTGGACTCCAGGCACGGCCGCAGGCCGCTGTCGGGCGATCCGCAGGAGAGGGACCGTGCGGCCTCCGGGCCTGCGGCGTGCAGCCACACGAGGGCGGCGGTGCCGGCGGCTACGAAGGCGAGGGCGACCAGCAGCGCGCAGCGGTGCAGCCGCAGCACCGCCCAGGGCAGGCCGTGGAGACCACGAGAGGCAGGGGCCGCCGGGGCCGGGGAGGCCGCCGGGACTGGGGGGGTGGCGGGGGCGCTCATGCCGCTGCCACCTCCGCGCTCGGGGTGAGCAGTGCCGGGGCGCCGGGACTGCGGAGATGGGCCATGAGCACTTCCTCCAGGGACGGCCGGTCCGTCTGCCAGACGTCACTGACCGCGCCGGACCCCCGTACCAGCGCGGTCAGCTGACGTCCCGTCGTCCGCGATTCGACGACGATGTGCGGGTCCAGGTCGGCGACCGGCCCCGTGATCAGGGTGTGTGCGGTGAGCAGGTCCTCGGTCTCGCCGGCGAGGCGGATACGGCCGCTGTCGACGAGAAGGACGTAGTCGCAGGTGGTCTCCAGCTCGGTGAGGACGTGCGAGGAGATCACGACGGTGGTGCCGTGCTCGGCGGCCTCAGCCATCAGGGTGCCCATCAGGCGGTGGCGGGCGAGCGGGTCGAGGTCGGCCATCGGCTCGTCCAGCAGCATCAGTTCGGCACGCTTGCCGAGGGCGAGCGCGAGGGCGACGCGGGTGCGCTGGCCGCCGGAGAGGGACCGGACGCGGGTGTCATGGTCCAAGTCGCCCTCCACGACGACGCGTTCGGCGATCGCGGCGTTCCAGCGGCCGGGATTGAGCTCGTGGCCCAGGCGCAGGGTGGCGCCGATGGTCAGCTGCGGGTAGAGCGGCTTGTCCTGGGCGACGTACGCGAACTTCTCGCGTACGGATGCGGGGTTGGTGCCGAGGACGCGCAGGACGCCTTCGCTCGGGCGCTGCAGCCCGGCCGCGAGCGCGAGAAGGGTGGACTTACCGGCGCCGTTGGGGCCGACCAGGGCGCAGACCCGTCCGGTGGGCACCCGGAACGAGCATTCGCGCAGAGCGGGGCGGCGCCGCCTGCCGTATGTCCGGCCGAGGCCCCTTGCCTCGATGGCTGCGACTGTCATGCGTGGTCCCCCTTGTCCTGCTCTTCCATTACGGATGTGAAGAGCGCTGTGATGTCGTCCTTCTCCAGACCGGCGTCGCGGGCCCGGGTCACCCAGTCGGTGAGGTTGGCGCGCAGGGCCGGGTGGTCGGCCTGGGTGCCGCCGCCGAGCGTGCGGGTGACGAAGGTGCCGAGGCCGCGCCGTGCTTCGACGAGGCCGTCACGTTCCAGTTCGCGGTAGGCCTTGAGCACGGTGTTCGGGTTGATCGCGGTCGCTTCGACGACCTCGCGGGCCGTGGGCAGCCGGTCGCCCGGTTCCAACAGGCCCAGGCGCAGGGCCTGTTTGGTCTGCTGGACGATCTGGAGATAGGTGGCGACGCCGCTGCGCCGATCGATACGGAACTCGACCACGATGCTGCACCACCCTTTCACTAATTGAGTAGTGGAAGCGTGATGCAAGAGAGGGGCTGGTGTCAACCCCCACCGGCCCCTGCTTGCTCGTCAGTTGTGAGGTCTGTGCGGGGAGCCCGCTGCGTATGGGCGGCAGCGGGCTTGGGCCCAGATCGGTGGCGGGCTCAGGGAGCGATGCCCACGCCGTCGTACCGGCTCCAGGATTTCTCCTGGGCCGCGGTCATGGCCGGCCAGCGCAGACCGCCCGGCCGCGGGTTGACCCGCGAGGCGTAGGCATCGGGGAAGAAGCCCGGCTCGTAGAAGCAGCCGGTACCGTACGTGCCGTCGAATGCCGTGCAGGATGCCGCGATCGACTTCGGCGTCGGCTTCTTGCCGGTGCGTACCCAGGCGTCCAGGGCCGAGATCGAGTTGGCGTACTCGGAGTTGCTCAGCCCACTGTGTTCGCTCTCCTGGGTGAAGGTCTGCACCAGATTCCTCTCCCGGTGGGCACCCTGGAGGCTGTCGCGGTAGGCCGCCTCGTGCTCGACGAATGCCGTCGGATCGTCGATCGCGTGCAGAGTGAGAACGGGGATCGAGACCTTGCCCGTGATGTCGCTGTCGTAGGAGAGGTCACGCACGGCGGTCGTGACGGCGGAGAACCGTTCAACGCCTGCGTTGAGCGCCTCGTCGTCATGGGATCCGGAATAGCGCACACCCTGGTTGCTGAACGGATTACGCCCGCCGAGCCGGTTGTGCACGATGTCGCGGAAGGTGAACGTCGCGAACCGCAGATGCGACTCCAAGGCGCGCTCCGGTATTCCTGTGACGCCAAGGATGTCGCCGAGATTGCGCTGCTGCAGAGCGGTCCGCTCATGCGGTGCGGAGGCGAATCCCGTGCATTCCTGCAGGCGGGCCCGCAACCCCGCGGTCGTCATGGTCGAAGTAGCGCGCAACCCTTCCCACAACGGGTATTGAGCCTCGGTCGGGCGGGGGTGGTTCCGGCAGTAGTACTGGTAGACCACGCGCAGGTCCAGACGGTAGTCGTACCCGCGCGAACCGCCTCCGAGGACACCGTTGGTGAGCAGCGCGCCGTCGTACCGCCCGTGCTTCGCCGCGCCGTAGACCTCCACGACCTTGGCGGCGACGTCGCCGCCCCAGGACTGGCCGTGCACATAGGTCCGCCTCGGCTCGCCGAACTCCTCGACAAACAGGCGGCGCAGGTTCTCGGTGTCGGCGGCGGCCATCCGGGTCCCGTAGCCGCCGCGGCGATAGGACGAGCCGGCCCAGGCATAGCCTTCGTCCACCATCACCGACCAGCGATCCAGGTCGCCGATGCTGCGGTCCGGGTCGGAGCCCTCGCCGAGGTCAGGGCCGCCGTGGGCGTGCATGACGAGCGAGCCGTTCCATTCCTTGGGGATGGCGATCGCGTAGTAGGCGCCATGGGCATCCTGGCCGGAGTAACACGTGGCCTTTCCCGTCATGCCGGCCGGGCACGCGGCGGATATCGGTTCGCTCGCCGCCGCCGCCGCCGAGGGTGAAGCCTGGCCGGCGAGCGAACCGAGACCAAGTCCCGCAATACATGCCGTCACGACCGCACGGCGGCGCCGACGGGTTCCGGACCACCTGCGGATACCCGATGCGATGGATGTGGGCCTGGACATGGGTGTGCTCCTCGTCCTCATTGGCGCACCGTTGCGCGGTAGGGGCGATGCTAAGGACGGGCGGGCCGCAATCCCATGACCTGATCATTTCGTTCTTATCGTTCACCGGCGGACGTCTCCGACGGGTGCGGCTATGCCCGCTCTGCTGCTGCATCGATGGCGCCCCGCAAGGCCACGAGTAGTCGACCTTCTCGTCGCCAGCTCATTTCCAGTCGCGCAGGATCAGCCCCTTCGCTGCGCACCGCGAGGACTGACGCGCGTGGTTTCCGTCGCCGCGGGGGGCTGCTGTTCGGGCTGCTGTTCGGGCTGCTGTTCCCGATTCCGATCACCTGCGGACGAGCTCGTGTCGATCTCCGCCCCCGATGCTGCGCAAAGGATCACGTGGCGGACGGCCGCCGGGCTTCGACGAAGAGCGGTACAAGAAACGCAACACCGTCGAACGGGCGATCAACAGGCTGAAGCAGTCCCGGGCCGTGGCCACTCGCTACGACAAACGCGGCTACGTCTTCCTCGGCACCGCCACCGCAGCAGCCCTTGTCAGCTGGCTCCGCACATGATCATCCGGACCAGCCCTAGGTGTCGGCTGCACTCAGCCAGGCGCTGATGCCGGCAAGGGCGCCGTCCCCGTTGTCGGATTCGACGTCGTTGGCCAGGTCGGCGATGGTAACGGACCGCAGAGCCTTCCTCCACGCCGACTCGGCAGAGGCCATGGCACGGGCGATCGCACACGGCGCAGTGCAGGACTCGGGCGGGGTCGCCATTGGGCCGCGCTGGCGGATCTCCGTGCACACGAATGCCGGGCCGGGCCCGTCGACTGCTTCGACGACATCAAGCACTGTGATCAACGCGGGAGATCGGGTCAGGACGTAGCCGCCCGACTTTCCCTGCACAGCTTGCACAAGCCCGGCGCGCGAGAGGGCTTGGAGCTGCTTGGCGAGATATGCGGGCGGGACGTCGTGCAGTTGCGCAAGCCGCGCTGCCGGCACCGGCTCCTCCACCGAGGTCAGCACGACGCAGCAGTGCAGAGCCCACTCCACGCCACCGGACATCTTCACCCCTTCACCCTACCCGCGGCGCCATTGACTCGGACATGCGATGTCCGAGTATTATCTCGGATAGAGAGTGTCCGAGTTTGGGTCCACGTAGGGTGCAACCAAGGCCGCATAAGCCGCGTATCGGTCAATGTCGTCGAAGGAAGGCTAGATCATGAAGTTCGCAGTCATCGGTGGAACCGGACGGATCGGGTCGCAGGTCGTGGAGAACCTGAACACGGCCGGACATCAGGCCGTACCGCACTCCCCGTCCACGGGCGTGGACGTCATCACTGGCCAGGGCCTGGAGGCGGCGGTAGCGGGCGCAGACGTCGTCATCAATCTGACGAATTCCCCGACCTTCGACGACGCCTCGCTCGCCTTCTTCCAGACCTCGATGGACAACCTTCTTGCCGCGAGCGAGAAGAGCGGAGTCGGGCACTTCGTCATCCTCTCCATCGTCGGAGTGGACCAAGTTCCGGACCTGGACTACTACCGGGCGAAGGTACTCCAGGAGGACATCCTCAAGGCCGGGCCCGTCCCGTACTCCATCGTCCGCGCCACGCAGTTCATGGAGTTCATCGACGCAGTCCTGCCCTGGACCACTGACGGTGACACCGTCCGTCTGCCACGCACGCCAATCCAGCCGATCGCTGCCGCAGATGTTGCCCGCTTTGTCGCCGAAGCAGCCGTGGGCACCCCCCTGAACGGCGTCCTCAACATCGCGGGCCCTGACGTCTATCCCCTCGACGAACTCGGCCGGCTCACCCTCACGGCCAAGAGCGACGGACGGTCTGTCGTCACCGACGACAGCGCCGGCATGTTCGCCGCCGTCGACGGTGACGTCCTCACCGCCCCGAACGACGCCCGCATCGCCCCCACCCACTACACCGACTGGCTCTCCTGAACGGTCCCCCTCCAGCACTCGACTTGCTGCGCACCCAGGCACCAGCGGCAAGTTGGAAAAGGCTCAGTGTGGGGCCGTGGTGCTGATGAAGATGTTGCCCCGCAGCCGACATCAAATACTGCGCGCGGGACGGAGGGAGCGGCCGTATGGATGTGCAGATTCGTCACCACGACGACATGGGCCGCGACCACCTGGTGCCGCCGCGCGCGCTGCGCCAACTACCGGCGGAGGAATGGCCGGTGCTCCATGAGCAGCGTCCGTACCGTGGGCGGAAGTCGAAGGCGGTGCACGACCAGACCCGAGCGAGATCGGGGACCCCAACCGGTCACGTGTTCATCGTTGATCACGGCACCGACAGTCAGGCCAGGAGGACTTCGATCTCATGCTCGGCGAAGAACTCGAGGATCTGCTCGAAGGAAGGGGATGCGTCGTGTGTGAGCGGGTTCCGACCGAGGCAGGTGCGGGCGATGTGGTGGTCGTGCCAAACCAGGGTGAACGGCCGCTGGACTCCGTGGCCTCTCTCGAGGCAGTACTCGATGGTGCCGAAGCATGTGCCGAAGTACCCGCCCGGTCCGTTCATGGCCTCGCCGAGGGCCAGGCTGAAGCCCACTACGTCGGTGATGTACCTGCCGTCCAGGTGATACGTGGCGCCCGGTGGCGCATCGGACGTACGTCGGGCCGACAGATTGCTCTGCGCCGCCCTTGACCACGCGGCGCGGCCGGCCGTGCCGAGTGGGGCCCAGAGATTGGGTTCGGTCGGCGGTCCTGCCGACCAGAGCTCATGGGCTTCGCGAGCCGCTGCGGTCCGGAAGTCGTCGCACGAGACGTTCAGCGTGAGGTCGACCTGGCCGGTTCCGGGAGTGGAGTATGACCACGACTCGACGTGCAGGCATATCCAGTGTTCCTCGATGGCGCGGCCCGTGCGGTCGAGCGGACCCAGATAAACCCCGCCCAGGTCTAACTGGTCGTCACCTGATTCCAGTGCGGCAAGCAGCCGCCCGCTCGGCTCGCACCCCAGCAGTCGCAGCGGTACCGGGTCGGGCTCAGGCCGCTTGTCGATCAGTGCCACCTGCCTGCACTGTCCCCAGGGCCTTTCGTCACTGCCGTAGAGGTGGAAGCCCTGGAACACCGGGGGTACTTCGGGAATCTCCGGCTGCTCGTTCGCCCCAGTCGCCACGTCGTCCAGGCTTCCCTCAACAGTGATGTCGACCAGGGTCGGGTCGGCGAAGCTCGGGCGAACGCTCAGCACCCGCACGTCCGTGAGGCACCACACGTCCCAGGCGGGTTCGACGGGCGTCCCGTTCCGGTCCAGGGCGTGCACGGTCAGCAGTCCGAGCGGCGCAGACCCGTTCTCCTGCGCCTGAACCGCCGCACTCGCCAGTTGTCCCTCCGGCGCGGAGTCTCGAAGTTCGTAGTGGTGGCGTGCGGGAGGCGGCGAGTCCACGTAGTACCCGTCAGCCTCCGCGCAAAGGGCCAGCGTCTCCTCGGGTTCGTCCCCGTTCTCGGTCTCGCCGGTTATCCGGAACTGCACGTGCGGGCTCACCTCGCTGCGAAGGGCGTGTCCGTCGGGACGATCTCTCTGCCGAACGGCATCAGCGAGACCGGAATCAGCTTGAAGTCGCCGATTCCCGACGGGATTCCGGTGATCGTAATGCGAAGGCCGGCAGGGTGCGGTGGACTCCACCATCGTGCGGGCACATCAGCACGCGGACGGCGCCCGCACCGGCCTGCCCCGGGCCCCGCTGCGTCAAGGGGGCCGAAACGGCGGAACATCAGGACGAGACACCGTGGCAGAGCCTGGTCGGTCGGGTATGACTGTCATCCACGACACCACAATGACGCCCGGCAAGCTGGAGCTTCTTGCGGCCTGGCTTCCCACGCAGCCGTGGTACATCGGCACGGCGCGTGAGCCGGAGCTGACCAAGGCCGGCGGCTTCCGGCTCGATGACCCGCAAGGCGAGGTGGGAATCGAGCTTTTGGTGGCCACGGACAGGTCCGGCGATCAACCGCTCACGTATCAGGTACCGCTCAGTTACCGCGGGGCACCACTCGACGGAGCCGATCAGGCGCTCATCGGCACGTCCGAGCACGGGGTACTGGGACGGCGGTGGGTGTACGACGGTACCCTCCGCAGCCGCTGTCATCCGGTCCATTCTCGGGCTGTGTCGTCCGCGGCCGGCCTCGGACAGCACAGCCGACAGGGCAGTCGCTTCGTCATCTCAGGTTCCCCAGGCCGTAGTTGACGCCTCCACCTCGCGGTCTACTCCCCCACAAACCCGCCGTCAACAAACCACCGATGCAACCTACTGGGCGTCACCCAGGCCCTCCCAACGGCCCTCGCCGAAGCGTAAGTCGTCGGCGGATAGTGATTGGGATCTGAAGTGTTCGGGTCTTATCCAAACGTCCGGGGCGGCAGTTTCGATGATGGGCGTCTGCTTGGGGCCCCATTCAAGGCTGCCGTTAGAGTCCAGTCTCTGACACTGGAGTGAGCCATCGCCCAGCCTGCGCCACCTCAGTCCGGCGGCGTCAGTGAACTCGATGATGGTGGCCGTATGGAGTGGCCTGTCTATGACGAGCCTTGAGGGGACCCTTGCGTGTCGGATCATGCCCGGGTTCAGGTGGCCAGTAGCGGATTCTTCGAAGGTGAGTCGCTCACCGTCGTACTGAGCTGTAAGTCCCCGGAGCGGCTGGCTGCTGCCATTCATCACTCGGAGCGTCCAACTCGTCGCACTCTCCACGAAGGGTGAGTGTTGGCGAACGAAGCCGACCTGGATACGGGAAGCCTGCGTGAGTCTGTCGCGTTCATCGGCTGCGCGCTCCCTCTCCAGGAGTTGGCGCTCCCTCTCGGCGAGGCGGACTCCTTGGCGCCTCTGGTGCCGATACTGGGCATAGGCGACCGCCGCTGCGCCAGCTCCAACTATGCACGCAAGGGCACCAATCATAATTTCCCACACATGGATGAGTGTGGCGACGCCGACGTGCCGGTGTCCAGAGAGCTTCGATCGCCGGGGTTTGGGCGAAGTCGAGGCCGGTTGTGGTGACGAAGGCGTCGACGAGCCCGTCGCGGAGCGCACGGGCGTAGCCGACGCAACGTCAGGTGTCACCGGCGCAATCGGGCACGTAACCCCGGCGATTGAAACTCTCTAGATGTATTGGCCCGCAGGGTTGTTGACGCGGGTGATGGGTGGCTGGCCTGCGAGTGCGGTGTGGCAGCGGTGGTGGTTGTAGGTGTGGAGGAAGTCTGTCAGGGCTGCGGTGCGTTCGGTGTTGCTGGTGTAGGGCCGCAGGTAGGCCCACTCGTCCAGGAGGGTGCGGTTGAAGCGTTCGACCTTGCCGTTCGTTTGCGGGCGGTAGGGCCGTATGCGCTTGTGCGTGATGCCGGCCGCGGTGAGCGTGTCGAGCCAGAGGCGTGATTTGTAGCAGGAGCCGTTGTCGGTCAGGACTCGTTCGACGGTGATGCCCAGGTCGGTGAAGAAGGCGTGCGCCCGCTGCCGGAAGGCTGCGGCGGTCTCTTTGCGTTCGTCGGTCAGGACTTCGCTGTAGGCCAGGCGGGAGTGGTCGTCGACGGCGGAGTGGATGTAGCTGTAGCCGATCACTGGGCGGGAGCTTTTGCGGGCGGTGGTGGTGGCCTGGCGGTTGCGGTCGCCGGTCGCCCTGCCGACCGTGCGCCAGCCCCCGCCGTCAGGGATGTTGCCGAGCTTCTTGATGTCCACGTGGACCAGTTCGCCAGGCCGGGTGCGCTCGTAGCGCCGGATGGGCTCTCCGGTCGGCCGGTCGAGCCAGGCCAGGCGGTTCAGGCCGTGGCGGGTGAGGATGGGGTGCACGGTCGAGGCGGGCAGCCCGAGGATCGGGCCGATGCGGGCCGGTCCCAGCTTGCGGGTCTGCCGGAGTTCGCAGACACGGGCTTCGGCCTCGGGTGCCGTGCGATGCGGGATGGTGTGCGGCCTGCTGGAGCGGTCATGCAGGCCCGCCTCGCCCTCCGCCCGCCACCGGCCGACCCACTTGTGAGCCGTGGCCCGCGAGATCCCCATCTCGGCAGCCACGTGAGCGACCGGCCGTCCAGAACAGACACGTTCAACCAGCAGCCGCCTCCCAAAGACGGTCAGCCGGGCATTACGGTGGGACACGAAGGCCTCCGAGCGGTGAAGATTCGACACCTCCACCACACACGGAGGCCTTCGCCATGATCAAGACCTGCGACTCAACAACGCTCGTGATCAATACATCTAGAGAGGCATTTCGTTCAATTGCATACGGACCTGGGAGCGGCCCACCTCGATCCCGCGCCGGCCGGCGGCCTCAGCGAGCGCATCACGGTCCCGACTCCGACGGCGTGTACGGCGTGGCCCCACCATTCCACGATCCAGGCCTGGCGGGCCACGTGATCTATGACAACCCCTCCGCCCACAAGGCACCGGTGGTACACAAGTGGCTGGTCGCGCATACCGCTTCGCCCTTCGCCCCGACGTACTCGTCGTTACCGGGAGTTGTCCTCCAGCCAGGCGCCGAGTCGCCGGATCGCCGCCGTGGCCGCGATCGCGTGGCCACGGCTGTTCAAGTGCAGCGCCTTCGAGCTCCAGACGCTCGGCCCGGGACCGATTCGACGACGCGCCAGGTCGACGTACATCGCTCCATGCCGCAATGAGATCGCCTCGGTGCGTTCGGCCATGATCCGGGCCCGGGACCGCGCTTCGGCCTTGTGTCGAGCCGGCAGCAGCCCGGAGCAGGACATGTCGGGAACGCCCATGGTCAGCACCACGCAACCGGTGTCGCGCAGCGGTCCGATCATCCGGCTCAGCTCGGTCTCGACGACATATGCGTCGAACGAGTCGCCGAGCATGTCGGTGCCCCCGCAGGCAATCATCGCCAGAGCGGGCTTCAGGGCGAGCGCCCTGGCGAGCTGACGGGCGCGCACATCGGTCGCGAGCAGGCCGCGCCTGCCCAGATTGAAGTACGCCAGCTCCGGATGGGCGGTGCGCAGCGTGTCCGCGACACGGTCGGCCCAGGGCCTGAGGGCGAAGCCGCTGACGGGTTCCCCGACGCCCTCGGCCGCGGCGTCTCCGATCACCACTACGCGACGCCATGGGGAGCGGGCCACCAGCTGCCTGGCCTCGACCTCGTCCAGGCAGCACGGATCATCCGCTTCGCCCGTCGCCATGACGGACCCGCTCGCCCGCTTCCGCTCCGTCATGTGTCAAGGAGGAGGCGCAGGGTTTCGGCGTCCGGACCGGACCAGTCGGGAACGCTCTCGACCTGGACCACCGCGGTCGTCCAGCAGTAGCCGATCCCGACACCGACCAGCAGCAGCAGGTCGCCGCGCTGCAACTGACCCGATTCGAAGAGGTGGGTGAGTCCCGCGAACTGGTCGCCCGCCCCGATATGGCTGGTCCGCCGCCCCCAGTCCCACAGTGTCCGGCCCAGATCGATCTTCAGGGGTGCGAGTAACTGCCAGCTCAGCAGCGGCTTCCCGAGGTTCGGCAGCACGATCCGGGCCATCTGGTCGATGCCGACCTCGGCGTCGGCGAGTACCTGCTCCACGTTGTCGGCCAGCGCGGTCGAGAGCCGGTCGACCACCGTGACGAATCCTTCACGTTCCGCGAAGCGGGTCTTACGGCGGCGCAGGTCCAGCGGAGTCCCGGCGAGGTGGGGCGCGGCGGTGAACCCGCGTTCGGTGTCCCGGTAGAGCTCCTCGAAGTACGGGTCCGAGGAGGAGTGGGTGGCCATGATCCGTGCGACGCCGCCGTCGCGCGCGGCCACCAGCGCGGTGCCCCCGTCCCCGAATGCCAGGCCGATGTCGCTGCTCCACCGGTTGAATCCGGGCGGGCTGAACCGGTCGCCTGTGGTCAGCAGTGCCGCGGCGCGCTTCGGGCCCGTCAGCAGGTACGGGATCGCCAGGTGCAGCGAGGCCATTCCGCCGTCGCAGGCGTGATTGAGCTGTATCGACGGCGCGTTGCCGCCGATGGTGTTGCGCTGGACGTAGGTCGCGGGCGTCCAGAGGTCTTCGCCCTGGTGGTAGGTGTGGGCGTGCAGCAGCAGCGTGACCTCTTCGGCGCTGTATCCGCTGCGCGCCATCGCCTGCCGTCCCGCGGCCTTCGCCATGTCGACGGCCGGCTCCCGCTCGCTCACAAGGGCGGAGACCAGTTCGTTGTCCTTGAACTCCTTGGAGGAGTACCGGCCTTCGGAGACTGCCAGCTCCGCCTGTTCCGGCGGCGGCAGGCGGGTTCCCAGACCGGCAATATAGATGTCGTTCCAGCGCACGGGTTTCGACTCCCTCGGTGGGTTTCGGTGCCGAGCCGTCCGGTCAGGCGGCAGGCCGGTCCCGCAGTTCGAGCACCATCAGCGCCAGGGTCTCGATGGTGCGGAAGTTTTCCGAGCACATGGACTGCGGCGGCACGGCCACGTCGTAACGTTCACGGATGTACGCGACGATTCTGGTCGTGTTCATGGAGTTGAGGATTCCCCATTCGAGGAGCGGGGAGGCGGCGGTCAGTTCGACCGAGGTGTCCCCATCCAGGAATTCCTTGCGGATGTACGCGTCGAGCTCGCTCATCACCGGCGTGAGTTCCATGCGGTGGCGTCTGCCTTTCGGTGGATGCGACGGTCACGGCCGGGCGGCCGATCGCTGGAGTACGGCGTCGCGCAGTGACTGCCGGTCGGTCTTGCCGTTCCGGGTACGTGGCAGTTCGGGCACGGTCAGGACCGAGTCGGGGATCATGTACCGGGGCAGCCGTTCGGCGCAGTGCCGCTTGAGCGCCAGCAACCCCGGCGGCGGGCCGTTGGGGACAACGACGGCGACGATCCGCGCGGAGGTGCCGGCGCCGTCCACCAGGACAGCCGCCTCGCCGACGGCCGGGTGCCGGGACAGCACTGTCTCGATCTCGCCGAGTTCCACCCGGTGTCCGCGCACCTTGACCATGTGATCGAGTCGGCCGAGGTAGTCGAAGCCGCCGTCCGCCCGCACCCGCACGGTGTCGCCGGTCCGGTACGGGCCACGCTGCGCGCCGAGGCCCCAATAGCCGACCATCACCGTGGGCCCGTCGACAACGAGTTCGCCCTCCTCACCCTCGGCCGCCCGCCGTCCGTCCGCCGTGACCGCCCACACCTCGTCGCCCGAGCATGCCCGGCCGATCGGCACCGGCTCCCCGGAGGCGATGTCTGGTGCGGTCACCTCATGGAATGTGCACACATTCGTCTCGGTCGGGCCGTACAGATTCAGGAAGCGGATGCCCTCCCAGTGCCGGTACAGGACGGCCAGGTAGTCCACCGCGAAGGGCTCGCCGGCGAAGAGCAGCGCGCGCAGCTGTGTGGGGCGACGAGGCGCCTGGCACAGCCCACCGTCGCGGATCATCAGAATGAGCACCGAAGGCACCGAGTACCAGACTGTGATGCGCTCGGTCAGCAGGAACTCGCAGAGCAGTTGTGGCGCATAGGCCATCTCGGATGGGATCAGATGCACGGACGCGCCGGCCAAGAAGGCCACGTAGAGATCGAGCACCGACAGATCGAAGCCGAACGGGGCGTGGTTGGCGAAGCGGTCCAGGCTCGTTGCTCCCAACTCGGCGGCAGCCCACCGGACGAACGCCAGAGCATTGCGGTGGCTGACGCACACGCCCTTGGGCTCGCCCGTCGACCCCGAGGTGTACAGGATGTAGGCGAGGTCGTCCGGCTCGGTCGGTTCGGTGATCACCGGACTCCGGCCGTTTCCGCCGGGGAGAGCGTCTACGACACAGAGATCCGGCAGCTCGACGCCCGACGCGCGCAGTTCGGCCGCGCGCCGGGAGTCAGTGATGATCACGGCCGCGGAACAGCCGCGCGCGATCAGCATGGTCCGACGCGACGGTCCCGAACCGTCCACCGGTACGTAGACGGCGGCGAGGCGCAGCGCCGCCTGCATGGCGGCAACCGCGGTGGCCGATTTGTCCAGCCAGATCACCACCCGCTCGGCGCGGCCCACGCCTCGATCGCGGAGTCTGTGCGCGAGCGCGTCGGCGGCCCGCTCCAACTCGCCGTAGGTCACCTCGCCCTCCGGGCTCACGACTGCCAGCTCGCCGCTCGCACGGCGCGCGCTGTCGGTGACCAGCGTTCCGAGGTTCACAACCCGATTCCTTTCGCGATGAGTTCATGCTGGATCTCGGACGTCCCGGAGAAGAGCTTCGCGGGTATCACGTCCCGCAGTACGCGCTCCAGTCCCTCGCTCACCAGACAGCCACGTGACCCGAAGATCTGCACCGCGTCCACGGCCGCCTGCACCGCGGCCTCCGACACCGCGAGCTTGGACAACGCGCTGTCGATGGCCTGGGATTCGCCCCGGTCCAGCCGGAAGCATGCTCGGTAGAGCAGCATCCTGGCCGCTTCGAGCCGGAGCTTCATGTCCGCGATCCGGTGGGACACCGCCTGGAACTCGGAGATTCTGCGCCCGAATTGGCGCCGCTCCCGGGCGTGCGCCACGCAGCGGTCCAGCAGCCGGTCCATCAGGCCGACGTAGCCGGCGAACAGACAAGCGCGTTCCCACGCCATGGAGTGCTGGAAGATCGCGCCGCCTTGTCCCTCCGTGCCGAGGAGGTTGCGCGCCGGCACCCGGCACTTCTCGAACCGGACCGATCCGGCGCCGCAGGTGTCGAGCCCCATCTTCTCGAACGGCCCGTCGACGAATAGACCCGGAGTGTCCCTCTCGACGACGAAGGCCGAGGTGCCGAGAAATCCGGCTGCCGGATCGGTCACCACGTAGGTCAAGAAGACATCCGCGTCCGGGGCGTTGCTGGCCCAGGACTTCACCCCCGTCAGCACGTAACTGTCGCCGTCCGACACCGCACGGGCGGACATCGCGGAGACGTCCGAACCCGCGTGGGACTCCGTCATGGCATTGGAGGCAACGAACGATCCCGCGCACATCTCGGGCAACAGTCGCTGCTGGACTTCCTCCCGCGCGAAGGCCGCGATCGGGACGGCGCAGGCGAACAGGTGGGCGCTCGCAGCGAAGACCAGCCCGGTGTCGGCACAACCCCGGCCGAACGCCTCGACCAGGTGCGCGGTGTCCAGCGCGGACCTGCCGGCGCCGCCCTGACCGGTCGGGACACAGAGCCCCAGCAGTCCCAGATCGCCGCAGCGCCGCCAGGCATCCCGCAAGCCGGCTCCCATCCCCTGCGGCTGGTCGAACGCCTCCCGGACAGCCGAGAGCATGTCGTCGTACTCCTTGAGCTGAGCGGGCTGCCAGTCCAGAAACATCAGACCTCGCTGTAGGACGGGAAGTACCGGGGTACGGGTGGTGCCGTGCTACCAACTGACCGGCAGTTCCTCGATACCGCCGAGGTGGGCGTAGGAGCGCCAGCGGAGGTCCTCGAGCGGCACCGCCAGACGCAGGTCCGGGAACCGCACGAGCAGAGCGCCCAGAGCACTTTCCAGTTCGACTCGGGCCAGCGAGGAGCCGACGCAGAAGTGTGTTCCGAATCCGAAGGCCAGATGTGGGTTGCTCTTCCGGTGGATATCGAGCAGCTCCGGATTGCTGAACACCGAAGGGTCCCGGTTCGCCGTGCTGATGGACGCGACGACCGCGGTCCCTGCTGTGACAAGGCCCCCGTCGAGTTCGACGTCCTCGGTCGCGATCCGCAGGAAGGAGCCGTCACCGGGCTCGTTCAGCCGCACCAGCTCCTCGATCGCCTGTGGTATCAGCAGCGGATCGCGGCGCAGCTCCGCAAGCGTCTTTGGATTGCGCAGCAGCGTGATCACGCCGCCGCCCAGCGAGGTCACAGTGGTGTCGTGTCCCGCGAGCAGCAGGATCACGCCGAGGCTCACCAACTCGTTCTCGGTCAACGCCCCGTCGGTGTCCCGGGCGTGCACGAGGGCGCTCAACAGGTCCTCACCGGGGTGCTGCCGCTTGTCCTGGATCAGGTCGGCCAGATATGCGCGCATCTCGCTGTTGGCCCGGCCGACCTCCGTCAACGGATACTTCGCGTACGACATGAAGTGATCGCACCACCGGCCGAACCTCATGTGGTCGGCGTACGGCACCCCCAGCAGGTCGCAGATCACCTGCAACGCCAGCGGCCGCCCCACCAGTTCGTTCAGGTCGCCCGGCGGTTCCTTACCCTCCATCGCATCCAGGAGTTCGGTCACATGGGCCTGGATCTTCGGGCGCATCCCCTCCACTCGCCGACGGCTGAACTCCCGGTTGATAAGTCCGCGCAACCGGGTGTGCCGCGGTGGATCGATGCTGATGATGCTGTCCTGGTCGGGCTCGGCCAGCTGGGAGCGCGGCGCACCGGGCTCGAACAGCGCGTCGCGGCTGAACCGCGGATCGGAGAGCACGGTCCGGACGTCCCCGTATCCGGTGACGAACAGCGCCGGAAACCCGGTGGCCAGGGTGATCGGGCACACCGGCGCCACCTGCTGGAGCCGCGTGTATTCCTCCGGCGGGTCAGTGACCGTCGCCCGCTGGACCGGGTACGTAAGGTGCGGTAGCTGAGCAGACATGTGCGCAGGCCTTTCGCCGGGTACCGGACAGGCACGCTTGTCAGGGGATTCAGCGGTCGTTCCCGCACAGGGCCGGGGCGGCGATACGTGCACTTCGCCGGCCCAGCGGCCCCGCACCGGACAACCGTGTCAGCCGGCCCTGATACGGCACTGAGATTTTCCTGACGTGCGACGCCGTCAGCCGTCGTGGAGCGCCGACGGGCCGGTGGCGAGCCCCGACTCGCGGAGGGTGATGCTGACCCGGCCGTGACGGACCCCCAGCCCGCCGGGCGCGGTGCCCGGCAGTGTGCGCACCGCTGAGTGGTATGCCATCCGCGCGGGGCCTCCGAAGACGAACAGGTCCCCGCTGTGCAGGATCAGGTCCTGCAGAGGGGCGGGTGCGGCTCTCGGTGTTTCGGAAGCGGAAGACACACCTGTTCCCGAGGCTGAGCGAGACCACGGGCGCGGCGTTCTCCTCGGCGTGATCCTGGTGCAGGCCCAACCGGCCCTGATCGTCATAGAAGTTGACGATCGCGGCGTCGGCCTTGTACATCTCCGGCCGTCCGCACAGACCGTCGTCGAGTCGGGCTGCTTCGGTGACGGCCTGCGCGCCAGGGCCGCGAGCCAGCCAGGCAGCGGTTTGACCGGGGCGCCGTTGGCATCGGCCGTGGTGGGGGTGTAGCCGTACCACGGGGCGTAGTGCCATCCGAGACAGACCGACTGCACGTGCATCGGGGTGCAGTCCGGCATGCTCGGTCGGCGCAGACCAGTCGGCCCCCGTGCCCAGTCCCGGCAGGCATGGAGCAGTCGTCGCCGCCGTCCGACGTGCCAGGGGCGGGCGTGCGAACAGCGCTCCGTCGTCCTGAGTCTGAGTCAACGGCCTGTGCTCCCGGCTCCCCACAGGTAGTGGAGGGCATACGAGCGCCAAGGCCGCCAGCTTTCGGCGCGGGACTCGGTCGGGGCCGGATCGACGGTGTTGTCGACGGGCCGCTGGGGCGCGTCGTACGACTCCAGTTCCGCGGGCATGAAGACGTCGGGGTCGCCGAGCGCCCGCATTCTGATGCGGGCGGCGGTCCGCGGCCGGAGGCCGTCGACCTTCAGCAGTTCCCTGGTGGCCTCGTCCCGGTCGGCGCCCGCGTCCAGGAAGAGGTCGTCAGAGGCGAGGGCGGTGACGAGCGTTTTGACGACCTGTCCTCGCTCAGGGCTGCGGGCCAGGTCCTCCGGCGCGAGCCGGGCGAGTGTCGCCGCCGCCGGGAACGTATGGGTGATCTCGCCGATCTCCCTTGTCAGCGGTTTGCCATAGCGCGCGACGAGCAACGCCGCGTCACTTCTGGACTCCTGCGGTGTGGCCCCCTGGCCGAGGACGGTGCGTATCGCGCACTCATCGGGGTCCACGGAGCCGGGAACCCTGCGGCCGGGCGCGTGCGCGACGAGCGGGGCGAGCAGCGTGTCCCGCCGCAGCACCTCGTCGACGGCCTGCGGGTCCGCGTCGAGGTCGAGGAGCCGACGGCACCGCTGGACGGCCGCCGTCAGGTCGCGCAGATCCTGGAGGTGCAATTCGCACTGCACGAATCCCCGGTCCGGGGGCTGGTCGGTCCTGCTCACCGGCTTCGTTGCGTCCTGGGAGAAGCTGGCGACGGCGGTGCCGTGCGGGAGCGAGAGCGCCCTGCGATAGACACCGTCGGCGTACTGCTCGATGCCGGGTACTGCCTGCTCGCCGACCTGTCTCAGCAGCGCCGCCAGGTCCAGCGGGGTCCGGAACGGCAACCGGATCAGGATTCCGTTGCCCCACGGCGGCGCGGGGGAAGCGGCCCGGAGCCGGCGCGGGGCCGCGCGGGCCCGCAGTTCCGTCGGGGGCAGCGCGAACACCGACCGCATGTTGTCGTTGAACTGACGGATGCTGGAGAAGCCCGCGGCGAAGGCCACCTCGCTGACGGGCAAGTCGGTGGTCTCCAGCAGGAGTTGAGCCGTTCGCGCACGCTGGGACCGGGCGAGGGCCAGCGGCCCCGCGCCGACCTCGGCGACGAGCTGCCGCTGGAGCTGGCGCTCGCTGTAGTTCAGCCGTGCGGCGAGGCCGCTGACACCCTCCCGGTCCACCAGCCCGTCCGCGATCAGACGCATGGCACGGCCGACCAGGTCGGCGCGGCTGTTCCACTCCGGCGACCCCGGAGTTGCGTCCGGCCGACAGCGTTTGCAGGCCCGGAACCCAGCGGCCTGCGCGGCGGCCGCCGTCCGGTAGAAGCGCATGTTGACGCGCTTGGGAGTCATGGCCGGGCACGTCGGGCGGCAATAGATACCGGTGCTGGCCACACCGATGTACAACCGGCCGTCGAATCGGCTGTCGTTGCTCAGCGCGGCACGGTAGTACAGCTCCTCGTCCGTCATCTGTCAACCATGGGCCCCGGCGCTGGGCAATGCCAGCAGGAATCGGACGTCAACGTCCACACGTCAGGGTCGCATCCGGGCCGGAGGGCCAGCGGGCCGCGGAAGAGGTACAGGTCCCGGTAGCACGGCTGGTCGGTGAGCAGTTCCATCCCCCGGGACCGGGCGAGCAGCGCACGAGCGCGATGACCATCTCCATCCGGGCCAGCTGGGCCCCCAGGCAGCGGTGCGGGCCGCTGCTGAAGGTGAGGTGGCGCGGTGCGCCCTGCGGGCTGTTCCGGTATCGGGCGATGTCGAGCGCCGTCGACCCCAGCGCAGGTCCGCGAGGACCTTGTGGCAGTCCGCGTGGTGCGATGCCAGGTGTATCCGGGGGCCATGAAATGGACGAGATCGGCCACACGCACGGCAGCGTAGAGCGGGTAGGGATTGGCACGGTGCTCCGGGTTGAAGACTTCCTGCATCGCGCCGTTCTTCGCTGGTCCATGTGTCATGTGCCAGTGGTCACGCGTCGCCGCTCGCGGGGGCGGTGACGCCGGCGGCGGCTTCGGCAGACTCGGCCGTGGCCGGCTCGGGCCTGGGTTTCAGGGACAGACCCAGCCCGGCGAGGCCGGCGATCGCCGCCGTCACCGTGCAGAACAGCAGGATGTGGGCGTACGGGCGGGTCGTCGACGCGCCCTCACCGGCGAGGATCGCGGCCAGGACCGCGATGCCGAGCGCACCGCCCACCTGCCGCGCCGCCATGTTGAGCCCCGTCGCACCGGCGAACTGCTGGGGCGGTACGGACAAGGCCGCTGCTGCCGATACGCCGGTGCTCACCGCGCCCATGCCAAAGCCCGAGATGACGGTCGTCGGCAGCCAGAGATCCAGCAGGTGCGGCTCGGCGGGCAGCACGGCGACCAGCCAGACCCCGATTGCCACGATGAGCAGCGAACCGCTGGTTACCATCAACCGCGGACTGGCACGCTTGCCGAGCACCCGGCCGATCCCGACCGCGGCGACTGCCGAGAAGACCGCTCCGGGGCTCAGTACGAACCCGGCCGTCAGCTCCGAATAGCGCCAGACGTTCACGAGGAACAGCACCCCGCACAACAGCCAGGCGTACAGTGCCGCCCCGTAGAAAAGTGACACGACATTCGCCAGCGAGAAAGTCTGGTTCCGCCACAATGTGGTGTCGATCGCCGGGACCGGGTGAGCGCGCGCCCGCAGCAGGCCGATTCCCAGCACGGCGATGGCAGCCAGCAGGCATCCGAGCGTCCGCGGATCCCTCCAGCCCCAAGCCGAGCCTTCCGTCACGCCGAGGGCCACACCCCCGATGCCGACGGCCAGCGCCAGCGTCCCCAGCACGTCGGGAATCCGCCCGGCACCGAGCTGGGACCGCTGCACGGCGCGGGCCCCGATGATCAGCGCGATCCCGATCGGCACATTGATGAGGAAGACGGCGCGCCAGCCGAACGCGTTGATGAGGACGCCGCCGACGCTGGGGCCGACGGCGGCCGCCGCGGAACCGGCGGCACTCCACAGGCCGATGGCCGCCATCCGACGCGCCGGGGGCGAATCGAAAAGAATCACAACCAGCGATGCCGGGATCATCGCCGCCGCGCCCGCGCCCTGGACCGCGCGGGCCACCAGCAGAAGGGGCAGGTTCGGTGCGAAGGCGCACAGCAAAGACGCCGCCGTGAAGAGTCCGACGCCGGCGGTGTAGAGAGCGCGTCGACCCACCACGTCCGCCAACCGCCCGGCCGGTGCAAGCAGTGCCGCGAAGAAGATGGCGTACAGGGTGATGACCCAGGAGAAGTCCGCGATCGACGCACCCGCGAAAGTCTCCCGCATGTCGGAGACCGCCAGATTGGCGATGGTGGAGTCGAGGATCGCCAGGAATGTGGCACCCGACGCGAGCAGCGCGACCGCCAGGTAGCCGGGCCGTTTCGCGGACGCCGCTTCGGCCGCGGTCACGACGCCTTCTCGGTGGCTCGCCGGGTGGCGGCCCCGCAACTCGCCCCGCAGCTGGGGCACCGGTTGTCCGAACCGGTCGTGCAGGAGACGCAGAAAGTGCATTCGTAACTACAGATCATCGCCCGGTCCCCGGGCGCGAGCGAATCGCACGTTTCGCAACTCGGCTTCTTCTTCAACATCGCCAGAGTCCTCCAGACGGGATTACGAGCGGGCGACCGCGGCTGCCATAACGACGGCGATCCGTTCAGCGGGGATTGCGTACACGTGCGTACAGCCCGCGGATTGCGCACAACGCAGTCCGACGGCCGGGTCGCGATACGACGGTCGGCCCTTCCGGGTACGGGAGTCATGCAATCCTGGCGGGAGCCCCGGGCCGCTGTCTGGCGAGTTTCCGCCGCCAACCTCCCGCTCATGGATGGGGCGGGCCACCGTCGCGTCGCGGGTCGTTGACGGCGGGAACCTGCCAGCACGCCGCCGGGAGTTGTGTCAGGGTCATCCGGCCGAGCCCTTGCTTCTGTATAAGCCGTACCTGCCATTCATCCGGAATGGCCCACGGCCCCACAGACGGGAATCGCCAGTGATCGAGTCAGTCGTCCTCGCCGGTGCCCGCACGCCCCTGGGCCGCCCATTCGGCTGCTTGCGGGCCCTGTCCGCCGCGCAGTTGGGAGCGGTGGCCATTCGAGCGGCACTGGAACGCGCGGGGGTGGCTGGCGATGAAGTCGACCAGGTCCTGCTGGGGCACTCGGTGGTCAACGACCCCGAGGACCGCTCCGCACACGCGGCCGCGATGAGCGCGGGGATCCCGTCGAGCGTGCCCTTACACGTCATCAGACGGAGGTCACTGTCCGGGCTGAACGCCATCGCCGTGGCAGACCAGCTCATCTGCTCGGGCGGCTACGACATCGTCGTGGCCGGCGGCATGGAGTCCATGACCGCCGCCCAACTCGCCGTCGGAAGGCTCCCGGGCGGCCCGCCCCGTCCCGGTGGCCCGGGCTCCGCGCCCGGACCCAGGTGGTGCCCGCGCCGCCGTCCGCTGGAGCTGGACCGGCGCACTCAGGACGAGATCGCGGCACTGTCCCACAAACGTGCCAAAAGCGCCCAGCTCGGCGGCGTCTTCGGCGGGGAGATCGTCCCGGTCGGGCTGCCTGAACACGCCGGCGGGGGCTTCGCCCACGACGACGAGGGCATCCGCGCGGACCTTGACCCTGGGATGCTGGCCGCGGCCGAACCTCTGTATATCCCGAACGGCACCGTCACCGCCGTCAACGCCTCGCGGGCCGCCGACGGAGCGGCGGCCGTGGTGGTGATGCGCCGCTCGCTCGCACAGGAACGAGGGCTGGACTGGCTCGCCGAGATCATCGGCCACGGGACGGTGTCGGGGCCAGTGGACACCTTGCACCGTCAGCCTTCGCTGGCTATTCGCAAGGCGCTTGCCCCGCTCGGCCTCGACGTGGGCGATCTCAACCTCATCGAGGTCAACGAGTCGTCCGCGGCCGTGGTGGCCCAGTCTCTGATCACGCTGCGCGCGAGCATGAAGCGGATCAATCCGCACGGAGGTGCCATCGCGCTGGGCCATCCGACCAGCACCTCGGGGGCGCGCATCGTCCTGCATCTCGCACATTCGTTGCAGCGCCGAGGCGGCGGTCTGGGGGTCGCCGGGGTCTGCGGCGAAGCCGGCCTGGGAGAAGCCCTGCTGCTCCGTGCGTCCGGCTGCTGACCAGCTTGCCCACCCGCCGCTGGCACCGCGGTCTCAGCGCCGTTCCAGCGGCGGCTGCCAGGGTGACGGGGACCAAGGGGCTCTCCAGCGAGAGAAGGAAGATGTGACATGCCCGCAGCTCGATGGGCCCGGACCGGAGTACTGATCGTGAACCCGGTGGCGGGTGGGGTGGACGCACGACTCGTCGACGAGGTGGCCCGCTACTGCGACTCCCGTGTGGACTCCCTGACCCTGGTGCGTACGGCGTACCGCGGCGAGGCGGAAGACGCGGCCGCGAAGGCGTATGACAACGGCATTGATGTGATCATCGTCCTGGGCGGCGACGGCACCACCCGCGAGGTTGCTTCGGGGATCGCCCGCGCCCGGCTGGCCAACCCCGGCACCACGAGCGCCTGCAGCACAGCCATGGTCAATCTCCCCGCCGGAACCGGGAATTCCTTCTATCGTGAAATCTGGTCGGACCACCCCTGGCAGCGGTCCCTGGAGGCCGCTCTCGCCGCGGAGCACCCGCTGGTGCGTGGCATCGACATGGCCCGGATCGTCGAGACGGGCACCCTGGTGCTGCTCGGGGCCTGCTCCGGGCTGGTCGCGGAAGCGCTGGTGACCGCCGGCTGGCTCCCGGAACTGGCGGGCCGGGAACGCTACAGGCAGGCCGTGGCGCAGACGCTGCGGCACTTCATGCCGTATCCGGGCCGAGTGACCGTGGACGGCGTGACCGTCCATGAGGGCACAGCGGTGCTGGCCAATGTCGGTGGCGGCCGCTACCGCGGCGGGCAGTTCAAGGTGCTGCCCCGCTCGGTGCTCGACGACGGCCTGCTGGATGTGTGCGTCGTGGGCGGTGAACTGGACCCCGCCGCACTCCCCGGTCTGACGGCCGACGGCAGCCACCTCGAACGCCCCGAAACCGTCTACGCCAGGGGCCGTTGCATCACCATCGAACGCACCGACGGCGAGCCCCTGACGTTCGAGCACGATGGTGAACTCCTCATCGACAGCGCCGACCGCTACACCATCGAGGTGCTGGCCGACATCCTTCCCGTCCTCGGGCCGAACGCGTTGAGCGAGGCCGCAGGCAAGCCGAATACGGAGGGCCGTTCATGAACGACACCGGTGTCCCCGGCGGGCCCGCGGGAACTTCGAGTTGGACGTTCCCCGCCGCCGGCGACAACTACTTCACCTGGGACTACGACTCGGGCCGTGAACGACTGCTCAGCCTCTACCAGAAGGGAAAGGCAAAGCAGTGGGACAGTACCCAGCGCATCGACTGGTCACTTGAAGTTGACCCCTTCGACGTACTGGGAACCCCTGAGAAGACCTTGGCACTGTACGGATCCCGGCAGTACGAGAAACTGAATGCGCGAGAGCGTCAGGAGATGCGCCAGCACATGGCGGCCTGGGAGTTCAGCCAATTCCTGCACGGCGAGCAGGGCGCCATGATCTGCTCCGCGCGCATTGTCCAGTCGGTCCCGGACATCGACTCCAAATTCTACGCCGCCACCCAGGTCATGGACGAAGCCAGGCACGCCGAGGTCTTCACCCGCTTCATCAACGAGAAAATCGGGCTCTCCTACCCGATCAACCCGCACCTCAAGTCCCTGCTGGAAGACGCGCTCAACGACTCGCGCTGGGACATGCCGTACCTCGGAATGCAGGTGCTCATCGAGGGTCTCGCACTAGCGGCGTTCGGAATTCTGCGGGATCGCACCAACAAACCGCTGCCCAAACAGATCCTGGCGTTCGTGATGCAGGACGAGGCACGTCATGTCGCCTTCGGGAGGCTGGCGTTGCGGGACTACTACGCCGAATTGTCGAGCCGGGAAATAGCGGAGCGCGAGGAGTTCGTGGTCGAGGGGTGCTATCTGATGCGGGATCGCCTCCGTATGCAGGAGGTGTGGGAGAACCTCGGCTTCGATATGAAGGAGTGCATGGACTACATGAACCGCGGGCCGCGGATGCGCGCCTTCCGGTCGTTACTCTTCGCGCGGATTGTGCCCTGTGTGAAGGACATCGGGTTGTGGGGTCCGGCCGTCCGCGGCGCGTACGAGGACATGGACGTGCTGGACATGGCCAACAGCGACCTGGTCAAGCTCATGGAGGCAGACGAGGCACAGGCCGACGAACTCGACCGGGAACGCCGGCAAGCGCTCGCGCGGGCAGCGGAGGTCGAAGAGAGCATCGCTCTCGGCGCCGCCGTCTCCGAATAGGCTCGGACGCCGGGTCAGTGCCCCGTCGACGACGGATGCCACTTCACTCCTATGACCTCCGACCCAGGCGGTACGAATGCAGACGTCTCCCCTCACAGCCGCTCGAGTCGACAGATCACGACCGGCATTTCTCACCGGCTGTGCACGGAGGTGCTTCCGGCGCAGGCTCAGCTTCGACGAGGTCACAGCTCACACCCTGGCGGGGCCCAGCTACCGACTGCTGTTCGATCACCCCACCGAAGACCCTTTCATCGCCGCTCAATTCATGCCCGAGCTGCCCGCCACAGGCTGAGGTGTGTAGCGCCTACACCCGTATCCGCGGCCACTACCTGCTCGGCGTCGCCGAGTACCGAGCCTGACCGGGCTCCCACGAGGCCGGGCCGGGGCCGCGACGATGTATGACAGGTACGAGCCGTCGGGCAGCTCTTTGCGGACGGCAGCACTTGGTGGGAGCGGAACCGCCGCAGAGATCGGCATCGCCCGGCCGAGGGCGCCGGCCACAGCTCCAGGCCGGTGAAGCCCCCGTCGGCCAACAGCAGTTCGACCTCGACACGCTCCAGGACTTGATACGAGCCTGGACCGGCGCATGCCCCACCTACCACCGCCACTTACCAACCCAGAACCCCGCCAGTCAGCACTAGCTCAACGAAGTACTGTCAGGCGGTGCCGGAACTGCCGACAGCCTGTGACGCGGCGGGCCGGTGCTGCGCCATCGCCACGACCGAGGCGGCGCGCAGCAGCCGACCCAGCTCGTCTGCCTGAGCTGAGCTCAGCACGGCGTAGGCGGGCGCGGCCATCCGGTCGGTGAGGTTCTCGGCCACGGCACGGTTGATGTGCGTCCGTCCGTCGATCCGGGGGTACGGCGGCTCCCATCCCAGGAACCCCGCGCGTTCGACTCCGTTGTCCCGGGTCAGCGTGGCCTCGACCGGAGTCATTCCGGTCGCCAGCACCGCCGCGAGATGGAGGCCGCCGCGGTGCTCCCGCAGGATATGGGCCAGCTGCGCAACCCGGGCGGGGGCGTCGTCGGGACGGGCGACCGCGCGCCACCCGGCGAACAGCGGGGTGCCCGGAGTATCCGCCCCGTCCACCACGGTCTCCAGGAGTTCGGCGAGCCGCCCGGCGGACGAAAAGCCCGCCAGGCAGCGACGTCCCCAAGCGCGACACGACTCCGCGTACCGGAGAGTGATCTCCTGCGCCGTCGGCCCGGGCTGCGATCCGCCGCAGTGCCGACGGACGAAGTCCACCGGGAAGAAACCGAAGACGGCCGCCGTGACGTCCGGGCTGACCGGGCCCAGCACCCCACCGCGCCCACGGAAGTAGTAGCCGAACCGGGGCATACCGAGTTCCGCTGCGGCCTGCCGAGCCTCCGGGCTCTTCATGTAGGACCCGCCGAGGCGTCGGATGTCGTCCTTGGTGGCAGCCACCCACAGGTGCGAGCCAGCCATCGCGGATTCCCTTCCCGAGCGGTTGCGGTCAAGCGGCGCGGGGAGGCGTCGCTCCTGGTCAGTCGGCTTGGAGATGTCCCGCCAGGCTCCGCACGATCTCGGTGCACAGGATGGCCTGACCGCGCGCGTTGAGGTGCAGGCCGTCGGTACTGTAGATCTCCTCCGTGCCCGCGGGGTGCTTCGGCAGGTCGACGTGGACTGCCCCCAGCCGGGCCGCCAGCTGCTTGGTCCGCTCCGACCAGGCCGCGATGCGCTCGCTCATTGGCTTGCGGTATCGCTCGTCGACGTACGGGGAGACCGTGATGTCGAACAGTCCCGACGTCAGGACGGTGCAGCCGGCGTCCCGCAACGGGGAGATGATGAGCGCCAGTTCCGCCTCGACCGCGTCGATGTCGAAGTTCCGCTGCAACAGGTCGTTGCCTCCGCAGAACACGATCGCCAGATCCGGCCGGAACTCCAGCGCGGGCGCCAGCTGTGTCTCGCGTACCTGCACGGCGAACAGGTTCCGCTGGCCCAGGTGGAGGGCTTTGAGGTCCGGTTGTACGGTCCGCAACTCCTGTACGAAGCGCTCCCCCCAGGTGAGGTGGCGGTAGCCCGCGAACGCCTCGGTGACCCCTTCGGCGCCGCTGTCCCCCACCACCGCGAGGCGCTTCCACGGTGCGCCTGCCAGTAAGCGAGCGCTCTCGCCCACCGCCAGGAGATGCGGGTCGTGGGCCTCGGGGGCGTACTGCGTCGTGTCTGTCATGCCGGGAACTCCTAGCTGAGGGTTGGTTGGACGGTCCGTGCCGGGGCGGGAGCGGGGCCCGGCGGCGTCCACGGGGATTCGCAGAGATTCGCCGGGAATGGAATCAACGATGCCAGCCCGCCGAACGGTGGGCTGGCGAGTTTCCGCCACCATCCTCCGCCGTGGTCCCGGCGGGGTCTCCCTCAGACACCCCGGGCAGTCGGAGCCACCCGCCGGCCACCGCGTGCCTGACCAGTTCGGGGTCGTTCCCCACCACAACCGGGTGCCCGACGGCCAACAGCATGGGCAGATCCGACGCGTGGTCGCCGTAGGCTCGGCAGTCGGCGGGAGCGATCCGGTGTGCACGCATCACGGCTCGAGCCGCGGCCGCCTTGTCGCGGCCCAGCATGGGGGTGATCAGCCGCCCGGTATGGACACCATCGACAGTTTCGGGCCTGGCGCCCAACACCACCGCGGCTTCCAGCCAGTCGGCGAGCGGATCGAGGCAGGGCGCGAAGGAGCCGGACACCAGCACGGTGAGGTCGTCCGCGAGGCGATGCGCACGGAATGCCTGCAGTCCGCTGGGCAGGAATAGCCCTCCCGAGCGCTGCTCGCTCCGGAACCACTCGCGTCCCTGGACGGACAGCTCCGAAGCGCGCTGCCCTTGGTAGACGCGGTAGTAGGCGTGTGCGGCCTCCACCCTGGACGCGCCGGCAGCGACGAGGCCGCGCAGCTCATCGACCACCGCGGTGTAGGCGGACGGCGGTCTGCCGATCGCCGAGAGGTGGAACTTCAGGAACCGGAACATGCTCTTGACGGTGATCAAGGTCTCGTCGACGTCGAAGAAGGCGGCTCGCAAGTACTGACGCGCCGTCATGAGGTACCTCCTTTCACTGACGGGTCGTGGCCCCGATGGATAGTTGGAGTCGTCGGCGGTCACGGGCACAGCGCCGCCCGCAGCACGGCGTCCAGTTCGGCCGCGCCGAGCGACGCCGTGCGGTCCAGCGCCTCGATCACCTCCGCAGACGCCCCGGTGGCCGCCAGCTTGCTCCGGGCGATCGCCCGGTGGTCGCGCCGGGTCTCTGGACCGGCCGAGCCGGCAGCGTGCGCGCGAGCGGCCCAGATGTCGCGGCCGTCCCGTAGGGTGACTCCGATCCGGGCGCCGATCGCCTTGGTGGCGTACTCGAAGGAGGCGCTCGGGTGGCCCTGTGGAAACACCCCCGGGGCAGTCCGCCCGCCGGAGAATGCGGCGAACCACTCCTCCGCCCGCCCCTCAGCCTGCCGCAACGCCTCGCCCAGGGGCGCCGTGGCCCCCAGCAGACGGCGGCTCAGCTCGGGGTCGTATTCCAGCCGGACCTTCGCCGCCAGCGCCCAGCGCACCGGATCGGCGGTGGCCGGCTCGGCGAGGTCTGCGGCCGTCACCGACCCGGTGACCAGCGCGGTCGCCACGTTGTAGGCCACGGACAGGTTGAGCGCCAGGATCGCCGAACGCTCACGGTCGAGATAGGGCGCCGCTTCCCGGTCCATCACCATGGTCAGCCGCGCGGCGCGGACCACGATGTCGTCGATGTCGTCGATGCACGCCGGGGTCAGCCGGTGGTGCAGCTCGGACGCGCAGTCGATGGCCGCGTCGACATAGGCGCTGGCCGGATGGACCTTGAAGGACAGCGTTTCGGTGTGCCAGCGGGCGCCGAGTCCCGCCGTGACCACCTCGGGCGAGGGCACATCGGAGACCTTGGCCAGCAGACCGCCCGGGTGTTCCAGGATGTCTGCGGCCCCTTTCAGGCCTGCGGCAGCTGCGGCGCATGCGTCCAGGCCGATCCGTACCGGCACGGCGGCGGAGAGCACCTTGGCGTCACTGCCGAGGAAGGCGCGCCGCAGGGACCAAGGCGGGGCGGCCAGCGCCAGTCCCCAGGCGTCGGTCCATTGCCTCGCCGGAGCGCGCGCGCCGTGCAGCTTCGCCGCGACGGCGCCCACGAGTTGGGCGTACGCGGCGCTCTGACCGCGGAACGGCCCCAGGGCGGCCGCCGCGGTCACCCTGGCGGCGCATTCGTTGGCGGCGACCACTGCCGTCAGTAACTGCTCGCCCGTCAGATGCTGTTCGCGGCGGAAAGCCAGGGGCACGCCGACCGAGGAGTGCGACACATGGCCCACGTACATGCTGTCCTCGTAGTACAAACAGGTGGACAGCGCCGCCAGCACGTAAGCGGCACGATCGGGAGAGGCCGCGGTCGGGAGCCCGAATGCCTCAAGCAGCCTGTGGCCGAGGGGATGCGCCATACCGGCCCGGACGACGGCGATGTGCGAGATGAGCTGGCTGGTGGCATAGGACGTGATGCGGCCAGGCAGATCGGGGTAGCGCAGCCCGGACGCCCAGTGCGCGAGGACCCCGGTCAGCGAACCGCCGGGTGATGGGCCGTCGGCCGGTGTGTCATCGGCCGGTGCGTCGCCGGTCGATGCCGGCGGTCGGTTCGCGTCGTCGTAGTGGGTACGAAGGTCTGCTGGAGTATTCGCTTTCGGCATTGTGGAAACCTCGCACAGCTTCCGATCGCGGTGGACCACAGCCGGGTCCGGGAAATTTGCACAGCCTTTTAGGCCATTTAGGCCCCTCCCAGGGCGTCAGCCGGAATCCATTGTCACGGATGCCGCTGAAATCCCGCTGAGATCATCCATAGCTACTTTGAGTATCTCGCTGAAACTCTCGGTGGCCGTAACGGAATTCCGAATCTCACTCAGCGCCCGAGCATTGACCTGCCGGAATGGCTCGGCCTAGGGTCACACCTGGTGCCGCGCCGGCAGAACGCACTCCGTTCTGCCGGCTCCACGGAGGGAGGCTCGGACTCATATGCAGGTGAACCTTCTAGGACCGCTCGAATTGCTGGACGGCAACATCCCTATAAGAATTCCCGGGGAGAAGCTACGGGCCATCATCGCCGCCCTTGCACTGAACCCGAATCGTCCGGTGTCACGGAGCCAACTGATCACCGAACTCTGGGCGGACAACCGTCCTATCGATGCGGAGAATTCACTCCAGGGGCACATTGCCCGACTGAGACGGATCATCGGCACGAGTCCCGGAAAAGATGACCCGCGCGAGTTGATCGAGACTTCCAACTCCGAATACACCATGGTGCTTCCCGAATCCGGCGTCGACGCGGTGCGATTCTGCCATCTCGTGAGCCGCGTGGAGACAATACGCGAGCAGCGACCGGAAGCGGCCGTGGCTTTGCTCACCGAGGGACTGGAACTATGGCACGGGTCCATACTGATGGACACCGGCAACGGCATGATCTGCGAGATGGCCCGTACCCGTCTCACGGAAACCAGGCTCACCGCCCTTGAGTGGCTCTTCGACGCACAACTCGCGATGGGCTTGTACCGGAGCGTCGTCCCCAAGCTCGAAGCACTCTCGGTTCGTTATCCGTTGCGCGAGCGCTTCAGTGAACAGCTCATGACGGCACTGCACGCATCCGGACGGCAGGCGGAGGCCCTGGAGGTCTACCGCCGGACATGCCACCGGCTGACCCAGGACCTCGGCCTGGAGCCCGGCGCGGCACTGCGCGCCAAGCTCCAGGAGATCCTGTGCCGCCGGGATCCGATCGCCTCCCGGTGAATTCCTGCTCAGGCGCAGGTGAGCACCAGTACAGCATTCTGTCCGCCGAATCCGAAGGAATTGCTCACAGCGACCTTCGGCCGGGTGTCGCGGCCGGTTTTGCAGACAACATCGATCTCGATCTGCGGGTCCTGGCTGTCTAGATTGGCGGTCGGCGGGATGAACCCGTGCTCCAGGGTCATCGCGGTGACCGCCGCTTCGATCGCACCGGCCGCGCCCAGTGCATGTCCGAGGACACCCTTGACCGAGGTGACGGCGGGCCGCTCGCCGAGCGTGCGCCTGATCAGCTTCGCCTCAGTAATGTCGTTCAACGGGGTGGAGGTTCCATGCGCGTTGACGTGGTCGACGTCTCCGGGGCCGATTCCGGCATCTGCCAGGGCAGCCCGCAGCGCCAGTTCCCCGCCCGCGCCCTCAGGGTCGGGGGCGGTGGCGTTGTACGCGTCGGCCGAGGCCCCGTAACCGCTGACCATGGCGCGTACCCGCGCGCCACGGGCGCGCGCGTCTTCGACGCGCTCCAGCACCAGGACGGCGGCGCCCTCCGCGGGCACGAAACCGTCCCGGTCGCTGTCGAACGGCCGGGAGGCGGCGTGCGGATCACCGCGACGTCCGGACAGCGCCCCCATCTGACTGAAGCCGCAGATGATGGAGGGCACCAGACACGCCTCGGTGCCTCCGGTGATGACGACGTCGCAGGCCCCAGAGCGCAGCAGTTCGCGGGCCGCGCCCACTGCCGTCGTCCCGGAGGCACACGCGGTCGCCGTGACGAAGTTGGGGCCACGGGCTCCGCACTCCATGGCCACATATCCCGCTGCCATATTGATGGCAAGCATCGGTATGAGCATCGACGAGACGCGTCGGGGCCCGTCATCGAGCAACACCCGGTGCTGCTTTTCCCAGGTGGCCGCCCCGCCCATGCCGCTGCCGAGTACGACGCCGACGCGCGCGCCGTCCCAGGTGGCAGGGTCAAGGCCGGAGTCCGCCAGCGCCTCCATGGCGGCGACGACCGCGAACTGGCTGCTGCGGTCCAGCCGCCACGCCTTCCGTCGTTCAACCGGGCTCGCCCGGTCGAAATCGATGACCGGGCAGCCGAAGTCGGCGGGGGTCCCTTCAAGCGCCGGAACCGGCGCCGCGGCTGTCGCCTCGCCGGCACGGATGGTCCGCCACGCGGTCTCGGCGCCGATCCCGGCCGCGGTCACCATGCCGATGCCGGTGACGGCGGCGTGCAGCGGCTCTCGACCGGAGATCATGCGAGGCTCGCCACCTTGACCTCAATGGTCTTGGCGGCCTGGGCGATGGTGTCGCTCGACCGTATGTCGTCATCCGCAATAGCGACGTCGAACTCCTGTTGGGCGGTCAGGCCCAGCTCGACCAGGGCGAGTGAGTCCATTTCCAGCTCGTCGAAGGTCTGGTCGGGGCTGACCTCGCCGGGCTCCAGGCCGAAGCCGCTGGCCAGCAATGCCACCAGACGCTCGTAAATGTCGTTCATCGGGTGTCTCCTCGGTTCGTCCCAGCGGTCACTACGGTCTGTGTGATCGATGCGGTTCGTGCGGTCGTGCCGGCACGGCGGTCGTGCCGGCACGGCGGTCGTGCCGGCACGGCGGTCGTCGCCTCTCTCACCCGGGCACCAGGTCGGGCCAGCGCACGGCACAGGAGCCCCAGGTGAGTCCGCCGCCGAAGGCGGTCAGCACCACCCGGTGGCCCGCACGCAGCGTGCCGTCCGCCATCGCGTCGGCGAGTGCGAGCGGGATGGAGGCGGCCGCGGTGTTGCCGACGCGGTCCACGTTCACCGCACAGCGTTCCCGTGGCAGCCGAATCCGGTCGGCAACGGCGTGCATGATGCGCAGGTTCGCCTGGTGGGCCACCAGCAGATCCACCGTCCGTGCGCTCCATCCCTCTCCTTCGGCCACCCCGAGGGCGGAGGCGGCCATCCGTTCCACCGCGTTGCGGAAGACTGCCTTGCCCGCCATCCGGAAGTACGGGTCGGCCGTGCTGGCCGAAGCGGCGCGGAACGGGGCGCGGGAGCCGCCGGAAGGTACGGCGATCAGGTCGCTGCCCGCTCCGTCGCTGGCCAGGTCGAAGAGGCCCAGCGCGCCCGGCTCGTCCGGATCGCCCGCGGCCAGCACGACCGCGCCCGCCCCGTCCCCGAAGACAGCCCGAGTCGAGCGGTCCTGGGGGTCGAGGATGCTGGAGAAGGTTTCGGCGCCCACCACCAGGACCCGCTCGGCGGTCCCCGCCGCGATGAGGCCCGCCCCGGCGGCGAGCCCGTAGAGGAAGCCGGTGCACACCGCACCCACGTCGAAGGCGGCCGGCGTGCCCAGTCCGAGCCGGGAGGCGACCAGGGGCGCGGTGGCCGGGCAGATCCAGTCCGGCGTGGTGGTGGCCACGATCACACAGTCCGCGGAGTCCGCGGAAGCGGACTTGAGCGCCCTGTGGCCGGCCTCCACCGCGAGATCCGAGGTGGCCGTGCCCGGGTCGGCGATGTGCCGCCGGGCGATCCCCGTGCGGCTGCGGATCCACTCGTCGGTGGTGTCCAGCTCCTCGGCCAGCTCGTCATTGGTGACGACCCGGGGCGGCAACCAGGTGCCGAGACCTCTGAGCACCGCGGCCCGGCTCACCGCTGCGCCTGTACGGGGACGGCCGCGGAATCCTGCCGCTCCAAGGTCCGTACCTCCTGGCTGACTTCGCCGAGGTAGTCGGAGACGTCGAGGTACGACTTCATCAGCCGCACTTCGGCGTACGGCAGACCGTGGCTCAGGCAGTAGTCCTTGATCAGCGGCTGGGCGCGGTGCAGGTTCCGGCGCGGCATCGACGGGAAGAGGTGGTGCTCGATCTGGTAGTTGAGCCCTCCGTAGAAGAAATGCGTGACACGGCTGGGGAGCATGTTGCGTGAGGTGACCACCTGGCGGGTGATCCAGTCCAGCTCCTCCTTCTCCCCGTCGCGCACCGGCAGGCCCTTGTGGTTCGGTGCGAACAGCAGGCCCATGTAGAAGCCGAACAGAGACTGGTGGATCACGATGAAGGCGACGGCCTTGCCGGGCGGCAGCACCCAGAACACCGCGGCGAGGTAACACACCAGGTGGAAGGTGAGCAGGCCGAGGTCAGCCGCCCGATGGTGCTGAAGCGCACCCTTGCGGGCCGCCACATAGCCGGACAGGTGCAGCCGCAGCCCCTCCATCATGATCAGCAGGTAGAACATCCACGCCTGGTGGCGCACGATGAACCGGCCAGCGGTGCTAGTGCGTTTGCTGCGGTCCTTGCTCGCGAAGACAACCTGACGGCGCGTGATGTCCGGGTCGAGGGACAGGTGGTTGGGGTAGTTGTGATGCCGCGTGTGGTGCCCCACCCACCAGCCGAAACTGACCCCGGTCAGCAGGTTGCCGTGGAGGTAGCCGATGACGTCGCTCGCCTTGCGGGTCCGGAAGATCTGCCGGTGGCCGGCGTCATGGCCCACGAGGTCGGTCTGGGCGAAGCAGAACGCGAGCAGCACCCCGGTCGCGAGCTGCCACCAGCTGTCGCCGACCAACCCAAAGACGGTCCACGCCGCGGCGAGCAGCAGCAGATTGAACGTGATCTTGTAGATGTAATAGCCGGGCTGTTGGTCCATCAGGCCGGCGGCCTTCACCAGCCGGTTGACCTCCTCGTAGTTGGCCGGCCTGGCGTCCGGGGCACCCGGCGCGCCGACCTCAGGCGCGGCGGCGGATCCCTCGTCCAGGTGCGTCATATCGCCTCCTCAAGGCCCATATACGCGAGCCGCGAGCGCTGCATGCGCTCGGCCCACTCCTGGCCGGTCGCCACCCGCTCGTCGACCGTGGTGTCGACGAGCCTGCGACCGGGCCATGCTTCGTAGTCGCCCAGCAGCCGGCCGTGCTGCTCGATGCCCTGCTGGAACAGCTTCTCCCGGCGGAGCAGCATGTCCGTGGCCGGCAGCCGGTCCCACAGCCGGTAGCCCTCCCGCATCAGATCGAGCACCCGCGGCTTGTCCTCGGGATGCTTGAGCAAGTGATCGCGGACGATGGAGCTGCCCACGGTCAGATGCCGGATCTCATCGATTCCCGCACCACGTTCGATATCCGCTGCGGCAGGATCGAAGACCCGCCACTTGCGCTCGCTCAGCTCGGCGGACGGCGCCAGCACGCCTTCGACGAGCACGGTCAACACCAGCACGCCGCCGATGAAGTCGCCCCGCTCGCGCAGGGCGCCCAGCCCGAACTCCTCCAGCGGCACCAGCACCGTGTCCCGGTCGACTGCCGCCAGGCGGTCGATGGTCTGCCACAATTCGTCACGCTCGACACCCAGTTGCAGCAGATGGCTGCGGAACACCATTGCGTGCCTTGCCTCGTCGAGGAGCTGAGTGGAGTAGAACTCCAGGCTGTCGTTGTCGGGGGCGAGCGCCACCAAGTAGGCGATGGCCCGGGTCGCTTTCTCCTCCGCGATGGAGCGGAACGCCAACTCCTGGGTGAGCGCACTGTTCAGCGGTCCGGGCTCGCTCATCACCGGGTGCGGGCGTACGCCGTCGGCGTGGCCCAGCACGTTGCCCTGCAGAGTGCCCTGCGGCACCGCGGCCAGCCAGTACTGCAGATCGCACGACTGCGCGGTGAGCTCCAGCTCGATCGCCCCGTCCATCAGCGACGGAGCCAGCGCCCAGTGAGCCTCTGCCGGGATGTTCGCGGAAGCCATGGTCAGTCCCTCTCCATAGTCGAGGCGGCGGGCAGCTGATGCAGTCCGCCGGCGAAGTTGAGCAAAGGGGTGCCGCTGCCCCGTACGACTCGGCCCACCCGGGCCAGCACAAGGTCGTGGTCGCCCACCGGGACCGTGCGCTGAACGCTGCAGGCCAGCCAGCCGACGGCGCCGCCCAGCACCGGAACGCCGTCCTCAGTGCAGCCCGCCCACGCCTCCCGGTCCAGCTGACCTATACCGGCCGCCCGGCATCTGCTGGCGAAATGCCGCGCCAGCGCCTCCTGCCGTGAGCCCAGCACGTTGACGACGAAGGCGGGTGTGCCGAGCAGCGCCCGCAGGGCGCGGCTGCCGCGGCGCAGCGCGATGGACACCACGGGCGGCTCGACCGACGCCAAGGCCAGCGTGCTGACCGTAACGCCCTGTACATCCGCCTCGCCGCCGCAGGTCAGTACCACCACTCCCGTGGCCAGCCGCTCCGTCGCGATACCCGGCATTTCGGTCATCAGGTCGGGGGGCCATGCCGCGCGCAGCCGCTCCGCGGTAGCGCCGGTCACAGCGTGCCCGTCCGTACGGACTGCGGGGCGCGCACTCCGTCGGCCGCGGCATCGAACTCGCTGCGGAAGCGCCCGTACGCAGGGTGCGGCTCAGGTTCGAAACTCAGGCCGAAGGGCTTGAGGTAGTTCCCGAACAGCGCGCGGTCGCCGAACAAGTGGATGGGCAGCGCCAGCAGGGCCCACTCGAAGCCCCACACCGAGATCCATACCAAGGCGACCAGGCCCTGGGTCACCAGGCTGTGCATGACGTTGTAGAGGACGTAGTAGACCTTTGCGATCTCCGTGCCCCCGGTCCTGCCCCCGGCCTTGTCCCTGCTCCGGGCCCGGTGGTGGCGGTACGCGCCCGGCAGGTACCCGATCAGGTCGATGTAGACGAAGAGCGCGATGGCCGGGAGCCAGCGCACCTCACCGAGATGCGCGAAGAACAGGACAACCGACACCAGGAGCCCCAGCCCGTACTCCGCACGGATCAGCCACGCGGTGGTGCGGGTCATGAACAGGTTCTTGGTGTCCATCAAGCCGCCCGCGCTAAGGCCGCTGTGACCGCCTCGTCGCCGACCACCGTGGTGCCGGTGAACAGGCCACTGACAATGCGGGCGATGGTCTCCTTGAAGACCCGCACCGCGACCGGGTCGAGGATTCCGGCCAGACTCGGGATGCCGAAGTCGAACTCGGCGTCGAAGTCCACCCGGCAGCCCGCCCCCTCCCGGGAAATCTGCCAGGTCCCGGCGAACGATTCGAAGTCACCGTCCAGTTGTGAGAAGACGATGGTCAGGCCGGCTCGGTCGAAACGGTCCTCCTCGGTCCAGCTCAGGATTCCGTTGCGGAAATAGACTTCCCAGTCGCTGGTCTCCTCCTCGGTACTGACCTCGTGCACGGTCACCTCCCGCACCACCGGGACCAGCCCGGGGTAGGCGGCAAAGTCCCGCACCCGGTCGAAGACCGCGCCCGAATCGGTGTCCGGCACGACAAGAGCCACATGAACGCTACGCATGAGCAGAGCCACCTTCGGAAGTCGGTGCGTACCGGGCCGCTTGCGCCCGGCAGGCGCTGTCGAACGCCTCGTACAGGAACGCCACTTCCGCGTCGTCGAGGATCGCGGGCGGCGTCAGCCGCAGTACCAGGTGCGAGTTGAGAGAGTGGTTGGCGATGACGGCCCGTGAGACCAGTTCGATCAGCAGGTCGCCCGCGATACCTGGCTCCGCGAACTCGAAGCCCAGCAGGAGCCCCCGCCCGCGTACGCGCACCGCGTCGCCGAAGTGCTCGTGGACGATGCCGCCGAGTACCATGAGCAGTTCGGCGCCCAGCTCACGGGAGCGCTCGACCAAACCCTCCTCCGTGATGGCCATGAGCGCGCCTCGTGCCGCGGCCATCGCGAGCGGCACCCCGGAGAACGTAGAGGTGTGCAAGTAGGGGTCGCGGTCGAAGACTGAGAATGCCCGCGGCGTTGCGACCACCGCCGAGACCGGGATCACCCCTCCGCTCAGCCCCTTGCCCACCAGCAGTGCGTCGGGTGTGACGCCCTCGCGGTCCGCCCCGAACCAGTTGCCGAGACGGCCGAGTCCGGTCTGCACCTCGTCCAGGACGAAGAACGCGTCGTGGCGACGGCACGCCGCCTGCACCGCGCGCAGATAGCCATCGGGCGGCAGTACCACGCCCGCCTCCCCCTGGACGGGCTCGACGACGACGCAGCCGCGGCCCGGCATGGTGCCGAGCAACTCGTCCAAAACCTCGACGTCCCCGAACGGCACGTGGCGCACGTCGGGCAGCAGCGGCCGGAACGGGGCCTGGAACATCTCCTTACCGGTGAGGCTCAGCGCCCCCATGGTCTTGCCGTGATAGCCCTCGCGCATGGCCACCAGCTGGTTCTTGCCGTGCGTACGCGCCATCTTGATGGCAGTCTCGACGGCCTCTGCGCCGGAGCCGGCGAAGTGCACCCGCTCCAGGCCCGCTGGGGCCACCGCGACCAGGGCGTCCGCCGCCAGGGCCGCCTGCGGTTCGAGGAACACCCGGGTGGCGACCGGGTTACGGTGCAGCTGCTCCTCGACGAGGCGTACGACGGTGGGGTGGCGGGCCCCCAGGAACAGCACGCCGTAGCCGCCACAGTTGAGGAAGCGTTTGCCCTCAGCAGTGGTCACCCAGGCACCTTGGGACTCCACTTCGACGTGCCCGCCGAACATCTCACCGAGGAAGGCCCGGCCCCTGTTCAATCGGGCCCGGTACAGCTGCCCCAGAGTGCTTCGGTCGTACGCCCACCTGTCGTCCCCCACGGGCACGGTCCTGGCTGCTGATGTCGTGCTCATCGGTGTCCTCATGTCAGCCGCAGCGGCCGGCCCGCGACGTGTTCCAGGAAGGGGCCGGTGAAGCTGGAGCGGGATGGAGGGTGGAAGGAGAGGCCGTGCGAGGCGGCGGCGAGGTAGGCCACGTCCGAGGAGCCGATGAACGCCATGCCGCCGAGCGCCTCTACGGCGCGTCGCACTGCGTCGCCGAGCGCGTCCTGGGCACCGAAGCGAGCCAACAAGGCTTTGCCGAGAGCCGTGTTGCCCGCCTCACCATCCGTGATCATGCGCGCGGAGCCCTCCAGTAGGAGCATCGCCGACTCCAGCCGCGCGACCAGTTGGGCCCGGTCGGAGTCGCTGCCACGGCCCTGGTCCACCACGCGCTCCACGAGTGCGCTGGCGATGCCCACGTACGAAGCGGAGATGAGAAGTTCGAACCAGATGAAGCCGACCGTCTGGAGTTCGTCGAGCTCACCGGCGTCGCCCAACTCGGTCCGCATGAGCTGCTGCTCGTCGACGAAGACGTCGGTGAGCCGGATCTCGTCACTCTCCGCGCCAGCCAGCGCCCAGCTCGACCAGAAAGGGTGCACGGTGATGCCCTCGGCCTGCCGGGGCACGAGCAGCACCGCCATGTCGCTGCCGCCGTCCGCCCTGGGCAGCGCCACGCTGGCGGTGAGCAGGTCCATCGAGCGGGACAGGCTGCACGGCTTCTTCGCACCGTCGATCGCGTAGCCGCCCTCGACGGCTCGCGCCCGCATGGTGGGGGCCAGGATGCCCCGCCCCGGGCGCCCTTCGGCGAACCCGGAGGCGACCAGCAGTTTCTGTTCACTGATGCCTTCGAGCAGCGCCCACTCGACGCCGTTGCTCTGCAGGCTGTCGGCGAGTGTGAAGAGCGTCGCCACCGAGAAGTGGTGCATCGTGGTCGCGACCGCCAGCGACGGCGCTGATGCCGCCAGGGCGCGGGTCACCTCCAGCGCCTGGATCGGACTGGCGCCCGCGCCGGCGTAGGTCTTGGGAATCACCAGACCGGGGCCGCCGTGTGAGCGGAAGAGGCCGATCGACGGACTTCCCGGCTGCTCCAGTTCGGCCATCGGGACAGCGGCCAGCTTGTCCAACAGGCCGGGCAGGAACGCCTCACAGGTCGCGCGTGCTGCTTCGAGTGAACGCATGAGAGTTCGCGACTCCTCGTGGTCGGGAACCGGTGGATCGTCACCGGCGGCGCGGTTCACGAACCGTTCCTCCGCAGGGCCTGCCAGGCCCCGAACACCGCCTCCCGCGGCCGGGATCCAGGGCTGACGCTGACGCCTTGCAGATGACTGGTCCGCAGAATCGGGTAGTTAGCCTCGCCGAGGACGCCGCCGGTCAGGCCGGTGCCGCCGTGCGTGGGCAAGTAGGGCAGGAAGCCGATGTGGGAGTCGTTGATCTTCAGCAGCCCGCCGCTGCGGATGCGGGCGAGGAAGGCGTCGACGATCGGAGGGGAAGTGGCCCACACGGAATTGCGCAGGCCGTACTCGTTGCTGTTCACGTAGTCGATGAATTGCACCAGCAGCACTTCGTCCGAGGCCGGTTCCGCGACCACCAGGGGCAGCAGCGGGAAGAACGTTTCATGCCGTACCGCGTCGACCTCCCGCGCCTTCGCCAACCCACGCACGACCACGACGGTCGGCTCCAGGAAGATTCCGGCCGCGTCGCGGCTCTCGTCGGCTTGCATCGCGTGGCCGCCGCAGGCCAGTTCGGCCCCCTTGTCCAGGGCGTCGCGAAGGCAACTGAAGAACTTCTCGTTCCGCAGCACCGGAGTGAGCAGTACATCTTCCTCGCCCGGCCGGCCGGGTCGGACGTGGCCGATCTGGCGGACCAGACGCGCGATGAGGTCGTCTGCTACATCAGGGTGCACGAGCACCTGATTGGGAATCATGCAGAGCTGGCCCGAGCCGTAGAAGCTCTCCGTCAACGCCTCGGCCGCGAACTCCAGATTGGCGTCCTTCCAGACCACGACTACGTCGTTGCCCGCGAGTTCGAGGATCGGCTTCTTGCCCGCGACGACGCAGCGCTGCTGGAATCGGACGCCGTTCTCGCTGCTGCCGAAGTACATGATGTCGTTCACATGCGGGCTGTCCACCCAGGCCGAGAGCATCGGCGCGGGGTCCCCGCACACCATGTTGAGGGTGCCGGGCGGTGCGCCGACCTCCTCCAGTACCGGCACCACGACTTCGTGCAATACGTACATCACGCCGAGGGGCGCGCTCCGCGGGGCACGGACGACCAGAGAGTTTCCCGCCATGATCGAGGTAACGCCCAGCAGGGCACTGGACAGCGGCGCGTTCTGCGGCGGGTTGAGGCACACTACGCCGTCCGGGCGGCGACGCACCTGGATGCGGCGCTCGCCGTGCCGGAACTCCTGGAGCATCTGCGAGCGGTAGAAGCCGACCGACTCCGGGCCGAAGCAGTCGAGCATTCCCGAGACCTGCCAGCGGGCCAGGACCAATGGGTGTCCCTCAGCCACCAGGATCCGTGTGATCTCCTCTGCCCGCTCGCACAGCCGGCGGTGGAGCAACTCGCCGACCCCCTCCAGCCGGGTCTCCAGTGGGAAGGCCCCCCAGACCGGCGCGGCGGCCGCGGCGGCTTCCAGCGCCGCCTCGACGGTCGGACGGTCAGCCTTGGCGACGCGGCCGACGATGCTCGGCGGTAGTGATTCCGGTGGGATGCGCCCCTGCTCCAGTTTCCGTTTGAGCGTCAAGCTCGCGAACGCATCGTCCAGAAGTACCCCGGCGTCCACGACGTAGACCCACGCGCCATTGTCCACGTTCTGCCCGTTCACATAGGAGGGGTAAGAGCGGAGCGGCGTCGGGGCTTCGGGTGCCGGGTTCGGTGGAGCCGGATTCGGGTGGGACAATTGCGTGATCCCCACTCTCACTCCCTGCCATCGCTGTTCTCGTACTCCGTGGAAGATTCCGAAGTTCTCGGAAAACTCTGTCAGTGAGGACTGAAAATGCGCTGAAAGCCCACTGAAACCGTCCCGTCAGTAGCTTTTTTGGAGAAATTGCTAAATTATTTCCGCCTGATACTGGCGGCGCGAAGGGCGGTTCTTGTATGAAGCGATCCGAGGGACACGCAGAGAAAGTTCGGGATTCTCGGGACGACCTGGAGGCGGAGCAGAAGCAGGCGCAGCCGGCGATCGAGAAGTACGCGGAGAACCCGAGCGCTTTTCTTGCACTCAACACGGGGAACGATTTCTTCTCCATGCCCGGGGAAGATGGATTCATAGCATACCGTCGAGCTGGTCGTTATCTGATCCAGTTCGGTGGCGTATTCGCTCCCGTCGACCGACAGACCGCGTTGTTGCGAGAGTTCAAGTCATTCGCCCGCGAGGAAAGACGTCGCGTCGTCGGGATACAGCTACAGGCGTCAGATGCCAGGCTGTACGATGCCGAGGGATTTGTGGTCAACCAGGTCGGCGCATCCTACTCGGTGAAGTTGCCGGAGTTCTCACTGCGTGGATCGAAGTTCGTCAAACTGCGCAACAAGATATCGCGCGCCAAACGCAGCGGCTTGCAGATACGGGAAGCGACACTCGGCGAGTACGGTGAGCAGCTGGCTCAGATCGACCGGACCTGGTTGCGTTCGAAGGGCCGCCACGTCAAGGAGATCGAATTCCTGGTGGGCCAGCTGGGAGGCCCCGTGCAGCAGTGTCGGAGGCTCTTCGTCGGCCTCATGGACGATACGCCAATGGCCTACATCTCATACTCGCCGTCCTACGGGTCGTTCCCCGGCTGGCTGCACGACCTCAGTCGGCGCATGCCAGATACTCCCCCCGGCGTGATGGAGACCCTCAATTTCACAGCGATGGATATCTTCCGGAAGGAGGAGGCAGGGTGGCTGCATTTCGGCTTCACCCCGTTCACTGGGCTGGGTGCCGAGCACGAACTTCCCCGGCACAGCCGGTTGACGGCGAAATTCATGCGACTGCTGGCGGAGCGCGGCGAGTCCGTCTACCCATCGCGCAGCCAGCTTGCCTACAAAGAGAAGTGGGGGCCGCACTTGGTACTTCCGGAGTATCTGGCCTTCGAGGGCAGGGCGAGCCCGGGAGCCATCTGGCAGATCCTACGGGTGACCAAGTCGGTATGACAGGTGGCCCGGTTCAGTGCCCTACTGGCGAACGGCGCAGCATTTCCTGGAACTTGGCCTGCAGCCTCTCACTCGGCTCCAGTCCCAGATCGTGAGCCAGCCGGTAACGCATGCGCTGATACGTGTCCAGCGCCTCCACCTGCCGACCGGAGCAGTACAGCGCGGTCATGAGCTGCTCACAGAACCGTTCCCGCAACGGATATTGCATGCAGAGCTGTTCAATCTCCGGGACGGCCGCCTGGTGCTCGCCGAGAACGAGCCGCGCGTCGATCAGCCGCTCGCGGGCGATCAGCCGGGTCTCCTCCAGGCCGGCGTAGGCAGTCCGGCAGATCATCCCGTGCCCGGCGTCCATCAGCGCGGGGCCCCGCCAGAGCGCCAGAGCTTCGGTGAGCAGTTCGACCACCCGCTGCGGCGACGCGTTGTCCATCCGTTCCAACGAGACGACGTAACGGTCGAACCGGAGAGCGTCCACGTTGTCGGCGGAGACCTGCAGCACATACCCGGAGTGCGTGGTCTCGATCACCTCTCGCATGTGCGGCTTTCCGGAACCTTCCACAAGAATGCGGCGCAGCCGGGCGACATGACTCTGGAGGGAATTCGAAGCGTTCCGCGGAGGCCGTTCTCCCCATAACTCGTCGATGAGATCACTGAAAGGAACCGGTATTCCTGCTGAGAGTGCGAGAGTGGCAATGATGGTTCGTAGTTTCTCGCCGGGTAAAACGACGGAAACCCCGTCTTCCATTACCTCCAGGGCGCCCAGGAGGTTTACAAGCATGTAAACCTCCCCTGACTTAGGAATATCAGCCACCTAGGCCGCCAGAAATAAATTGGCCCCACACGCACAGAATGCCCGCAGCGGCGAGTGGGGGCTTTCCCCAATTCTCTGATCTCGCAGCACAGGCATGCTGAGATTTTGATGCATCCATACATACCCCCCGCTTCCAAGAAGTAACCTCAAAACACTAGAGCGTTGCGGAGTGAAGGTCGACAGACCGAGCAGGCTCTGGCAATGTTACATATACGCTTCACCTGGAAGTCTTGAAGTGGTCAGCAATAAAAGACGACCTTCGGGAATTTAGCCAGTTACGACAGGACACCGAGATGAAGACTACGAAGCCTGCAGTCGCGTAGCGTTTGCGCCATATCCGACAATACCACCCGGAGGGCCTTTTCGCTCTACCGGAACTGGCGGAGCGCGCCGGTGTCTCAAAATGCACCCTGACAGCAGCGGAGTCCGCCGAGGGAACGAATCTCACCATCGAAACCTTGGTGAAGGTTCCGCGCGGTCTGGGCATCGAATGGTGGGCGCATTTCCTGGATGAGAAAATCTTCCAGTAGGTGAACGTCGAACTACAGAAGATCAATCATATGTGAAAGGTATGCACGGACAGCTGCATCGTTCCGTGCACTTCATCGCCTTCCGCGCCGACGCTGGGATCCGTCGGTGGTTTTCCACTCTCGTAAAGTCAGGTGCCACATGAGCACCTTAGGAGAAGGGACTAACCCCGCAGCCTCGCTCCGCCCCTCCCCGAGGCGATGGGGACGATCCGGACGAAGGCGTTCATCATCCTCGATGGCACCCTGCTCCCGATCGACCGCACCTCCGCCGACACCCCGTACTACGTCACGGAGGCGAGGCGTCCATACGTGTGGGTGCTCGTCGGCAGTGCTTTACCAGAAGCCGGCCTGGGCAGTGGCGAAGACTGCCGCGACCCGTCAGGCGTTTACTGCACCGCGTCGCTTGAACCACCACAGCCCGCCGCCGGCCAGGGCGAGGACGGCGACTGCGATCCCCACGGGCATGGCCAGGGACATGCCGTCGTCGTCCTTCTTCTCGGCCGCGGCGTTGTCGTCCGCCGACGACTTGGCGTCGTCGGTCGGCTTATCCGGGGCGGCGCTGGTGGGAGCGGCGGTCGTGGGCTCCGCGCTGGGGCTTGTGCGAGGGATCCGTCTGCCGAGGTTGTCAGTGGCGGCCTGTTCAATGTGGCTCATGGAGATGGATACGCAAAGGCGTGGGTTGTTCTGGGATGTGCAGGCGGGGCGGGTCCCACCGCCCCCTGCAGCGGTGCTCCTCGGCTGGGAGCTGGTCGGCGTGGATCCGGAGCAGGGAACAATCGAGGTGGCGTTCCAGGCGGGCGATCAGTTCGCGAACCCTGTCGGCGTGATCCAGGGCGGGTTCCTGGCCGCGATGCTCGATGACACCCTGGGTCCGGCGCTGGTCGCGACATTGCCGGAAAACCAGTTCGCGCCGACGCTCGATCTCCATGTTCAGTTCCTCCGTCCCGCCCGCCCCGGACGGCTTCTGGGGCGCGGACGGATCGTGCAGCGCGGCAAGGACGTGTGCTTTCTCGCCGGTGAACTCATCGGCCCCGACGACAGGCCGGTGGCTGTGGCGACCGCGACCGCACGAATCCAGACCATTCGTTAATGGTCATAGGCGATCAGCGACCGCATGACCGAGGCTCGCCAGTCGTGTGGTTGTGCCAGATGGCGGCAGCCATGGCGAGGATGCGCTGAGCGACCCGCACAGCAAGGCCCTCGAGAGGCCCTGGGACACTCCCGGGGCGGGCTCACCACGAAGATCCACCTGGCTGGAGAAGGCGGGCTGCGTCCGCTGAGTGTGCTGATCACGCCAGGTCAGTGGGGCGACGCACCGCAGTTGATCCCGGTCCTGGACCACATGCGCGTGCCGCGCCTCGGCGCCGGCCACCCGCGTACGCGCCCGGCCCGTGTGAGCAGCGACAAAGCGTACAGCTCCCCCCGCAAGCGCTGCTATCTTCGGCGTCGGCGGATCAGACACACCATTCCCGAGCGCCGGGACCAGCGGGCCAACCGCCAACGCCGCGGCAGCGCTGGCGGCCGACCCACTTCCGGGCCGCCGCCACCCGCTTTGACAAACGAGCGTACGTCTTCCATGGCACCGCGACCGTTGCCTCCATGCGCCTTTGGCTCCGCTCGTGACCCGCCGGACAGTCCTTTGGCGGCTCGTCCTCGGCTGAGGCGCTGCTACCGAATCTACTGCGCGCGCATCAGCAGATGGCCCCGGCGATACCGCTCCTCCTCGCAGGGCTCGCGCAGCATCCGGCCGACTTCGACGAACCCGGCCTCCCGGGCCAGCCCGGCGAGGTCGTCAATCGGCCATCGGTATGGCGTCGCCACTTTGTGGTCGAACGCCGCCACCGGACCGCCCTCAGACTCGAAGAAGGCAAGCAGGAGTGTGCAGTCCACGGTCAGAGCCCGGCGGAACTCGGCAAAGTACGACGGTATTTCCTGCGGCGGAGTATGGATAACCGAGTACCAGGACACGATGCCGCCCAGCTTGCCGTCGGCCAGGTCCAGGGCATCCATCGACCCGACCTCGAACCGCAAGTCAGGGTATGCGTCACGGGCAAGGTCGATCATCACCGGCGACAGGTCAACGCCGAAAACGTCCAGTTCCAGGTCCCGCAGGTGCGCAGTCACGTGTCCAGGGCCACATCCCAGCTCGGCGACGGGCCCGGCATCAGTGGCTCGCGCGAGCTCGGCGAACGCAGCGAGAACCGCGCGGTCCAGCGGAAGAGTGTCGATCCCATGGCGGGCGATATCGGCGTAGCGAACGGCGACGGCGTCGTAGGCATCCGCTGTCGCACAGAGGTACGAGGGAAGTTCGGTCACAGGGGACGACACGAGAGCTTGCGCGATCGGGTCCAGCGACTGACCCATCGGACAGGCCCTAGCCCTTGCTACTGGGCGCCGATGAGGAATTCCTGTTCGGCGGACCCCACACAGGACGTTTGCATCACCTCTGCTCCTTCCTCTCGCATCGGGTCGAGGAAGCCCAAGCACTTACCGCTGTGCATGGGGCGAATTCTGTAACCGCCCGCCTTGGGTGCGTCGACGGGCTCGAAGAAGAAATGCTGTTGGGACTGGTCATCCACACACGTCAGTGGCTGCAGTAGGCGGCCGTCTTCGCGGCCACCCTTGTCCACTGTCAGACAACCGACTCCTTGGGTGGGGTGGTACCACTGCACTCGATACACCCCATCGGTGACCCGCTCCAGACGGGTGGTCGGCGGGACCTTCGCCACGAGGGAGCAGTCTCGCTGGACCGCCAGGGGGCGGTCCGTATTGCCGTTGCGCTCTCGCCCCTCGGTTAGACACATTCCCGTGTGGGCCGCTCGGATGAGTACCCTGCCCTCTGGCGGACGGCGCGCCGACATGCCGGAAGGTGGCGCACTCCGCTCTGGAGTCCGGCCGCTCGGAGCGGCCCCCGTCGGGCTGTGGTCTTGAGGTCCGCCGTCGCCCACCACAGCGACGGCACCGGCGACCGCACCGGCCAATACGACAACGACCGCTATGCCACCCACACGGATCCGTACCGCAGCAGGGACGAGCAGTTTCCCGAGCGGTCCCAAGAGCCGGTCCACGCCCGAAAGAGTTGCCCGGTCATCGGTTGACTCGCCACCGGATGCCGCCTCTGCCGGTGGTTCGGCCCCCGGCTCGGACACGTTGCGGGATCCGGTGGCGATGCCGTGGCGGGCCAACAGCCAGTCTGCGACCGCTTCGTCGTCGCCACCGCAGGCGCGCACCAAGCCGGCCACCACGTCCTCCCGAGGCAGTGTATTGCGGGCCAAGACGCTGGCCAGGGTGCTGTGCGGGAGGAAGTCTCCCGCCTGTTCCGCCCGCGCAGACAGTTGCCGGTAGGTCAACCCCGACCACTCCTTCAGCCCGCGCATCGCGGCGACGAATTCCGCCGGTGTCGCCGCCTGCCCCGGATCCGGAGCGCCGCCCTTATGCGCCATGGCTTGATCCCGCCTTCCCCCCGGCCCTGACCGCAACTGCGGCAGGTCTTCGACAGGTGACTGTCCCGAACATGCTTCGAACAGGGAAAACGTTGCAGATGTCGCAGCTGGGGCTCAAGAGTGTTCCGGGTCGCGCACCGGTCATATCCGGCCGGTCTCGGCGCGGCGCAATGCCGAACTTCGAGACTTTCACTGGAGACTTGACGTGTGGTCCAAACGAATATTCTCGGCGGCTGCTTGCGGTGCGGCCGCCCTGATCGGCGTAGGCCCGTTACTGGTCAGCACGCCCGCCGACGCAGCGACTGCCACCACGTACTACGTGGACTCCCTCGGCGGTAGCGACGGCAACAGCGGGACCAGTAGCGCCGCAGCGTGGAAGACTTTACGCAAGGTCAACTCTGCCGCATTCGACCCCGGCGACACCATCAGATTCAAACGCGGCCAGGCCTGGACCGGCTCACTGCACCTGTCCAGCCTCGGGACAGCCTCCAGCCCGATCACGGTGAGCGCATACGGCAGCGGCGCCCTGCCCAGAATCGGCGGAAAGGTCACCGAGTGCATCACCGTCGACGGGTCCTACTGGAACATCACCGGCCTGTGGGCCAGCGGATGCAACTGGGCCGGCATCGAAATCCGCGGCGACCACAACACGCTCACCTCAGTGCGCGCCGACCACAACGTTACGGGCGTATCCATCACCGAGGAAGCATCATCGAACACCCTGCGCGGCAGCACCCTGACCGACAACAACAAAATGAGCGTCAACACACCGGGCGGATACGACGACTCCGGCGCCTTCGGCGTCCTGCTCAACGGCGACGACAATCTCATCACCGGCAACACCATTACCGGCAGCTATGCCAGCAGCTATGACTACGGTCACGACGGTGCGGCGGTCGAAGTCTTCAACGGCGACCGCAACCGCGTCGAGTACAACCTGACCCGCGACAATGAGACATTCACCGAACTCGGTCACGCACCCGGTGAGACCGCCGACGGGAACGTCTACGCCTACAACCTCGTCACCTCCGTCCACGACACAGCAGCCTTCCTGGTCACCCGCGGCGCCCAGAACAGCCTCGGCCCGGTCCGAGGCACGGTCGCCGTCAACAACTCGGTCAGCCTTCCCGGCGAGGACACCCAAGGCTGGGTCTGCTACGCCGGCTGCGCAGCCGACATCCTCAAATTGCGCAACAACGCCTTCTCGGTCGGTGGCAAGACGGGCTACGAGGACGGTGACGGAGCGGACGAGGACAACAGCGTGTACTGGGGGCAGCAAACGCAGTTCGAGCTCGGCCCCGGCTCCATCGAGGCCGACCCGCTGTACCGCAGCTCGACGGACCTGCGTTTGCTGGCAGGCAGCCCAGCCGTGGAACGGGGCGTGCCGACTGGCTACACCACCGATCTGGCCGGCCAACCCGTCCCTGCCACCAAACCCGACGCGGGCGCATACCAGCACAACGGCTGAGGAACCCGTTGTGTGCCCAGCCGAAGATCTGAAGGAACCTTGTGGTCCTACCCCTCATTCGTAAGGACGTAAGGAGAACTCCGGGTCGCTACGCCCCATCCCACGATCCGCAAGGCGTGGGTAGACGGTGGCTACCGCCGACACCTGGTCGAGCATGCCGCCCGCCTGCCCCCGGTCCGGACCCGGTGCAGGATCCCGTTGATCACCTGCCGGTGATCACGCCAACGACCACAACGGCCGTTACTCACCGGCGGAAACGGCGCCAGACGCTCCCACTCACCATCAGTCAGATCCCCCAACCAGCCATAACCGGCACGACGAATCGGATGATGGAGAGACACTGCCTAAGCGAGCCTGCTTGGCTGATAACCACTGGCCTGCAGGGTGAACAACCGGGCATAGGTGCCGTTCTTGTTCAGGAGTTCGGCGTGGGTGCCTTCTTCGGTGATCCTGCCGCTTGCCAGCACGACGATCCGGTCGGCGTCGCGGACGGCGCCGAGCCGGTGGGAGACGAGCAGGCTGGTCCGCCCGGCGCGGTACGACGTGAGCCGCAGGTGGATGTCGTGTTCGGCCTCCGCGTCCAGGCCAGAACTGGGCTCGTCCAGGATCAGCAGATCGGGCTCCGGACGCAGGAACGCCCTGGCCAGGGCGAGACGTTGCCACTGACCGCCCGAGAGCAGCGCACCCGTCTCCGAGTCGTCTCCGCTCTCGCTGGAGAAGATTCTGCTCAGCATGGTGTCGTAGCCGTTCGGCAACTCCGACAGCACGTCGCCGATCCCCGCCTCATGGGCAGCCGCCTCCAGGACCGGCCGGTCGCCGATCACCCGGACATCGCCGATGGCGATGTTCTCCGCAGCGGTGAGGTCATAGTGCATGTAGTCCTGGAACACCGCCCCCAGGCGGCGGCGCAGCGCCTCGGGGGGAATTCGCCGGATGTCGACGCCGTCCCACAGCACCGAGCCGCGGGTCGGGTCGTAGAACCGGCACAGGAGTTTCACCAAGGTGCTTTTGCCTGCGCCGTTGCTGCCGACCAGCGCGACGGCCTCCCCCTGCGGGATGAACAAATTCACCCCCCTCAGTACCCAGGCGTGGTCAACGTCGTACCGGAACCACACATCCCGGAACTCGATTCCCTGGCTCAGGGCGGGCAGGTCGGACAGCGCGGGCAGTGGGGCCAGTGTGGACGGAGCGGCGTGTGGCACGCGGTCGGCCACCTGCTCCCGTTGAGGAGCGGGGTGCACGAGTGTCAGGTAATGCCGCATCATCAGCAACAAGTGGTGGATGTCGGCGAGAGAACGGACCAGACCGGACAGCGCGCTCTGGACGCCGACGATACCCGCGACGAACATCGACACGTCTCCGACCGTCAGCTGTCCGCGTTGTGCCGCGCGCGCCGCCCAGATCAGGCCGATGCCGCTGACGACCGCGCCGAGCACCGCGAAACCGCCCTGGGTCAGCAGATCGCGTCTGTCCACCACGCGCCGTTCGGAGTCCGCGGCGCGCCGTTCGACGAGCATCCTGTGCCGGAGGAAATCACCGGCGGCGAACAGCCGGATCTCCTTTGCCGCGTCCAGGTTCGACAGCAGAAGCTGGTAAAAGATCTCACGCCGTTGGGACGAGGCGATGCGCCAGTCGCTCAGCGCCCGGCGACGCGAGAGCCTCAGCTCGGCCATGAGAACGGGGACAGTGAACGCGACCACGAGGACGGTCATTGCCGGGCTCACCGCGAAAAGGGCGGCGATGAAGCCGACGGCTGCGAGCGCGCCACCCGCGATCCGCAGGCCACTCTGCATGATGCCGCCGATGGCCTGGCTGCCGGCGGACTGGGCCATCCGCAGCTGGTCCTGGAAGGCCGGATTCTCCAGCCGGGCCAACCCGCTGAAGGAGTTGACCACGGAGTAGAGCCTGCTCACCGCCCGCAGGCTGGCCGCCCGCCCCAACTGGTTGCCCGTGTACGTGGTGAGCGGTGGCACGAGGGCCGCCACGAGGCCGAGGCCGGCCAGCCCGAGGGCCAGTCCCAGCAGTGCGCCGCCGCTCGCCCCGACGAGCCGGTCCAGGACGAGCTTCATGAGCCACGCCGCGGTCACCGGCACACCTGCCCCTGCAGCTGTGATCATGACCAGGGCGAGCGTGCTCCCCGGCGCCGCCCGCCAGGCGAGCGCGACGGCCGCGCGACCGCAGGCGAGCGCGTCCCGCGGGGCGAGCCTCCCCTGCGGCCGCGTCACGCCCCGGCCCCGGCCGGAGCAGTGTTACGGGGCAGGGTACGTCCGCTGCTCACGACCCGGCCGTCGGCGCCCATCTCGACGTAGGCGGGCAGGCCCGTCAGCTCGAACGCCTCCGTCAGTCCGTCACCGAATTCGGTGACGGCGACGCGGGCGACCTCCGACAGCCTGTCCACGAATTCGCGCAGGGCCCTCTCGTCGTCCGTGTCCCGGACGACGGCTGCCACCACCCGGTCGGGACCATGCTCGCGGGCCCGCTCGACAACCAGCGGCAGCAGATCCTCGCAGGCCGGGCAGCCCGGCGACATGAAGGTGACCATAAGCCCCTCGGCCAGGCTGTCCCGGGTCAGCCGCACGCCCGCGGCGTCGGGTACGGAGAACGAACCGACGGTGCTGCCGGGGGCGAGTATCGACGGCGCGTCGGGCAGGTTGACCGCCGAGCCGGCCGACTGCTCGCGCAGTCGGCGGACAACACCGAACATCAGCAAGAGATTGAGGACGCCGAGCAGTCCCACAAGCAGGACGCCCACGGTTAGATACGCCATGGCCGCGTGTTCCTTCCGGAGTAGGTGAATCGGTTACGGAGCGCCCGGGGCGGGCCGGGACGGGGGCGTGGCACGCGGGAGCGGGCGGACGACGACACCGGCGATCCCCTCGTACCGGAAGTAGCCGCAGAAGCGGGAGTCCAGGCTCTCCGCCGGGTTGTCGCCCAGCAGGACCACCTGGCCGTCCGGTACCCGCTCCTCGAGCAGATCCCGCAGTGCGGGTACGGTCTCCCGGGGCAGCAGGTCCCCCGGCACCGCCGCGACACGCTTGATCAGCCATTCGGGCAGCCGCATGGCGTCCCAGCGCCCGCCGGTCGGCGGCTCGGTCACCACCAGTCGGCCGACGCCTATCCGGTTCGGCCGGGTGCGGCGGACAAGCACACGGTCGCCGTCGGCAAGGGTGGGCATCATGCTGATGCCCTCGACCGTCACCACGAGATACCGGCGACGGACCAGAACCAGGGCGCCCAGCATGGTCGGCAAGGCGCCGAGCAGCAGCGCGCCTGTCACGGTCATCGGGGCACCTTGGCGGTCATCGGGGCACCCTGGCGCCCGGCCGGTGCGAACAGGCCCACCAGATCGTCCAGGGCCACGGTGATCAGCGCGAGCAGTGCCGCCACACCGGCCGCCAGCATCAGCCGCGCGTCCGCCGCCGTGCCGACGTCCGATACGGCCAGCCGCGCGCTCAGCCCGGCGAGGGCCACGGTGATGAGCAGTGCGTTGCGTACAACGTGCCGTGGCGCGACCGGATCGCTGTGGCTGCCGAAGCAGTGGCAGGACGTTCTCTTCCCGAGCCGCAGAACGCCGAGAAGTCCCGCGGTGAACGCCACCAGCAGCGCCGCTGCCAGGGCGAAGCCCGTCACCACGGTTGCCGGAACAGCGAGCGTCACGACCACCGTCGCTTCGGCGGCGGTCACCACTACGGTGACGGGCCCAGACGCGCGTCGCAGTGGGGGCGCGAGTTCACCCACCGCATCGCGGAAGGCCCGGAACGCGGCGGCACCCCGCACCTTGCCGACGACCGAGCAGAGGAAGACCAGGCCGAGGAATACCCGGCCGCTGTCGATTAAGTACTCCACCGGTTCTCACATCCTTCTGGACCGGGGGGCGTCCGTCGCCACCGCCCCGGAAGCGGTCGCCGGCCCGGCCGCATGGAGCGGCCGGGCCGGGGACCGGCGGTTGCGCGATACGTCCGTACCGGCCGCAGAGTCGACCGCCGCGGATACGGACAAGTTCACGACTCCGTCACGCGGTCAGCAGCCACCGCAAGTGATCCGCTGCCGGTCGTTGCACGGGTCGACCTCGTACAGCCCGTTGCGACCCCGGCCGCAGTAGTTCTTGAAGCAGCCGTCGCGCTGCCAGCAGGAGATGGCCGAGGCGACCGCCTTCGGCGCCACCATGTTCAGAAGTCGGTCGGAGACCGACTGAAGTCCCATACGCATGACTTGTTTCCTTCTTTCATAGAACGTTTCTGGAACGGACTGGCCGGATCGGCCGGACATCCGAGGGCCGCTGCCCCCGGCATGCCTTTGCGGGAACGACGTTGGCACCGGCGTCCGGCGACCGTCCACACCAGCCCGGTGTCCCGGACAGCGGGCGACTGTCCGGCATGGTCAGAGGCCTGTCCGGAGCGTGTTCGAGACACGGACGCGCTCCGGACAGGGTGGGCTCGGCACGTGCCCGACGGGCATGGCAGCTCAAAAAGGGGGTCGTGGCCAGCCCTGCTCCGGGTCTGCGCGGTAAACGGGAACCAGCACACCCGGACCGGGCTTGTAGGTCGGGGACCGGCTCGCGGCCGGAGATATCCCTGGCCGCCGCGGACATGTCGGCCGGCCGTCCCGACGGTGTCCGTTTGCGGACCAAAGTCACCAAGGGTCCGGAAGCCGTGCGGCCGGACTGGCCATGGTCTTCAAGCTGGTCGAGTCCGCCCAGGCCCGCTGGCGGGCCGTGAACGCACCCCAACTCGTCGCCCTCGTCCGCGCCGGAGCCCGCGTCGAACGCGGCCGCCTCGTCGAACGCCCCAAAACCCTCGCGGCCTGAGCCGCTTCTGTCCTGTGCCAGCAAACAGTGAGTGCGTGACAACAGAGTTTGAGCGACGTCACGCCATCAGGCGCGATCAGCCTTGAGTCTCCTGCGGTTCAACCTCGACCTGGTGCAGGCTCTGGTGATGTCGTCGCTTCCCCCAGTTGCCGAGGATCCTCCAAGGTGCGTAACTCCTTCAAGAATATGCGGCCCTGCAAGGCCGAGCCCGAACAGTCCTGGGCCGACTTCGACGGCCATGGCTCGCGCTATCTCGACCAAGTCGGAGCCTGGCAGACGGTCGAGCCGGCGGTCGACTACATCTCCACCGCTCTACCGGCATTCGCCCTCACAGCCGACTGACGCCGACACCAGGCCGCCGGTATGGCTTCAGAGGTCCCTCGGATAGAGCTGCGCATAGGGTGCGCCATATGATCATCGAATCTCTGGTGCCCGTGGACGGCGCGCTGCCCGGGGCGGTGCTCAACGAGATCACCGAGCTGTACCGCCACCGCGAGCAACGCTCCGGATACGGACGCCAGTTGGCGCGACTCGTCGAGGAACGGTTCCGGGCCGCGGGCCGTACCGGCGTCAAGCTCGCCGTACTCGAGAACAACCCGAGGGCCCTCGCTTTCTGGACCGCGCTCGGCTACCTGGTGATCGGTCACCGCGAAGACCGCCAACTCGGCCTCCCCTGCGCGGTATTGTACAAGTCCCTGAAATCCGCCGGATAACGTCAGCAGGTTCACCACCCACGGCCGGGAGCGTCCGGGTACCCTCCCCCGCGCCCGAGCGAGTGTGCCCGGCACTTGCGTTCGGGACAAACGGCGGAGAGACTCCGATTTTCTCGGCAATCGAACCCGGGCCTTCGGGAAGCAGAATACGCCGGTGGAGTTCGGGCGCACGTTATGCCGTTATCAGTGCTTCGAGCGCCGTGGCACCGACTGATCGGTAACTGCCCGTCAGGCCCTGAGGTAAGGACAGTCCTTACAGAGCGAAACCGTAGTCGGTTTTGTTCAGACTGTCGGCGGTCGGCAGGTACACCGGGCCTCCATCTCGCCGTGAAAAGACGCCAGTTGTGTTCGAGCGGGTCCCGGCTGCGAGCCGGGCCGCTCACCGGTGCGTCCGGCATTCCGGGTCCTGACCCGGCCCAGTCCCTGGCAGTGGTGTGGTACTTCGCCATGCCGTCCAGCGTGCGGAGGTGTGACATGAGCGGTCGAGCTATGGCAACTCGAGCAAGTGCGGGAGCGAGTGCGCGGGATGTCGTGGTTACCGGCATGGGGTTCTGCCTGCCGGGTGAGGGCCGGCCCGTTTTTACCGCGGAGGAAGTCTGGGACATCACCTCGCACGGACGTTCATGTCTCTTACGTGACGGCGTCTATCACGGCCCGGTGCACCTTTCCGACGCCATGTTCGAGGAACGGCTGCCCGAATTCCCGGGGGTTTTCTCCGCTCACTTCACCGCCGCCCATCGGTTCGGCCTGGTCTCACTGGCAGAGGCGTGCGTGGATGCCGAGTTGAACCCGTGCGCGGGAGACCTGACAGCCGCGGCAATTCTGGCCGGGCGGGGCGGGGTGGATGCCCAAGTGGGCAGCTACCAGGCGGTCCTCCGGGCCGACCCTGAAACGATCAGCGCCCTGGAGGCGATAGATCTCTTCATCAGCACCGAACTGGCCGTTTCTCCATCCGATGTCGCCCTGGTGCAGGGAGCGGTGACCCGCTCCACCGGTCCTTGCTACACGGTGTCCTGCGGTTGTGCGTCGTCCGCCGTCCAGCTCGGAAATGCCCGCCACATGATTGCCGATGGCGTGGTGGACATTGCGGTGGTGACCGGCGTCGACGTTTTCAACGTCGGTCTGGTCCGGAACGCACAGCGCCTGTTACGTGTGGCTCAGCAAGCGAACGCGTCCATCCGGTCCGCCGGCAAACCCGCGCTTCTTCCGTCGTTCGACCGCCTTATGCGGCCGTACGACCGGCGTGCGGACTGCGTGAACTACGGCGAGGGTTCAGTGACATTGGTCCTGGAAAGCCGGGACCACGCACATCGGCGTGGCGCTCACGCGTACGGCCAGATTCTCGCACAGGCCACGACCCGCGACGGGCTCGCCAACCCACTGGCGAGCGACGAGAGTGGAATGGGGCTCGTGGCCGCCGTCCGTGCATGCCTCAGGGACCGATGGTCCATCGAGCAGGTGCCCTACATTCACGGCGGCAGCGACGGTGACGCCGTCGTCACCGCCTTTGAAGTCAATGCGGTCAGGCACCTGTACGGCTCAGCCGCGGCCGGGCTGCTCATGACGTCCCAGGAAGGCTGTTTCGGCCACAACGGAGCCCCGGCGGGATGCCTCGGAGTCACGCTGACCCTCCTCATGATGGAACGGGGCGAGGTATGTCCTACGGCGAATTGTGAGCAGCCGGCCGACGGTCTCGTATTCGATCCGGTCCCTGGTGTGCGCACCCGTTCTCTCGACTTCCATCATGCGCTGAATTTCACCTACCAGATCGGCGGTGTGAAGAGCGCGGTCCTGCTGGGAAGCCTGGACGCCGCTCAGCAGCGCTGAGAAACCCGACCCGTGCACGGCCATTCCACAGTGAGCCCTTTCCAACCTGACCGCGGCGCCTAGCGGTTGGCGGGCATGGGCTGTACGGAACGACGAAGCTCCTGGTACATGGGTTGTCGACCAAGATCAACCGTCTCCATCAGGAGCTCCGCGTGCTTGTCTACCCGTCGTCGATCGATCTGTCCAGCCGTACCTTGCGCTGTCTGACCAGGCAACTCGCCTCCCGGCGGCGGGAGATCGGCACTCGGTGGCGGCGCCTACCCGTTGGCCGTCAAGCTCTGCTCGTCCTGGCCCACCTGCGGTGCGGTGACACCTACGCCCAGCTCGCTGCCGGGTTCGACATCGGTATCGCGACCGTCTACCGCTACCTGCGCGAGGCCGTCGAGATCCTGGCCGCCCTCGCGCCGACCCTCACCGAGGCGATGACGACCGCCCGGACCACGGCATACGTGATCCTGGACGGCACCCTGCTGCCGATCGACCGGATCGCCGCGGACACCCCGTACTACTCCGGCAAGCACAAGCGGCACGGCATGAACGTCCAGGTCCTCACCGATCCCCTCGGTCGGCTGCTGTGGGCTTCCGCAGCCCTGCCCGGCTCCACCCACGATCTGACCGCCGCACGCGAGCACGGGATCATCGACGCGCTCGCCGCCGCAGGGCTGAAGTGTTGGGCGGACAAGGCGTACCAGGGTGCCGGCCGTCCCGTCCGCGTGCCCTTCCGGGGCCGTCGGCTCAAGCGCTGGAAGCGGCGACACAACAGCACCCACGCCAAGATCCGATGTGTCGGCGAGCAGGCCATGGCCACACTCAAGGGCTAGCGGCTGCTGCGGAAACTCCGCTGTAGCACCAACCGGATCACCGACATCGTGAAGGCCGTCCTCGTCCTTCACCATGCCTCAGCGTGAGGTTGGAAAGGGCTCAGTGGAGCGCCACGCTCTGGCAAGTGCTGGCCAGCGCACCTGCCTCACTGACACCCGCTGCATGGCCCGACTCCTGGACCACGACAGGCAGACTGCCGGCATCCGGTGCGGGCCTCGCATCGTCCCGACGCAAAGACATCCGCCGAGCCACAGCCGGCCCGCGGGTTTCGGATCAGGCGGCCGGCTCCAGACGGACGCAGCACCGGCCGGGACCAGGCGCCAGGCATGCCCCATACCCGCCGTCGCCCAGCCCCTGAAGGACACCGCGGAGCAGGTGGAGGTTCATGCCGCACACCGTCTCGGTGTGCTCACGGGCCAGCGTGTGGAAGGGACAGTTGGCGAGAACAATCGCGTCGCCTTCGCGCCGAGGCTCGAACCCGTACCGCTCCAGCAGGTCGAGGACACCGGCGCAGTCCTGCTTGCCCAGATCGTTGCCCAGGTCCTGGGCCCTGCGGTGCAGCACGGTCCGCGCCGGCTCACCGGTCGCCTCGGATTCCTCCACGGCCTGGGCGAGCAGCCGACCGGCCAGCTCGTAGCGCCGCTCCGGCAGACTGACGTACACCTGCTTTGCCGAGCGCCGGTAGAGCTTGGCCGGCCTGCCCGCACCCGGCCCTGAGCGCCCGCTGCGCCGCTCGTAGACGACGTCGAGCAGCGATTCGTCGGCCAGCCGGTCCAGGTGGAATGCCGCGGTCTGCCGCGCCAGGCCGAGAGCCGCCGCCGCCTCGTCCCGGCTGACCGGGCCCGGCTGGCGCACCACATGGTCGTACAGCCTCCTGCGCGTCGGCTCGTCCAGAGCGGCGACGGCGGAGACATCAGCGTCTTGTGCTTCCTTCGCGTGGTCCACGAACACCAGTGTAAAACCCACAGCCATTGACTAAAGAGAGAACACGGTGCTTCTATCGTTAATGAGAGTTGTCGATAGAAGGAGGGCGCCATGTCGTCCGCAACCAACACCGCTGCCGGGACCGCCCGGCGGGCTGCGCTCACCGACCCGGGCTACCAGGCGTTCCTGATCCTGCGCACCGGATTCACCCTGGCCCCGATCCTGTTCGGCCTGGACAAGTTCACCAACCTGCTCGTGGACTGGCCGGCCTACCTCGCGCCGTGGATCAACGGCCTCGTTCCGGGCAGCGCCCAGGCCGCCATGTACGCAGTGGGTGTGATCGAGATCGTGGCAGGCATCGCCGTCGCCCTGGCTCCGCGCTTCGGAGGCTGGCTGGTGGCCGGATGGCTCGCCGGCATCATCGTCAACCTGCTGACCATCCCGGGCCACTACGACATTGCGCTGCGCGACTTCGGACTGCTCCTCGGCGCAGTCGCGCTCGCCAGACTCGCCGAGCGCTACCACCGCAAGCAGCAGTCACCGTGAAGACCCACGGCCGCGCCGAACGCACTTGGCGGGTGAGCGCCACACGGCACCACCCGCCCCGGTCGCGGTCTTGCCCTGCCGCACCCAGATCACCGCGTTCATGATCTCCGGCAGTTCGGTGGCGATCGGGGACAGTGGCAGCGCGGTGACCATCGCGAACAGGCCCAGCATCGGGCTGATGACGTCCAGCTGCTTCACGAAGGAGTGGGCAGCGAAGCCGACGGCAGGCCCCGCCCGGTGCCGGACCTCGTCGTACCCGACACAGACTGAGTCCTGAGCAGCCCCGTTACCGCGGTTCGGGGTCCTCGACCGCGTACGGCACGAAGGTGCTGCTGTTCTCGTCGACCGCGAGGGGCAGTCCCAGTGGGGGCACGGCCCGCTGCGGGCAGTCCAGGCGTTCGCAGACGCGGCAGCCCATGCCGATCGGGGTGGCGGCGGAGGCGTTGTCCAGGTTGAGTCCGGTGGAGTAGACGAGCCGGGAGGCGTGCCGGATCTCGCAGCCGAGGCCGATGGCGAAGGTCTTGCCAGGTTCTCCCCATCCGCCGCGGTGGCGGGTGACGGTGCGCGCGGTCCACAGATACCGCTGGCCGTCTGGCATGGCGGCGATCTGGACGTGGATGCGGCCGGGTGCGGCGAACGCCTCGTAGACATTCCACAGCGGGCAGGTGCCGCCTGCCCGGGAGAAGTGGAAGCCGGTGGCGGACTGACGCTTGGACATGTTGCCCGCGCGGTCCACCCGTACGAACGAGAACGGGACTCCGCGAATGCGCGGCCGCTGGAGGGTGCTCAGTCGGTGGCATACGGTCTCGTAGCCGAGGCCGAAGCGGTCGGTGAGCCGCTCGATGTCGTAGCGCACCTCCTCCGCGGCTCTGTGGAAGGCGCGGTACGGCAGGATCAGCGCGGCGGCGAAGTAGTTGGCGACGCCGATCCGGGCCAGCGACCAGGTGGCGGAGTCCTCCTCGTAATCTTCCGAGGCCAGTCGGGACAGCTCCTCGCTGTACTCGAGCAGGGCAATCTGGGTGGCCATCCGGAATGCCTGCTGGCCCGGGCGCAGCCTGCTTGACAGATGCAGGACCCGGGTCGCCGAGTCGTAGCGGTGCAGCCGGTCGCCGTCCGGGCCGTCGGTGACCAGGCGCAGGCCGTGCCGGTCGGTGAGCCGGGCGGCGAGGGCCCGCAGCACCTCGCCGGGCCGGATGCCGAGCTCCGAGGCCAGGTCCTCGGCGGCGAGGTCCGCGTCGTGCACATAGTTCTGCCGCCGGTAGAAGAACTCGCGGATCTCCTCGTGCGGGGTGCGCGGCGCGGCCGCACCGGCTGCGCCGACACGGCCTTCGGAAGCCTCTGCGAGCTGCTCGGTCAATGCCTGGTTGCGTCGCCCCAGGTCGAGCAGGACCGTGGCGACGGCGGGCAGTCGGGAGGCGAGTTCGGACAGGTCGGAGGGGGAGATCCGGGCGCTCGCGACCTCGTCGGCGAGAGCTTCCCGCAGGTCGGCCAGGACCCGGCTGGTGTCGCGCTCGGAGAAGAAGCCGGGGTCCACGCCGAACGCCTCGGTCAGCCGCAGCAGCACGGGCACGGTCAACGGCCGTGAGTCGTGCTCCATCTGGTTCAGATAGCTCGGGGAGATGGCCAGCACCCGTGCCAGCTCCGCCTGGCTGAGCCTGCGCTCCTCACGCAGCCGCCGCAGCCGCGCCCCCGCGTAGGTCTTGCTCACCCTTCACTCCCGTCCGGCCTTCCCCTGATCAGGGTCGATCTACTCGCGAGTACGGCTCGTGAGTCTAGGCGCGCGACAGTGAAATCCAACCTTCGCAAGATTGGCAAAACGCCAGGAGAAGATTCCCAAAGGTTGGCAAGCCGCCAAGGTTGATGACACTGAGTGCCACTGCCAGAGTCTTAGTGCGGCCCGCCGGACAGGACAGCCGAGCCGGAACTCCGAGCGCGATTTCAAGCCCTGACGTCGTGCATCTGGGTTTCTGGCCCGACGATCCGGGCGCATTGCTCACCGCTCCACACACCCGGACGGCGGCGGGCCGCATCAGTAGCACGTCACTCAGTGACATGCCTTACGCACACTTCACAAGAACCGTGTGATTTCACGCGACCCGGGAGACGGTCATGGCGCAGACAGGGACGACGACGGCGACGGCCGAAGAGCTGGCACGGCGGTGGGCGACGGACCCGCGGTGGAAGGGCATAGAGCGCACCTACGGCGCGGAGGAGGTCGTGAGGCTGTCGGGCAGTGTCCGTGAGGAGCACACCCTGGCGCGGCGTGGCGCCGAGCGGCTGTGGCGGCAGCTGCACGAGCAGGACTACATCCACGCGCTGGGTGCCCTCACCGGCGGCCAGGCAGTGCAGCAGGTCAAGGCCGGTCTGCAGGCCATCTACCTCTCCGGCTGGCAGGTCGCCGCCGACGCCAACCAGGCGGGCCACACCTACCCCGACCAGAGCCTCTACCCGGTCAACTCGGTGCCGCAGGTGGTCCGTCGGATCAACAACGCGCTGCTGCGCGCCGACCAGATCGCGACCGCCGAGGGCGGCGCGACCGGTTCGGACGAGGGCACGGACTGGCTGGCGCCGATCGTCGCCGACGCCGAGGCCGGCTTCGGCGGCCCGCTCAACGCCTTTGAACTGACCAAGGCGATGATCGCCGCGGGTGCGGCCGGCATCCACTACGAGGACCAGCTCGCCTCCGAGAAGAAGTGCGGCCACCTCGGCGGCAAGGTCCTCGTCCCCACCGCCCAGCACATCCGCACCCTCAACGCGGCCCGCCTCGCTGCCGACATCGCCGATGTCCCCACCGTCATCGTCGCCCGCACGGACGCCCTCGCCGCGAACCTGCTCACCAGCGACGTCGACGAGCGGGACGCTCAGTTCGTCACCGGAGAGCGCACCGCCGAGGGCTTTTACCGGGTGCAGAGCGGCATGGCCCCGGTCATCGCCCGCGGCCTCGCCTACGCCCCGTACGCCGATCTGATCTGGGTGGAGACCGGCACGCCGGACCTGGTGCAGGCCCGCGAGTTCGCCGAGGCGATCCATGCCCAGTACCCGGACCAGATGCTGGCGTACAACTGCTCGCCGTCCTTCAACTGGAAAGCCGCCCTGGACGACGACCAGATCGCGAAGTTCCAGCGGGAGCTGGGCGCGATGGGCTACCGCTTCCAGTTCATCACCCTGGCCGGCTTCCACTCGCTCAACCACGGCATGTTCGACCTGGCCCGCGCGGGATGACCGCCTATGTCGACCTGCAGGAGCGCGAGTTCGCCGCCCAGGAGCACGGCTTCACCGCGGTCAAGCACCAGCGCGAGGTCGGCACCGGCTACTTCGACCTGGTCTCCACCGCCGTCAACCCAGCTTCCTCGACGACTGCGCTGACCGGCTCCACCGAGGAAGAGCAGTTCCACTAAGCATCACCGGGAAGGGCGAGCCGCGACCCAGCCCCGGCTCGCCCCTCCCCGTCCAGTCAGCCCGTGTCCAGGCCAGGGCCGGACGACCGTCTCCGTCCGGTCCTCACCGCTCCCGCTGAGGAGACCTGCATGTCAACCACTGCTCTGACCAGCCCAGTCCAGGTCCTCGGCGCATCGGGTGACCGTCACGACGAGATCCTCACCCCCGCAGCTCTGGACTTCATCGGCCGCCTCGACGCGGCCTTCGCCGGCCGACGCTTCGAACTCCTCGCCGAGCGGCGCCGCCGCACCGAGCGACTCGCCTCCGGCACCCCGCTCGACTTCTCGCGCGCCACTCCGGCCGTCCGCACCGACCCCGACTGGCGGGTCGCTCCGCCCGCGCCGGGCCTGACCGACCGCCGGGTGGAGATCACCGGCCCGCCCGAGCGTCGGATGACCATCAACGCCCTCAACTCCGGCGCGCAGGTGTGGATGGCCGACTTCGAGGACGCCACGTCGCCGACCTGGGACAACATTATCGGCGGCCAGCTGAACCTGCTCGACGCCATCGACCGGCGTATCGACTTCACCACGCCCGAGGGCAAGGAGTACCGGCTCGGCGACGACTTGGCGACCATCATGGTCCGCCCACGGGGCTGGCACCTCACGGAGAAGCACCTCGTCATCGACGGCCGCCCCGTCCCGGCCTCGCTCGTCGACTTCGGGCTGTACTTCTTCCACTGCGCCCGGCAGCAGATCGACGCCGGCCGCGGCCCGTACTTCTACCTCCCCAAGCTGGAGAACCACTACGAAGCCCGCCTGTGGAACGACGTTTTCGTCCTCGCCCAGGAACTGCTCGGCATCCCGCGCGGGACCATCCGCGCCACCGTCCTCATCGAGACGATCACCGCCGCCTTCGAGATGGAGGAGATCCTCCACGAGCTCCGCGAACACAGTGCGGGGCTCAACGCGGGCCGCTGGGACTATCTCTTCAGCCTGATCAAGAACTTCGCGCACCGCCCCGACTTCGTCCTCCCGGACAGGGCGAAGGTCACCATGACCGCGCCGTTCATGCGCGCCTACACCGAACTGCTCGTGCACACCTGCCACAAGCGCGGCGCCCACGCCATCGGAGGCATGGCCGCCCACATCCCCAGCCGCGAAGCGCAGGCCAACGAGGCGGCGCTCGCCAAGGTACGGCTCGACAAGGAACGCGAGGCCGAGGACGGCTTCGACGGCTCCTGGGTCGCCCACCCGGCCTGGTTCCCGTCTGCCGTGAGGTCTTCGACAGCGTGCTGGGCGACCGGCCTCACCACATCGAGCGCACCCGCGACGACGTCCACGTCACCGCCGCAGACCTCGTCGCGGTCCGCCGCACCGCCGGCCCGCCCACCCCCGAGGGCGTCCGCGCCAACATCGCGGTCGCCCTGCGCTACTTCGACGCGTGGCTGCGCGGCAGCGGAGCTGTCGCCCTGTACGGGCTCATGGAGGACGCGGCCACCGCCGAGATCGCCCGCTGCCAGATCTGGCAGTGGATACGCCACGGCGCCGTCGAGCGCGACACCGTGGTCGAGCTGCTGGACGATGAGACAGCAGCCCTGGGGGCGGAGTATTCATGGGCCCGAGTGGACGAAGTCCGAGCCATCTTCGAACGCACAGCACTGGCACGGGACTTGCCGGCGTTCTTCACCCTCGACGCCTACGTCCGCCACCTCGTCCGCCGATCGGAAGTGCAGTCATGAACGGGTCCATCACAAGGGTCGGCGTGGTCGGCGGCGGCCAGATGGGGGCCGGCATCGCAGAGGTCTGCGCCCGCGCCGGGCTCGACACGGTGATCTGCGAGGCAGATGCCATCGCGGCCCGCGGAGCCCGGGAGCGTGTGACCACCTCCCTCGAACGCGCTGTCCAGCGCGGCAAACTGGACCGTATCTCCGCCGAGGACGCCCTGGCCCGCCTCGTCTTCACCGGCAGCCTCCACGACCTGGCAGACCGGCAACTCGTCGTCGAAGCCGTCGTGGAGAACACCGACGCCAAGACCGAAATCTTCGCCGTCTTGGACAAGATGATCGAGGATCCGGAGGCGATTCTGGCCACCAACACCTCGTCCATCCCGATCATGCGCCTGGGCATGGCAACACACCGCGCCGACCGGGTCCTGGGGCTGCACTTCTTCAACCCCGTGCCCGTCCTGCCACTGGTGGAGGTCGTCGCATCCCTCCACACCGCACCGGAGACCGTCACAGCCGTCGAGGACTTCGCCCGCGACACCCTTGGCAAGACCACGATCCGCTCCCAGGACCGGGCCGGGTTCGTCGTCAACGCCCTGCTGATCCCGTACCTCCTCTCCGCGATCCGCATGGCCGAGTCAGGCTTCGCCACCGCTGCCGACGTGGACGCCGGTATGGAATTGGGCTGTGCCCACCCGATGGGCCCGCTCAAGCTCGCCGACCTGATCGGCCTGGACACTGTCGCGGCCATCGCGGAGTCGTTGTACGAGGAGTTCAAAGAACCCCTGTACGCCCCGCCGCCGCTGTTGCAGCGAATGGTGGAGGCGGGGCTGCTCGGCCGTAAGACGGGCCGGGGATTCCACAGCTACGACCGGGGCTGAGGGGCCCGGGTTGGCGCCGGGGCTGAGGGGCCCGGGCTGCTGTGGAGCGGGCGCGGAGCAAAGGATGAGGTTGCTCCGCGCCCGCCCACGTGCAGGTCGCCGATGAGCCGGCGTCGGCCGGGTACCCGCGCGAGGCCGGGCCCGGTGTCTACGACATCCACGCCCCGCGCGTACCCGCGGCCACTGATGTGGCCACCCTGCTCCGCGAGGGACCGAGCTGTGGCTCGTCCTCCACCGCCACCCGAGTCATCGGCGTGCCGCCTTCCTGTCGTGCGCGAGGAGCGTGTCGTCGTGAACCGGGGCGGGAGTCCGAGGACCGAAGAGACACCTCGCCCCTCGGACTCCCACCAGCCGGCATAAGACGATCACTTCTCGGTGAGTGCCTTCAGTGCGATGTTGAGCTTGAGGACGTTCACCGTGGGCTCGCCGATGAAGCCGAGGGTGCGGCCGTCGGTGTTGTCCTTGACGAGCTTGTCGACCTCGGCCACGGAGAGGTTGTTCTTCTCGGCGACGCGGTGGACCTGGAGTTTGGCGTACTCCGGGGAGATGTCCGGGTCCAGGCCGGAGCCGGAGGAGGTGACCGCGTCGGGCGGCACGTCCGAGGGCTTGACCTTGTACGTGGCGGTGGTGTTGTCCTTGACCACGGCGGCCTTGGCGGCGACGACCCAGGCGCAGAGAGTGCCTTCCTCGGCGTTCTTGGCTTCCTCCGGGCAGCGGCCGTCCTCCGCGCCGTTGTCGCCGGACCGGTTGGTCGCGCCGGACAGGATCAGCTTGTACTGGGTGTTGACGCTGTTGGTGCCGAGGCCGTTGGACGGGCGCGGCTGGAACCACTTCAGGTCCGCAACCGCCGCCTCCTCCGCGTCGTTGGGGTCCTTCTTCGGCAGGTTGTAGGTCTGCCCGATCAGCTCGGAGCCGACGACCTTGCCCCCCGACTTGATCTCGGAGCCGTTGGCCTTGTCGTTGAACAGGGCCTGCGCGACACCAGTGACGGCGAGCGGGTAGATGACGCCGCAGACGATCGTCAGCACGAGCAGGGCGCGCAGCCCGGCCCCGATCAACCGGGCTGTGTTTCCTACGGAGTTGTTCATGGTCGTCACCCGATGCCAGGAATGGAAGAGATGATCACGTCGATGAGCTTGATGCCGATGAACGGTGCGATCAGGCCGCCCAGGCCGTAGATCCCCAGGTTGCGGCGAAGCATCTTGTCCGCGCTGGTCGGCCTGTACTGCACACCCTTCAGGGCGAGCGGCACCAGCGCGATGATGATCAGCGCGTTGAAGATGACCGCGGACAGGATCGCCGACTGGGGCGAGGACAGGTTCATGATGTTCAGCTTGTCCAGGCCCGGGTAGACCACCGCGAACATCGCCGGGATGATCGCGAAATACTTAGCGACGTCGTTGGCGATCGAGAACGTCGTCAACGCGCCCCGGGTGATGAGGAGTTGCTTGCCGATCTCGACGATCTCGATCAGCTTGGTGGGGTTGGAGTCCAGGTCCACCATGTTCCCGGCCTCCTTGGCGGCCGAGGTACCGGTGTTCATGGCCACGCCGACGTCCGCCTGAGCCAGCGCCGGAGCGTCGTTGGTGCCGTCGCCGGTCATCGCGACGAGCTTGCCCTCTGCCTGCTCGCGCTTGATCAGCGCCATCTTGTCCTCGGGAGTCGCCTCCGCGAGGAAGTCGTCGACACCCGCCTCATCCGCGATTGCCTTGGCGGTCAGCGGGTTGTCGCCCGTGATCATGACCGTCTTGATGCCCATCCGGCGCAGCTCGTCGAACCGCTCCCGCATGCCCTCCTTGACGACGTCCTTGAGGTGGATGACACCCAGCACGCGGGCGCTCTTGTCGTCCTCGACGGCGACCAGCAGCGGCGTACCGCCGGCCTGCGAGATCTTGTTGGCGGTTACGTCGGCATCGTCGGCGACCTGGCCACCGCGCTCGGTGACCCAGGCGACGACCGAACCGGTCGCGCCCTTGCGAACCATGCGCCCGTCGACGTCCACACCCGACATACGGGTCTGGGCGGTGAAGGCCACCCACTCGGCGTGCGACAGCTCGCCCTGGTGGCGCTCACGCAGACCGTACTTCTCCTTCGCCAGGACGACGATGGAGCGGCCCTCGGGCGTCTCGTCGGCGAGCGAGGAGAGCTGGGCGGCATCCGCCAGCTCGGCCTCCGTGACGCCCTTGACCGGGACGAACTCGGCGGCCTGACGGTTGCCGAGGGTGATCGTGCCGGTCTTGTCGAGCAGCAGCGTGGAGACATCACCGGCGGCCTCGACCGCACGCCCCGACATCGCCAGTACGTTGCGCTGCACCAGGCGGTCCATGCCCGCGATACCGATGGCGGACAGGAGGGCGCCGATGGTCGTCGGGATCAGGCAGACCAGCAGCGCGACCAGCACGATCATGGTCTGCTCGGCGTGCGCGTACTTCGCAAACGGCTGCAGCGTGACGACCGCGAGCAGGAAGACGATCGTCAGCGAGGCGAGCAGGATGTTCAGCGCGATCTCGTTGGGCGTCTTCTGCCTGGCAGCGCCCTCGACCAGGCTGATCATCCGGTCGATGAACGTCTCACCGGGCTTCGTCGTGATCTTGATGACGATGCGGTCGGAGAGAACCTTCGTGCCGCCGGTGACAGCACTGCGGTCACCGCCCGACTCGCGGATGACGGGGGCCGACTCACCGGTGATGGCCGACTCGTCGACCGACGCCACACCCTCGACGACATCTCCGTCGCCGGGGATGATGTCGCCCGCCTCGCAGACCACCAGGTCCCCGATGCGCAGGTCCGTGCCCGGCACCCGCTCCTCGGTCTTGCCGTCCTTGGACAGTCGGCGCGCGACCGTGTCGGTCTTGGCCTTGCGCAGGGTGTCGGCCTGCGCCTTGCCGCGGCCCTCGGCCACCGCCTCCGCCAGGTTGGCGAAGATCGTGGTCAGCCAGAGCCAGGCGGCGATCGCCCAGCCGAACCAGTCGGTCGGGTCCTTGATCGCGAAGATCGTGGTCAGCACGGAGCCGACCAGGACCACGAACATCACCGGTGACTTGACCATCACCCGCGGGTCGAGCTTCGTGACGGCGACCGGGAAGGACTTGATCAGCTGCTTGGGGTCGAACAACCCCCCGCCGACACGTGAGGGCTCGGTCTTGTGACCGGTCGGCACATCGGAGTGCGGCGCCCGGGTCGGGGTGACAGTGGACATGGAGCCGGGCTCCTCTTGCTTCTTTACGTTGGTGGTCATGCCGCCAGCCCTTCGGCGAGCGGACCCAGCGCGAGGGCCGGGAAGTAGGTCAGACCGGTGATGATCAGAATCGTGCCGACCAGCAGCCCGGTGAAGAGCGGCTTGTGGGTGCGCAGGGTACCCGCGGTGGCCGGGACGGGCTTCTGCTCGGCGAGCGAGCCCGCCAGCGCCAGGACGAACACCATCGGCAGGAACCGGCCGAGCAGCATCGCCAGACCGATCGTGGTGTTGAACCACTGCGTGTCCGCGTTCAGACCGGCGAAGGCCGAGCCGTTGTTGTTGCCGGCCGAGGTGTAGGCGTAGAGGATCTCGGAGAAGCCGTGCGCATCCGAGTTGGTCATCGAGTTCACCGGGGTCGGCAGGGCCATCGCGGCGGCGGTGAAGCACAGCACCAGCGCGGGGGTGATGAGGATGTAGCAGGCCGCCAGCTTGATCTCGCGGGTGCCGATCTTCTTGCCCAGGTACTCGGGCGTACGGCCACCATGAGGCCCGCGATGAACACCGCGATGATCGCCATGATCAGCATGCCGTAGAGGCCGGATCCGGTACCACCGGGCGCGATCTCACCCAACTGCATGCCCAGCATGGTGATGCCGCCGCCGAAACCGGTGAAGGACGAGTGGAAGGAGTTGACCGCACCGGTCGAGGTGAGCGTGGTGGCCACCGCGAAGATCGACGAGCCGCCGACTCCGAACCGGGTCTCCTTGCCCTCCATCGCCCCGCCGGCGACGTCGAACGCCGGGCCGCCGTGGTGGAACTCGGTCCACATCATCAGCGCGGTGAACCCGATCCAGATCGTCACCATCGTCGCCAGGATCGCGTAACCCTGCTTCAGTGAGCCGACCATCCGGCCGAAGGTGCGGGTCAGCGCGAACGGGATCAGCAGGATCAGGAAAATCTCGAACAGGTTGGTGAAGCCGTTCGGATTCTCGAAGGGATGAGCCGAGTTGGCGTTGAAGTAACCACCACCGTTGGTGCCCAGCTCCTTGATGGCCTCCTGCGAGGCGACCGCGCCGCCGTTCCACTGCTGAGAGCCGCCCATGAACTGACCGACCTCATGAATCCCGGCGAAGTTCTGGATCGCACCGCACGCGACCAGCACGATCGCGCCGATCACGGAGATCGGGATCAGGATGCGGACGACACCTCGGACCATGTCGGCCCAGAAGTTGCCCAGTTCACCGGTACGGGAACGCGCGAAGCCCCGCACCAGAGCCACCGCCACCGCAATACCCACCGCGGCGGAGACGAAGTTCTGCACCGCCAGGCCGCCGGTCTGCACCACGTGGCCCATGGCCTGCTCGCCGTAGTACGACTGCCAGTTGGTGTTCGACACGAACGACGCGGCGGTGTTGAACGCCTGGTCCGGGTCGATGGAGGAGAAGCCCAGCGAGCCGGGCAGCGAGCCCTGGAGGCGCTGCAGCAGGTAGAGGAAGAGGACGCTGACCGCGGAGAAGGCCAGCACGCCACGCAGATAGGCGGGCCAGCGCATCTCGGCGGTGGGGTTGGCGCCGATGGCCTTGTAGATCCACTTCTCGACGCGGAGATGCTTCGTCGAGGAGTAGACCCGCGCCATGTAGTCGCCGAGCGGACGGTATGCCAGCGCCAGCGCAGCGATGAGCGCGAGCAGTTGGAGCACACCAGCGAGGATGGGGCTCATATCGGGGCTCAGAACCTCTCCGGGTACACAAGGGCGAGGACGAGGTAACCCAGCAGGGCGACGGCCACGATCAGGCCGACGATGTTCTCGGCGGTCACAGCTTCGCCACCCCCTTGGCGATGAACGCCACAAGCGCGAAACCCGCGATCGTGGTGACGACGAAGGCCACGTCGGCCATCGTGAGCTCCTGGAAGAGATTCGGATTGAACGGACGTGTAGAGGAAACCTCTGTTCCAGGCGGCCACACGCTCCGTTGACGTGCCTCTTACGGCCATTGCCTCACTCTTGACGGAGTTCTTACGCACCAGGGCGCCGACCCCCGGAAATACGGTCCTGTCGCACCCCGGTCGGTGGCATACGGCCCCACTGAACAGGCCTCTTTCAGTCACCGAGCGCAGCGTGAGGAGCTCATGCCTCCAGGGCAGGGCCCGCCGTCCTGCTCCAGCTGCGGCGGATGCCCGAGCAGACTTCCGTACTCGAAACGGCAGTCCCGCAGCTACAGCAGATCGATGAGCTGCCTCCGGACATGGTCGACGACCTTGTCGGGAGATCCGGTGGCCTGGATCCCATTTACCCAGGCCTTCTGCATGATCGTTCGGCGGGCGGTGAACCTTCGGCGGCCTATGGACGTCTAACACATCGACGTTCGTTCTCGAGAAGGGCGGACAGCATGCAGCAGGCATGGACCAGCGTCATCGCCGTGTGCAAGCACTATCGTCAATCAGCTCTACCGGAAGGACACGGAACGCATGGCGACGTTCGATCCGATCACCCGTCGACTCCGGCGACTTTTCTCGGTTCTGGACACCGACGTTGACGGCTTCGTCACGTGGGGTGACTACCAGCGGATCGTGGACAAGTACATGACCGGCTATGCGTTGGCGAAGAGCGACGACAGGATCAAGTCACTGGAGAAGGCGTACTGGGCGCAGTGGCTGGGACTCCTGACGCAGGCGAACCCCGGGCAGGACCGTCTGTCCCGGGACGAGTTCGTCGCGGCGCACCGCGCTGCGGGTGACAGCACGAATGCGTCCCACCTGCTGGAGGACATTGCGCAGGCCATCTTCAATGTCCTGGACGTCGACGGCGACAAGCGGATCAACAGGGACGAGTTCGCCCGGTACCTGGCCTTCTGCGAGATCCCCAGCACTGACGCCACGATCATCTTCCAGCGGCTGGACCTGGACGGCGACGCCTTCATCTCCCAGCGAGAGGTCGCCAGGTCGCTCCGGGCATTCCACCTCTACAACGACGACCTCAACACGCCAGGTGGCATCTTCCTCGGCGTCACTGAGCCGAGTTCAGGCGCCTGATCGTGGGCTGAGCCGGGCCGCACCGACAGACCCAAGCGCAGGGCCAGGACAGCCTGTCCGTATCCAGAGCGCGTCCAGGGCCGGCACTCTGGGTGTCGGCGCAGGGACAAAGCGGCCGAATTCCGGCGTGACCGCAGACTACGCAGCACGCGGGCCCCTCGCGAATGATCCAAGGTTTTATGAATTCACGATCCCGTGTACCGTCGGACGGGTGCTGACCATCGCCCCGGAGGCCGAGGTGCTCGCGCGCTTCGGCCGCGCTCTCGCCGACCCCATCCGCTGCCAGCTACTGCTGGCTCTCCGAGCCGCCCCCGCCTACCCGTCCGATCTGGCCGACCGGATCGGCGTCTCCCGGACCCGTCTGTCCAACCACCTGGCGTGCTTGCGGGACTGCGGCCTGGTCGTGGCTGTCCCCGACGGCCGACGCACCCGCTACGAACTCGCCGACCCGCGCCTTGGTCACGCCCTCGACGACCTGCGCACCGCGGTCGTCGCCGTCGAGACCGACCGCACTTGCCGCGATGCCGAGACCAAGGGCTGCTGCTGAGATGGCCTCGATATCCCTCGGCCCGACACCGGCCCGCCGCGACGCACTGGCCCGGCGGATACAACTGCTGGTCGCGGCGACGATCACCTACAACGTCATCGAAGCAGTCGTTGCGATCACCGCCGGGACGAGCGCCTCCTCCACCGCGCTGATCGGCTTCGGCCTGGACTCCGTCATCGAAGTCTCCTCCGCCGCGGCGGTCGCCTGGCAGTTCTCCGCCCGCGACCACGCGCTGCGCGAGGCGCGGGAGAAAACCGCGCTGCGGATCATCGCCGCCTCCTTCTTCGCCCTCGCCGCCTACGTCACCGTCGACGCCGCACGAGCCCTGACCGGCACCGGCGAGGCCGACCGCTCCATCCCCGGCATCGTGATCGCCGCACTCTCCCTGGTGGTCATGCCGTTCATGTCCGCCGCCCAGCGCAAAGCCGGACGGAACCTCGGCTCCGCCAGCGCGATCGCGGACTCCAAGCAGACCCTGCTGTGCACCTACCTGTCCGCGGTCCTGCTGGTCGGTCTGGTCCTCAACGCCACACTCGGCTGGTCCTGGGCCGACCCGATCGCTGCCCTCGTCATCGCGGCCGTTGCCGTCAAGGAAGGCCGCGACGCCTGGCAGGGCAAAGGCTGCTGCGCACCCACCGCCCACACCGCTCCGTCCGTCGCGGAGTCGGACGCGTGTGGCTGCCGCCCCGGCTGCGACTGCTGCTGAGCCGGTACGGCACAAGGCTCCACCCTGAACGCAGGGGTGGAGCCTTCGCCGTCAGCGGGCACCGACCTCACGGCCGGCTCCGCCGCCGAAACCGAAGCCGGCCTTGGCGACCGGGTTGATGGTGACGCCCTCGCTGACCACGCGTTCGCCGTAGACGGCGGTTACGGAGGCGCGGCCGCCCAGCTTCTCGGCAAGGCGCTCCAGCTGGGTGACGGAAGCCTGGGCTGCGGTCATGTCTTCCGTCGGATGGGTGGGGTTGCATTCTCGGCGTCGGTCATGGGGTGCCGCCTCGTACCGGCTGCGCGGTCGCACAGGTCGGCTGTCTTGTTTATCGCTCTGGGGCGGCGCTCTCGCTCTCGCACTGTCGCCAGGGCGACGTCGGGTGGGTGGGCTCCGCGGTGCCGGTGCCGGTGCCGGAGTAGACCGGGCCGCCGTCGGATGTGGGGACGGGGCCGAGGTAGGTGTGGCCGGTCAGATGACACCAGGCGGCCAGGTCCAACGGAGCGGCGGGATCGTCCGCGATGAGGTGGACCTCGGTTCCGGGCGGGGCGTCGGCGATCCGGGCGCGCAGGTGCAGCAGCAGGACCACGCAGAGCATGCCGGTGCCGTCGATGACCAGGGGCTGGTCCGGTGGCGCGGGCAGGGTCGCGGTCATGCGGGCGGCGGTGGCGAGGAGGTCGGCCACGCGGTCGACCTCGTCGGGGGTGGTCCAGCGGCCGAGGGAGAGCCGCAGGGCGGCAAAGCTGCGGTCGTCGTCCAGGCCCATCGAGCGGAGTACGGGCGAGCGTGTGTGGTCGCCGCTGTGGCAGGCCGAGCCGGTGGAGGCGGCGATGTCGGGGACGGCCGCGAGGAGTTCATGGCCCTGGACGCCGTCGATGCTGATGTTGAGGGTGTTGGGCAGGCGGCCGTCGGCGGGGCCGTTGAGGCGGATCCGGCCGGGGAGCCGGGCGGCAAGGCGGGTGTGGAGGCGGCCGCGGCGCGCGGCGATGCGCCGGTCGCCGCCGTCGGCCAGTTCGACGGCGAGTTGGGCGGCGGCACCCAGGGCGACGGCGAGCGCGACGTTCTCGGTGCCGGCGCGCGCAGGCCGCGTTCCTGCCCGCCGCCGTAGACCAGCGGTTCAAGGGCGACTCCTGCGCGGATGTACAGGGCGGCGATGCCCTTTGGCGCGTACATCTTGTCGCCGACGACTGTCTCAGCAGGTCGACGCCCAAGTCCTGTACGTCCAGCGGTTCTCCCGCCGCCTGAGCAGCATCGCAGTGGAACAGTGCCCCGTGGGCGCGGGTGATGCGGGCCAGTTCGGTGATGGGCTGGAGCGCGCCGGTCTCGTTGTTGGCGGCCATGACCGAGACGAGCACCGTGTACTCGGTGAGTGCGCCGGCCAGCGCCGCCGGGTCGACCAGGCCGTCGCCGTCGACCGGCAGACACGTCACGCAGCCGCCCTCGGCTGCTACAAACGACTCGTCCGCCTCACCACATAGGACACCGTCCAATGACCAGACCGTGGCCACGAGGTGCGGCACGCTATGTGCGAACGTCCTCGCAGCGGACATTGAGTAGCCGTGACCGGCACGCAGGCCGTTCCTGTTCTATGGACATGCTGGTTCACGGGTGTTGTGACCAGATCTGCACCAGGACCCTCTCTTCACCTTCTTCACCCACTCTGTGCACGCGCACCCTGGAGGCTCCCGGGGAGAGGGGAAAGAAGTTGGGGTTGTCGTCATCGACATTCGGACTCCGCCCGATGACCACCGTCTGGTGGTGCCACTCGAAGTCCAGCTCACCGGACGCTTCCCATCTCTCGCGGGTGTCCATGGGTGGCTCCCCGTCCCACAACTCCGCGAGGACCGTGACCCATCTGTTTTCGGACTTGGTGCGCATGGTCACGACGGAACCGAGGTGAAGAACGCGGAGAATGCTGTCCGTGGACGATCCATCGTCGCTTTCGTCGGGCGGCGACAGGACAGTGATGGTGAACCCGTCTGCCGCAAACTCCTTCTGCGGCTCGAGACGTGCAAGCAGTGTGGCCATCCGGCTCTCCTCTTTCGGGACGCGATGCGCACGGGGGTGCGTCAACGAAGTCACGCATCAACGCACCCCATGCTCCGTCCAGTTATTTGCCTACCCGGGGCACTGCACCCGGGGAGCGGGGGGCGGTGTGATGTTGGATTCGGCCGGGGGCAGGATCACGTTGGCCCAGAACTTGTCCTTCTCCAGGACGCGGTTGGCTCCGTACCACGCGCCGCGCAGTGAGCCTTCCTTGCTGTTCTCGTCTGCAGGAACCATGTGGCACGAGAAGTCGGCGTTCTTCGATGCGCCCTCGTGAGTCGACGCAAACGGGTACTCGTCACACGACTTGCCAGGCGGCCTGGGAATGCTGGCCGGGCAGGCCTTTGCCCGGTTGGCGTCGATGAGGGTCTGGTCCATCGTCCGGCTGAGCGCCGGGCCATGCCCCTTGCGCCCCCAGGCTTGGTTCAAGTTGTTCTGCCCCCACCAGATGTGCCACGCCACCTGATCCTGGTCAGCGAGGACCGTGGACACGTTGTACGTGGGAGTGAAGTTGGGGTAGACGCAACCACCCTGCGTTGGGTTGATCGTAGGGTCGTTGTCACAGCGAACCGTCGTCGCCGCCTCAGGAATCTCTTCCTCGACGGGTACGGTCCCTCCGGGGTATGTCGGGACGGTGAAACTGACTGCGGGGATCTGGTTGTCCTTCACGGTGGCACGGCCTGGGGACGCGACACTCATGGTGAACTTTACCAGTTGGTTGGCCGGCAGGGCCTTTGTTCCGCCAGCTGTGGCGTCGCATGCCTGGCAGTTCAGTTCCACACTGCCGCTGATTCCCTGAGCGGCGGCACCTTTGGGATCACGGACCTCGAAGCTCACGCTGTGGGTCCACGCGTACCGGTTCTTCGGATTGAGCTTTGCCTCGGACTTCACGTACAGCAGCGCCTCGCCGACTATCGGGTAGGTCGGGGGCTGGACTGCGCGGAAGATCAGCGGGTGGAGGTTGACGTAGCAGGACTCAGTTCGGTTCGTGAAGTTGGTGTCGTCACAGCCAACTGCCCGCGGGTTTCCCGGCATCCCGAGCGGTTCGCCTACTTCGACCTGTACGGGCGGCGTGTCGTTCTGGGGTACTTGCTGGGCTGTGGCTTGTGGAGCGAGAGCCACGGCGAAGAGTGCCACTCCCGCCGACATAAACGCTCTGAGCTTGATGCTTAATCGTGGTATGCGCATGTGCCTCTCGTCTCGTTGCCGTTGCGACCGGCGGCAACGCTAGGTGTGCGGGAGGTCGCACGTAACCAGATTTTCGGACAACTGTGCGATTAATTGATCGCGGGAAGCCTCTCAGCTCCGTGTCGGGAACTGAGGGGGATGGGATGTTCGCGCCTAGCTATTACCGGCTGCCAGTGCAAGGAGTCGGCTGCCGACTCCGCGGGAAGGCCGATACTCAACGACGACGGCACAGCCAAGATGAAGGAGATCGGCCTGTCCTGCTCCAGGCTGGGGCAGAAGGGGCACGGCAGCTGGTACTTCTACTTCGAGCTTGAGCCAGGCGAAAACGGCAAGCGACGCCGCGTCCGGCGCGGTGGCTTTGCCACCAAGGACGACGCCAAGACCGAAGCTGCACAGCTCTACCGTGACGCCGACCGCGGCACCGACGTCCTGTCGAACGAGACCTTCGGCGAATACGTGGTGCGCTGGATCAAGGGCAAGAAGTTTCTCGCCCACAACCAGACACGGCTACGAGGAGCACATCACCAACTACCTGGTCCCCCACCTCGGACACATCAAGCGCAGAGACCTGCGGGTGCACCACCTCGACCGCATGTACGACGCAATCGACAAGGGGAACGCCAAGCGGCTGCTCCACCAGAGCGAGAGTCGTCGAACTGACCGAAGCACGCGACACCGCCAAGACCACCTGGAACGAGGCTGCAGGCCTCCAGGAGCAGCGCAGAGCAGCCAGGCGCGCCTATCTCGGCTCGAGGCGCCGACCGTCCTGTCACGCACCGGGATCAAGGTGCCGTCCACGATCCACAACCGATCCGCGGCGTCGGCGGAACGGGCGGCCGGCTCGAGGGCGAGCAGGGGCCGCAGCCGCTGGATGACCCGGCACACGGTCGCCGGCGAGATCCCGAACAGCGGCGCGAGCTGCCGCATCGTGAGGTTCGTGCGGTAGTAGACGGCCACCATCAGCACCCGGTCTGCCAGCGGCAGGCACCACGGCCAGCCGCCACCGGGACCGTTTCGCCTCGCTCCCGCACCACCTTCAGCAGCCGCTCGAACTGCCTCATCCGCAGACCCGTGAACGTCTCCACCCACAACGGCTCGGCCCTCAACACCCCACGCATACAAAGGAAATGCCCAGATCACAGCCTTCTGCAACACGCTTTACGACCTCGTGCGTGATTGGTGTGCGGTCGTGTTGAGCTCGTCGCCGGTGTTGTGATCAGGTCTGTGTGGTGGGCAGTGCGAGTGCCTTGGTGTG
>NZ_JBVHDR010000017.1:0-105559 GCF_055563295.1 Streptomyces sp. NPDC002868 | reverse complement strand
AACAAGGACCTCGACAATCCTCATTCTTGCTGGTCAGAGGCGCTTTTCGTTTGTCTGACCACCCGTCGGACACCACGCTTCATGAAAGCGCGAGGTTAAGGACCCAGGCCGAACCGGCCAGGCACCGATAAGGCCATAGCCCGTTGCGCGCCCGTTTTCAACAGATTTCGGCCAACCCCGCCGGTACCGGAGGGCCCCCTACTCGGGCCGCCGTCTTGTGCTTGACTGACACTCATGGCCCGAGACGAAGAGATCATCGAATTCGCATCGGCGGCGGAGCTGCAGGATTGGCTCTCCCGCAATTACGCCGCATCCGGCGGGTTCTGGCTGAAGCTTAAGAATGACGCAGCGGGCAAAGGCGCCCTGACGTATGCCCAGGCCCTCGACGTGGCATTGTGCTACGGCTGGATCGACGGCCAGAAAGGCAAGCTCGACGACGCCCACTGGCTCCAGCGGTTCACGCCGCGGTCGGCCCGCAGCCGGTGGTCCAAGGTCAACCGGGAGAAGGTCGCCGCCCTCATCGAGCAGGGCCGGATGCAACCGCCGGGGATCGCCGAGGTCGAGCGGGCCAAGAAGGACGGGCGCTGGGAAGCGGCCTACGCGGGGGCGAAGACCGCCACCGTCCCGGACGACCTGGCGAAGGCGCTGGAGGCCAACCCGGCCGCCGCGGAGTTCTTCAAGACCCTCGACAGCCAGAATCGCTACTCCATCCTCTACCGGGTGCAGGACGCCAAGAAGCCCGAGACCAGGGCCCGGCGCATCGAGAAGTACGTCGGCATGCTGGCCAACCAGGAGAAGATCCACACGTGACCGCACGGCGGCACCCTGCCGCCCAGGCGGCTTAGCCGGCGCCCGGGTTCCCTATCGCAGGCCAGTGACCTGGCAGCGCTCGCGGAACTCGGCTCCGGCGGCCACCGCGCCGTCGGCCAGGACCTGGTCGAGGAGGTGTCGCCGGGGGGCGTAGGCCGCCGAGACTTCCTCGATCGCGCGGCAGCAGCCCTCGATGCGCACGTCGCCGAGCTCGTAGACGACGCGGTCGAGCGGCGGGCAACCGGTCGCCCTGACCGCGTCGAGCAAGCCTCAGCGGCGCAGCCGGTCCACGCCCGGCGGCTGAATGTAGAGGGTGGACACGGTGTCGGCGGGAAGCCCGCCCGGTCCAGCAGCAAGACGCGGTACCCGGTCGCGCCGGTCGAGGTGACCGCGCGCGGGCGATGGCCCTGACCGTACGCACCCGGCCCCGGGCCGGCAGCACAGTATTGAGCGATCGTCAGCGGTCAGTACCGGAGGGTGTGGGCGGTGAGGCCGGTCCTGGCGGCTACGGGCGGATGATGGGCATGATCAGCTCGTCCACCACGGCCACCAGGTAGTCGTCGGGAACCGGGGCCGAGTCGCCGAGGAAGCGCTGCACCAGCATGGCGGGCCCGAGTTCAGCGACCAACGGGCTGAGCCGGCCGGAACGGATCTCGCCGCGCCGCACCCCGCGCTCCAGGATCAGATGGAAGACGTTCTGCCGGGGCTGGAAGACGCGCTCCTGCACCAGGCGGACCATCGGCCCGTCCCGGTCGATCTCGGCCAGAAGGCTCTGCATCGCGCGGCCGACCGGGGAGTTGAGGACCTCCGCCTTCTGCCGCATGTGCTCGACCAGGTCGTCGCGGACGTTGCCCTCGTCGGGCGCGTCCTCGGGCGCGGGCAGGGCGTAGTCGAGCGTGTCGACCACGAGCTCGGCCTTGCTGGGCCAGCGCCGGTAGAGCGCCGCCTTGCCCGTCCGGGCATCGGCCGCCACCCGATCCATGGTCAGCCTGGCATAGCCGACGGCCTCGAGCTGGGTGATCACCGCCGAGTAGATGGCGCGCTCCAGGTCCTCACCCCGCCGGCGGCTGGCCGCCGCCTTCCTGGGCGGGCCCTGGCCTCCGACCGCGGCGTCGGCAGCCAATCCGGCTCCGGACACGGCATCCCCACTTCCCGGACGGCCCGCCCAGCAGACCGATATGAACGATTGCGTTCCCTACTTGCCGCTGCTAGAGTAGCAAACAGTGAACGCTGCAGTTCCTTAAAGCTTCCTCATCCCTGATAAGGCTACCAAATGGCTGTTAGCACCCCCGCAGTCGCAGCCCCGGCGAGCCCGCCCCGGCTAGCGCATCGCACCGGCCTCATGCTGGTTGTCATCGCCATGGCCCAGCTCATGGTAATCCTCGACGCCACCATCGTGAACGTAGCGCTCCCCAGCGTGCAGACGTCCCTGGGGTTCTCCACGCAGAACCTGTCGTGGGTGGTCAACGCCTACACCCTCGCGTTCGGCGGGCTGCTGCTGCTCGGCGGCCGGGTCGGTGACCTCCTCGGCCGCCGCCCGGCCTTCATCGGCGGGATCTTGCTGTTCACGCTGGGGTCCCTGCTCGGCGGCCTCGCCCAGAACTCCGGATGGCTGCTGGGCATGCGCGTCATCCAGGGCGCCGGGGCCGCCATCGTCGTACCGACGGTGCTGTCCCTGATCGCCACCGGCTTCCCAACCGAGCGGGAGCGCAACCGGGCGTTCGCGGTGTTCGCCGGCGTATCGGGCGCGGGCGGCGCGATCGGCCTGGTGGCAGGCGGGTTGCTCACCGAGTGGGTCTCCTGGCGCTGGGTCCTGCTGGTCAACGTGCCCATCGGCGTCGCCCTGGCCCTGGCCGCGCCACTGTTCATCGGCAAGACGCCGCGGAGCGAGGGCCGGTTCGACGTCGGCGGCGCAATCACTTCCACCGGGGGCGTCGCCCTGCTCGTGTACGGCTTCATCCACGCCTCCGACAGCGGCTGGCGGGAGGCCACCACGATCGGCTCGTTCATCGGGGCCGTGGTCCTGCTGGTGGCGTTCGTCTTCATCGAGAGCCGCACCTCGCAGCCAATCATCCCGTTGCGCCTGTTCGCCAGCCGCAACCGCTCGGGCATCTACGCCCTCGGGGTGGCGATGATGGGTTCCCTGATCGGGATGTTCTTCTTCTTAACCCTCTTCTTCCAGAACGTGCTGGGCTACAGCCCGCTCAAGACCGGCCTGGCCTTCCTGCCGCTCAGCGTCTCGATCATCGTCGTCTCCGGCGTGATGATGCAACTCATCCCCAAGATCGGACAACGCCTGCCGCTGGTGGCCGGGACGCTCTTGATCACGGGCGCGCTCATCTGGCTGTCAGCCATCTCCGCCGACAGCGCCTACCTCAGCGACCTGCTCGGTCCCATGCTGCTGTACGGGTTCGGGGCGGGCATGGTGTTCATGCCGATGACCATGGTCGGCGTGTCCGACGTGGAGATGCAGGACACGGGGGCCGCTTCGGGCCTGCTCAACGCGACGCAGCAGATGGGCGGCTCGCTGAGCCTGGCGGTCATCATCACCGTGTACGGCGCGGCGACGAACGGGGCGACGGGCGACACGGCGCACGTCCTGGCCAAGGGCGCCTCGGCCGGCTTCCTGGTCGCGGTGGCGTTCACGGTCGTCGCGTTCGCCCTGGTGGTCCTCCTCGTCCGGCCCGCCGCGAACGCGCCCATGCCGGGGATGATGCCCGGTATGGACGCCGGCACGGACGCGGAGCCCGAGCTCTCGGCGGACGGCTCGCCGTCGGCCCCGCAGGCCAAGAACCTCGATTAGCCGCCGGAAGGACCTGGCTGAGGGGGCGGGTCTGCGGACCCGCCCCCTCAGCCAGGTCCGAGTTGCCGCCTGATCACGGCCTTGAGCACCTTGCCGGTCACCCCGCGGGACGGGCTCGGCCAGGCGCGGAATCGCTCGGGCTGCTCGTGCGGCTTGAGCCGCCCGGCCAGCAAGCCCGGCAGCTCGTCCAGCGCCCGCGGGTCCCGCAGGACCACGACCGCGTCGGCCCCGGCGCCCGGGCACGGCAACCACCGCCGCCTCCAGCACCGCGGGGTGCTCGTACATGGGGGAGCGTGCAACCGCCGCCTTCGGGCCCACACTGCAGCGGACCCCGCTTCCTGCCTCACGCCACGATCGCAGAGCCCCACACCAAGACCGACGGAACGGTGATCTGGCCCAGGTCAGGGGCGTCCCACGCGCCTCTGCGCCAGGGACTTTTTCAGGGACTTTCCGCCGCGTAACGCGGCAAGCCCCCGAAAGATCGGAAAGGGCCTCCGACGCAGGTCAGAGGCCCTTTCCCAGGCAAAGCCGCAGGTAGTGGCAGACGAGTCGGGCTGTACGCCGGGTTCTGTCGCCCGGTCGCCTCGCGGCGGCCGGGGAGACGGCCATCCATCTAGGACCGGCGTTGCCGCCGGCCTCGTGCGGTCTACCCGCGGACTCGGGCGGGCAGCCCTCGAACGTCCGCGCAGGGCCGCGTTCTACCGCGGCCCCTCTTGACCTTGCTCCAGGTGGGGTTTACCTAGCCGCCTGGGTCACCCCAGGCGCTGGTGGTCTCTTACACCACCGTTTCACCCTTACCGAGGACCGAGGTCCCCGGCGGTCTGTTTTCTGTGGCACTGTCCCGCGGGTCACCCCGGGTGGGCGTTACCCACCACCTTGCCCTGTGGAGCCCGGACGTTCCTCGAGGAGATCCAGAAGATCTCCACGCGGCCGTCCGCCCGGCTCGTCTGCCGTGGTGACCATGCTACCTGGCAGGCCTGGGGGCCAGGCTCACGGTGCCGGTCGACCAGGCTCCGCGCCCGAGCGGACCCGGCCCGGCCCGGCCGAGCTCACGCAGGGGCGAACAGCACCTTCGCCGACCCCGGGTCCGCCTGCGTGAGCCGGACCCGCAGCCGCTCCCCCAGCGGCAGTTTCGTCTCGCCGCCCTCGATCCTCGCCACCACCGCCGGGTCCTCCAAATGGACCGTGCCGACGGCCGGTTCGTGCTCCTTCACGTCCACCACGAACGCGTCGAAGACATCGCCGATCCGCTCCTTCAGCAACGCCGCCTCGGCGATGTCGACGCACTCCCGCTCCACCGTGTTGGCGCGCTTCGAGCCCTCCGCCATCTCCTTCGGCAGCACATCGAGCGCGGCCACGGCCCAGTCCGGCGGCTCCTGACCCGCCACCGCCGCCACGCACAGTTCGCCCGCGTACCGGTCGACGAGCCGTCGCAGCGGCGCGGTGCAGTGCGTGTACTCGTCGGCCACCGCCGCATGGACCGCGGGCGAGGGCAGCTCGCCGCCTGTGAAGGCGCTGTAGCCCGCACCCCGCAGCAGGGTGGTGCAGTCCTGCAGGAAGGCGGCATGGCGGGGGTTGTTCGGGTCGAGGGAGCGGACCAGCTCCGCGTACGAGACATGGTGCGGCCAGTCGATCCGCAGGGCCTCGGCCGAGCGGCGCAGCCGCGCCACCGCGCCGCCCGGCGCGGTGGGCAGGGTACGCAGGATGCCGGTGCCGGCCGCGATCATGATGTCGGCCGCGGCCATGCCCGTAAGCAGGGAGATCTGGGCGTTCCAGCCGTCGGCGGGAAGCGGGGCACGGTAGGTGAGGGAGTACGCGCCGTCCCGCTTCACGATCTCCTGCTCGGGGACTTTGAGCGAGATCCCGCCGCGCTCGATCTCCAGCCGTTCCCTCAGCAGCCCGATGTCCTTGAGCAGCGCCACCGGCTCCTCCGCGGTGCCCGCGTCGATCTGCCGCTGGACCGTTGCGTAGTCGAGCTTGGCCCGGCTCCGTACGAGCGCCCGCCGCAGCTCGCTCACGATCACGCGGCCCTCGGCGTCGAGGTCGAACTGCCAGAGCAGCGCGGGTGCGTTGTGACCGGGCAGCAGACTGGCCGCGCTCTCGGAGAGCACGGCCGGATGAAGCGGGATCTTCTCGTCCGGGAAGTAGAGGGTCTGCACGCGGCGGTGTGCCTCGGCGTCCAGCGCGCCGCCGGGCGCGACGAAGGCGGCGACGTCGGCGATCGCGTAGTGGATCCGGAAGCCGTTGCCCCGGCGGGCGAGGTGCATCGCCTGGTCGAGATCGACGGAAGCCGGCGGGTCGACGGTGAAGAACGGGATGTCGGTGGCGTCGTGATCGGGCAGGCGCGGGGCCCTGGCGGCCGACTCCGCTTCCGCGAGGACGTCGGGCGGGAAGCCCTCCGGCATGCCGAGCGTCGTACGCAGCTCCCGGAGGGCGACCCGCAGGGCATCCTCGGCTGCGCCGGTGGTGTGCACATGACGGCGGGGCATGGACCGAGCCTAGGACGGGGTGGGGACCTTGGCACCCCGTACGCTGGCGCGGGGGCCGCACCCCCGCCCCCGTACGTACGAAGGAGACTTGCCGTGCTCGTGCTGTTGCCGCCGTCGGAGGGTAAGGCCGCTTCCGGGCGCGGGGCTCCGCTGAAGCCGGAGTCGCTGTCGCTGCCGGGCCTTGCCGGGGCGCGCGCCGCGGTGCTGGACGAACTGGTCGAACTCTGCGCCGCCGACGAGGAGAAGGCGCGGGAAGTACTCGGCCTGAGCGAGGGCCTGCGCGGCGAGATCGCGAAGAACGTGGAGCTGCGGACCGCGGGGACCCGGCCGGCCGGGGAGATCTACACGGGTGTGCTCTACGACGCGCTGGGCCTCGCGACCCTGGAGCCGGACGCGCGGCGCCGGGCCCGGAAGTCGCTGCTGGTCTTCTCGGGGCTGTGGGGCGCGGTGCGGGTCGGCGACCGGATTCCGTCGTACCGCTGCTCGATGGGGGTGAAGCTGCCGGGGCTGGGCGCCCTCGGGGCGTACTGGCGCGAGCCCATGGCGTCCGCCATGCCGGAGGCCGCCGGTGACGGGCTCGTACTCGATCTGCGGTCCTCCGCGTATGCGGCGGCGTGGAAGCCGAAGGGTGAGGTTGCGGGGCGTACGGCGACGGTGCGGGTGCTGCACTCGCAGATGGTCGACGGGGTGGAGAAGCGGTCGGTGGTCAGCCACTTCAACAAGGCGACGAAGGGTCGGCTGGTACGGGACCTGCTGACGGCGGGCGCCAGGCCGGCGGGTCCTGGCGAGCTGGTGGAGGCGCTGCGGGATCTGGGGTACGCGGTGGAGGCGCAGGCGCCGGGCAGGGCCGGGAAGGCATGGGCGCTGGATGTGGTGGTGAACCAGATCCACTGAGCATTGCGTCGTTGCAGCATACGCAATGACCTTTGCGCATACTGCGTACGCCGGGCAGGATGACGGCATGACCACCGCTGCCCTGCCCACCGTGCTCGACCTCGCGCCGGTCGTCCCCGTCGTCGTCATCGACGACGCCGCCGATGCCGTACCGCTCGCGCGTGCCCTGGTCGCGGGCGGTCTGCCCGCGATCGAGGTGACACTGCGGACGCCGGCCGCGCTGGACGCGATCCGCGCGATCGCGGCCGAGGTGCCGGACGCGGTGGTGGGAGCGGGCACGGTGATCTCGGCGGACGGTGTCGATGCCGCGGTGGCGGCCGGGGCGCGGTTCCTGGTGAGCCCCGGGTGGACGGACCGGCTGCTGGACGCGATGAAGGCGTCGGACGTGCCGTTCCTGCCCGGGGTCTCGACGGCCTCGGAGGTCGTGGCGCTGCTGGAGCGCGGGGTGAGCGAGATGAAGTTCTTCCCGGCCGAGGCGGCGGGCGGCACGGCGTACCTCAAGTCCCTTGCGGGTCCGCTGCCTCAGGCCCGCTTCTGCCCGACGGGCGGGATCTCGCTCGCCGCCGCGCCCTCGTATCTGGCGCTGAGGAACGTGGGCTGCGTCGGCGGTACGTGGATGCTGCCGGCAGACGCGATCGCGGCCAAGGACTGGGCGGGGGTCGAGACACTGGCGGCCGAGGCTGCCGCGCTGCGCGGCAGCCTCGGTCGCGCTCAGGTGAAGTCGAGGTCCACGAAGTCCGCGAGCGGGCGGTAACCGAGGCGCTGGTACAGGGCGTTGCTGGTGGGGTTGGCCAAGTCTGCGAAGAGCAGGACCTGTTCGGCCCCGGCGTCGAGCGCGTCGCGGCTCACGGCGGCGGTGACCGCACCGGCGTAACCCCGTCCGCGCAGCTCGGACGGGGTGTAGACGGGCGAGACCCGGGACTGCCCGGCCAGCAGCGGGGAACGGGCGGCCATGGACACGGGCTGCCCGTCCGTCTCCCACAGGTACAGGCAGCCGTCGGCGATGCGGCGGGAGACGTTCTCGGTCTGGTCCGCGCCGGAGGAATCACCGATGTCGGCGGCGAAGGCGCGCATCCAGGCGGCGGCCCGCGGCACGTCGGCGGCGTCGGCCCGGCGCGCGGCGCCCGGCGGCGCGGGCTGCTGCGGCGTCAGGCTGCCGAGCCGGAAGAGCCGCAGCCGTACGTCGACGCTCCAGCCGTGCGCGCCCGCCCACTCGTCGGCGAAGGCGTACGCGTGTGCCTCACCGCCCTTCACACCGCTGAGCCCGGTCCCGGCGGCCCGCAGCGTCCGCGCCAGCGCGCGGGCGAGCGGCTCGGCCATCGGCCCGAGCAGCGGCGGCCGCGGCGGCGTCTGCACGAACGCGCCCGCCACGTGGCCCCCGTCCCCGTCCCGCCACCATCCGAACCGGGCTGGTTCCGCGTCCCCGTACGCATGCGGCCCGTGCCGCCGCACGGTCTCACTGACGGTGAGCAGGGCGGTGCTGCCGACGGGGTCGCGCGCCAGGTAGGCACCGGCGGCCCGGCGGAACTCGTCGACGTCTTCGGTCAGCTGCCAGGTCATCGCGTCAGCGCAGGTGCGACGTGTCGTTCAGCAGGCGCAGCGATGCGTTGCCGTCCGCGTAGTACGCCACCGCCGAGACCGATGCCGTGGAGAGTTCCATCCGGAACAGCGACTCCGGCGGGGCTCCCAGCGCCAGTCGGACCAGGGTCTTGATGGGCGTGACATGGGTGACCAGCAGGACCGTGCGGCCCTCGTACCGGGCGATCAGCTTGTCGCGGGTCGCCGCGACCCGGCGCGCCACCGTCGCGAAGCTCTCCCCGCCACCCGTCGGGGCGACCTTCGCCGAGGCGAGCCAGGCGGTGAGGTCGTCGCCGTACCGCTCGCGGACCTCCGCGAACGTCAGGCCCTCCCAGGCGCCGAAGTCCGTCTCGCGCAGGCCGTCCTCGACGCGGACGTCGAGGTTCAGCCGGGCCGCGACGGTCTCCGCGGTCTCGCGGCAGCGCTTGAGCGGGGAGCTGACGATCTCCTGGATGGTGCCGCGCGCCGCGAGGGCGGCCGCGACCGCCTCGGCCTGGCGCAGGCCCGTCGGGGAGAGCGAAGGGTCGCTGCCGCCGCTGCCCGAGAAACGCTTCTCGGGGGTCAGGGGGGTCTCGCCGTGGCGGAGCAGCACAAAGGTGGCGGGTGCGCCGAGGTCGGCGGGGCCCCACCCGACGGGCGGTGCGGTCGGCGCGGCTTCGCCGACCCCCGCGGCTCCGGCCACCGGCTCGGCGCGGACCGTGACCGCCTCGGCCGCACCCGTCGCCCCGCTCAGCGCCGCCCTCGCCCTGGCCGCGCCCGCCGTCGCGTCGCCGACCACCCTCGCCGCCTCCGCGTCGCGTGCGTCGAGCTCCGCCGTGGAGCGCGAGGGCTCCCATTGCTTGCCCTTCTTGCCCGCGTCCATCGCCTCGTTGGCCAGCCGGTCCGCGTGCTTGTTCCTCTCCCGCGGGATCCACTCGTACGTGACTTGAGAAGCAGGAAAAACGCGCGCCGCCGCCGCCGCCAGCGGCTTCATGTCCGGGTGCTTGATCTTCCAGCGGCCCGACATCTGCTCGACGACCAGCTTGGAGTCCATCCGGACCCGGATCGACGCATCGGGGTCGAGCGCCTTCGCCGCCTTCAGCCCCGCCACCAGGCCCTTGTACTCGGCGACGTTGTTCGTCGCGACGCCGATGTACTCCGCGGCCTCGGCGAGCGTCTCCCCCGTCTTCGGGTCGAGCACGACCGCACCGTAACCGGCGGGGCCCGGATTCCCCCGGGAGCCGCCGTCCGCCTCGACGACGAACTCCCGCATTACAGACCCGACTCAGAGGTACGGATCAGGATGCGCCGGCAGTTCTCGCAGCGCAGCACCGTGTCCGCAGACGCCGCCTTGACCTCGTTCACCTCGGTGATGTTCAGCTCCAGCTGGCAGCCCTCGCAGCGGCGCTGGTAGAGGCGGGCCGCGCCCACCCCGCCCTGCTGGACGCGCAGCTTCTCGTACAGCTTGAGGAGATCCGCCGGCACGGAGCCCGACACGACTTCGCGCTCCTTGGTGACCGAGGCGACCTCGCCGTCGATCCCCTCCTGCGCGGCGTCCCGGCGCGCGGTCGCGTCGTCGAGCTTGGCCTGGACCGAGGAGACCCGTCCGGTCAGCTCGGCGACACGTTCCTGCACGGACTCACGGCGCTCCATGACCTCGAGGACGACGTCCTCCAGGTCGCCCTGGCGCTTGGCGAGCGAGACGATCTCGCGCTGCAGGTTCTCCAGGTCCTTGGGCGAGGAGACCGCGCCCGAGTCGAGGCGCTGCTGGTCGCGGACGGCGCGCTGGCGCACCTGGTCGACGTCCTGCTCCGCCTTGGTCTGCTCGCGGGCGGTGTCGCTCTCCTCGGTCTGCGCGGCGACCAGCAGGTCGCGCAGTTGCGTGAGGTCCTTGCTGAGCGACTCGATCTCGGCGTGCTCGGGCAGCGACTTGCGCTTGTGGGCGAGCTGCGACAGTCGTACGTCCAGGGCCTGGACGTCGAGAAGTCGGATCTGGTCGGCGGGCGAGGCGTTCAGTTGGGGGCTCCAGAAGAATGGTGGGAGGACCAGGGGTCGGTGACCGTGTGCGAGACGTGGACCCGAAGGCCCCAGCCGTGCCGGTCGGAAATCTCGTCGAGCTGGGCCGCGGCCTGCTCGCACCAGGGCCACTCGGTGGCCCAGTGGGCGGCGTCGACCAGTCCCAGCGGTGAGTGCTGCACCGCCTCGGACGCGGGGTGGTGGCGCAGATCGGCGGTGAGGAACGCGTCCACGCCCGCGGCCCGTACGACGTCGAAGAGGCTGTCGCCGGAGCCGCCGCTGACCGCGACGGTACGCACCACGGCGTCCGGGTCGCCCGCGATGCGGACGCCCTGCGCGGTTGCGGGCAGGCGCTTGGCGGCGCGCGCGGCGAACTCGCCGAGCGTCTCGGGGTGGTCCAACTCACAGATCCGGCCGAGGCCGCGGCGACCGTGCGGGTCCGTCGCATCCGGCACCAGGGGGCGTACGACCCGCAGGTCGAGCGCGCCCGCGAGGGCGTCGGAGACTCCGGGGTCAGCGGTGTCGGCGTTGGTGTGCGCGACATGCAGGGCGATGTCGTGCTTGATCAGGGTGTGCACGACGCGGCCCTTGAAGGTGGAGGCCGCGACGGTCGTCGTACCGCGCAGATAGAGCGGGTGGTGCGTGACGATCAGCTGGGCGCCGAGTTCGATCGCCTCGTCGGCGATCTCCTGGACGGGGTCGACGGCGAACAGCACGCGGCTGATCCCGGCGTCCGGGTCGCCGCAGACCGTACCGACCGCGTCCCACTCTTCGGCCCGCTCGGCGGGCCACAGGGCGTCGAGCGCGGCGAGGACTTCAGACAGACGGGGCACGAGGGAAAGGCTACCTGTCCTCCGTGCCCCTGCGGCCTGCGCTGGTCACTTGGCCAGGAAGGCTGGTCACTTGACCAGGAAGCCCCGGAGGTCGTCGAGGACCTTGTCCGCGGCGGTGACGCCGAGGCCGAGGTACCAGGTCTCGTCCGGGACGTCCTTGGCCTGGCCGGCCTTGACCGCCTTGAGGTTCTTCCACAGCGGGTTGGACCGGGCGGTGTCGCGCTTGGTGGTCTTGGGGTCGCCGTAGACGCCGGTGAAGATCCAGTCGGCGTCCGCGGAGTCGATCTTCTCGGGGCTGATCTCCACGGCGAGGTCCTCGACCTGCTGGTTCGCGGGCCGCGGCAGGCCGGAGTCCTTGAGGATGGTGCCGATGAAGGACGCCTGGGCGTAGAGACGGATCTTGCCCGGCATGTAGCGGACCATCGAGACAGTCGGCTTCTTGGCGTTCTTGGCGCCGATGTCCGTGCCGAGCTGCCTGGCCTTCTTCTCGTACGCGTCGAGCTTCGCCTTCGCCTCGGCGGTCTTGTCCAGGGCCGCGGCGTTGAGGAGGTAGTTCTCCTTCCAGGTGAAGCCCGGACGGATGGAGAAGACGGTCGGAGCGATCGTGGACAGCTCCTTGTACTTGTCGGCGGCACGCAGCTGGCTGCCGAGGATCAGGTCGGGCTTGAGGGCGGCGATCGCCTCGAGGTTGAGGTTGTTGATCGTGCCGACGTTCTTGGGACTGCCGGCTTCCTTCTTCAGGTAGCCGGGGATGCCCTCGTCGCCCTCGGTGGGGGCGTAGCCGACGGGCTTGACGCCCAGCGAGGCGACGTTGTCCAGTTCGCCGACGTCGAGGACCACGACCCGCTTGGGCGCGGCCTTGAGCTCGGTCTTGCCCAGCGCGTGGGTGACGGTGCGCGGGAACTGGCCGGGCTTGGCGTCGGTGCCCATCGCCGCGGTCTTCGCCGCCGCGTCGCCGAAGCCCTTGCCGCCCTGGGCGACAGCCTTCTTTCCGCCGTCGTCAGCCTTGCCGGCGGAGCCCTTGTCCCCGCCGTCCTGGCTGCCGCAGGCGGTGAGGGAGAGCGCGGCGGCAAGGGCGACTGCGGCGGCGGTGCCGCGGATGCGTAGGGACATGACGTGCTCCTGATCCAGTACTTAGGGGAACCTAACTTTATCCACGGCCGCCCCGCTGAGCACAATCGCCCCCTTCCCCTCAGGAGAATCCGGGCATGGCCACCCATATGTGTGAAGTGGTGAGTCACGTGTTGTTCGGCAGGAAGTGCGATACCTAGCTTCGGTGACCGGAGGTGATGCGCCGATGACAGCCTGTGCCATCGAGACCGCCACAGAGGACGGGGCGGTGGGGCGTACGGGGATCACGATCACCGCGGACGGCGCATACGCGGCCCGGCTGGCGGGGGGCCGCGAGGCCCTGTTCCCGGAGCGGTGGACGCTCGGGCCCGAGCCGTACGCCGTGCCGCTGCCGCTGGACCAGCCCGAGGAGCGCGAAGCCGAGGTGCTGCCGCTGGCCGACGGGCGGGTGCTGATCCGGCGGCGGGTGGCGGGACGGCACTCCTTCTCGCTGCTGTACCCGACCGGGCCGGGGACGGGTGAACTGACACTCGGCACCGTCGAGTCGGCGGAGCTGCGGCTGCTTCCGCCCGCGCCGGACGGCAGGAGGGCGTACGCCCTGGCGCCCGGCGCCGAGTCGACCGGGGTCTGGCTGGTGGCGGGTGGGGCGTTCGGCCCCGAGCATGTCGCCGAGGTGCCGGGCCGCTGCTCCGGCGGGGTCTGGCTGGACCGTGAGGGGCGGATACTGGCCCTGGACCGGCAGCTGGCCGGCTGCCCGGTGAAGGCGGTGGCGGTCGATCTGGAGCGGGGCGGGGAGGTGACGCCGCTGCTGCAGATCACGGATGACAGCGACGACCGGCTGCTGCTGGCCGACACGGACAGCGGCCTGCTGCTGATCCGCTCGAACGCGCCGGGCCACGACCGGCTCGGCTGGGGCGTGCTGGGGAGCCTGCGGCCGGTCCGCTTTCCCGAGTGCCTTCGGCTGGCGGACTGCGCGGTGACGCCGTTCGCCGTGCAGCCGGGGCAGGTGCTGATGCCGGAGAGCTGCGCGGTGGCGCTGCGGATCGACGGCGCCGCGGGGACCTGGCTGGGGGTGTGGCGCCCTTCGGGACGGCGGCTGCATCAACTGGCCGCGCCCGAGGGGTGGTTGGCGGGGGCCGGCCTGTGGAGCCGGGAGGGCGTTCTGCAACTCCCGTACGCGACCAGGGCGGTGCCGTGCGGGATGGCGCGGATCGACGGGCCGGCGGACGCGCACGTACCGGATGTGATCACAGATGCGAAGGTGATCACAGGACCAACACAATCGGAATGGCCTGGTGGGGAACCGTCCTGGAGTGCCGGGACTCCTATCGTGTACAAGCCTGTTCCTTTGCAGCAGGCGCCTCTCACCGGCGGCGGGGCCCCTGGTTAAACTCTCGGGCCGGGGCTACGCAGTCGCACCGACCGGACGTCGACGGTGACGGGGTTCGCAGGTGTGGCCGGGGTGCCCTGCGACACGTAATCAGCGATCACAACGGGGTGACTTCCCACATGTCTGAAGCCCGAACCGACACGACCCAGGAGCGCCCGCAGCCTGCGGCCGCAGACCGGGCCGAAGCCGGCGGCGCCGGAAAGCACCGGGGCGGTGCGGCGACGACGGAGGAGTCCGCGACGCCGGCGCACGGCAGGCACCGGCGGCCGGAGGGGATGCGCAGCGCCTGACGCGGGTTCCTGGGGCTCCGCCCCAGACCCCGCTCCTCAAACTCCCCCAGACTTCGTCCGGGGGAACCCCCAAGAGGCTAGGGAATCCAGCCCGTCCGGCGTTTGAGGACAAACCGGCTACCGGACGGCCCCGGTCAACCCCGCTTCAGGCCCAGCACCTCCGCCGCCGCGAACGTCTCGTTCCCCGGGCGGTCCGCATAATGCGGGGTCAGCACCGCATCCAGTTCGTCGTACGAGAACGCCTCCTTCGAAGTGTCGAACTTCGCGGCCACCCTGGGGCGTTCGACGATCGCCACCATCCCGCCGTGCACGACCAGCAGCTGCCCGTTGACCTTCGCCGCCGCGGGCGAGGCCAGATAGCCCACCAGCGGGGACACATGCTCCGGCGCCAACGGGTCGAGCCCGCCGTCCGCCGGTTCCGCGAAGCCGGCGAACACGTCCTGTGTCATCCGGGTCCTGGCGCGCGGGCAGATCACATTGGCCGTGACCCCGTACTTGGCGAGCGCCAGCGCCGTGGAAGTGGTCAGGCCGACGATGCCGCCCTTGGCCGCCGCGTAGTTCGGCTGACCCGCCGAGCCCGCGAGGAACGCCTCCGAGGAGGTGTTGACGATCCGCCCGTAGACCGGTGCTCCGGATGCCTTGGAACGCTCGCGCCAGTGCACCGACGCGAAGTGGGTGGTGTTGAAGTGCCCCTTGAGGTGGACGCGGATCACCGAGTCCCACTCGCTCTCGCTCATCGAGAAGACCATCCGGTCACGCAGGATGCCCGCGTTGTTGACCAGGATGTCCAGCTTTCCGTACGTGGAGACGGCCAGCTCGACCAGGCTGTGGGCCTGCGCGAAGGCGGAGACGTCGCCATGATGGGCGGTGGCGGAGCCGCCCGTCGCACGGATCTCCTCGGCGACCTTCTCCGCCGGGGTCGCCGACGCCTCGCCCGAGCCGTCCCGGCCCGGCCGGCCGTAGTCGTTGACGACGACGCTCGCGCCGAGGCGGGCGAGTTCGAGTGCTTCGGCGCGCCCGAGGCCGCGGCCCGCCCCGGTGACGATCGCGGACAGGCCCTCAAGTGGCAGTGACATCAAAGCCCTTTCAGATCTCGATGCAGGTACGCAGCGCCTCGCCCGTACGCATCTGGGCCAGGGCGTCATTGATCTCGGCGAGCTGCACCCGGTGGGTGATCAGCCCTTCGAGGTCGATACGGCCCGCCCGCCACAGGGCGATGGCCCGTTCGTACGAGGTGAGCACGTCGCCGCCGCCGTACATCGACGGCAGGATCCGCTTCTCGTCGAAGAACAGCTCGAACATGTTGAGCTGGAGGAAGTCGTCCATGGCGCCCGCGCCGACGACGCACAGGGTGCCGCCGCGCCGGGTCGTCTCGTACGCCGTACGCGCGGTGGCGGACTTGCCGACGACCTCGAAGACGTAGTCGAAACCCTCGCCCGCGGTGACGCGCTGCTTGGCGTCGGCCAGTTCGTCGGGCGAGACGGCCTCGGTGGCGCCGAACCTGAGCGCGGCGTCGCGCCGCGAGGCGACCGGGTCGACGGCGACGATCTGGGCCGCGCCCTTGAGCCGCGCGCCCTGGATCGCCGAGATGCCGACCCCGCCGCAGCCGATGACGGCGACCGAGGAACCGGCCGCCACATCAGCGGTGTTGACGGCGGCGCCGAGGCCCGTGGTGACGCCGCAGCCGATCAGCGCGGCGATGTCGAAGGGAACATCGTCGGGGATCGGCACGGCGCAGCCCGCGTCGACGACGACCTCCTCGGTGAAGGTGCCGGTGCCGGCGAAGCCGAATACATCAGAGGGGCTGGCGCCGGGGCGCTTGAAGTTGGGGGTCCCGGCGTTCATGAAGCCCGCGAGACAGAGCTCGGTCTGGCCGCGCTTGCAGGCGGGACAGACGCCGCAGGCGGGCAGCCAGCACAGCAGCACCCGGTCGCCCTGGCTCAGGCCGCTCACACCGTCGCCGACGTCGATGATCTCGCCCGCGCCCTCGTGCCCGGGGATGAAGGGCGCGGGCTGCGGCAGCACGCCGTTCATCGCGGAGACGTCGGAGTGGCACAGCCCGGTGGCCCGGACCCGGATCTTGACCTTGCCGGGGCCGAAGCCCACCGCCTCGACGTCGTCGAGGACTTCGAGCTTGTCCTGACCTATCTCGTGCAGTACGGCTGCGCGCACGGTGCGGCTCCTCTCGTACGGATGGCTATGCGTGTTCGACGATGGTGTCGGCGAGGACCGGCGCGTCGTCCCGCTCCACGGCCGTCACCGATACGTGCACCTGGCTGTCTCCGGCCCACATCCGGATACGCAGGGTCTCGCCGGGGAAGACCACGCCGGCGAAGCGTGTGGTGTACGAGCGGACGCGGCCGACGTCCCCGCCGAGCACCGTGTCGACGACCGCCTTGAGCGTCATGCCGTACGAGCAGAGCCCGTGAAGGATGGGCCGGTCGAAGCCGGCGAGCTTGGCGAACTCGGGGTCGGCGTGCAGCGGGTTCCAGTCGCCGGAGAGCCGGTAGAGCAGCGCCTGGTCCTCGCGGACGGCCTTCTCCACCACCTTGTCCGGCTCGCGGGGCGGGAGTTCGAGGCGGACGGATGGGCCGCGGTCGCCGCCGAAGCCGCCTTCTCCGCGTACGAAGATCTCGGCGTCGCTCGTCCACAGCGGGCCTTCGTCGTCGGCCGCTTCGGTGCGCAGGACGAGAATCGCGGCCTTGCCCTTGTCGTAGACCGCCGCGATCCGCGAGGTCGATACGGCTCTGCCCCTGACCGGGATCGGCCGGTGGACCCGGATGGTCTGCCCGCCGTGCAGTACGGATGCCAGATTGATGTCGAGGCCGGGTCCGGTGAGCCCGCCGATGACGCCCTTGCCCGCGCCCGCGACGGTGGCGAAGCTGGGCAGCACATGCAGCTTCGACTCGAGGGTGTAGCGCAGCTCGTCGGGGTCGGTGGCGGGGGTGCCCGCGCCGAGGCCGAGGTGGTAGAGCTGGATGTCCTTGTGGTCCCAGCCGATCTCGGCGCTGCGGGGCTCGGCGGCGACGGCCTTGGCGGCATCAATGGGCATGAGGATGCTGCTCCTTGATGAGTGGAAGACCTCGGCGCGGCCGTCCGCACCGTCGGCCGCACCGAGGTCGTACGGAACCGGCCCCTGGCCCGTTCTAGAACGCGTTCTAGGAGTCGGTGGCCCTATGTATAACGCAGCCCCCATTACTTGTGAAGACTGCTGACACCATGTCAGAAGTGGCTGTCCATGCGGGACATTTGTCACTGCCGAGTGCGTACATGCGCATCTGCCGGAGCCCTGTGCCCGCTCCGTAGCGTGATCCGCATGACGCAGACGCAGACGCCGGCAGCACAGGTCTCGTACCGTCGGTCCGCGAGGACCGGTGAGCCATGGAGCGGAGCGGTGCTGAAACTGAAGAAGACCGCACGGCCGCCGGAAGGCGTGGGCCCGCCCGGCTACGCCCTGCTGCCGTGGCTGCTGATGGGCATGGGCGCCTTCGCCAACCTGGTGCAGGGCAAGACCCCGAACCCGTGGGTCGGTGGCATCGGCCTGCTGGCCTTCAACTCCCTCTACATCAGCGTGGTTTTCCGCGCCTTCGTGAAGGAGAAGCGGGAAGCGCCCGCCACGATCTGGCTGCTGGTCGCGATGACCGCGATCACCTGCGGTCTGGCGATCGGCTACGGCGGCAGTTGGCTGCTCTTCTTCCCGCTGCTCGGCCTGGCCACCGGATCTGTCGTACGGGGGAAGCCGCTCGGCCCGGTCGGGCTCGGCCTGAGCGCCCTGGCCGGCGTCATCGCCGGGCTGCGGGACGGCTGGGGTGCCGTCGGTGTCGCGTACGGCACGTTCATCTCCTGCATGGTGACCGCCGCGATCCTCGCTCTTTCCGAGACCGTCAGGGAACTGCGCGCGACACGCGAGGAGCTCGCCCGTACGGCGGTGGAGAAGGAGCGGCTGCGCTTCTCCCGCGACCTGCACGATCTGCTCGGCCACACCCTCTCGGTCATCGTGGTCAAGTCGGAGGCCGCCCGCCGGCTGGCCCCACGGGACATGGACGCCGCGATCGTCCAGATCACCGACATCGAGTCGGTCGGCCGCCAGGCCCTCACCGAGATCCGGGAGGCGGTGACCGGCTACCGCGATGGCAGCCTGGCCACGGAGCTCGACCGGGCCCGCGACATCCTCGCGACGGTCGGCATCCAGCCGGTCGTTCGGCAGTCGGGGCCGCCGCTGGAGCCCCCGTCCGAGACGCTGCTGAGCTGGGTGGTCCGCGAGTCCGTCACCAATGTCGTACGCCACTCCAAGGCGTCGCGCTGCGAGATCGAGGTCACCGGAACCCCCGAACGGGTCCATCTGGCGATCACGGATGACGGCCGGGGCGTTGGCTCGGGTACGCCCGGCAGCGGGCTGAAAGGTCTCCGCGAGCGCCTCTCGGCGGCCGGCGGCTCACTGGTGGCGGGCCCGTCGCCCCGGGGCGGCTTCCGGCTGAGCGCGGAACTCCCGGTGGACGCGGTGCGGGACGCGCAGCCGGTGCGCCCGGCTGAGCAGTGTCTGGGCGATCGGTCCGCCATACCCTTGCGCCGTGGAAGAGATGCCCCGTGACCACCGGCCCGCCAAGTCCGTACGTGTCCTTCTCGCCGAGGACCAGGGCATGATGCGCGGCGCGCTCGCGCTGCTGCTCGGCCTTGAGGCGGACATCGAGGTGGTCGCCCAGGTCGGCAGGGGTGACGCGATCGTCGATGCGGCGCTCACCTCACGGCCCGATGTGGCCCTGCTGGACATCGAACTTCCCGGCCGCAGCGGGCTCGACGCGGCCGCCGATCTGCGGGACGAGGTGCCCGACTGCCGGGTGCTGATCCTCACCACCTTCGGCCGGCCGGGCTATCTGCGCCGGGCGATGGAGGCCGGGGCCGCGGGGTTTCTGGTCAAGGACGGGCCGGTGGAGGAGCTGGCCTCGGCGATCCGGCGGGTGCTGACGGGCGAGACCGTGATCGATCCGGTGCTCGCCGCCGCTGCACTGAGCGCCGGGCCGAGCCCGCTCACCGCTCGCGAGCGGGATGTGCTGAACGCGTCGGTGGACGGTGCGACGGTCTCCGACATCGCGGCGGCGCTGCATCTGTCCGAGTCGACGGTACGGAACTATCTGTCGTCGGCGATCGGCAAGACGGGCACGCGCAACCGCATGGAGGCGGTGCGGGCGGCGCGTCAGCAGGGCTGGCTGTAGGCGCCCGCGGCGGGCTTGTTCCCCACCCCGCCCTCCCCCTACGGCCTGGCGGCCGTGGGAGGTACCCCCATCCCGAATCGGGGTTCCGCCCCGGCCCCCGCGCCTCAATCGCACGGCTCCACCCTCCGCGGCAGCCAGAACAGCATCAGCACCGCCGCCACCAGCAGCAGCCCCGTCCCCGTGCGGAACGCCAGCGCGTATCCGGCCGTAAGTGCCTGGGGGTCGGTGCCGCCCGCCGTGCGGGCCGCCGCGACCGTGGAGAGGGTGGCCAGGCCCAGCGCACCGCCCATCGTGCGGGAGGTGTTGATCAGTCCCGAGACCAGCCCCGCGTCGCCCGGTGCCGCGCCCGAGATGGCGAGCGAGGCAAGCGGGGTCGTGGCCAGTCCGGCGCCGGCCATCATGAGGATGCCGGGGCCGAGGATCGTGATGAGGTAGGTGCCTTCCGCGGTCATTGTGGACTGCCAGCCAAAGCCGGTCGCGGCGACCAGGGCGCCGATGGCCGCGACATTCCTGGCGCCGGCCCGCACCATCAGGCGGGGCGCGAGCTTCGAGCCGACGATGACACTGACCGAGCTGGGGATGAGCGCCAGGCCCGCCTCCAACGGCGTGTAGCCCAGCACGTTCTGCGCGTACACCGTCATGAAGAACCACATGGCGAACGTCGCCGAACCGCACACGAACATGGCCACGTTCGCCGCGGACACCGCACGCGAGCGGAACACCTTCAGCGGCATCAGCGGCGCGCTTGTCCGCGCCTCCACTGCCACGAAGAGCGCCAGCACCGCGAGCCCGCCGAGCAGCGGCAGCAGCGTGCCGGGCGCGGTCCAGCCCGACTCCTCGGTCTGCACGATGCCGTACGCGACCGCCGCGAGGCCGCCCGTGACCAGCACCGCGCCCGGCAGGTCGAGCCGGCGGCCGTCCCCGGCCCGGCTCTCGGTGAGCCAGATCGCCGCGCCGATCAGGACCAGCGCACCGACCGGCACGTTGATCAGCAGCACCCAGCGCCAGGACAGCAGGTCGGTGAGGACGCCGCCGACGAGTCCGCCGGCCGCGCCGCCCGCCGCGCCCACCGCCGTCCAGGTGCCGATCGCCCTGGTACGGGCCGGGCCCGGCGGCACGGCCGCCGTCACGATGGTCAGCGTCGCCGGCGCGAGCACCGCCGCGCCCAGGCCCTGCACGGCCCGCGCCGCGACCAGCTGCCAGCCCTCCTGAGCGAGCCCGCCCGCGACGGACGCGGCGGTGAACAGCCCGAGCCCGGTGAGGAACATGAGCTTGCGGCCGAAGATGTCCGCGGCCCGCCCGCCGAGCAGCATGAACCCGGCGAAGGCGATGGAGTACGCGTTGAGGACCCACTGCAGCCCCGTGGTGGAGAGCCCGAGATCGGCGCGCATCGAGGGCAGCGCGACATTGACGACGGACACGTCGAGGACGACGAGGAACTGGCCGGCGCACGCGGCGAGGATCACCGCCCAGGTACGCATCGGGCGAGAGGCGCGGGTGGACATCGCTGTCTGTGCGGCGGGCTCTGCGGTGCCTTCGGCGTCCGGGGCGTGAACCATGACCGTCATGGTCTCAGCCGCCGTGCGGCCCATACATCCGGATATCGATGTACGGGCCACGGCCCCGCGGACCTAGGACCTTCGCAGCAGCGTGACGACCGCCGCCCCGCCGAGCCCGATGTTGTGCGCCAGCCCCACCCGCGCGCCCGCCACCTGCCTCACGCCCGCCTCCCCCCTCAACTGCCACACCAACTCGGCGGCCTGGGCCAGCCCGGTCGCGCCCAGCGGATGCCCCTTGGAGATCAGGCCGCCCGAGGGGTTGACCACCCACCAGCCGCCGTATGTCGTCGCCCCGCTCTCCACCAGCTTCCCGGACTCGCCGTCCGCGCACATGCCCAGCGCCTCGTAGGTGAGGAGCTCGTTGACGGAGAAGCAGTCGTGCAGCTCGATGACGTCGACGTCCTCGATGCCGAGCCCCGAGTCCTCGAAGACCTGCCGACCGGCCGCCCGCGACATCGGCTTGCCCACGACGTCGATGCAGGAGCCGGCGGCGAAGGACTCCTCGGTGTCGGTGGTCATCGCCTGGGCCGCGATCTCCACGGCCTTGTCGTGCAGCCCGTGCTGGACGACGAACCGCTCGGAGACGACGACCGCGGCGGCCGACCCGTCGGAGGTGGGCGAGCACTGGAGCTTGGTGAGCGGCCGGTGGATCGTCTTCGCGGCGAGGATCTCGTCGACCGAGTAGACGTCCTGGAACTGGGCGTTGGGGTTGTTCGCCGAGTGCTTGTGGTTCTTGGCGCCGACGGCGGCGAGCTGCGCCTCGGTGGTGCCGTACCGCTCCATGTGCTCGCGGGCGGCGTTGCCGAAGATCTGGGCGGTGGGGGGTGTCATCTCGAAGCCGTGCGCGGCCGCCATGACCCCGTAATGACGCGCGACGGGTGACGTGGCGAAGTCCCCGCCGTCCGCACCCGCCCCCAGGGCCCCGCGCGTCATCTTCTCGAAGCCGAGCGCCAGTACGCAGTCGCTGATGCCGCCCTCGACGAACTGGCGCGCCATCATCAGCGCCGTCGACCCGGTCGCGCAGTTGTTGTTGACGTTGTAGACGGGCACGCCGGTCAGACCGAGTTCGTACGCGGCCCGCTGGCCCGCCGTCGAGGCCTGGAAGCAGTACCCGACGGGCACCTGCTCGACGAGATCGTACGAGATCCCCGCGTCGGCAAGCGCCTGCGTCCCCGCCTCCTTCGCCATGTCCCAGTACTGCCAGTCCCTCGACTCGGGCTTCTCGAACTTCGTCGTCCCGACCCCGACGATGTACGCCTTCATGGTCTTCCCTCTCAGTCCCTGGGCAGGCCGAGGATGCGCTCGGCGACGACATTGAGCTGTACCTGCGTGGTGCCGCCCGCGATGGTCAGGCAGCGCGACATGAGAAAGCCGTGCACGGCTCGCTCCCCCGCGCCTTCGTTCAACGCGCCCTCGGGACCGAGCAGTTCGAGGGCGAGCTCCGCGATCTTCTGCTGGTGGGCGGTCTGGACGAGCTTGCGCACGGAGGCGCCCGCGCCCGGTTCGAGTCCGGACACCTGCTGCATGGTGGTCCGCAGACCGATGCAGGCGAGGGCGTGCGCCTCGGCGGCCAGCGCCCCGATGCGCACGCGGTACGCGCCGTCCAGACCGGACGCCCGCGCGAGCAGCGCTTCGAGACCCGTGTCGAAGGTCAACTGATCGGCCATATGGACGCGTTCGTTGCCGAGGGTGTTGCGGGCGACCTTCCAGCCGTCGTCGACCTGCCCGACCACGGCGTCGTGCGGGAGCAGCGCCCCGTCGAAGTACACCTCGTTGAAGAGGGATTCCCCGGTGATCTCCTTGAGCGGCCGGACGTCGATGCCGTCCGTCCGCTTCATGTCGACGACGAAGTAGGTGAGCCCTTTGTGCTTGGGCGCGCCGGGGTCGGTGCGGGCGAGCAGGATCCCGTAGTCGGCCTGGAGCGCGGCGCTCGTCCACACCTTCTGCCCGGTGATCCGCCAGCCGTCCTCGGTCCGCTCGGCCTTCGTGCTCAGGCTCGCCAGGTCCGATCCGGCGCCGGGTTCGGAGAAGAGCTGGCACCACAGCACCTCGCCGCGCAGGGTCGGCAGCAGGAAGCGTTCCTGCTGGGCCGGGGTCCCGTATGCGATGAGCGAAGGCACCACCCAGGTCGCGATCCCGAGGTCGCTCACCTTCACAGCGGTGGCCAGTAACTCCTCCTGTACGACGAGCTGTTGGACTGCTCCGGCGTCCAGGCCGTACGGCTTCGGGAGGTGCGGGGCGGCGTACCCGGTGGGGGCGAGGGCACGGCGGGCGGCGGCCGGGTCGAGACCCCGGACCCCCTCGACGGCCGTCCGGGCCGACGTCCGGTACCTCTCCGCCTCCGCCGGCAGCTCCAGCCGCAGCTCGCGCCGTGCCCCGCCCGCCGCGAGCCGGACCGCCCGCAGCCGGTGGCTGTCGCCGGGCCCCAGCAGCTGCCGCGCGACCAGGGCCCGGCGCAGATACAGATGCGCGTCGTGCTCCCAGGTGAAGCCGATCCCGCCGAGCACCTGGATGCAGTCCTTGGCGCAGGAGTAAGCGGCGTCCAGCGCGACACTCGCCGCCAGCGCGGCCGCGAGTCCGCGCACCTCTTCGGTCTCGTCGACCGCCCGTGCCGCGTCCCACGTCAGCGCGTGGGCCTGCTCGACGCGCACCAGCATGTCGGCGCACAGATGCTTGACCGCCTGGAACTGCCCGATGGGCCGCCCGAACTGCTCGCGCACCTTCGCGTATTCGGCTGCCGTGTGCAGCGCCCAGGCGGCGGTACCGCACGCTTCGGCCGCGTACAGCACGCAGGCGAGGTCCCGTACGAGACCGGTGTCGATGTCCAGCACGCGGTCACGCGGCACGGTCACGCCGTGCGCGGTGACCTCGGCGGTGGGCCGGATCGGGTCGGCGCTCTCGTGTACGCGGACGGTGAGCTGGTCCGCGTCCACCGCGAGCCAGGCGGTCCCGGTGTCGAGTACGAACAGATCGGCCTGCCCGCCGCCGAGCACGGGCGGCGCGGTGCCGTCAAGCCGGTAGCCGTCCGGAGTCCGGTGGGCGGTGAGCGTCCCCGGACCGAGCGCGACGGCCGCGATGTGCTCCCCCGACGCGAGGGCCCCCGCCAGATCGGCTCTGCCCGCGCGGGCCAGTACGGCGCAGGCGAGCACGCTGGACAGGTACGGCCCCGGCAGCGCCGCCCGCCCCGTCTCCTCCAGGACGACGGCGAGGTCGAGGACTGTGCCGCCCCCGCCGCCCTCCCGCTCGGCCAGCTGCACCCCGAGCAGCCCCTGCTCGGCCGCGCCGTCCCAGTAGCCGGGCCGCCCTGCGGCCCCTGCGCCGGTCGCGTCGAGCAGTTTTCGTACAGCCTCGGGCGGCACGGCACGCGCCAGCCAGCCGCGCACGGACCGGGCCAACTCCCGCTGCTCCTGCGTGATTCCGAGGCCCATGGCCAGGCAGACTAGAACATGTTTCAATCTGATGGTAGGTCAGATACACGGGTTCTTGGAGCCGGCCCGCGCAGGGTGGTCGCCGCGGGGCCGGCCCCCTCCCTCACCCGTTCAGGCCCGAGCAATGGCAACGGGACATATGCCCCCTTAGCGTTACAAACCAAGTGATCGGTCCGCCACAGATTGCGGATCGCCCCTAACAGGAGGTCTGGAGTTGAAGCGCTCCATAGTTCTCGCTCTGGCAAGCGTCCCGATGATGCTCGCAACCGGCATGGCGTCCACAGCCCACGCGACCGACGACACGGACGGATCCGGCGGAAAGGTACAGGCGACGGTCTACGTCGGCGACCCCGTCGACCTGGTTACGAACGAAAATGTGACCGCATGGGTCCAGTGCCCCACCGGCGCGACCGCGCTCGGCGGCGGTGGCCTCACCGACGGCACCGACGCCACTACTGCCTTCCTCACGGACTCCATCCCCATTGACGCCGGCGGCGCCCCCGCAGCCGAGGGAACAAGCGCGACCGGCTGGTCCGTTTCGGCGACGCATCTTGACCCCGACTCCACCCTGACGGCGTACGTCGTCTGCCAGGAGAAGAAGAGGGACTGACTCAGCACTGCGGAGGGCGTGCCCAGCACGCCCTCCGCACAGTGCGACGCCGGATCAGGCCCCTGAGATGCCGCCCTCGGCGGCGGCCGTGACGAAGGCCGCGAAGGCGGCGGGGGTGACGGCGAAGGCGGGGCCGTCGGGGTTCTTGGAGTCGCGGACGGCGATACGGCAAGGCTGGGCGGCGACCTCGATGCAGTCGCCTCCGGTGTTGCCGCTGTACGAGGACTTGCGCCAGGCGGCGGCGCCGAGCGGGGCGCACTCGATGCAGTCGCCGCCAGTGCCTCCGCTATAGCTGGACTTACGCCACGGCGCGCCGGTCAGGTTCTGGTTGGTCCCCATAACGTTCCTCCCGTACGCGGGCGATCAGTGCCGCCGAGTCCTCCACAGAGAGGGCTGCGGCCTGCAGATGATCGTAACGGTGCGCACAGTCCCTGACCGTCTCCGGGTTGGCGGTCACATGGGCCGAGCCGTAGCTCTCGGCGTAGACGATATCCGGGTCTCCGTCGAACCTCAGAACATTGAACGACCCGACCGTCGCCGGGTGTTGACCGGCATCGAAGGGAAGCACCTGAATGCGGACCTCACGTCGATCCCGGAAGCCCAACAAATGGAGGAGTTGATTCCGCATGATGTCGCGACTACCGAAGGGCCGGTGCAGCACCGCCTCCTCCAGCACCACCCATACCAGCGGCGGGCGCTCCCGGTTCAAGATGCGCTGGCGCTCCATCCTCGCGGCCACCGCCTCATCGAGCCTGTCCGACCAGCCCGCCTGGAGCACCGCACGCGCGTAGTCGGGGGTCTGCAACAGCCCGTACACCAACTGCGCCTGAAACGTAGAGATGTACGCCGCCTTCGCCTCCATCTCCGCATACGCCTGGAACCAGCTCGGCAACTGACTCCGCAGCACCAGCCCCACCAGCCGCGAGAACACCCCTCCCGTCCCCAGCGCCGCATCCACCCGTTCCGAGAAGTCCCTCGTCGGCACCTTCCTCGCCGTCTCGATCTGGCCGATCAGCGACGCCGTACAGAAGACACAGCCGCCGAGCTCGCCCTGCTTCAGCCCGGCGTCCTCTCTCAGGCGGCGCAGTTCGGAGCCGTAGTAGTCCAGCGGCGATGCGCTGGGATCGAGGTCGCGGATATTGACCACGCGGGCGGTCACCCCCAAGCTCACGCCTCGCGGCGTTCGTTTCCGTTCGTAGCCGAGCGTAACCACACCACCGCACGCTGGTGACATGAATCACGTAACTGACTGCTCACCAGCGGCAATTAGCGACAGCTACCGCACAGGCTTCACCCTCGGTGAGCACTCGGCCCGGCATCTGCGGCGCATCCTGCGGACGTTCCTGACCCGCTGGGAGATGGCCACGCTGACCGACGCCGCCGAGCTGGCCCTGACCGAGCTGGTCGCCAATGTCGTACAGCATGTGCCGGGCAGGCGCTGCACGCTGCTCATCCTGCGACGGCCGGACGGACTGCGGGTCGAGGTCTCCGACGAGCACCCGCACTGCCCCCGCCCGGTGCGCCCCGAGTGCAGAGGCGACGAGCTCGACGAGGGCGGGCGGGGGCTGCTCCTTGTCGAGGCCGTGACCGACCGCTGGGGCACGCTGCCACTCCCAGGAGGCAAGACGATGTGGTTCGAGTGCGACGCGTGAGGCACGATGGGCGGCCGGACACCCCGTACGACCAGGAGGAACCATGGCCGCCGCGCCCAAGCCGGAGACCCTCGCCGCCTTCGAGGCCGCCAAGGGCTTCATGCCGGTACGGGAAGGGCTCGCCCTGTACGCCGCCGCCACCGAGGCGGGCGGTCTTGGCCTGCCGCTGCTCGAGGTCGGCACGTACTGCGGGCGCTCGACCATCCTGCTCGCCGACGCCGCCCGCGAGGCGGGCACGACGGCCGTCACGGTCGACCACCACCGGGGCAGCGAGGAGCAGCAGCCGGGCTGGGACTACCACGACCCGGAGACCGTGGACCCCGAGATCGGCTGCATGGACACGCTGCCCACCTTCCGCCGGACCCTGCACAAGGCCGGTCTGGAGCAGCACGTCATCGCGGTCGTCGGCCGTTCCCCGCAGGTGGCGCGGGTCTGGGGCACACCGCTCGGCCTGGTCTTCATAGACGGCGGCCACACCGATGAGCACGCGGGCGGGGACTACGAGGGCTGGGCGCCGCACGTCGCCGACGGCGGCCTGCTGGTCATCCACGACGTCTTCCCCGACCCGGTCGACGAGTGGACCGGCCAGGCCCCGTACCGCGTCTACCTCCGGGCACTCGCGTCCGGCGCGTTCTCCGAGTTCTCGGCGACCGACTCGCTGCGCGTCCTGCGGCGTACAGGGCCGGGGATCTGAGCCGTCCCGCTAGCATCGCGAGGGTGTCGTACGACGAGAACCAGCCCTCCACCCGTTCGCGCCGCATCGGCCGCGGCAATCTGACCATCGCGATCGCCGCGCTGGTGCCGACCGCCCTGGCGGGGTGGCTGGTCTGGAAGGCGATTGGCGGCCCGGAGGACAACGAGCCTCCGAAGGTGCTGCCGACGCCGAGTCGGCAGACCACCGCGGGCAAGCCGGGACCTGCCCCATCGCCTTCGCCGCCCGCCTCCTCCCCCGCCGCCTCGTCCGCTCCCTCACCCTCGCCCTCCTCGAAGGGGAGCGCGTCGGGGCCGCTGGCCGGCAAGGTCGTGGTCGTCGACCCGGGACACAATCCCGGAAATTTCCGGCACACGAGCGAAATCAATGAACTCGTGGATATCGGAACCAATCGCAAGGAATGCGACACGACGGGCACGGCCACCAACGACGGCTACACCGAAGCCGCATTCACCTTCGATGTTTCACAACGTCTTCGCACACTGCTCGAGAAGCAGGGTGCGACGGTCAAATTCACCCACACCAACGATCGCCCGTTCGGTCCTTGCGTGGACGAACGGGCGCGCATCGGCAACAAGGCCGGGGCTGACGCCGTCGTCTCCGTCCACGCGGACGGCTCGGGCGTCGGCAACCGCGGCTTCCACGTCATCCTTCCCGCCCTGGTCAAGGGCGGTGCGGCGGACACCGCGAAGATCGTCGCCCCGTCCCGCGACCTCGGCGAGCGGATCGCCGGAAAGTTCGTGCGCGCAACCGGCAGCGCCCCCTCCAACTACGTCGGCGGCGGCACCGGGTTGGACGTACGCGAGGATCTCGGCGGCCTGAATCTGTCCACCGTGCCCAAGGTGTTCATCGAATGCGGCAATATGCGTGACCCGAAAGACGCCGCCCTGCTGAAGAGTTCGAGCTGGCGGCAGAAAGCGGCGCAGGGAATCGCGGACGGGATCGGCAGTTACCTCCAGAGGTAACAGTGCGATACCCGGCAGACGGCCGGATCGGGCAGACGATAGATTCACCTCTACGATGGGGAGTCACCCCCGAGCTCCGCGCCGTGCACACCGCCACACCGGCGGCAGCGACGACCGCCCCGATGAGACGACCGACGAAGGACTTTTACGTGAACATCCGCTCCCTGACCCGAGGTGACGGCGTGGTGATCGGAGCAGCGGTCCTGCTGTTCATCGCCTCGTTCCTCAACACGAGCGACTGCTCCGGCTCCCTCTGCGACGCTGTCCCGAACACCTGGGAGTTCTCGCCGATGGGGTGGGGCAGCTACTTCCCCGGCGTGGTCGGCGCAGCGCTGATCGTGGTCAACCGGGGGCTGCCCCAGCCTCGCAAGATCGCGGGCCTGGACCTCGGACAGCTCGGCGTCACCCTCACCGCCGCTTCGGCCTGGGTCATCCTCATGTGGATGTTCGAGGCGGAAAACGCGGGCAGCGCGCTCATCCTCGGCCTGATCGCGGCCCTGCTGATGGTCGCGGGTGCGTTCGCCACCCCGCTCGTCCCAGTCCTTCAGGCCCCGCTCGTCGGCGCCCCGAAGCAGGCCGCGAACCCGTACGGCGCCCAGCCCGGCGCCCCCGGCGGCTACGGCTACCCGGGCGCCCAGCAGCAGCCCTACGGCGCGCAGCCGGGTCAGCCCCAGCCGTACGGCGCCCAGCCGCAGCCGGGTCAGCAGCAGGCCCCGGCCGCGCCACAGCAGGCCGGCGGCGCCGCCGACTTCACGCCGTTCTGGTTCGCGGTTCCGGTGGCCCGTCCGCTGTACGGCGAGGACGGTTCGCCGACCCCGATCGCCGAACTCGCGCCGGGCACCTGGTACCTCGCGGTCGAGCAGCGCGGTCCGGGCCTCATCGCCCAGACGCAGGACGGCCGCCGTGGCGTCCTGCAGGACGCCACGGGTATCCAGCGCGGCTGACGCACACGGTCGTTCAGCGGCCCCCCGCCCTTCCGGGCGGGGGGCCGCTGCCGTACCCTGACGCCCCGTCAGAAACATACGGCTGGAGGGGACCCGGTATGCGACTCGGCCTTGCTCTCGGCTACTGGGGCCGCGGCCCCGACCCCGGCCATCTGGAGCTCGCCCGGGAGGCCGAGCGGCTCGGCTACGACTCGGTGTGGACCGCCGAGGCCTGGGGTTCCGACGCCTTCACCCCCCTCACCTGGATCGCGGCGCACACCTCCCGTATCCGGCTCGGCACAGCGGTGGCCCAGATGGCCGCCCGCACGCCCACCGCCACCGCGATGCACGCGCTCACCCTGGACCATCTCTCCGGCGGCCGGATGATGCTCGGGCTTGGCCTGTCGGGGCCGCAGGTGGTGGAGGGCTGGTACGGCCGCCCCTTCCCGAAGAGCCCGCTGACGGCGACCCGCGAGTACGTCGACGTGATCCGCCAAGTCCTCAGGCGCGAGGCCCCTGTTGAGCTGGCGGGCCGCTTCCACTCCCATCCGTACACCGGTGAGGACGGCAGCGGTCTCGGCAAGCCGCTCAAGCCCATCACGCATCCGCTGCGTGCCTCATTACCCGTCCTGCTGGGCGCCGAAGGGCCGAAGAACATCTCCCAGACGACGCGCATCGCCGACGGCTGGCTCCCGTTGTACTGGTCGCCACTGCGCACGGACGTGTACGAGGCCTCCCTCACCGAGCTGCCCGACGGCTTCCTGATCGCGCCAATGGCCCGCGCCAAGGTCTGCGACGACGTCGCCGAGGGGCTGCTCCCGGTCAAGGCGATGCTCGGCTTCTACATCGGCGGCATGGGCCACGCGGCCCGTAACTTCCACGCCGACCTGATGGCGCGCATGGGGTATGCGTCCGAGGCCGGGCACATCCAGCAACTGTTCGCCGACGGCCGCCGCGAGGAGGCCGTCCTCGCGGTCCCCGACGCCTTCGCCGACGAGATCTCACTCGTCGGACCGCGCGGCCGGATCGCGGAACGGCTTGAACTGTGGCGCAAGGGCCCGGTCACGGACCTGCTGGTGACCGCGCCGGACCCGCATACGCTGCGGGTGCTGGCCGAGCTCAACTCGTAACTGAATTCCGGGGCTCGGCGAACGTCCAGGTTTCACACGCTCACAAGCGGCAACCCGATGCGCATGAGCCTTAGTCATCGGAACGGAACGCTGCAGGCCGCGAAGGTCATCACGATCGTGGCCGATGTCATGGCCGTCATCCTCGGCCTCTGGATCCTGATGTACCTACTGGACGCCAACCGTGCCAACGACCTGGTGAGCTTCATCCAGGACGCGGCGCGCTGGCTGGCCGGCTGGTCCTACGACCTGTTCACGTTCGACGAGGCGTGGGCGAGGGTGGTGGCCGGGTATGGGCTGGCGGCGGTCGTGTACTTGTTTGTGGGGCACGCGGTGGCGGGGCGGTTGCGGAGGTAGTGGGGGGCGGCCGCTGCGCGGGGCTTGTTCCCCGCCCCGCCCCTGCCCGTAACCGGGGCTCCGCCCCGTACCTCGCTGCTCAAACGCCGGAGGGGCTGAATGTTCAGCCCCTCCGGCGTTTGAGGACACGCGCGAAGCGCATACGGGGGTCTGGGGCATACTTCCTACCGCATCCCGGGACCTGCGGCATGACGCAGTTCTTACTACCACCCCGTTTTCCGCCGCGGGCTGTCGACACGTCCGCCCCTCGTGTTCGCGACCGGGATGCGGATGTCGGTAGACATTCGTTAACCGGGCCGGGCGAAGAGCCGGTCGCTGGCCTGGCGTGGGCGATCTTGGGAGATCATCAGGAGCCACGCCGGGTGTCTACCAGCCGCACCACACCGTGCTCCCGTTGTCGCTGAGGAGGTCGTCACGGACCCACCCCTCGGTGTTGGAGTGGTCGTCCCGCACGTAGGTCCAGGTGTAGGTCGAGTTCTGGCGCGTCCAGCAGTGGTAGTCCAGGCGTTCCCATGCGTGGACGCCTCCCGTGATGGCGCAGAGGGTCGAGGAGCCCGTGCGCTGGTTAGCCCCATTGCCCGTGAACTCCCACGAACTACCGTCCTTGTCTCCCGGGGACACCCCACAGAGGGCCTCTGCGGAGGCAGGCGAGGCCGCCGCAAGGCCGAGCAACGGGGTGATCAGCCCCAGGACGACGGCTGATGACAGTAGGGAACTTTTCCTATTCATGAACATGCCATGATCGTATCATCGAAGCACCCCGTAAGCCCACGCCATATGGGGTGGTAGTAAGAACTGCGTCATGAGCCGCAGGTCCTGGGATGCGGTAGGAAGTATGCCGTCCTGAGTAGAGGGGATCAGCACATCCTCGCTGGTCATCGACGTGCTCTGCGGCAGGCCATGACAGAGAAGAACCTTTCCTTCCCGCAGCCTCAACACCGTAGCCAGGTCAGCCTTGCCCCGGGAAGGGGCGGGTAGGGGAACAGCCCCGCCGCAGGCGGACCATCAGCAGCAGTCCGGTGCCAAGCCCACCGGCAGCCGCTCCCCGCCGAAGACCGCCGTCGTCGCCTCGTCCCCGCCCAGTGCCGCCACCGCCAGCAGCAGCGATCCCGCCGTCCAGGTGGTGAGTTCCTCCGGCCACATGGCCCGGTTTCCCTCGAAGACGTACCCCGTCCAGTACATGCCGCCTTCGGCACGCAGATGCTGGACGGACTGGAGGATCTCCAGCGCCCGGTCGGACTCGCCCATCACCCACAGGGCCAGGGCCAGTTCGCAGCTCTCACCGCCGGTCACCCAGGGGTTGGGCAGCACGCACCGCACCCCGAGGCCGGGGACCACGAAATCGTCCCAGCTCTGCTCGATACGCGACTTGGCATCCACGCCCGTCAGCGCGCCGCCGAGGATCGGGTAGTACCAGTCCATGGAGTAGCGGCTCTTGTCGAGGAAGCGCTCGGGGTGCCTGCATATGGCGTGCGCGAGCGCGCCCGCCGCCAACTCCCAGTCGGGCTGCGGCTCTTCGCGCTCCTCGGCGATCGCCAGCGCGCAGCGCAGCGCCTGGTGGACCGACGAACTGCCGGTCAGCAGCGCGTCGTTGACCGCGGTGCCGTCCGCCTCCCGCTTCCAGCCGATCTGGCCGCCGGGCTGCTGCAGCTCCAGTACGAACTCGATTGCGGCGAACACGGCCGGCCACATCCGGTCGAGGAACATCTCGTCGCCGGTGGCGAGGTAGTGGTGCCAGACGCCGACGGCGATGTACGCGCAGAAGTTCGTCTCGCGGCCGCGGTCGGTGGGGCGGTCCGCGTCGCCGTCGTGATAGGCGGCGTACCAGGACCCGTCCTGGTTCTGGTGCCGCGCCAGCCACTCGTACGCACGGGCCGCGGCGTCGTGCTCGCCCGCCGCGTCCAGTGCCATCGCGGCCTCGGTGTGGTCCCACGGGTCGAGGTGATGCCCGCGGAACCACGGAATCGCGCCGTCCTCGCGCTGCGCGGCGAGTACCCCCGCGACCGTCTCGGCGGCTTCCTCCGCGGTGAGCACCCCGGGCAGGACGAGGTGCTCCGTACGGCCCGGAGAGGTCACTTGGCGGCCGCCGCAGGCAGGTGCGGCTTGGTCGCGTACGCCACGAAACTCTTGCCGATCAGCGGGTTGAGCGCCTGCTCGGCGAGGCGGGTGGCCAGTGGCTTCTTCATGATGTCCCAGACCAGCAGCTGGTGGTACGCCTTGACCGGCAGGGCCTTGTCGTTGTCCACGCCGAAGGCGCACTTGAGCCACCAGTAGGGCGAGTGCAGCGCGTGCGCGTGGTGCGTGCCGTACGGCTTGAGCCCGGCCTCCCGCATCCTGCCGAGCAACTCGTCGGCCTTGTAGATGCGGATGTGGCCGCCTTCGACCTCGTGGTACGCGTCGCTGAGCGCCCAGCAGATCTTCTCGGGGCCGTAGCGGGGGACGGTGACGGCGATGCGCCCGCCGGGCTTGAGGACCCGCACCATCTCTGCGAGCACGCCCTTGTCGTCCGGGATGTGCTCCATCACCTCGGAGATGATCACGACGTCGAACGACTCGTCGGGGAAGGGAAGGTTGAGTGCGTCGCCCTCCATGGCGGTGGCGGTGGCGCCCTCGGGCGCCTCCCCGGCGTCCTTCATCGCGGCGAACCACTTGGCGACCTCGCGGATCTCCTCGCCGTTCTGGTCGAGCGCCACGACCTGCGCACCGCGCCGATAGCACTCGAACGCGTGCCGCCCGGCGCCGCACCCGAGGTCGAGCACGCGGTCGCCTGCGGCAAGCGGAAAGCGGGAGAAGTCGACGGTCAGCACGAGGTCGGCCTGCCTTCGAGGTCGGAGGAACCAGTTCCTGTGGCCGCGGAGCGGCGAGCACCCTGGACGGACCGTGCCCAGGAAGTACGTTGGGCCGCGGAGCGGCCGGGATTCGGGCCCGCGGAGCGGACAGGGGCCTGCGGCTGCCCCGTCACCGGGGCACCCCCGCGGCCCGCGGCACCGCGAACGGCCTGGGCGTGCTTCGTCACCGGGCAACTCCTGTGGCCGCGGAGCGGGCGGGGGACGGGGCCGCGGAGCGGACCGAAGGCTGCCGGGACGCGATCGCCTCGCGGTAGTGCTCCGCCGTGCCGATCGCCGCCTGGCGCCAGGTGAACCGGGCCAGCACCCGCTCCCGGCCCGCCGCCCCCAGCCGTACACGCAGCTCGGAATCGCCCAGCAACCGGCCCAGCGCTGCCGCCAGCGCCCCCGCATCACCCGGCGGCACCGCCAGGCACGTCTCCCCGTCCGGCCCGGCCACCTCCGGAATCGCACCCCCGGTCGTGGCGACGAGCGGCGTCCCCGTCGCCATCGCCTCGGCCGCCGGCAGCGAGAAACCCTCGTACAGCGACGGCACACATGCGATCTGCGCGCTCCGTACCAGGTCGACCAGTTCCGCGTCCGTGATCCCCTTGACGAACTCGACCGCGTCCTCGAGCCCGTACCGCGCGATGAGCTGCGCGACCGGCCCGTCCTCCGCGCGCTTGCCGACGACGACGAGATGCGCGGCGGGGTTCTCCGTACGGAGCTTCGCCAGCGCCTCGACCAGGTGCACGAGGCCCTTCAGCGGAACGTCCGCGCTGGACGTGGTGACGATCCGGCCGGGAACCTCCGCGACCGCCGGGTTCGGCGACCACAGGTCCGTGTCGGCCCCGATGTGCACGACGTGGACGCGATCGCTCCGCACCCCGAGGTGGTCCACGATCTCCTGCTGCGAGGAGCCGGAGACGGTCAGCACGGACGGCAGCCGCCGGGCCACCCGCTTCTGCATCCGGGTAAAGCCGTACCAGCGCCGCACCGACGCCCGCCGCCGCCAGCCGTCCGCGGCGTCCAGCTCCAACTGACGGTCGACCGTGATCGGGTGGTGGATGGTGGTGACCAGCGGCGCACCGAGGTCGGCCAGCAGCCCGTACCCGAGCGTCTGGTTGTCGTGGATGACGTCGAACTGCCCGCGCCGCACGGCCAGATGACGCCGGGCGCGCAGCGAGAAGGTCAGCGGTTCGGGGAAGCCACCGGTCCACATCGTCGCGACCTCGACCGCGTCGATCCAGTCGCGGTACTCACCGCGCTTCGGCGTACGAAACGGGTCCGGGCTCCGGTAAAGATCCAGGCTGCCCAGCTCGGTGAGGGGCACGCCTTCGTCCAGTACGGGATAGGGCTGCGCGCCGATCACCTCGACGCTGTGGCCGAGCCGGGCGAGCTCGCGCGAAAGGTGCCGCACATAGACGCCCTGGCCGCCGCAGAAGGGGTTGCCCTTGTAGGTGAGGAGCGCGATTCGCAGCGGATCGTCACCGCCGGACGGGCGCCCGGACGACCCCCCGGACAGGCCCGAACGAGGGCCGGCCTCTATGGCCTCAGCGGTCACTCACGGCCCCCTTCTCGCTGCGTTTTCGCCGGAGCGTAACCGCTCACGCTAATCTAGAACAAGTTACAGACTTGATCGTTCAAGGAGCTTCGAATCTACCGGCAGGTAGCGCGGCTGTGAGGGCCCGGATCAGGTGATTCGCGCCACGAGGGGCACGCTGCCATGCTGTGCGATCCGGACTCGCACATGGAACGGGACATATGAGAGCGGAAGCCAAGTCTGCGGGGGCCTCGTTGCCGCCCCTGACAGAACGCCAGGAGGCGCGTCGGCGCCGCATCCTGCACGCCAGTGCGCAGCTGGCCAGCCGAGGCGGCTTCGACGCCGTGCAGATGCGCGAGGTCGCCGAGTCCTCGTCCGTCGCGCTCGGCACGCTCTACCGTTACTTCCCCTCCAAGATCCACCTGCTGGTCGCCACCATGCAGGACCAGCTCCAGCACATGCACACGACGCTGCGCAAGCGGCCCCCGGCCGGGGACACCGCGGCGGAACGGGTCGCCGAGACGCTGATGCGGGCGTTCCGCGCGCTCCAGCGGGAGCCGCATCTCGCGGACGCGATGGTGCGGGCGCTGACCTTCGCGGACCGCAGCGTGAGCCCCGAGGTGGACACGGTGTCCCGGCAGACGACGGCGATCATCCTGGACGCGATGGGTCTGGAGAACCCGACGCCGGAGCAGCTCTCCGCGGTCCGCGTGATCGAGCACACCTGGCACTCGGCGCTGATCACCTGGCTCTCGGGCAGGGCGTCGATTGCCCAGGTGAAGATCGACATCGAGACGGTGTGCCGCCTGATCGACCTGACGGAGACTCCGCCCGGCCGGGCTGGAAAATCAAGCCCGTCCGGCGCTTGAGGAGCGGGGTTCGGGGCGGGCAGGAAAACAAGCCCGCCACCGACGTCTAGCCCTCCGGCGGAAAGACCGGCTCCCCGCTCTCCAGCACCCTGATCGCGATCGCCTCCACCGGGCAGTTCTCCGCCGCCGCCAGGAGCTGCTCATTGGCATCGGTGTCGGCGGTCTGCGGATGCGACTGCCGTGCCGAGTCCAGCGCGAACCCGTCCGGCGCGTGGCTCACGCACATGCCCGAGCCGATGCAGACGCTCCGGTCGACCTCGACGTGCCAGCGGTCACCCATCACTTACTCCCGTACTCGGCCGGCAGATGGATCATCTTGTGCTCCAGGTACGAGCCGTACCCCTCGGGCCCGAACTCTCGCCCCAGGCCTGAGTTCTTGTAGCCACCGAACGGCCCGAGCATATCGAGGCTGAACGTATTGACGTTGTATGTCCCGGTTCTGACTCGCCGAGCGAAATCGACGCCGCGCTCGACGTCCGCGGTCCAGACGCTGCCGCTGAGCCCGTAGTCGGAGTCGTTCGCGATCTTCGCCGCCTCGCTCTCGTCCCCGTACGGCAGCAGACAGATCACCGGCCCGAAGATCTCTTCGCGGGCGATGCGCATCGAGTTGTCGACCCCGCCGAAGAGCGTCGGCTCGACGTACCAGCCCCGCTCCAGTCCGGCCGGGCGCCCGCCGCCGGTGAGGATCTTGGCGCCTTCCTCCTGGCCGATCCTGATGAAATCGAGCGAACGCTGCTGCTGGCGCCTGGCCACCAGCGGCCCGACCTGCGTCGCCGCGTCGAGCGGGTCGCCCACCACCAGCGCGGAGGCCGCCGCCGCGAACGCCTCGGCGATCTCGTCGTAGCGGCTGCGCGGCGCGAGGATACGGGTCTGGGCCACGCACGCCTGCCCGTTGTTCATCCACGCCGCGGGCACGATCCCGGCGACCGTCGACTCCAGGTCCGCGTCCGGCAGGATCACCGCCGCCGACTTGCCGCCGAGCTCCAGGGTGACTCGGGTGAGATTGCGCGAGGCGACCTCCATGACCCGCTTGCCCGCGGCGACCGACCCGGTGAAGGACACCTTGTCGACGCCGGGGTGCCCGACCAGATACTCGCTCACCTCCCGGTCGGCGGGCAGGATCGACAGGACACCCTCCGGGAGCCCGGCCTCCTTGGCGATCTCGCCGAGGATGTACGAGTCGAGAGGCGACTCGGGCGAGGGCTTGAGCACCACGGTGCAGCCGGCCAGCAGCGCCGGGCCCAGCTTGGCGGCGGCCGTGAACTGCGGGACGTTCCAGGGCACGACGGCCGCGACGACGCCCACCGGCTCCCGTAGCACGAGGATCGGCCCGAGCACTCCGGCCCGCCGCTCCTCGTGCGGATAGTCCCGCGCGACCGTGATCGCCGCGTCCCACACCATCATCGCGCCGAGCGCCTGGGCGAGGACGCTCCAGGAGTACGGGGAGCCGTTCTGCGAGCTGATGGAGCGGGCGATCTCCTCGTGCCGTACGGCGATCGCGTCCTTGATCCGGCTCACCACCGCGATCCGCTCATCCAGCGTCGCCCGCGGCCAGGGCCCTTCGTCGAAGGCCTTGCGAGCGGCGGCCACCGCCCGGTCGACGTCCGCGCGGGAGGCGTGCGGAACGCGCCCGATGACGTGCTCGGTGTGGGGCGAGACGACCTCGATGACGTCGCCGCCGAGGGGATCGGTCAACTCCCCGCCGATGAACAGCTTTCCGTGTTCCACAAGCTCGGTCATGGCTGCTGCCTCCCGCTGCCCGGCGCTTTCTGACACTGTTTCAGAACTGATATCAGTTCTAGTTATAGGGAGCAATGGCCATGACGAAAGAGCCCCCGACCAGCGATTTCCCAACAGGGCGGGGGCTGCTTGAGCTGCGCGGCGTCGTCGCGGAACCGTGGGGCGGGCGCTTGCGGGCCCGCCCGTACATCGCGTCGGCTGCCTGCCGCGTACTGCTCGGCATCGGGTGTGCGCACGTGCGGAGCGTGAAGCCGGGGTCAAGGCAGTCACCGCTGGTGGCCTCGCCTTCGTCCTGTGCTGGGAAGGGGGAGCACGGCTGGGGCGATGCATGCGCTCCGAGTGCTCCCGGGCATTTGTGGACACGTCCAGGAACGGGCGACGGCGTTATTGCACAGCACGCTGCGAAAACACCGAAGCAGTGAAGCGACATCGTTCCCGGCGCTCACGCCTGAAGCCTTGACTCGGACCGTCAGTCGCTTGGCCGGCCGATTCTGCTGGTCATGGCACGCCAAGGCCGGTGCCGATGCTTGGATATGACGTACAGGCATCCGTTGGCGAGTGGAGCGAGTATGTCCGATCTGAAAGAGGAGCTGCACCGCAAGCTGCAAGCCGGCAGGGCAGGGCTGCTGTCCAAGCTTGACGGCTTGAGCGAGTACGACCTGCGCCGACCCATGACACCGACCGGCACCAACTTGCTCGGCATCATCAAGCACCTGGCCGGCGTGGAGTACGAGTACCTTGGCGCTTCGTTCAAGCGGCCGTCGCCGGAGACCATGTCGTGGATCGAGGACGGCTCGCTGTGGGAGGGCGCCGACATGTGGGCGACACCCGACGAGTCCAGCGAGTACCTGATCGGGCTCTACAACCGCGCCTGTGCGCACGGCGATCAGACCATCGCGGATCTGGACCTGCAGGCCCCCGGGTGGGTGGCACACTGGCCTGAGGAAAGGCGCGACACGACCTTGGGCGTCCTGCTCATTCGGATGGTGGCCGAGACTGCCCAGCATGCCGGCCATGCAGATGTCGTCCGCGAGCTCATCGACGGGCGGGCCGGTCCTGATCATGACGCTTTCGGGGACGAGGCTTGGTGGCGGGAGTACGTTGCTGCGATCCAGACGGCTGCGGACTCATTCGCGACAGGCGTTCACGCCGTCGGTCATGGGGCCGATGGGTCGTGACTCAGTCGGTCAGGCCGCGTGCGGCGTTGGCATTGGCATTGGCGGGCGACGGCCTGGTGTCGTCAGAGCCCTGCGTCAGCTCGCTTGGGCGAATACGGCCTGCAGGAAATCCTCAAGGATCTCGTTGAAGACATCCGGTCGTTCCATGTTGGGGTAGTGCGCGGTGCCTTCGACGGTTGCCGCACGGCCGTTGGCGACGGTGCGTACGAGGCGTTCGGCCATGCCGATGAGGTCGTCTCCATCGATGCCGCCATTGATGGCCAGCACCGGGATCGTGATCTTCGCTGCTCGTGCCCAGGTATCGGTCACGGGCACGGTCCAGTCATGTTCGGTGCTGGTGTGCTTGGCGATCGTCCGTGTGGTCATCTCGCGCAGCCGTCGCACGACCTTCTGGTCGACGTCGTCGAGCATGCGGTGCGGGCCGGCCGCGGACAGCAGGGCGGCGTTGATCCAGCCGTCGGCATCGCCGGCGGCCAGGGCACGAGCTTGCGCGGCGAAGATGTCCTTGGTCCAGGAGTCGTGGAATTCGGGCTCACTGGTTCCGCCGCCGCTGACGACCAGAGCATGGACCAGATCGGGGTGCTCCAGTGCGGTGTCGACCGCGATGCTCGCGCCCATCGACAGTCCGACGAGGACCGCGGGACCGACGTCGAGGTGACGCAGCAGCGCGGCGAGGTCGTCGGTCTGACGGAATGGTCTGCTCGCGTTGGAGGATCCGCCGTGTCCGCGGGCGTCCGGTGCGATCACCCGGCAGTTCCGCGCGAGGACCGGCGCCTGGTCATCCCACATGCTGTGGTCCAGGTAGCCGCCGTGCAGCAGCACCAGCGGCCGGCCCGCCCCGACGTCGCGGTAGGCGAGGTGGCCGTCCTCGGTCTCGAACGAGAACATGTCAGAAGCAGCAGTCATGACAACCAAGGTGCCATCTTCCTTGGGGATTGGCAACCAAGGTGTCATCCTGGTGGGGTGACCGACACCGACCCGCCCCTCGCACCCGATGACCTCGCCCACCGGCTCACGGAGGTGTTCGACCTCGTGGGTCCGCTGTACCGACGCGTGCAGCGCAAGGTGGAACAGGCCGCACCGATCGAGGGACTGTCCGTCGGCGTGCGCGCCGTCCTGGACCTGCTCCGCGAAAACGGACCCATGACCGTCCCGCAGATGGGCCGCGCACAGGCGCTGAGCCGACAGTTCGTGCAGCGCATGGTCAACGACGCCGCAGCAGGGCAGCTGGTCGAGATCATCCCGAACCCCGCTCACCAGCGGTCTTCGTTGATCCGGCTGACCGACCGGGGCAGGGCGGCTATCACCGCTGTGATTGCCCGCGAGCATGCTTTGCTGCGTGAGGTGGACGGGGACCTGACCGACGCCGACGTGACGGCTTGCGTACGGGTACTCACGAGGATGCTTGAGCTCTTCGACAACGTCGATGTGAACTGACTTGCGTCGATGCCTTTCAACCGGCGGCCGCGTGCTCGGCCGGCTCAGGCGTTGGGACGCTTGCCGTGATTGGCCTTCTTCTTCTTGCGGCCGCGTCGCTTGTTCCCTCGCTTAGCCATGGCGCACATCTCCCTCATTCAGGACTTTCCACACCTCCGCCAGTCTAGATTCGGCCCGAGGTGTCCGCATCAGCGGTTTCGCGGCCACAGCGCCTACCGACTGGGCCGTCCCCGGGGCGCGCGAGGTTGACCAACACCGACAGCCCATGACAGTCAGCCGAGGCATCGCCGCAGGTCAGTCAACTCCCCAGGAACAACGGTCGACTTGGGCGACCATTGGAACCAGTTCTAGTTATAGTGAGCAATGGCCATGCCGCCGAAGAGAGATGAGAGCCTCATGACGCAGGTGACCGACCACGGCGGGGGCGTCTGGTCCATCGAGGTGCCCATCCCGGACAACCCACTCGGTCACACCCTGGTCCACCTGCTCGACACCGACCGCGGCCCCGTCCTCATCGACACCGGCTGGGACGACCCGACGTCCTGGGACACCCTCACCGCCGGCCTCGGCTCGCTCGGCGTCTCCGTCGCCGAGATCCACGGCGTCGTCATCACCCACCACCACCCCGACCACCACGGCCTGTCCGGGCAGGTCCGCGACGCCTCCGGCGCGTGGATCGCGATGCATGCCGCCGACAGCGCGGTGGTACGCCGCACCCGCGAGGCCGAACCCGGGCTCTGGCTCGACTACTTGGCGGACAAGCTGACCAGGGCGGGCGCCCCCGACGCGCACATCGAGCCGCTGCGGGCGGCCCGCGCCTCGGGCCGGATACGTACGCTGCCGGGGCTGCGCGCGGCCTTGCCCGACCGGGAGATCGTCCCCGGCGAGCTCCTCGACCTGGCGGGCCGACGGCTGCGCGCCATCTGGACCCCGGGCCACACCCCCGGCCACGTCTGCCTCCACCTGGAGGAGACCCACCCGGCGAACCGGCCGGGCCATGGCCGGCTCTTCTCCGGCGACCATCTCCTGCCCGAGATCACCCCGCACATCGGCCTGTACGAGGACCCGGACGACACCACCGTCACCGACCCCCTCGGCGACTACCTCGACTCGCTGGAGCGGGTGGGCCGCCTCTCCCCTGCCGAGGTGTTCCCGGCGCACCAGTACGCCTTCCCCGACGCGGCCTCCCGGGTACGGGAGTTGCTCGCCCATCATGAGGAGCGCCTCACCGGCCTGCTCGCCCTCCTGGCCGAGCCGCTCACGCCCTGGCAGGTCGCCGAGCGGATGGAGTGGAACCGGCCCTGGGAGCAGATTCCGTACGGGTCACGGAACATCGCGGTCTCGGAGGCGGAGGCGCATCTGCGGCGGCTGGTGAAGCTGGGACGCGCGGAGGCGCTGTCGGGCAGTGTCCAGACGAAATACGTGGCGGCGTAGGCGTATCGGAGAGCAGGCGATCCCAGCGGTCCCGCGGAGCGCCGTACGGACGGCCGCCGGGGGGCCGCGGGACCGGCCTCGGTTGTTACTGGACAGACAGCGGCACGGGGTGGATTTCGCTGGCCGGGTGACCGGTTCGCTCGTGTATGCGCTTCACCGCTTCCGCGGAGGGCGCCTCGGACAGGCAGTACACGACTCCCGCGTCGGGGTCGGCCCACGCCCGCTCGAAGTGCACTCCTTCCTCCGCCTCGATCTCCAGGTCCGCCCGGTGTGCCGCCGAGAGCTGCTCGGCCGTGATGCCCTCCATGCCGTGGTGGACATCCATAAACGTGGTCATCGCCCGCCACCTCCAGCCGTGTCGTCGGTCATGGGCTTCGGCACGGATGAGGAGGCGCGTCGTCCCGCCCTGGTGCCGGAGTCCTCCTCCCACCATCGTGCGCCCGCCACCTCCCTGAGGCGACCCGGGTTGCCGCCTCATCCGTGCTCGGGTGTCCGCCCCACTCCCAGCCGGTGACCGGCCGGTAGATACATGGGCGAGTCGTCATCATGCCCGTACGGGGGGAAGCCGGTGCAAATCCGGCACTGACCCGCAGCCGTGAGCCGCCGTCGCAGGCGGTGAGTCGGAATGCCCCGTACGCGGTCGTGACCGGCTCGTTGCCACCGGAACCGCCAGTGGCAGGCACCGTCGAGGCATACGGAGCCGAGCCCTGGTGCCTCAGCGTGCCTGTGCCCGGCTCCCGCAGGAGAGGCCCAGCCCGCCATGACCACCGTTCGCCGCAGCGCCGCAGTGCTCGCCGCCTCCGCCGTACTCGGCATGGCCATCGCCTCGGCCGCCGCACCGGCCGCGATCGCAGCGCCGACCCCGGCTCCCTCCACCGTGCTGCCGTCCGGCCTGTACGGCACGGGCGATCCGACCTACGACGGCGTCTGGCGGCAGTCGCTCGCGCTGCTCGCGCAGGACACGGTGGGCGTCAGGCCCGCCGCGAAGGCCGTGGACTGGCTGACCGGTCAGCAGTGCGACAGCGGGGCCTTCCCCTCGTACCGCGCCGACGCAACCAAGCCGTGCGACGCGAAGCTGCCGCTGGACTCCAACGCGAGCGCGGCCGCCGTGCAGGCGCTCGCCGCGCTCGGCGGGCAGGACGCCACCGTGAAGAAGACGGCCGGCTGGCTGAAGTCCGTCCAGAACGCCGACGGCGGCTGGGGTTACAACCCGGGCGGGGCCAGCGACGCGAACTCCACCTCCATAGTGATCGGCGCGCTCGCGGCTGCGGGCGAGACGCCGGACGCAGTGAAGTCGAAGGACGGCAGGACGCCGTACGACGCGCTGCTGACGTTCGCGCAGCCGTGCGGCGGGAAGGACGGCGGCGCGTTCCTCTTCCAGCCGAAGCAGCCGGGGATGGTCGCCGACTCCACCGCGGCCGCGGTGCTCGGTGCGCACGGCAAGGGCTTTGTCGTGACCGCGGGCGCGAAGGACGCGAAGGGCACGGTCTGCGAGAAGTCGACGACCGTCGAGGGCGCGGCGCACAACGGCGCGGCGTATCTGGCGGCCGCGCTCGCCAAGACCGGCCATCTCAACACCCCGCCTATGCCGGGCGCGACGGACCCGGCCGAGAAGCCGGACTTCGGCAACACGGCGGACGCGGTCGTCGCGCTGACCGCGCAGGGCCTGGGCGACCAGGCGAAGAAGCCGCTCGCGTGGCTGCAGCAGAACTCCGCGGCCTGGGCGAAGGAGTCGGGCCCGGCGGCGTACGCGCAGCTGATCCTGGCGGCGCACGCGGCCGGCGCGGACCCGAAGTCCTTCGGCGGTACGGACCTGGTGGCGGCCTTGAACGCGACGGGCCCGGCACCGGAGAAGTCCGCGGCTTCCGAGAAGCCCGAGAAGGCCGAGAAGTCCGACTCCGGCTCGGACGCCGGGGTGTGGTGGATCGTCGGCGCGTTCTTCGTCGCCAGCATCGGCGCGGGCATCCTGTTCAGCGGCCGCCGCAAGAACCAGCAGCACTGATGCGTACGCGACTGCTCGCCCTGGTCCTCGCGCTGGGCACCGCACTGACGGTGCTGGGCGCGGGTCCGGCGCAGGCGGCCGGCTACCGCTACTGGTCGTTCTGGCAGAGCAGCGGCGGCACATGGACGTACGCGACGCAGGGCCCGGCGACGGCGAAGCCCGCGGACGGCTCGGTGAACGGCTTCCGGTTCTCGGTGAGCGAGGACAGCGGGGATGCGGCGCAGCCGCGTACGGCTGCGGACTTCGAGGCGATCTGCGGCGGTACGCGGCCGAAGCCGGGCGCGAAGCGGATCGCGCTCGTCATCGACTCCGGCACGCAGGCGGACGCCCCGTCGGGCGAGACGCCCCCGGCGTCACGGGTGGCGTGCGCGCAGGTGCGGCCGGACGCGACGACCGCGGAGGCGCTGGCGGAGGTGGCGAAGCCGCTGCGGTACAACAGCCAGGCGCTGCTCTGCGCGATTTCGGGCTACCCGGAGACGGGCTGCGGCGAGCAGGTCGCGGCGACGGAGCCGAAGGCCTCGGCCGCGCCCAAGGCAGGCGCCGCCGACGACAGCGGCCCATCGATCGGCATAGTCGCCGGCCTCGGGGCGATCCTCGCGCTGGGCGCGGCGGCTGTGTGGCAGTCCCGCCGCCGCAGGTACCCCGGTCCGCGGTGAGCGTGGGCCAGGGGGCGTTGATGGTTGCTCTCCGGTGGGTGGCTTCGCGGGCGAACCCCGACAGGACCGCGCCCCGCACCCCCGCGCCGCAGGCGACCCGCGTCCGCCACCCCCGCAGACTGCGGCTCCGGCTCCGGGTGCCCGAGGCGAATCGGAGCAACGCCGTTCACGCCGGGGCCTGGTGGCTGTGGGCCCTCGGGCTTGCCACCGCCGCGTCCCGGACCACCAACCCCCTCCTCCTCGGCCTCCTCGTCGGCGTCGCCGGATACGTCGTCGCCGCCCGCCGCACCGACGCCCCCTGGGCCCGCTCCTACGGCGCCTTCGTCAAGCTCGGCCTCGCCGTACTCGTCATCCGGCTGCTCTTCTCCGTCTTCCTCGGCTCCCCGATCCCCGGTACGCACACCCTGTTCACGCTGCCCGAAGTGCCGCTGCCCGACTGGGCGAAGGGCGTCCGCGTCGGTGGCCGGGTCACGGCCGAGCAGTTGTTTTTCGCTCTGTACGACGGTGCCAAGCTGGCGACCCTGCTGATCTGCGTGGGCGCCGCGAATGCGCTCGCGAATCCGGCGCGGCTGCTCAAGTCGCTGCCGGGTGCCCTGTACGAAGTCGGCGTCGCCGTCGTCGTCGCCATGACGTTCGCGCCGAACATGGTCGCCGACGTCGTACGCCTGCGTACCGCCCGGCGTCTGCGCGGCCGCCCCACCGGCGGCATCAAGGCGATCGCCCAGATCGGACTGCCCGTCCTGGAGGGCGCGTTGGAGCGCTCCGTCGCGCTCGCCGCCTCGATGGACGCGCGCGGATACGGGCGTACCGCCCAGGTCCCGCCCGCCGTACGCCGGACGACGACCCTCCTCACCCTCGGCGGGCTCCTCGGCGTCTGCCTTGGTTCGTACGGACTGCTGGCCGCCGCGGGCGCGTCGTACGGTCTGCCGCTCCTCGTCGCCGGGCTGCTCGCCGCGCTCGCGGGCCTGCGCCTCGGCGGGCGCCGCTCCGTACGCACCCGCTACCGCCCCGACCGCTTCGGCCCGCGCTCCTGGCTGGTCGCGGGGTCCGGCGCGGCCGTCGCCGCGCTGCTGATCAGGGCGGGTACATACGCCCCGGAGGCGCTGCACCCCGGCGTCGTACCGCTGACCGCGCCGACGCTGCCGCTGTGGCCCGCCGCGAGCGTACTGATCGGCCTGCTCCCCGCCTTCGTGGCACCGCTCCCCTCGAAGGAGACCCCGTGATCCGCTTCGAAGACGTATCGGTGACGTACGGCAAGAGCGACAGCGACGCCGACGCGCCCGCCATCCGTGGCATCGATCTGACCGTCCCCGAGGGCGAGTTGGTGCTTCTCGTCGGCCCGTCCGGTGTGGGCAAGTCGACGCTGCTCGGTGCCGTCTCCGGGCTCGTCCCGCACTTCACCGGCGGCACTCTCCGCGGCCGCGTCACCGTCGACGGCCGCGACACCCGCACCCACAAGCCCCGCGAACTCGCCGATCTCGTCGGCACGGTGGGCCAGGACCCGCTCGCCCACTTCGTCACCGAAACGGTCGAGGACGAGCTGGCGTACGGCATGGAGTCGCTGGGTCTGGCCCCCGAGGTGATGCGCCGCCGCGTCGAGGAGACCCTCGACCTCCTCGGCCTGGCCGAGCTGCGCGACCGCCCGATCGCCACGCTCTCCGGCGGTCAGCAGCAGCGCGTCGCGATCGGCTCGGTACTCACGCCGCACCCGAAGGTCCTGGTCCTCGACGAGCCGACGTCGGCGCTGGACCCGGCGGCGGCGGAGGAGGTGCTGGCGGTGCTGCAGCGTCTGGTCCACGACCTCGGTACGACGGTCCTGATGGCCGAGCACCGCCTGGAGCGGGTCGTGCAGTACGCGGACCAGGTCATCCTGCTGCCCGCGCCCGGGGAGCCCCCGGTGATCGGGGCGCCGGCGGAGGTCATGGCGGTCTCACCGGTGCATCCTCCGGTGGTGGCGCTGGGCCGGGTGGCGGGGTGGGACCCGCTGCCGTTGTCGGTACGGGACGCACGGCGTCGGGCCGGTGCGCTGCGGGAGCGCCTGGCGGGTCTTTCCCCCACCCCGCCCCTTCCCGTAACCGGGGCTCCGCCCCGGACCCCGCGCCTCAATCGCCGGCGGGGCTGGATGTTCCGCCCGGAAGGGCCGGAAATTCCAGCCCGTCCGGCGGGAAATCAAGCCCGTCCGGCGATTGAGGACTGGGGGTCCGGGGGCGAAGCCCCCGGTAACGGGAAGGCGGGGGGCGGGGAGAAAAACGCTCCCGACAGCTCGGGCGGCCCGCTCGCCGAGGTTCGCGCGCTCCGCGTTCGCCGCGGGCGCATCGAGGCTCTCAGCCGCGTCGACCTCGCCGTCGCCCCCGGCGAGACCATCGCCCTCATGGGCCGCAACGGCGCCGGAAAGTCCACCCTCCTCGCCGCCATCGTCGGCATGGTCGAGCCCACCTCCGGCACCGTCCTCGTCGGCGGCCGCACCCCCCACCGCACGCACCCCCGCGAGCTCATCCGCCAGGTCGGCCTCGTCCCGCAGGAGCCGCGCGATCTGCTGTACGCGGACACGGTGGCCGCCGAGTGCACGGCCGCCGACGCCGACGCGAACGCCGCCCCCGGCTCCTGCCGGGCCCTGGTCAGCGAGCTGCTGCCCGGCGTGCCGGACGCGACCCACCCCCGCGACCTCTCCGAGGGGCAGCGCCTCGCCCTGGCGCTGGCCGTCGTGCTCACCGGCCGGCCCCCGCTGCTCCTCCTCGACGAGCCGACCCGCGGTCTGGACTACGCGGCGAAGGCCCGCCTCGTCGGCATCCTCAGGGCCCTGGCCGCTGAAGGGCACGCCATCGTCCTGGCCACCCACGACGTGGAGCTGGCGGCCGAGCTCGCGCACCGGGTGGTGATCCTCGCCGACGGCGAGATCCTCGCGGACGGCCCGACCCCCGAGGTCGTCGTCTCCTCCCCCGCCTTCGCGCCCCAGGTCGCCAAGGTCCTGGCCCCGCAGCAGTGGCTGACCGTCGCCCAGGTCCGGGAGGCGCTATGACCACGCCCCAGGCCCGCGCCGTACGCCTCGGCCCCCGCTCCATCACCGCCCTCGCCCTGATCAGCGCGATCGGCGTCATCGCCTTCGGCTGGCCGCTGCTCGCCGACGCCGACTCCGGGCTCGCACACTCCGCAGACGCCCCCTGGCTCTTCGCCGCGCTGCTCCCGCTCCTCGTGGCCGTCGTCGTCGCGACGATCGCCGACACCGGAATGGACGCCAAGGCGGTGGCGATGCTCGGCGTGCTGGCCGCGGTCGGGGCGGCCCTTCGCCCCCTCGGCGCGGGCACCGCGGGCCTGGAGCCCATGTTCTTCCTGATGGTGCTGAGCGGCCGGGTGCTCGGCCCGGGCTTCGGCTTCGTACTCGGCTCGGTCACGATGTTCGCGTCCGCCCTGCTCACCGGCGGTGTGGGCCCGTGGATGCCGTTCCAGATGCTGTCGATGGGCTGGTTCACGATGGGCGCGGGGCTCCTGCCGGGCCCGGACCGGCTGCGCGGCCGCGCGGAGCTGCTGATGCTGGGCGCGTACGGAGCGGTCGCCTCGTTCGCCTACGGCACCGTGATGAACCTCCAGGGCTGGACGTACATCGGCGGCCTCTCCTCCGGCATCTCCTTCCACCCCGGCGATCCCGTCCACGAGAACCTGGTCCGCTTCCTCACCTACTGCGCGGCGACCTCGTTCGGCTGGGACCTGGGCCGCGCGGTGCTCACCGTCGTACTGACCCTCACCATCGGTTCGACCCTCCTCAAGGCGCTGCGCCGAGCCACCCGACGCGCCAACTTCGAGGCGCAGGTCACATTTCAGACCCCTGAGAGGGTCCCTCCGGGGTGAGCCGCCCCACACGCCTTTGGCCAGTACCAAGCGAAATAGTAGACGTCATCAACCCGGACAAACCCTCACATCTATTCCCTGACCTGCACGAATGTCCCCTGTCAAGCCCCGGAGCGTTTCACCCCAGGTGCGAGCTCGGCTAGTAACAAGGGTCGTTGCGGCGGCGCGAGCAGCTCGCTAAAACTGGTCCAGTCGCAAGGCGCCCCGTGCTCGTCACCGAGCCCAACGCGCCCTTCAGGCGGCCGGGTTCCCCCTCGTACACACGAGATTCCGGCATGCCCGCGTGACCGCCCTGTACCCGACGTTAGGTCTCTCTGTGTCTCGCTCGATCATCCGCCGCATCGCCAACCGTCCGAAGGCCGCCTTTGTCGGCTCCGCGCTCGTGGTGAGCTCCGCCGCCATGGTGCTCGGTGCCAACCCGGCCACCGCCGCTGAGGCTCCCGCCTCGCCGTCCGGGTCCCCCAAGGCGATCGCCCAGAAGATGATTGGCGACGAGGCTCAGTTCCAGTGCTTCAGCAAGATCGTGTCGCACGAGAGCGGCTGGGACGTGAACGCGTCCAACCCGTCCAGCGGCGCGTACGGCCTCGTCCAGGCGCTGCCGGGCGGCAAGATGGCCTCCGCCGGCGCGGACTGGAAGACCAACCCCGCGACGCAGATCGAGTGGGGCCTGGACTACATGAAGTCGCGCTACGGCAGCCCGTGCGGCGCGTGGGCGTCCTGGCAGGCCAAGGGCTGGTACTGATCCAGCCCACCCCCTGGGGCTCCGCCCCGGACCCGCGCCTCAAACTCCCCCAGACTTCGTCCGGGGGACCCCCACGAGGGTGAAATTCTCCGGCGATTGAGGACGCAGGGGGTCGTAGGGGGACGGCAGTCCCCCTACAGGCGCTGAATGATCGTGCCCGTCGACAGCGCCCCGCCCGCACACATCGTCACCAGCGCAAACTCCTTGTCCCTGCGCTCCAGTTCATGCAGCGCCGTCGTGATCAGCCGCGCCCCCGTCGCCCCCACCGGATGCCCGATCGCGATCGCGCCCCCATTGACGTTGACCTTCTCCAGGTCCTGCTCGAAGACCTGCGCCCAGCTCAACACCACCGACGCGAACGCCTCGTTGATCTCGACCAGGTCGATGTCCTTCAGCGACATCCCCGCCTTGCCCAGCACCGCGCGCGTCGCGTCGATCGGCCCGTCCAGGTGGTAGTGCGGGTCCGCTCCGACCAGCGCCTGCGCGACGATCCGCGCCCGCGGTTTCAGCTTCAGCGCCCGCGCCATCCGCTTCGACGCCCACATGATCGCCGCCGAACCGTCCGAGATCTGCGACGAGTTCCCGGCCGTGTGCACCGCCGTCGGCATGACCGGTTTCAGTTTCGCCAGCGCCTCCATGCTCGTGTCCCGCAGCCCTTCGTCCCGGTCGACGAGCCGCCACATGCCCTGCCCCGCCGCCTGCTCCTCCTCCGTCGTCGGCACCTGCACCGCGAACGTCTCGCGTTTGAAGCGCTCCTCCGCCCACGCCACCGCCGCCCGCTCCTGCGACAGCAGTCCCAGCGAGTCGACCCGTTCCCGCGAAAGACCGCGGTTGCGCGCGATGCGCTCCGCCGCCTCGAACTGGTTCGGCAGGTCCACATTCCACTCGTCGGGGAACGGCTTCCCCGGCCCGTGCTTGGACCCGCTCCCCAGCGGCACCCGCGACATCGCCTCCACCCCGCAGCTGATCCCGATGTCGATGACCCCGGCCGAGATCATGTTCGCGACCATATGGCTCGCCTGCTGCGACGACCCGCACTGGCAGTCCACCGTCGTCGCCGCCGTCTCGTACGGCAGCCCCATCGCCAGCCACGCGTTCCGCGCGGGGTTCATGGACTGTTCGCCGGCGTGGGTGACCGTGCCACCCACCACCTGCTCGACGCAGTCGGCGTGGATGCCGGTGCGGCCGAGGAGTTCACGGTAGGTCTCACCCAGCAGATAGGCGGGATGCAGATTGGCGAGCGCGCCTCCGCGCTTGCCGATGGGGGTGCGTACGGCTTCGACGATGACGGGTTCCGCGGCCATGAGCTCGTCCTCTCCTCACACAGCCGCTGAGCGTCCCGGCGCCCCACGGCCGAACTAGTACGCGTTCTAGTTCTCTGTGCAGTCTGATAAGTGCTACCCCCGGTACGCAAGGGTCTTGCACGCCCCTACTGCAGCCCTTACCCGCAACAGATCCCGCCGTGACCCTTGCCACTTGTAGAACTCGTTACTACCTTTCGGTCAACTTCTGATGGGTCGTCAGACAAGCCGCTGTCACCGACACCACCGCCAGACCTGGAGTTGCCGATGTCCTGCCCCCATCTGCCAAAAGGGTTCGACTTCACCGATCCCGATCTGCTCCAAGCCCGCATCCCCCACCCTGAGTTCGCCCAGATGCGGCAGACCGCCCCGGTCTGGTGGTGCGCGCAGCCCGCCGGCATCTCCGGCTTCCAGGACGAGGGCTACTGGGTCGTTTCCCGTCACGCCGACGTCAAGCACGTCTCCACACACCCCGAACTCTTCTCCTCCAACACCAACACCGCCGTCATTCGCTTCAATGAGTCCATCAGCCGTGACCAGATCGAGGTCCAGAAGCTGATCATGCTCAACATGGACCCGCCCGAGCACACCCGCGTCCGCCAGATCGTGCAGCGCGGCTTCACCCCGCGGGCAGTCCGGTCATTGGAGGACGCACTCCGCTCCCGCGCCCGCACCATCGTCGAGACCGCGCTCGCCGGCGCGAAGGACGACGGCAGCTTCGACTTCGTCACCAACATCGCCGTCGAGCTCCCCCTCCAGGCCATCGCCGAACTCATCGGCGTACCGCAGGAGGACCGCACCAAGATCTTCGACTGGTCCAACAAGATGGCGGCGTACGACGACCCCGAGTACGCCATCACCGAAGAGATCGGCGCCGAGGCGGCGATGGAGATCGTCTCGTACTCGATGAACCTCGCCGCCGCCCGCAAGGAGTGTCCGGCCAAGGACATCGTCAGCCAGCTCGTCGCCGCCGAGAACGAAGGCAACCTCTCCAACGACGAGTTCGGCTTCTTCGTGATCCTGCTGGCGGTCGCGGGCAATGAGACAACGAGAAACGCCATCAGCCACGGCATGCACGCGCTTCTCACGCACCCCGAGCAGTGGGAGATCTACAAGCGGGACCGGCCGGAGACCGCGGCGGAGGAGATCGTGCGCTGGGCGACGCCCGTCGTCTCCTTCCAGCGCACGGCAACCCAGGACCTGGAACTGGGCGGTCAGCAGATCAAGAAGGGCGACCGGGTCGGCCTCTTCTACTCATCCGCCAACAACGACCCCGAAGTCTTCGACGCGCCCGAGCAGTTCAACGTCACCCGCGACCCGAACCCCCACCTCGGCTTCGGCGGCGGAGGCCCGCACTTCTGCCTCGGCAAGTCCCTTGCCGTGATGGAGATCAACCTGATCTTCAACGCGATAGCCGACGTCCTGCCCGACCTGCGCCTCGCGGGCGACCCGCGGCGGCTGCGTTCGGCCTGGCTGAACGGCATCAAGGAACTCCAGGTCACACACGGCTGACCTGCGATGCCGTGGGAGGCAGGGGCCATCCACCCACGCCAGGCCTCTGCCTCCCGCCGGGACCCCGGAGTCCCCACAGCCCTCACATGGCGATTTCGAGCGCCATGGTCAGGGCCCACAAGCATGTCTGCGGTCCGGGATCTCCGTTGCTCCCGCGCTCTCGCCCCCGGCCTCGCCAGCCTCCCGTGCCGATCAGCTGGCGCCTGCTACAGCAGGCTCTCGAGCGCGACGACGGCCTTCGGCGCCGGCTCGTACTCGACCGGCGCGACCAATTCGCCTCGCCGCTCGGCCGGAGGCCCCTTCCTGAAGGCACTCCCTACGTCCGAACGGCCCATTCGGTGAAATTTTTTTCGTCACTTGAGCCTCAGAGGTCGCTCCGCCTGTTACGCCTTCTCTCATGCCCCACGGGCGAGGCGGAGGGGGGTTGCCTACTCGGACATGAGTCTGGATGCTTTCTGCTATGTGGCACTTCCCGTCATGCAGTATTGAGAGAAGTCATACGAGTAGGAACCCATCAGCGGACCACCACGGAGCGCTATGGCCGTCCGTAAGCAAGCCGGGTGCCTAGGCGGCCCGGGACGTAACGCAGAGAGCCCGATGGCCGATGACCCCACCGCCATCTCTGCTACCGAAGGGACCCCTGTTGTCTGTGACCGAAAATCCACTCTTCCAGCGCCAGCGTCTCCGTGACCGGCTGAAGAAGGCCAGGGAATCGGCCGGCCTCACACAGCGGCAGGTGGCAGAGGAGCTTGACTGGTCCCCATCGAAGGTGATCAGGATCGAAAACGGAAAGATCGGCGTCAGTGTCACCGATGCCATGGCTCTCCTGACGACCTATGGCATCACCGAAGATGGGCAGGCTCAAGAACTCATCAGTCTGGCGCGGTCAGCTCGCCAACTTCCGTGGTATTCCCCCTATCGCTCGGTCATGTCAGCCGATTTCCAGGCGTACCTGGCATACGAGGGATCGGCCTCGATCGTCCGGAACTACGAGCGAAATGTGACACCCGGCCTCCTTCAGACTGAGGCCTACACACGGGCACTGATGACAGGCTTCGCGGCGGGCGGGGAGGGCGCAGGCGGCGATGACCTGGAGTTGAGGGTCCAGCTCCGGATGGAACGACAAGACCGCGTCCTGCAAGCCGATACCGGAGAGTTCTACTTCATCCTGGACGAAGCAGCCCTACGTCGCACCATCGGCAGCGAAGCAATCATGCGTCAACAGCACGAGCGGCTGCTGACAGTCAATGAAATGCCCAACGCGAAGGTCATGTACGTGCCCTTCACGGCCGGGATCTATCCATTCTTCAGGACCCCGTACGTCATCTTCGAATTCTTCAGCGACGACGATGACATCGTCGCATACCTTGAAACGCCCGAGGGTGAGGTGCTCTTGAGCGAAAAGACACCGGGTGGCAGCAGGAGGAAACAGCCGGCGGACTACCTGGACGCCTTCTGGAAGGTAGAGAAGGGCGTCGCACAAGAAGTCAGCGAAGAGGTCCTGTTCTCCGGCTAGACAGGATGGGGGGTACGTGAAATGCAAGAAAACGCCGACAAGAAATCGATGGATTGCAGCGCGGTTACGGCGCTGTACGGAACGTTCCTGCAGGATCTTTCACATGTCGGACGAACCTTTGCCATGCCCCACGTCCGAACGTCAGAATGCCAGGCCCTGGGCACTGTGAATGGCGGACGAAGACGCCGTCGACTTCAGCGATCTCCACGCAGTTGCCATTCGGCTCGCTATGGGAGCTTTTCCGCCATGTCAGAACAGGGTGGGCGGCTTCCACTACGCCTCCACGGCTCAATTTGATGCAATCAAATTGATTATGGATGAGCCTCCGCCGCCTGCCAAGGGCGCGCCCTTGGCAGGCGGCGGCAGACCCGAGCAACCAACAATACGGGGGAAATGAGGGCAAACAGGGAGACAACAGTGCAAGAAGTCAGCTGCTAAGAGTCGACTCTCCGGAGCGACTGCGGGCAGCAAAGAGGGAGCCCTCTAGGCCTCGCTGGCAGGCATCCGGCCCGGGAGCTCCCCCTTCCGAGCATCCTCGCCGGTTGATCTTGGGAAAGGACACTCCACCCGTGAAGTCTAGCGACTCAGGCCCGGGAGTCATCCGTGCCGCCGCAAGTAAACAGTGGAAGGGATGGGGGCGTACGGCAGCGGCACACGCTGCGAAAGGCGCCAGTACAGCCTTAGGCACAGCAGCCATTTCGATCATCGTCTGGTGGCTGCAAGGCAAGTGAGGTCGATGCGTCAGCCTGCGAGCAGGCTGACGCATCCAAGGGCCGACCCTGGCTAGAGGTCGCCCCGCGCGGCGGCCGAGACAAAGGCTGTGAAGGCGGCCGGGGCGAGGGTGAGGGCGGGGCCGGTGGGGTTCTTGGAGTCGCGTACGGCGACGGTGTGCGGGGTTTCGGCGACCTCGACACACGAGCCGCCCGTGTCGCCGCTGTAGCTGGACTTGCGCCAGGCGGCACCGTTGAGGGGGGCGCACTCCACGCACTCGCCGCCCGTGTCGCCGCTGTAGCTCGACTTACGCCACTGCGTGCTGCTCCCCATAACGCTCCTCCATCACCTGCCGGATCAGCTCCGCCGAGTCCTGTAAGGACAGGGCCGCGGCCTGGAGGTGATCGTAACGGAGCGAACGTGCCCTGGCCTCAACCGGATTCGCGGTCGGATGTCCGGTCTCATAGTCCTCGCTATAGACGATGGCCGGGTCGCTCTCGAAACGGAAGAGCGTGAACGACCCGAGCAGCCCAGCATGAGCCCCGGCCGTAAAGGGCAGAACCTGCACATTCACCCGCGGGTTGTCCAAGCAGGACAACAAGTGCACCAGTTGCCTCCGCATGACTTCCGGCCCGCCGACCTCCTGGTGCAGCACTCCCTCGCCGAGAACCGCCCACAGCACGGGCGGCTCCTCCTTCTCCAGGATCCGCTGTCGCGCCAGCCGAGCCGCCGCACGGCGGTCGAGATCGGTCGGGTCCATCACGCCGAGCACCGCCCTCGCGTACGCCTCCGTCTGCAAGAGGCCGTGCACGAGCTGCGCCTGGAACGCGTAGATCTCCGTCGCCCGCGCCTCAAGTTCCGCGATCTGCCGGAACCACGCGGGGAGTTGGCTCCGTAACACCAGATCGAGCAGCCGGGACAGCAACCCACCCGTCCCCAGCGCAACATCCACACGCTCGCTGAACTCCACCGTCGGCAGCTTCCGCGCCGTCTCGATCTGGCCGACCAGCGACCCCGTGTAGTTGATGATCGCGCCGAGCTGCTTCTGCGTGAGGCTGGCCGCTTCCCGGTAGCGCCGCAGCTCGTACCCGTAGTAGTCCAGCGGCGACGCGCTCGGGTCGAGGACATTGATGTGGGTCATGGCGGGCATCCCCTCGTTCAACTCCGCCAACGGCAGGGCACGTTGTATCCGGCCCGTAGCCGAGAGTAGTCAACACAGCTCACGCTCGTACCGTGAACGAAGAACTTTCCCAGTACGGCATGCGCTTCACCGTCGGCGAGCACTCCGCACGGCACGTCCGGCGGATCGTGCGCAGCTACCTCGGCGTGTGGGGCATGCCCGAACTGACCGACGCCGCCGAGCTGGCCGTGACCGAGCTGCTCGCCAACGTCGTACGCCATGTGCCCGACCGGCACTGCGGGTTGCTGATCCTGCGGCATCCGGAAGGCCTACGTGTCGAGGTCACCGACCGCGCGCCCGGGCTGCCGCTGGCCCGCGACGCGGGCGCGGACGAGGAGTCGGGCAGAGGGCTTGCTCTGCTGGATGCCGTGGTGGACAAGTGGGGCGTGGAAACAAGACGCGGACCAGGCAAGACGGTGTGGTTCGAGGTGGGCCACTGACCGCCCGCGTCAGCCGGACACCGCGCGCAGCGCGCCCGGCATGCGGCCGGTGAGGCGGTCGAGCGCGGCGGATGTGGCGTCGTCGGCGGGGAGGTGGACGATGAGGCGCTGGTCGTCGTCGGCGGCCAGTTCGAGGGTTTCGTACGCCAGGCGCAGCTCGCCCGCCTCGGGGTGGATCAGCCGTGCTACGCCGCTGGACTTCGGGAGGCCGGGCAGGGTGTCCACGCGCTCGGCGAAAGTCGCCCCGGCGACGACGGTCAACTCGTCCGCGAGCGCCGCGACATGCTGATCCGCCCGGAACGGCCCTTGCTTGAGGGCGGCGACTTGTTCGTCGGCGATGCGGTCCCAGTCGGGGTAGGCGGTCCGCGCCCGGTCGTCGGTGAACACGAAGCGGGCGAGGTTCGGCGGCCTGCCGTCCAGCAGACCGATGGGTCCTGCCAGCCGCTCGTAACCTGCGGTGCAGGCGAGGATCTCGCTCAGCCGGTTGAGTAGCACGGCGGGGGCGGGCTCAAGGCGGTCGAGCAGCGCCCGCACGGTGGGGCGCACCGCGCGGGCCGGTGTCGCGCCGCCCATGCAAGTGAAGCCGCCCTCGGCCCCCTTGGCGAGGCGGTGCAGGTGGATCCGTTCGCTTGCGGTCAGCCGTAGCGCGTCGGCCATCGCGGAGAGCACTTGCGCGGACGGCCGGCGGTCGCGTCCCTGCTCGAGCCGTGTCACGTATTCGACGCTGACTCCGGCGAGCGTGGCCAGCTCGGCCCGGCGCAGGCCCGGCGTGCGGCGGCGGGGGCCGGTGGGCAGCCCCACCTCGGCGGGTGTGACGGCTTCACGGCGGATACGCAGGAACATGCCCAGCTCGTTGTCGCTCACGTTGCGAACGTAACAGGCGCGGCCGCCGGGATCGTGGCCCTGCCACTACCAGTATCGGCCCGGCCTTCCTGGTCTCCGCCCCACCCGGCAGGTTGAGAGTCGTGACCACCGAGGTCACCTGTCACCTACTGACTTGCGGAGAAGGAGCACAGCCATGCCCAGTGAGACCCTCAACCTCGCGGTGATCATCGGGAGCGTCAGGGAGGGCCGGTTCGGCCCAGTAGTCGCGCGGTGGTTCGTCGAGCAGGCCGAGCAGCACGGCCAGTTCACTGTGGACCTCATCGATCTCGCGGATACACCCCTGCCGCTCGAGCTGCCGCCCGTGCCGCCGGCGCTCGAGCCCGACATGGCCCGTCCCGCAGAGATGGCGGGCCTCACCCGGCGGATCGCGGCGGCCGACGCGATCGTCGTGGTGACGCCGGAGTACAACCGCAGCTTCCCGGCCTCGCTGAAGGCGGCCATCGACTGGCACTACACCGAGTGGCAGGCCAAGGCGGTCGGTTTTGTCGGCTACAGCGGGGGGAGCGGCGGCATCCTGGCGGTGGAGCAGCTGCGCCAGGTCTTCGGCGAGTTGCAGGCCCACACGGTCCGCGACTACGTCGCCTTCCCCCGGTACTACGAGCTCTTCGGCCCCGACGGCATCCTCAGGGACCCCGAGGGCCCCAATGGCGCCGCGAAGGTACTGCTCGACCAGCTCCTGTGGTGGGGCTCGGTCCTCCACGACGCCCGGCGCGACCGCCCGTACACCACGGCGCATTGAGGACTGCGACTAGTCCCGGTAGCGCCCAAGTGGCGGAACCGGCGGCGCCGGTGGATGCTGGCTTGAACGCGACGATCCACCCCAGGGGGTGCGGGCACGGCCCGTACTCCCTGGGGCGCGCGCACTACTTCGGCGCGGCCGGGACCGGGGTTTCGACAGGCGTCCGCGCGGGCGGCACCGCGCCCTGGGGCACCAGGAGATCGCGCCGACCGGCCAGTACGTACGTGAGGCCGAAGCCCGCGCCCACCACCGCCGCTCCGCCCGCCGCGTCGAGTACCCAGTGGTTCGCGGTGGCGACTATCGCGCAGACGGTGAAGAGCGGGTGGAGCAGGCCGAGGAGCTTCATCCACAGCTTGGGCGCGAGGATGAAGACGACCAGGCCGCACCAGAGGGACCAGCCGAAGTGCAGCGAGGGCATGGCCGCGTACTGGTTGGTGACGGCGGTCATCGCGCCGTAGTCCGGGTTGGCGAGGTCCTGCGGGCCGTGAACCGTGTCGATGAAGCCCATGCCGGGCATCAGGCGCGGCGGGGCCAGCGGGTAGAGCCAGAAGCCGAGGAGCGCGAGGACCGTCGCGAAGGCGAGCGAGGAGCGTGCCCAGCGGTAGTCGGCGGGGCGGCGGACGTACAGGACGCCGAGGATGGCGAGCGGGACCACGAAGTGGAAGGACGTGTAGTAGAAGTCGAAGAAGGCTTCGGCCCACTTCGCGTTCACCACCGCATGGTTGACCCAGTGCTCGATGTCGAGGCCGAGGGCCTGCTCGACGGAGATGATCTGGCGGCCGTGCTCCTCGGCTGCGGCGACGCCCCCGGTCGCGGCGGCGCGGATGTGCGAGTAGACGGAGTAGCCGACCCGGATCACCAGGAGTTCGAGGAGCAGATTGGGGCGGCTGAGGACGCGCCGCCAGAAGGGCAGCAGCGGCAGCTGGGCCCAGCGGGCCGGGGCGGGCGTTGCGTACTCGGTGGGGACGGGCCGGCGGAAGTACGGCGAGGTGCGCGGCAGGAAGGGCACGGCGCAGGCCGCGGCGAGCGCGGCGATCAGCAGGACGTTGTCGCGTACGGGGTAGAGCACCGCCATGTTGGGCAGCAGCATCTTCCCGGGCAGGGTCATCGCCAGGATGATCAGGACCGGCCAGAGCATGCGGTCGGAGGCGCGCCTTCCGACGCGGCCGACGACGGCGAGGAGCACCCACAGGAGCTGGTGCTGCCAGGCGGTGGGCGAGACGGCGACGGCGGCGCAGCCGGTGAGGGCGACGGCGAGGAGGAGCTGGCCGTCCTGGGCGTACCGGACGGCGCGGCGCAGGCCGAACCAGCAGACGACGGCGGCGAGGGCGACGTACAGGGCTATCTCGAGCGGGCCCTCGAGGCCGAAGCGGAGCAGTGCGCCGTGCACGGACTGGTTGGCGAGGCTGTCCGGGCGTGCGCCGAGGCCCGCGCCCGCGACATGGTGCACCCAGTAGGTCCAGGAGTCGCTGGGCAGCGCGGCCCAGGCGAGCGCGGAGAGGGCGGCGAAGGTGCCTGCCGAGCTGACGGCGGCGCTTCTGCGGCCGGTGAACCAGAGCAGTGGCGCGAAGAGGAGGACGGTGGGCTGAAGGGCCGCGCCGAGGCCGATCAGTACGCCCGAGGATCTCTCCCCGCGCGCGGCGAAGCAGCCGAGGAGGACGAGCAGGACCGGGATGATGCTGGTCTGGCCGAGGTAGAAGCTGTTGCGTACGGGCAGCGACAGCATCAGCAGGCTGATGGCGATGGGCGCGGCGAGCAGGCCGCTGCGGCGCGAGACCGGGCCGGGCAGGGCGCGGGCGACGACCAGGCCTATGCCTACGACGAGCAGGAGAGTACCGAAGGTCCAGGCGACGCCGAGGCTTTGCTCGGCGGAGCGGGCCAGTGGTTTGAGCACGAGTCCGGCGAAGGGCGTGCCGGTGAACTTGTCGGCGTCGTACAGCGAGCCCTTCACATGCAGGACGCCGTTCTGGCCGATCCAGGTCTCCAGGTCGGTCAGCCGCTCACCGGGCGGCTGCCGGAGCACCGCCGCCGTCTGGCGTATCGCAAGTACGGCGGCTACGAGCCAGAGGGCGGCCCTGGCCGCGCCCATCCTCGTGTTCGTCGTCGCACTCCCGCGTACGCTGTGCTCCGCGTTCGCCACGTCGCGCCGCGCCTCCCCTACGTTCCGCTACGTTTCGCGTTGACGTTCCGCTACGTTCCGCGTTTCTGGTTCACAGAGCCTCGCATTGCTCCATGAAGGAGACTCAGGCAACCCCCTCTTCGCCTGACTGTCACCCCGTTTTGGCTGAATATCTCTCGGGACATCTCGCGGACGGCACCGGAACTGCGAGATCCGCAGCGCCGGCGGCGCAGGCCGGTCCTGCCGCCGTCGCTGATTCCCGTGCCGCCGCCGGTCGACTGAAATAGGTTGGGGCGCATGACCAAGGAGCAGCCCCAGGACCAGTGGAACGCCGTCGACAGCTATGTCACCGACCACCTCGCGCCCGCCGACGAAGCCCTGACCGCGGCCCTCGCGGCGAGCGAAGCGGCCGGTCTCCCGCCCATCCAGGTCGCGTCGAACCAGGGCAAGTTGCTGTATCTGCTGGCACAGATGCAGGGCGCTCGCACGGTTCTCGAAATCGGCACGCTGGGCGGCTACAGCACGATCTGGCTGGCCAGAGCGCTGCCGAAGAACGGCCGGCTGATCTCCCTCGAATACAACCCGGCCCACGCGGAGGTGGCCCGCGCGAACATCGCCCACGCGGGACTCGACAAGATCGCCGAGGTCAGGACGGGCGCGGCGCTGGAGACGCTGCCGAAGCTGGCGACGGAGCCGGGCGCGGGCCCGTTCGACCTGGTCTTCATCGACGCGGACAAGCAGAACAATCCGCAGTACGTGGAGTGGGCGCTGAAGCTCAGCCGCCCCGGCAGCGTGATCATCGTCGACAACGCGATCCGGGGCGGCGCGGTGCTGGACGCGGACAGCACGGACCCGGCGATCGTCGGTACACGGCGGATGTACGAGCTGCTGGCACAGGAGCCGCGGCTGGACGCGACGGCGGTCCAGACGGTGGGCGCGAAGGGGTACGACGGGTTCCTGCTGGGGCGTGTGGTGGCCTGAGGGGCCGCCGGCGGGCGTATGCCGTACGGCAGGATGGGACTCATGAGCATCGTGAAGATCAACGTCCTGACCGTCCCCGAGGAGCAGCGCGAGGTGCTGGAGAAGCGCTTCGCGTCCCGTGCGGGCTCGGTGGAGAACTCCGACGGCTTCGAGTGGTTCGAGCTGCTGCGCCCGCTCGAAGGGACCGACCAGTACCTCGTCTACACGCGCTGGGCCGACGAGGCGTCCTTCCAGGCCTGGATGGAGGGCTCGATGCGCGCCTCGCACGGGGGTGGGGGCGGAGGCGGCGAGGGTGGCGAGCGGCCGAAGCCCGCCGCCACCGGGTCGACGCTGTGGTCCTTCGAGGTCGTCCAGCAGGCCGCCCCGAAGGCCTAGCACGTCGGCACGTTCCACGGGCTGAGCGGCGGAAATCGTTGGCCGCGGGGGCTGCCCGTCCGGTACAGAGACCGGTATGACCACCTGGACCCTGGCCCCCGAGGCCTTCGACTCCCCCGACGCGAGTGCCCTGCGGCGTGACTACTACGACGAGGTCGCGAGCCGCTACTGGAAGCGGCCCGCGACCCGCCGCGAGATCGACGAGGGGCTCGCCGGGGACGGCGTCGAGCAACTCGCGCCGCCCACCGGCCAGTTCGTCGTCGGACGGTACGGCCACAAGGCCGCGGCCTGCGGCGGCATCCTGCTGCTGGACGCCGAGCGCGCCGAGCTCACGCGGGTGTATCTGCGGCCGGCCTTCCGCGGCAAGAAGGGCGCCGGGCTGCTGCTGCGGACCCTGGAGGACGAGGCGCGCGGGCTCGGCGCGCGGCGCATGGTTCTCAATACGCGGCTCGATCTGATCGAGGCACGCGCCCTGTACGTCCGGCACGGCTACGCCGAGATCCCCGCGTACTGCTCGGGTCCGTACATGGAAATCTGGTACGGCAAGGAGCTGTGAGGCGGCAGGGCGGAGTTCAGGCGGAGTGGTCGCGCCTGGGCTGCGGGCCGTTCGGCCGCTCCTGGTCCGAGCCGCACAGCTCCGCGGTCAACTCCCGGACCAGTTGCACCAGATTGGTCGGCCGCTCCGGGCCCCACCAGTCGCCGAGCAGCTCCGCGAGCGAGTCTTCGCGGGCCTTCGCCAGCCGTACGGCCGTCTCCACGCCCCGGTCGGTGAGCATCAGATCCAGGCCCTCGCGGCGGGCGAGGCCGCGTTCCTCCAGCTGGCGGGCGGCCTCGGTGATGACGCGCAGCGGCACGAGCGTGGAGTCGGCGAGCAGGGCGGGCTCGACGATGCCGTGGCGGCGGATGCGCAGCAGCAGCCAACTGGCCGCGGGCAGCAGGTCGTACCCCGCCCTGTCGGTGATCTTCTCGTAGATCTTGCGCCGGCCCTCGCGCGAGCCGAGCACCGACAGAGCCCGCGCCACCTCCTCGTGGGAGGAGCGGTGGACCGGGTTGGAGGCCAGGGTCTCGGTGGGATCGGGCGCGGTGACCGAGCCGCGCAGCTTGTCCTCCTTGAGGAAACAGGAGACGAGGAAGGCCACGACGACCACGGGCACGGCGTACAGGAAGACGTCGGTGATGGACGACGAGTACGCGTGGAGCACCGACGGGCGCAGCGCGGGCGGCAGTTCGGCGATCAAGCGCGAGTCGGCGGCCAGCTGCCCGGGACCGACGCCGGAGGGCACGGACCGTCCGGCGAGCGCTTGGGTCAGCATGTGATCCAGCCGGTTGGTGAAGATCGAGCCGAAGATGGCGACGCCGAACGCGGCCCCGATGGAACGGAAGAAGGTCGCGCCGGAGGTGGCGACGCCCAGGTCCTCGTAGCTGACGGCGTTCTGGACGACGAGTACGAGCACCTGCATGACCAGGCCGAGACCGGCGCCGAAGACGAAGAAGTACGCGCTCATCTCTCCGGTGGAGCTGGTCTCGTCGAGCCGGTGGAGCAGCAGCAGGCCCACGGCGGTGATGCCGGTGCCCGCGATGGGGAAGACCTTCCAGCGTCCGGTGCGGCTGACGAGCTGGCCGGACAAGGTCGAGGTCAGCAGCAGGCCGAGCACCATCGGCAGCATGTGCACACCGGAGATGGTCGGAGAGATGCCGTGCACGATCTGCAGGAACGTCGGCAGATAGGTCAACGCGCCGAACATCGCGAAGCCGACGATGAAGCTGATGACGGCGACGAGCGTGAAGGTGCGGATCCGGAACAGCTTGAGCGGCAGCACCGGTTCGGCGGCGCGCTGCTCGACGTACACGAAAACCACGAGGAGTACGGCGGCGAGTACGGCGAGGCCGATGATCTGCGCCGAGCCCCAGGCCCAGGTGATGCCGCCGAGGGAGGCGACGAGGACCAGGCAGGTGGTGACGGAGGCGATGAGGAAGGTGCCGAGGTAGTCGATGGTGTGACGGGTCCGGCCGGCCGGGATGTGCAGCACGGCGGCGATGACGAGCAGCGCGACGATGCCGATGGGGAGGTTGATGTAGAACACCCAGCGCCAGCTGAGGTGTTGGGTGAAGAGGCCGCCGAGCAGCGGGCCGAGGACGCTGGTCGCGCCGAAGACCGCGCCGAACAGGCCCTGATACCTTCCGCGTTCGCGTGGCGAGACGATGTCGCCGACGATCGCCATGGACAGCACCATGAGGCCGCCGCCGCCCAGGCCTTGGAGCGCGCGGAAGCCGATGAGCTGCGGCATGTTCTGGGCGACGCCGCACAGCGCGGAGGCGATCAGGAAGATGACGATGGCGGCCTGGAAGAGCTTTTTGCGGCCGTACTGGTCGCCGAGCTTGCCCCACAGGGGGGTGGCCGCGGTCGAGGCGAGCAGATACGCGGTGACGACCCAGGACAGATGGTCCATGCCGCCGAGATCGCTGACGATGGTCGGCAGGGCGGTGGAGACGATGGTCTGGTCGAGGGCGGCGAGCAGCATGCCGAGGAGCAGTGCGCCGATGGCTGCCAGGACGGCCTGCCGGTTCTGGCCCTCGCCCGGGGCCGGATTCACGGCCGGAGTGCTCACTTCCTGAGCCATGCCGATCTCCTCGGTTACGCGGCCCTCCATCACTCTCCTCCCCATCCTGGGCGTTGTGACCGGTTACGGCCTGCCGTGCGGGCGGGGCGGGCGGCGCCGGGCGACCGGGCGCCGTTGGGCGTCGCGAGGGGCTGCATAATCGCTCGCAGCGCAAGGGGAGGGAATCAGCAATGACCGGACACCTGTGTCCTGAATGCGGTACGCCGCGAGATAACGAGGGCAGAGCCGGGCCCGGCTGTGCCTGCGCGGAGCGGGCCGCGGACGCGGTACAGGCGGAGCGGGAGGCGGAGGCCGCGGCGGTCGAGGATTTCGATCCGCTGCGCGTACGGCCATATGTAACGCTGCGGAACGTGGCCGAGAGCGGTCCCGCGCCGGACGGCGGGACGGTGCCGCTGCCACTGTCACTGCCGCCGCGCCACGCGGTGGATCTGGCGCCGCATGACGAGCCGGAGACTCTCGACCCCGTGGACCTCACCCCAGTGCGGCACCGCGGGCGCCGACGGTCGCACAAGGGGCTCATGGTGGCCGCGGCGGCGGTGACGGTGGCCGGGACCGCGGCGTTCGCCGGAGGGCTCTTCTCCGGGGACGACGAGCGCGAGAAGGCCCTGCCAGACAGGGGGACGAGCGCGCCGACCGTGAGCGCACTGCCGGACACACCCACGTCATCGCCATCCGGGTCCGCGTCGGCCGACACCTCGGCCTCGCCGTCCGGTACGGCGGCGACGGGGCAGTCCTCGGCGAGTACGTCCGCCGACTCCTCCGCACCCGCAAACCCGTCGGCCCCACCGCCCTCGACGGCGCAGGCCACGGGTTCGGCGTCCGAGGCGCCACAGGCGCCGGGGTCGGGCACGCTGCGAAGCGGGGACAGCGGACCAGAGGTCGTGGAGCTCCAGCAGCGGCTGGCCAAGGTGCTGCTGTACGTGGGCCCGATGGACGGACAGTACGGACAGTCGGTCGAGGACGCGGTGCGGTCGTACCAGGACAGCCGGAACGTCAAGGGTGATCCCAAGGGGGTCTACGGACCGAAGACGCGCCGGGCACTGGAGGCGGAGACGAGCGAGCCGTGAGTCCCGGCTCGGGGTAGCGCCGACCGGTCTGTTTTTGTATCGTGGTGGAACAAAGTGGTTCCGCCCGCACTCCCTGACCGGCGGGCGGAACCGCCTTGTCTCTCTTCTCCCGCGCCTTGGAGTACGCCGATGCCGGCAACCGTCCCGCCGCCCGTCCTGACCGCCCGTGCCCTCCTGCTCGACATGGACGGCACCATCGTCAACTCGGACGCGGTGGTCGAGCGCTGCTGGCGCGTCTGGGCGGCCGAGCACGGCCTGGACCCGGACGAGGCGCTGAAGGTCGTTCACGGCCGGCAGGGGTACGCGACCATGGCGGCGCTGCTCCCGGACCGGCCGATGGAGCAGAACCACGCCGACAACCGCGTGATGCTCGCCCAGGAGACCGCGGACACCGAAGGCGTCGTCCCCGTCGCGGGCGCCCAGGCCTTCATGGCGGCGATCGCCGCGCTCCCGCACGCCCTGGTGACCTCGGCGGACGAGGCGCTCGCCCAGGCCCGGATGACCGCGGCGGGCCTGCCGATGCCGCGAACCCGGGTCACCGCCGAACGCGTCGGCGCGAGCAAGCCGGACCCGGAGGGCTTCCTCAAGGGCGCGGCGGAGCTGGGCTTCGCCCCGGCGGACTGCGTGGCCTTCGAGGACTCGGAGGCGGGCATCGAGGCGGCGAGATCGGCGGGGATGCGGGTGGTGGGGGTGGGCCCGCGCGCGTCGGCACTGGCCCCGGACGTCCACGTCCAGGACCTGACGCACCTCCAGGTGACGGAGGGCCCGGACGGCACGATCCGCCTCCACATCACGGCGTAACCGGGGCTCAATCGCCGGAGGGGCTCCATTGGAGCCCGTCCGGCGATTGAGGACAACGCCCGAAGGGCGTACCGGGGTCTGGGGCGGAGCCCCAGTTCGGGAAGGGGCGGGGAGGGGAACAGGCCCGCCGCAGGCGCACCGCACCCGCACCGCACCGCGCCCGCACCGCGCAGCCCTACCCCGCCAGCGCCTCATAAAGGCTGAACCCCGCCAGCGCCAGCATCACCCCCGCCGCCACCCTCGTAATCAGCCGCAGCGGCACGTACTTCATCAGCGTCCGCCCGCCCAGGATCCCGATCCCCGCCACCGTCCACAGCGCCAGCACCGCACCGATCCCCACCGAGAGCGGGTTGTCGTAGCGGGCCGCGAGGTTCGCCGTCATGATCTGGGTCAGATCGCCGAACTCCGCGACCAGGATCAGCATGAAGCCCGCCCCGGAGACCTTCCAGAAGGACTGGTCGGCCGGGGCCTTGACCTTCTCCTCCTCGCCGTCGTCCTTCTTCATCAGCAGCATCAGCGCGCCCGCGAGGAAGAGCAGGCCGACCACCGCCTGCACCAGCCGGTGCGGCAGCAGGGTCAGCACGCTGCCCGCCGCGACGGCGAGCGTGACATGGACGGCGAAGGCGGCGGCGACACCCGCGAAGACGTATGAGGCCCGGTAGCGGGTGCCGAGCATCAGACCGGCGAGGGCGGTCTTGTCGGGGAGTTCGGCGAGGAAGACGACACCGAAGGTGACCGCCATGACGGTGAAGCTGATCACGGTTGGGATTCCTCAATCGGTCGGGCGCGGCCCTGCCGAGAGTCCTGAGCGTTTCAGGGGTCGCTTCGGCACGGCAGCACCATGAATGGATACATGGGTACTGCGGCCGAAGGTCTCGCTGGCGGGCCTCACCGAGTTCTCGAAACCGAGGTCTCGAAACCGAGGTCTCGAAACCGAGGTCTCGAAACTCGAAAAAGGTCCGCCTCCGGGCGCCGGCCGGGCAACGAGGCCCAGCAGTATGTCGACGTTCCGGCGAAGAGCTACTCCCCTTCTGCTCCGTCAAGGCTACGGCACCCCCGCCGTCAGGCCGGATCGCGGTAGAGCCGCCCCCGCGCCACCAGCTCCAGCACCAGCGACACCGCCACCGCCTGCACCGCCATCAGCGCGACCAGTACAAACAGCTGCACGGCGCCCGCCAGCAGCGGTGACGCCCCGCCGAGCAGCATGCCGACGAACGCGCCCGGCAGTGTGACCAGACCCACGGTTCTGGTCTGATCGAGCCCCGGCAGCAGCGCGTCGGACGCGGCCTCGCGCGCCACCTCCATCCGGGCGTCCCGGTCGAGCAGCCCGAGCGCCATCCCCGCCTCCACCTCGCCGTGCCGCAGCTTCAGCTCGTCCAGGGCCCGCCGCCCGCCGAGCACGGTCGCGGTGAGCGCGCCACCGATGAGGATGCCGGTCACCGGGATCAGCGCGATGCCCTTCAGCGGGACCATGCCCGTGAGCAGCAGGGCACAGACGACGGGCACGACGCCCGCGGCGATCGGCAGCCAGGCCCACAACCAGGTCTTGTTCGCGGTGATGCGTCGGCCGGCCGTGCGCACCGCGACCGCGTACATCAGCAGCAGAAACGCGAGCAGCAGCGGTACGGAGCGGACCACCCAGCCGATCACCAGGGAGACGGCCCCGAGTTGGACCGCGGCCCGCACGCCGGCCACCGCGATCTCGCGCCCCCGTCCCAGCTGAGCGACGGCTGCCACCGTCGCCGCGACGGCCAGCAGCACGGCCAGCACGACTCCGAACGTGACATTGACCGACAGCAGCACCCGGCAACCCTACGCCGCCGCACGCCATGTGCCGGGGCGTCAGCCTCCTTGAAGTCCGGGGATTTCTGATGATTTCTGTGGATGTCCAGAGCCGCCCTGGTAGTTCCGGGGGGTCAGAACCCTTGATGTGACGTGCCCATGTCGCCACCCTGTTACCTGGCGCCCACCCGCAAGAAACCTGGCGCCGCCACCATGGCCACGCCCGAACGGCCAAGTACCCCCCACGTCAAAGGAGTTCGCATGCCTGGTGTCTACGCGCGTCGCTTCCGCCGTATAGCCGTACTCGCCGCAACCTCCGCCCTCGCCGCCACCGGTCTGCTCGCCACCGCCCCCACCGCGCAGGCCTCCCCGCCCACCCCGATCAGCGCCGCCACCGCCCGTACCTACCTCGGCCAGCTGACGGTGAAGGCGGAAGGCTCCTCCACCGGCTACAGCCGCGACAAGTTCCCGCACTGGATCACCCAGTCGGGCGCGTGCAACACCCGTGAGGTCGTCCTCAAGCGCGACGGCCAGAACGTCCAGCAGGACTCCAGCTGTGCGGCGGTCAGCGGCACTTGGTACTCCGAGTACGACGGCGCCACCTGGTCCCTCGCCTCCGACCTGGACATCGATCACGTCGTGGCGCTCGCCGAAGCCTGGCGCTCCGGCGCGAGCAGCTGGACCACGGCCCAGCGGCAGTCCTTCGCCAACGACCTCACCCGCCCGCAGCTGATCGCCGTCACCGACAACGTCAACCAGGCCAAGAGCGACCTCGACCCGGCGGAGTGGCTGCCGCCGCGGACCGCCTACCGCTGCACGTACGCCCGGATGTGGGTGCACGTGAAGCACCACTGGAACCTGTCCGTGGACTCGGCCGAGAAGAGCGCCCTGCAGTCGGTACTGAACGGCTGCTGACCAGCCGCTTACACTCCGGCCACGATCCGGCCGGAACCTGTTCCCCCTCCTCTGTCGTTCCGTACCGTACGGTGCGGTGCGACAGAGGAGGGCACACATGACCGGGCTGCGCCTGGGACCACTGCTGCGGTATGTCGACTGGGAATCCGGCGGGAGCGCGACCGTCTGGGTCGAGGCCGACCGGCCGTGCACGGCCGAGGTCCGGTGCGCGGACGGCGCAAAGGGTACTTCGCACACATTCCGGATCGAAGGCCACCACTACGCGCTGGTCCCCGTCACCGGTCTGACGCCCGGCACGGCGACGGAGTACGAAGTGCTGCTCGACGGCCACCGGGTCTGGCCGCTCGAAGACTCCCCATTCCCGGCGAGCACCATCCGTATGCCCGACGTCCCCTCCCCCGGCGTCACCGTGTCCTTCGGCTCGTGCCGCTGGTCGTCCGCGCCCGCCGACGAGCACGACCCGATCGGCCCGGACGCGCTCGACACCCTCGCCGCGAAGCTCGCCGCCGAGCCCGATGCCGTACGGCCCGATGTGCTGCTCCTGCTGGGCGACCAGGTGTACGCGGACGCGACGTCCAAGGCGACCAAGGAATGGATCGCCACCCGCAGGGATCTGAGCGAGCCTCCCGGCGCGGAGGTCGCGGACTACGAGGAGTACACCCGCCTCTACGACGAGTCCTGGCTGGACCCCGAGGTGCGCTGGCTGCTCTCCACCGTCCCCAGCTGCATGATCTTCGACGACCACGACGTGATCGACGACTGGAACACCAGCGCGTCCTGGCTGGCGGAGATGCGGACCACCCCGTGGTGGCAGAAGCGGGTACTCAGCGCCCTGATGTCGTACTGGGTCTACCAGCACCTGGGCAATCTCTCCCCGGCGGCGCTGGAGTCGGACGAGCTGTACGCGGCGGTACGGGCGTCTGACGACGGGACCGACCGGCTCAGACGCTTCGCCGAGGAGGCCGACGCCGACCCGGCCTGTGTGCGCTGGAGTTACCGCCGCGACTTCGGCCGGACCCGGCTGCTGATGGTGGACACGCGCGCGGGCCGCGTCCTGGAAGAGCAGCGGCGGTCGATGCTGGACCAGGACGAGGCCCGCTGGCTGCGCGACCAGGCGCTGGCCGGGCGGGGGTCGTACGACCATCTGCTCATCGGCACCTCGCTGCCGTGGCTGCTGCCGCCGCTGATCCACGACGCGGAGATCTGGAACGCCGCGCTGTGCCGCGGTGAGCGGGGCGAGAGATGGGCGCGGTTCGGCGAGGACCTGCGCAGACGAGCCGACTTGGAGCACTGGGCGGCCTTCCCCGCCTCCTTCGAGAAGCTGGCGGCCCTGATCGCGGAGGTCGGCAGCGGGGAGGACGCGCCGGCGACGGTATGCGTACTGTCGGGCGATGTGCACCATGCGTACGTCGCCGAGCCCGAGTGGCCGGACGCCGCGCAGCCCGACTCCCGGGTGCTGCAGCTGACCTGCTCGCCCGTGCACAACTCCATCCCGCGCTCAATACAGCTCGGCTTCACCTTCGGCTGGAGCCGGGTGGGCCGGCGGCTCGGCCATGCGCTGGCCCGCCATGGCCGCGTGCGCAGGTCGGCGGTGAACTGGGGACGCACGGGCGGTCCGTGGTTCGGCAATCAGCTGATGACGTTGGTGCTGCGTGGCCGTTCGGCGAACCTGCGGCTGGACCAGGCGCAGGTGGTCGGGGCGGGTTCCGACGCTCGCGCGCGGCTGGTGACGGCGGACGAGCGGGAGCTGACTGCGAGCCGTGATCCTTCCCACAGCGGAGGGTGATCCTCGACCCCAGGGGTTCGACTCCCGGCGCACCCCCGGCATGATGAGCCGGACGCTCAGCTTCCATGCAGCCCCACGTGCCCCGGGAGTCACCGCTTTGTCCGACGTACGCGACGTATGGTCCGCAGTTCCGCGCACCGGTGCCCCCGCCCGCGCCATCGCGGTCGTCGGCGCGGGCCCGCGCGGCACGTCCGTGCTCGAACGGCTCTGTGCGTCGGCCCCCGAACTGACCCCGGACACGCCGCTGACGATCCACCTCGTCGACCCGGCACCCCCGGGCCCGGGCCGCGTCTGGCGCACGGACCAGTCCGCGGAGCTGCTGATGAACACAGTGGCGTCGCAGGTCACGCTGTTCACGGACGACAGCGTTTCCTGCGAGGGCCCGATCCTCCCGGGCCCGACCCTGTACGAGTGGGCGACGGGGATCGCCGGGGAGAAGCTCGGCCCGGACGAGTATCCGACGCGGGCGTGCTACGGGCGCTACCTGGCATGGGCATTCAGCAGGTCTGTGGCGTCGGCCCCGGAGTCGGTGACGGTGGAGGTACACAGGGCACGGGCGGTACGGCTTGAGGACGACCGGGAGGAGGCTGCGGCGGACGGGGCGCCGACGGCAGCCGCGCGAAGCCGGCCGGAGGCGCAGGCCACGGCAGCCGGGACGCGGGCGGGCGCCCGCACGGTGCCCCAACCCCGTACCGCGGGCGACGCCACCGCCCCCGGGGGCGCCGGAACGGACGCGCCCGCGGCTACCGCACTCGACGAGCTCACGGCCACCGGACCGGACGCGTACGCGGCCACCGCCCCGCTCCAGACGCTCACCCTCGATGACGGCACCACCATCACCGGGCTCTCCGCCGTGATCCTCGCTCAGGGGCATCTGCCCGTCGTCTCCCGGCAGACCCAGGCGCACCTCGCCGAGTACACCGCCCGCCACCCCCGCCTGCGCTACTTCGGGCCCGCCAACCCCGCGGACCTCGACCTCTCCCCCATAGCCCCGGGAGAATCGGTCCTGCTGCGCGGCCTCGGTCTCAACTTCTTCGACCACATGGCGCTGTTGACGACCGGCCGCGGCGGTGCGTTCGTACGCGGTGACGACGGTGCGCTCACCTACGCCCCCTCCGGCCGCGAACCGCGGCTGTACGCGGGATCGCGGCGCGGCGTCCCGTACCAGGCGCGCGGCGACAACGCGAAGGGCTCGTCCGGGCGGCACGAGCCGCTGGTGCTCACGCCCGACGTGATCGCCGTCTTCCGCAAGCGCGCGGACGAGGGCGACCCGCCGGACTTCCTCACCGAGATATGGCCGCTCGTGGCGAAGGAAGTGGAGACGGTGCACTACGAGGCGCTCCTCGCGGCACGCGAACCCGAGCCCGAACGCGGCCCCGAACCCGAACGCGGCCCCGGACCCGGATCCGAAACCGGCCCCGACGGCCTCGCCCTCCGCGGCTTCCGGGCCCGTTACCTCGACGCCCCCCACGGCAGCCCCCAAGAGACCGCCGTACTCGACGAGTTCAACATCGCGCACCCGGACCGCTGGTCCTGGGACCTGATTTCGCGTCCGTACGCCGACGAGCGCTTCGCCTCCCCCGCCGAGCACCGCGCCTGGCTCCTCGCCCATCTGCGCCAGGACGCCGCCGCGGCCGCGCTCGGCAATGTCGAGGGCCCTCTGAAGGCCGCCCTCGACGTACTGCGCGATCTCCGCAACGAGCTGCGCCTGATCGTGGACCACGCCGGCCTCTCCGGCAGCTCCCGCCGCGACCACCTGGACCGCTGGTACACCCCGCTGAACGCGTTCCTCTCCATCGGCCCGCCGCGTCGCCGCATCGAGGAGATGACGGCCCTGATCGAGGCGGGCGTACTGGACGTGATCGGCCCGCGCACCACCATCGGGATGTCCGACGAGGTCCTGGACGGAGCCTTCACCGCCGAGTCGCCGGATGTGCCCGGATCTTTCGTCACGGCGACGACGCTGATCGAGGCGCGGCTGCCGGAACCGGACCTCAGGCGGACCTGCGACGAGCTGCTGGGGCGGCTGTTGAAGACGGGCCAGTGCCGGCCGCACACGATCGACGGTTACGAAACCGGAGGGCTGGACGTAACACAGCGCCCGTACCGTCTGATCAACCGTCAGGGCCGCCCGCACCCACGGCGCTTCGCGATCGGGGTGCCCACCGAGGGCGTGCACTGGGTGACCGCGGCCGGGGCCAGGCCTGGCGTGGACTCGGTGACGCTCTCGGACGCGGACGCCGTGGCGCGCGCCGCCCTGCGCACCCTCGGAGCGTCACGCAGGAACACAGAAGCGGAATCCGTGGCGAAAATCGACCGCCGGGCAACTGTTGAACTTGCAAGTATTGATTAGGCCCGCCTAACCTGGGGCCTCCCTCGTCGGTTCACGTCCCCAGACCGAAGGAGTCCCCATGCCCAACCTCTCCCCCACCCCCTCACTGTCCGGCCGTCTGAACAAGGCCCAGCCGTACGCCCTCAGCCTGTTCCGGATCGTCGTCGGCCTGCTCTTCGCCTGCCACGGCGCCGCCGCACTGTTCGGCGTGCTCGGCGGCGCGGGGGGCGGCGGCGGCACCATCCCGGCCGGCACCTGGCCCGGCTGGTACGCCGCGGTGATCGAACTGGTCGGCGGCACCCTGGTGCTGCTCGGCCTGGGCACCCGTACCGCCGCGCTCATCGCGTCGGGCTCTATGGCGTACGCGTACTTCACGGTCCACCAGCCCAAGGGACTCTTCCCGCTGCAGAACAGCGGCGAGGGCTCCGCGCTCTACTGCTGGGCTTTCCTGCTGCTGGTCTTCACCGGACCGGGCGCACTCGCGCTGGACCGGGTGTTCGCCCCGCGCGGCGAGAGCCGGCCGGCGGACGAAGAGCGCAAGGAGCAGACCACGGCGGTCGCGACCTGACGGTCCCCGCCCAACGGTCCCGGCCTGACCGCGCCGGCCTGACCGCGCCGACCTGACGGCCCATCAGCACGTAGGGCGCCCGGCCCCGTACGACGAGGAACGGGCGCTTCGTGCATCCCGCGTCCGCCGGGTGGAAGTGAGGCGTGCAACATCTCCGACCCCTGACGATCTCGAGGTGAACCCCAGGCGTACGCTGTACAGCTGTACTGCCGCCCCTGCGACGTCGCGGCGTATTTTTCGAAACCGGGGAGTTCGGGTGCTCGAGAGTGTGGGGTCGCTGACCGGCAGCCCATGGATCTACGCGGTGGTGGCCCTTTCCGTACTTCTCGACGTCTTCCTGCCCGTGCTGCCCAGCGGAGTCCTGGTGATCACGGCGGCGACCGCGGCCGCGGCGGGCTCGACCACCGCCACGGCCACCGCGTCCGTCGAGGCCGCGGCCGGCCGGGTCCCGCAAGAAGTGCCCTCGCTCCTCGTCCTGATCCTGTGCGCGGCCACCGCGTCCGTGCTCGGCGACCTCGTCGCGTACCGCCTGGCCTGGCGCGGCGGTGACCGCCTGGACCGGGCGATCGCCCGCTCGCGCAAGCTGACGAGCGCGCAGGAACGTCTTGGCACGGCCCTCAGCCGCGGCGGCGGCGCGCTTGTCGTGATCGCACGCTTCGCCCCGGCCGGCCGCTCGGTCGTCTCCCTGGGCGCGGGCGCGGCACACCGCAGAGTGAAGGAGTTCCTGCCCTGGTCGGCCCTGGCGGGCGTGGCCTGGGCGGGCTACAGCGTGGGCCTCGGCTACTTCGGCGGCGCATGGCTGGGCGCAAGCTGGATCGGCGCGGCCATCTCGGTCCTCGCGCTGTTCGCGGCGGGCGCGCTGGCGGCCTACGTCATGCGGCGCCCGACACAGACGCCGACTCACGAACCGACCTCTTAGCGGCCCCGCCGGACCCACCGGACCCGCGCACTTCGAGCCCGTCGAGCAGCTTGCGGGTCGCCTCGGCTATCTCGTCGACGGCCTGCTCGAAGACTTCGCGATTGTGCGCGGCGGGCGCACGGAAACCGGACACCTTGCGTACGTACTGCAGGGCGGCGGCGTGGATGTCGTCCTCGGTGGCCTCTTCGGGGAGGACGGGCGGGCGGAGAGTCTTAATGCTGCGGCACATGTATTCAGTGTGCCTCGCGGGTCTGACATTGCCGCCGGAAACGGGCAGGACCGCGCGCTGACCTGCGGAGACGGCGGGACCGCATGCTGACCTGCGGCAGCGGGCGGGACCGCGCTCTGCGAGTGCGGCCCCGCCCGCTGCCGCGGGACGCCCCGCTGCCTACACCCCCGCCGCGGCCCGCACGACCGCCGCCGCCAGCCGCTCGTTCTCCGGGGCCGCGCCGCCCGGGAAGGCGAACCGGCGCCGGATGTAGCCGTACGCGACCCCACTGCCCGGATCGGCGAACGCCTGGGCCCCCGCCGCGCCGCTGTGGCCGAACGCGTCCGCGCCCAGGAACGGGTACCGCATCCCCAACGCCTGGAAGCCGAGGCCGAAGTGTTCCGCTTCCCCCGTGACCACATCGGCGCCCACCGTGTGCAGCCGGGCGAACTCCGCGATCGTCTCCGGCGTGAGCAGCGGCGCCCGGCCGTCGACCTCGTTGATCGCCGCCGCGTACATCGCCGCCACCCCGCGCGCGTTCCCGACGCCGCCGGCCGAGGCCTGGCCAAGCTCGCGCACGGCACGCGTGTTGATGAAGTCCAGCAGGTCCGTGGGCGGCTCGGCGTGGGAGTTGAAGGCGATCGCAACAAGGCTCTTGGGATCCGGCGCATTGGTTTCCAGTTCGGCGCGCTGCTCCGGCGTGGGCCGCATCGGCAGCACGTCCAGGTAGCGCGATTCGAGCGCCTCGGGCAGACCGAGGTGGAAGTCCAGCCCGTACGGAGCCCTGATCCGCTCCTCGAACAGCTCCTGGATCGACCGCCCGGTGACCCGGCGCACCACCTCGCCGGTGAGGGCCCCGATCACAAGGGCGTGGTAGCCGTACGCCGTGCCCGGCTCCCAGAACGGACGCTGCCCCGCGAGCCGTTCGGCAAGAACCCGGTCGTCGGCCAGCTCCGCCGTGCTGAAGCCGCCCTCGACGCCGATCACCCCGGCGCTGTGCGAGAGCAGCTGCCGCAGGGTGATTCGGCCCTTCTCTTCGGCCGCGAACTCCGGCCAGTAGTGGGCGACTTCGCGGTCGAGTTCAAGCACACCGTCCTGCACGAGCAGCGCGACGACCAGGTGAGCCGCGCCCTTGCTGACGGAGAAGACGCCGGTGAGCGAATCGCCCGCCATACCGTCCCCGGCCCACAGATCGACGACCTGCCGCCCGTTCAGGTACGCGGTGAGGTGCGCGCCGGAGGTGGTGATCCCTTCGGTGAGTACAGCGACGAACTCCTCCCGTACGCCCTCGAATCCGTCCGCGACGGTCCCCTGCACTCCTACCTCGGGCACCTCGGACATCTCGGACACGTCGGGTACGTCGGGTACCTCGAACGCCTCGGTCATTGACCCTCCCCAATGATCACCAACACTCATCGGACGCCAACCCGCGAGGAGCCCGCAGAAATTCCCCCCAGCCCCCTCCACGACCGCCGGACGGCACCAACACAAGGGGCATTCCAGCCTGTTGAGCCACTAATGCCACCCATGGCGTCTTCTGGACATCTAAGGAGGAAGCGGTTGCCCGGTTCTCCCGCCAGCCTGAAAACTCATTGGCATGCCCGCCGCAAGAGCGCGCGGGCATCAGCTCGAGAATCCGCTGGGGGAAGTCACATGGCATTGCGCAAGCTGACCGCTTCGCTGTTCACGGTCCTGGCTCTCATCGCAGCAACGGTGATCGGCCTCACCGGCCCGGCCACCGCCGCAACCGGCAACGGCGCGGAATTCGCCGCCCAGGCGAAGCACGCGGGGCTGACCGGCGCCGAGGCGAAGCAACTGCAGACGACAGTCGACGGCTACCTCGCCACCCAGGGCGGGACACAGGTCGCCGCCAACAAGATCGCACTGCCGGGCAAGGGCGAGATCGTGGTCGCTCTGCCCGGAGAACGCCAGGCCCGCGACCTGACCGGCGCGAAGAGTGCCAGGGCCTGTCCGTACGAGAACTTCTGCATGTACACCGGCACCAACTACACCGGTACGCAGTTCAACCTGTGGAAGTGCCAGACGTACGACCTGTCGAACTGGAACTACCCCGGCTCCTGGATCAACAACCAGACCCCGGGCACCAGGGCCAGGTTCCTGGACCGCAACTACAACACCATCTACACGACCCCCGGCGCCTACTCCTACAGCAGCTACTACGACTGGGCTCCGGTCTGGCACGTCATCCCGTGCTAGGCATGGCTCGATGAGTCCGGCCCGGTCCTGGCGTGCGGACGCCGCCAGGACCGGGCCACAGCTGTCACGAAGTCAGACGCGGACGGCGTCACCCGGCTGGACCCGGCCGCGCCGCAGCACCTGTGCGTAGGCCCCCGGCACAGGGTTCCGGGTCCCGCCCTGGCATGGCAGGTATGCGGTTGTGCTCGGCAGGCACCCGCAGTGCGGCAGCTTCCCGCGGCAAGTCGCCGTGCGCGAGTGTCGGCACCGCGCAGCGGCGCATGCAGATCATCCTGACTCACGGGCCAGTTCACGCCCGCCTTCGCCGCATCGGCCTCATACGGAAGGTGGGCATGCCGGGTTCATATGCAGCAGTGTGCTGTCCATCACATGCCAAGCGGTCGGATCGCTGCCCACGGTTTGCGCAAAGAGTGATCGCCCCGCTGCCCTTCCGGCGCCCCCTCACACGCCCCTGCAGGTAGCCGAGCATGGCGCACGGTCAGCGCAGGGTGGCGCGCCCTGGCGAGTGACAACCGCGAACACCCGTGCAGGTTTGCAGTAACCGGACGGTCACTTTCCGCTGAAAATTCGTCGTCAGACGCCTACACGTTTCGGCACTCCGACGCGCTTTGCTGACCGCACGAGCAACGACGCTCCAGGCACCGAGAGGGGGGTCGCGGGGAGACCTCAGTGCCGACTGGACAGCAACGATAAGGACGACCACAACAGTGAAGCTCGACGATCTCGGCCTCCTCCTGGCCTTGGCCGCCGCCGCGCGTGCGTACGCGCCGGACGTGCGGACCCTCATGCGGCGCCTGCTGGGCGCCGGTGTCCGGGTCGGAGCAGCAACCCTGATGGAACGGCACCACCCCACCCCTCCCGTGGCACGCCCCCACGTCCCCGGGCTGGACGAGGGAGACCACCAATGAACGACGAGCATCTGGAGGACGCCAACAAGCGGGCGATGCAGGGACTGATCAACGCAATGCCGCTGCCATTCCGGGCGTTCCACGCCCAATATCACCAGCCGTACTTCGAGTACGCCCGCATCCAGCTCGGAGACCCGGCCGCAGCCGACGAATTGGTGCACGGCACCTTCCTGTACCTGGCGTTCAACTGGCTGCACTTCACCCAACAGGGCCGACTCGAAGCCCACGCCTGGGCGCTGCACAAGGCCCGCGTGGCAACTGAGCTGATGGTGACCGGCCGGCCACCGGCCGGTCCCGAGACCATGGCTTTCGCCCGCGCCGTACGCGCCGCCAATGACGCCGTACTGAGCACGTTCCGCGAACAGTTCCGTGCACAGGTCGACGAACTTGAGAACAGCATCGGCCTTTACAAGGCCATGACCCACCTGCCTGAGCGACAGTTTGATGTGATGCTCCTGCGCTACGCGCTGGACTACACGACCAAACACACCGCCGCGATGATGGGCATTGCCCCGGCCACCGTTCGGACCCTGCGTTGCAGCGCCAAGCGCCGGCTGGCAGCTGAATTGGGCCTCGACATCGAAGTGGACATCGACGATGAGGAGTGATGGACAGATGCCACGCGCGCCGCGCAGCATCGAAGAGGCCCTCTCCCGAGCCAGGGTCTTCGAGGGCGAGTACTCGGCGTCCCAATTGGAAGCGTCCCGGCAGCGGCTGGCCCAGGACCTCACCGAGGCCCGCTGGATGCAGCTGTTCTCCGAAGCTGGGCCCACCCGGAACCGTGCCCCCACAACACTCCACGAGCAGGCGCAGCACAAGCTGTGGTCCCTGTCCCAGAACGTCATCACCAATGACGAGGCGGCCGGCTACATCGCCCGCTTCGAGGACGATCGAGACCCGGGCGGCGCACTCGCATTCGCCTGTCTGCTGGACCTGGCTGACGCCGAGCAAGGAGCCCAGTTCTGGTGGCAGTTCGCCGCCGGCGCCGGCAACTCGACTGGTGCGCTGTGCCTTTATCTGCTGCACCTGCGTCGCGGTGAACTACGTGACGCCCAGCACTGGGCCAGCCAGATCCCCGGCCTGGAGAACACGGACCAGTACGAACCGGTGCCGCACGAAGCCATCGACCCAGAGGCGCCTGCCGCCGGCATCACCATGCGCTTCGAGGCGACGGCGGACGACGACTCGTTCGTCCCCGATCACGCGGTCAAGGACACGGTCGACCACCTGGATGTGGATGAGCTCGACGACTTCGGCTCGATCCCACAGCCGAGTGCCGGCCTTGCCGATCAGCTGAAGGAACTCGTGACGGCGGCCCGCTAGTGCGCACACGAAACCGGCCGGGTCGCCATTGTGGCGTCCCGGCTGGTCAGGTGTGTGGGCGCGGACGGTTCAAGTTCCCGTAACGGCTTGGGCCAACTTCACCACGTATGCGATGGTCCACGCCCGATGATGGCCACATGGCAGCAGCACACTCAAAGCCCTTGATGTGGGCAGGCATTGTCCTCTCCGTCGCGGGCGCGGCCGCACTCGCCACGGTGGCGGCGGCGGACCTCGGTACGGCGGATCCGCTGGCCAGCGTGGCCGGGGGGATTGGAACGCTGATCGGCCTGGCGCTCACCGTCTACGCCCTGTACAGGCACCCGCAGGTGGCACCGCCGGCACCGCAGCCGACGCCCCCGGTGCCAGGTGGCGGGGCCGTCGCGTCGGGTGACAGGTCCGTCGCCGCGGGCGGTGACATCAGCAACGTAACGACAGGTGACTCGTGAGTACGTCGGCGGAGGCGTCCGGCGACCGTTCGATCGCGGCGGGCGGCGGCATCCGCCAGGTGGCAACCGGTGACCACGTCACCCAGGCCGAGCGTGTGACCGTACTGCCGCCGGAGGCGTTCGCCCCGGTGGAGTGCCCGTCCGGGCTGGTGAATCTGCCGGGGCGTTCGGAGCTGTTCGTCGGACGCGAGCGTGAACTCGCCCTGCTGGACGGGGCATTCACCGGCGAGCGCGGCGTCGTCGTGCACGCTCTGCACGGTCTTGGCGGCATCGGCAAGTCCACGCTCGCAGCGCAATGGGCGGCGAACCGGGTCGGTGACCACAACCCGGTGTGGTGGATCACTGCCGAGAGCCAGGCCGATGTGGACGCCGGGCTCGCCGCCTTCGCAGCGGCCTTCCAGCCGGTTCTGGCCAACGTCCTGCCGCAGGAGGCACTGCGGGAGCGGGCGTTGCAGTGGCTCACGGCCAACGACGGATGGCTGCTGATCCTGGACAACGTGTCCGAGCCGGTCGACATCAAGCCCCTGCTGGCCCGTGCCACCACAGGTCGATCACTCATCACCAGCCGGCGTGCCACGGGCTGGCACGGTATCGCCCGTACGTTGGCTCTGGACGTGCTCAAGCATGCCGAAGCCGTTGCATTGTTCACCCGGATTCTCTGCCACGACCGGCCGCGCGACACCGATGGTGTGGACGCGCTCTGCGCCGAACTCGGGCATCTGCCCCTGGCCGTCGAGCAGGCGGCGGCGTACTGCGCGGAGACCGGTACGTCTCCCCGTGCGTATCTCGACCTGCTCGCCCAGCACCCGGCCGACCTCTATGCGGTCACGGCGGAAGGCGGCGACAACAGGCGCACCATCGCCAGGACTTGGCGGGTGACCCTGGATCGTCTCGCGGACGACCCGCTCACCGGGCAGATCCTCCGGGTGGTGGCCTGGCTGGCCCCGAACGGCATTCCGCGCGGACTGCTCGCCGGCCTCGGCCCCGCGCCCGCCGTCAGGCGCGCGCTCGGTCGCCTCGCGGCCCACAGCATGATCACTCTGGATGGCGACGCCCTGACCCTGCACCGACTTGTGCAGGCGGTCGCCCGTACCCCTGCCCCGGACGACCCGTACCGCCATGCCGACGATATCGCCGAGGCCCGTGCCGTGGCTGCCGCGGCCCTCTGTGCGGCACTTCCGGACGACCCCGAGGAGCCCGCTTCCTGGTCCACGTGGCGGTCGCTGCTGCCCCATGCCGACGCGCTCGCCGAACATGCTCCTGCCGACACCGACATTGCCGAGACGGCACGCATTCTTCACGACATGGGGTGGTTCCAGCTCGATCAAGGCGCGGTGAAGCGGGCCATCGAGTCCCTCCGGCGGGCTCAGTCCGGTTGTGTCCGGGTACTTGGGGAGGACCATCCGGACACGCTCATGACGCAGGGGCATCTTGCCGAGGCGTACCGGACGGCGGGTGACGCGGGACGGGCGATCAAGCAGGGCGAGCGGGCACTGGCCGGTTGTATCCGCGCGCTCGGCGAGGACCATCTGCAGACACTCACCGTGCGTGGCTATCTCGCCGACGCGTATCGAGCGGCAGGCGATGCGGGGCGGGCGGTCGCGTTGTTCGAGCGGGTCCTTGCCGACTGCCTCGGGCTGCTGGGTGAGGACCATCAGGGAACGCTCGACGCGCGGCTCGGCCTCGCCTTCGCATGCCGGGCAGCGGGTGATGCGCGGCGGGCCATTCCACTGGGCGAGCAAGTCCTCGCCGACTGCATACGGGTGCTGGGCGAGGATCATGTGGACGCGCTGATCGCGCGCAGCTATCTCGCTGATGCGTATCGCGCGGCGGGTGAGGTGAAGCGGGCCATCCCGTTGTACGACGAGGCGTACGCCGATTGTCTTCGGGTCCTGGGCGAGCACCACCCGGTGACGCGGATCGTGCGGGGCAACCGCGACGCGGCAAGGCGGCGCAGACCTTCCGTGTGAGCAGGCCACTTTCCGGACTGCCCCGCTCCGAGCGGGCGGCGATCTGGACGGTCTACCCGGATGTCGAAGGCCCCCAGGCCTCGGCACCGACCATGTGCTGGTCGGGCGCTGTGGCTGGTCACAGTGGTAGAGGCTGTCAGGAGCTGGGCCTCGGCGGACCGTCACACAGTGATGACGACTTTCGCGCGCGCGTGCTCCACTTCGAGGTACCGGATGGCCTCGGGTACCTCGCTCAACGGGTAGGTCCGGTCAATGACCGGGGTAACCTTTCCGGACTCGGCGAGTTCCCTCAGCGCCGCCAGGTTCTCCTTGCTCGGCGTCGCCGTAAGTACGAGCAGCCGTTGGCGGACGAAACGTGACAGCGCCTGCCCCCTGAGGATGAGACCCATCGGCCCGACAAGACTGCCGCCGTCGGACACGCCCCCACCGGACAGAACGAGCGTCCCCGCGGGTGTCAGCGCGCGCCGGCACTCGGTCAACGAACGGTTCCCCACCAGGTCCAGAACGATGTCGTACCGCCGTCCGTTCCGGGTGAAGTCTTCCCCGGTGTAGTCGATGACGTGGTCCGCGCCGAGCGACCGGACCAGGTCCACGTTTCTCGTACTGCACACGCCGGTCACCTCCGCGCCGAACGACTTGGCGATCTGCACGGCGAAGGTCCCCACACCACCTGACGCGCCATTGACCAGGACCTTCTGTCCCGGCTGTACGCCCCCCAGATCACGAAGGCCCATGAGGGCGGTGTTCCCCGCCAGCGGCACCACGGCCGCCTGCTCGAACGTCAGGTTGGCCGGTTTCGGCTCCACCACGTCGTCCGAGGCACACACGTACTCGGCAAATGCTCCGTCGGCTTCGCCGAATACCTCGTCACCGGGACGGAACCGTTTCACGTCCTTGCCCACCGCTTCCACCTGACCCGCGAAGTCCGTACCCCGGATCTTCGCCTTCGGCCTGCCCAACCCGAGCACCAGGCGCGCCATGTACGGGTCGCCCCGCATGACGTGCCAGTCGCGCGCGTTGACCGCCGCCGCATGGACCCGTACCAGCACCTCGTGGTCGGCGACCACCGGCTTGTCGACCTCCCTGAGCTCCAGAACGTCAGGTGAGCCGTACCGGTCCTGGACGATCGCCTTCATCAAGCCTCCGTAACGCACGAGTTCGGTGCGATGGATCGGCTGACCGGAAAATCAGCACTACTCACGACGGTAGGCGAGCGACCTCGATGCGGGCATCAGGGACAAACCCTAGGTGACACACGTATCTCCCGCAGGTAGGGCACGGATCTGGCACGTCAGCGGCACGCCGCCACTCCCCCACCGGAAGGGCGGAGAAACGATCAAGGCCCAAGCTGCCGGTCTGCTGCCGGTGGCCTGGGCCTTTGTCGTACTTCCCGCTGGTGGACGCGGACGGTTTCGAGCCGCCGACATCTGCTTTGTAAGTTCGATCGGCCTGCTGTCACGCGTGTCAGGGCCTTGGACGCCCGGACCTTCCACCTCGCACCCAGCCCTCGTCACTGGAACTGCTGCCCGGGTGGAACCGACTACTGCGCACCCTTCACAGGAGCCCGGGACGGCCGGTAGCCGGGTGAGTCTGGAGGTCGTGGTGGATGGCCTTTGCCACGCCCTCAACCGTATCCGTGCCGTAGTCCCACCCCACCTCCGGCGACTCGTCTTCAGGGACCCTGTTGTTTTCGGTGAGGACCACGAGGCCGTAGTCGTAATCATGGCCGGTGACCGCACTCATGCTGTTGACCTTCCAATCTCCGCGGTCCCAGGGGTCCTTGAGCCTGTTCCGGGAACGCTGAAGCCACCCGTTCTTGACCTGTACGGCAGCGTCCGAGGGAGCCCCGGCGGGCGTTCCCCACCGCTGATCCTTCTGCACGTCACGCATGAGGCCCAGGAGGTAGGTGCGCTCTTCGGCGTTCAGGACCGAGTTGTCTTTACCGGTGAGCAGCTCAAGCAGTTTGGCCTGGTCCCTTGCAGTGACCTGAGTCAGGCCCATGAAGCCTGCTTCGTCGAGGATGGTGTTCTTCATTCCGGCCTCGTCCAGGAAATTCTGGATATTTTCGGGGCCCACGCTGTCCCACAGGGCGTACGTCGCGTCGTTGTCCGAGCTCACGATCATCTGCCTGGCCAGGTCCTGCTCATCCTCGGACAGGTGGACGCCTCTGTCCAGGAGCAGAGCCCCCAATATTATCGGCTTGACTGTGCTCGCAGAGTCATAGTGCTTGTCCGCGCGATACGTGCAGGAGGTATGGGTGGTTCGGTCATACAGCACCACCGAGGCTCGACTGGCGCGATTTTCCAACGACTTCGCTATGTCTCGAGTGAGAGAAATTGCCAGTCCGGGGTTTTCGGACGCGCATTCAATTGGCCCGCCCTTGAGTCGCTGGGATGTGAATTTTATGTTCCGTGTCCCATCGGAGACGGTCGCCGAGGAAGCAGGGGCGACGACCGACCGTGTCTCATGGGAGACGGTTGCCGTGGGAGCAGGAGCGACGGCCGAAATGGAGGCCGCGACGACAACTACCCCTAAAGTCACCCTTGAAGCTATCTCACTGAGTTCCAATTCTCTCCCTCTCTGTGCTTTCCGGCCCACCAGTGTGGACACGGAAGTAGCCCCGGCCCGATTTGATCCGCAGCACGGTTCGGCAAGTATCGGTTTGGCAATTCGGTGTAGCTCGGCGCCTGCGGACTGACATTACAAGCTTGGGATGGGCCTGGCCTGCCGAGTAAGCCGATAGGCCTACCGGTGCCTCTCCACGGCAGCCGATGAGGTGAAAGCAGGTCCTCCAATTGGGCCCTCTTCGCTGGATTATGCAACCGGCGAGGCTGAGGCTTTCTACTCACTGACCCACTACGCGACTGACCGGCCTGGTGCCTGCCCGTGCTCGAGGTAAATGGGCGCTACGTCTTCGCTTGCCCGTGCCGCTGCGAGGATGCTTAACGCCAAACGGGGGATTGTGCGCTCGTGGACTGCAGCCCGTCGACGTCGGCTCGCTGTACGCCAGGCCGCCGGCCCGACGTGAGGCCGTAGGATCCTGCCGCCATCAATGATCATTCGATAGTGCTGGGAGATCAGTCATGTCCAACCACCGTCTCAGCCGCCGGGGGCTCCTGGCCGGTACGGCCGGAGCGGCGCTCGTCACCGCCACAGCCGGCACGAGCCGGGCCGCCGCAGCAGAGGTTCCGCCGCCGGACCCGCAATGGGCCAGACCGCCGCACCAGGTTGAGGCAGAAATGTTGGTGGATTACCTGCGGACGCTCCCCTGGAGCGAGCAGGCGACGGTGAACCGCTACAAGACGGCAGGCGAGTTCCCGGACGAGAACTCCTCGGCCAAGTGGGGCGCGGCCGGGCACCCCGAGCAGTTCTCCGTATTCGCGCAATGCTCGTCGTTCCTCACGATGGTCCTCGAGCGCACCTACGGCGCGGACTCGGCGTACGGATGGGCGACGAAGGAGTACTTCAGCCAGTACTTCCACACCGAGCCCGGCAAGCTCTTCCCCACTGCGGAGAAGTTCCGGACGGGCTTCGCGAACTCGGTGGACATACCGCACTTCACCGGGGTCACCAAGCCGGTCAACCTGCGCCCGGGCGATCTGGTGGCCTTCGACTACGCCCCCGAGAACACCACGGAGCCGTACACCGGTCACATCGTGATGGTGAAGGAGCGCAAGGGAACCTGGGCGTCCTCCGTGGACAGCCAGGTGGGCAGCAATGTCGTCCCGTACGTCTTCGAGATCGTCGACTGCACCAGCAATCCGCACGGCAACCCGGCCGCCTCCGATTCCGCCGAGGCGATCTACCGCGCCTTCCCGGACACCCGGATCGAAGAGCACGTGGGCGCGACGCCGGAGTGGACCGAGCACAATGGTGCCGGCTACGGCCACATCGTGTTCTACGCGGACGCGACCACCAAGCTCTTCGCCGGCTACCGATGGGGCGTCAACTCGTCCACGGCCCACACCGTGGCCGAACGCCCCATTGCCGCTGCGCGCGTCTACCCTCGCTGACCAGCTGAATGGCCGCGCGGCCGCCCCGACGGCCTGACGCCCGCCAGTGCCATGAGCCCGATCGTCATGCGGACTGCGAAGGCCCCCGGCCGTGATCGGCTGAGGGCCTTCGCACCTGCGGTATTCCATGGGCCACCGCTTCGCTGAGTGGCATGTCAGGCCCAGGCCTCGAGGAGGTCCTCCGGCGTGAGGCTGAGGACACCTTCGGCAGTGCAGCCGCTACGGGCGACGGCAAGAAGAGGGGTGTCGTCGTCGGCGCCGGGGAGTTGGGAGCGGTGGGTGATCAGGCGGGAGAGGTCGCGATGGTCGAAGGGTTTGTTCTCCAGCCACTTGATCGATCCGGCGAAGCTGATCCTCTTGGCGATGGGGGCGCGGTCGGCGCCGATGAGGTCGATTTCCGGGTCGTTGGTGCGGGTCCAGTAACCGCCCACAGCGTTGGTGCCTTCGGGGAGCCGGTCGTCGGCCAGGCGCAAGAGGGCTTCGCGGATGACGGGTTCGATGGCCCGGCCCCGCCAGGATGTCCAGCTGGCGCGGATGGTGTCGAGGACGCGGTCGCCGCGGCCCCGTTCGACTGCGGGAATGCCGGGGCCGATGAAAGAGAGCCAGAAGCGCATGTAGGGGTCATCGACGCGGTAGCGGGTCTCGCGGCTGGGCTTGGTGGACAGAGGCAGGTCGGCGGCGACCATGCGGCGGGTGGTGAGCAGTTCCAGCGAGCGTTTCACGGAGCCGGGGTTGAGGTCGCCGGCGGCCCGGCCGATCAGCGTGAAGGTGCGTTCGCCGTGGCCGATGGCCCCGAGGACGGTGCGGGCCTGCGCTTCGGTGGGGAACTCGGCGGCGAGGGTGCGCTCGCCACTGACGAGCAGGGCTGAGGTGGGCCTGCGCAGGGCCTGCCGAAGGTATTCCCAAAGATCCGCACCATGCGGCCATTCCTCCAGGATCAGCGGCAGTCCGCCGGAGATGAGGTACGCGTCGAAGGCGTCGGCCGGCGGCAGGTCGAGCATGGCGGAGACATCGCGCGGGGTGAGCGGGGGGACGACCATTTCGGTGCCGCGCTGATAGAAGGGTCGCCCGTAGGTGTTGAGCTTTTCCATCATGGCGATGTCGGAGCCGATGAGGATGAGCAGTACGGGCAGCTTGGACAGCGTCCGGTCGAAGGCCTTTTGCAGAGCGCCCTCGAAGCTGGGGTCCTCTCGTACGAGGTAGGGCATCTCGTCGAGAACGACGACGCTGGGTACATCGGTGGGCAGAACTGAGGCGAGCAGGCTCAGGGCCGCATCCCAGGACTGCGGGGCGGCGAAGTCCGCGAAGCGGTCGGCGTCCGGGAGGCTGGAGGCGGCCGCCTCGGCGGCGAAGCCCGCCAGGTCCTCCTCCCTGGAGCCGACGGCGGCGAAGAAGACGTGCGGAAGTCCGGCACGCTCCAGGAACTCCTCCACCAGCCGGGATTTGCCGACTCGGCGGCGCCCGCGGATCAGCACCGCACGCCCCGGCCGTCCGCCGCGCCCGCCGGTCTTCACGGGATGCAGGAGGTCGTCCAAGTGGCCGAGCTCGGTTCGGCGTCCGATAAATCCGTTCATGGCGTACCGCCTCGCACAGGGCACTCAAGAAAGTTTCTTCAATGATACTTTCATTTGCGCAAGCATCCTAGGTTTCCGCTGTGCGTCGAGGGCCGGTGACCTCGATGAGGGCGGTCGTTGCTGCGGCGGTGGCGGGGCTGGGAGGCATGTCAGCCGGGCTGATGAGGCTGACCCGTCGGGGGGTGTGCCGGCGGAGCCCGATGGTGGTGACCTGAGGGTCGCGGGCGGCCAACTTGAACTCGTCGCGGATTCGGACGTCATTGCCCAGCCCTGCCTTTACGCCGTGACGATGAACATTTACGCGCACGTCGTGCAGGAGACGCAGCGCGAGGCGGTGAGTCACCTGGATCGGATGCTCAAGCGGCGGCCGGTCGTCAATGACTGCCCCGGTTGATGTCAGAAGTGGATGTCAAAGGCCCCCAGCCATGATCGGCTGGGGGCCTTTGTGCTGGTGGGCGCGGACGGTTTCGAACCGCCGACATCTGCTTTGTAAGAGCAGCGCTCTACCCCTGAGCTACGCACCCGTGGATGAGGGAACAGCGTACATGGCGCAGGGGGTCGCCCTGCAAACCTGTTCCCCTCGTCGCCCCCTCCTCCTGGGTACCCGGGGGGGCTACCCCCACCCCCGAGACGGTGGTCGCCCGGATCGTTCCCCCACCTGCGAACTCCTACCTTGGGGGCACATCGGCAGAACTTCTCTGCCGAACTACCTGGGGGAACGATCACCGTGGCCGCACTCCGCACCCGCACCCATCGCACCAGCCGTACTCGCACTCGCGCGCTCGTCGCCGCCGCCAGCGTCGCCCTTGCCGCGGGCGCCCTCACCGGGTGTGGCAGTGCCGATGCCGGAGACGCCCCCGTCCAGAGCAAGTCGTTCCCCCTCGCCGGGAAGGCCCTCACCATCGACTCCGACGACTCCGCCATCGAGCTCGTGACCGCCGACGTCAAAGAGGTGCAGGTGACCCGGCAGGTCGACGGTTGGGTGTTCATGGGGAACGGGCCCGAGGCCACCTGGAAGATGAAGGACGGGACGCTGACCCTGCGGGTGAAGTGTGATGCCGTGGCCAGCGACTGCGAGGCGCGGCACACCGTCAAGGTGCCGCGCGGGGTTGCCGTGACCGTGGAGGACGACAACGGGAGCGTCACCGCCAGTGGGTTCGACACCGCGCTGAAGATCCGGTCCGACAATGGCGGGGTGACCGTGCGGGACTCCAGCGGGCCGCTCCGGGTCGACAGTGACAACGGGGCCGTCGTCACCGAGCGCGTCAGCTCCAAGACCGTGAGCGTCCGGTCGGACAACGGGTCCGTGCGGCTCGGGCTCGTCGCCGTGCCCGATCGGGTGGAGACCGTCAGTGACAACGGCGGGATCACCATCGAGCTGCCGGGCGCGGGGGCTCCGTACGCCGTGACGGCCAAGAGCGACAACGGCGGAGTGGACGTCGGCGTGCCGACCGACGACAGCAGCTCTCACGTCGTCAAGGCCCGCAGTGACAACGGCAAAGTCACTGTGCGAAGCGCGAACTAACAGGCCCGTGTGTTCGTCATTACCTGGTGGGAGAATGAACCGGGCAGGGCGACACGGCACGGGAGAGGGATGTGACGGCGACACACGCGCGGCCTCATGCAAGAGGGCAGGCGAGTGCCGTCCGGGATGTCCTCGCGCTGATGCTGCTCCCTGTGCCGTTGATCGTGGCTGCGCTGCCGGGCGCGTTCGCCGGCGGGGGGACTCGGCGCTGGTTCGGCGGGCGCGGGGAGAGTCAGCGGGCCGATGCGCAGGCCGCGAAGGACGCCGCCGCCGCTGCCTTCTACGAGCTGGACACCGCCCAGCGCGATCTGCGGATCTCGATCGAGACGATCTCGGCGGTGGACAGTTCGCCGGGGGCGCGCCGGGCCGTGGACGAATTTGCCGCGCTGGGGCGGCGGATCGACGAGGTGAGCCATCGGTACATCACCGCCGTCGACGCGCACGACCTCGACCGGGACGGCCTCGAAGCCTCCGTCGCCGCGCATGCGCGGGGTGAGCTCACCAGCGCCAAGGACGAGCTCGTACGGGTCAAGGGGGACCTCGACCGGTTTGCGCAGGGGCTCGGGCCGCTGCTCGACAAAGCGGAGACGCAGCTCGCCCGGCTCGCTCCCGCCGTGGAGCGGGCGAGAGGGGCGCTCCTTTCCGCGAGCAATGCTCTCGATTCGGCGCGGGGCTCCGGTTTGCGAGCGGACGATCTCGCGGCTCGCCTCGCCGCCCTCGCCCCCGAGCTGACCCTGCTCAATCAGGGCGCCGGGCGGCACGGCGTGGCCGAGACCCTCCAGCGCGCCGACCGCGTGCTGCGCGACGCCGAAGCCGTACGGGCCGAGGCCGAGCGGCTGCCCGAGCGCGCCGCCGAGACCGACAAGCGCCTGGTGTCCCTCCGTACACGCGCGGAGGCCCTCACCAACCGCGCCGGATCCGTCGAGCCCGTCCTGAGCGAGCTGCGGCGGCGCTTCTCCGCCGCCTGCTGGCAGGATCTGCAGCCCGTCCCCGAGCAGGCGGCGATCAGCGTCCGCCAGGCCGAGGAGAAGCTCCGGGAGGCGGCCAAGGCGCGCGACGAGCAGCGGTGGGCGGATGCGACGGCCCTGCTCAGTACGGTACGGGCGCTGCTGAACGCCACCGATGAGGCGGTCTCCGCGGCCGGTGACCGGCTGCGGCGGCTCAATGCCGTGGCCAAGGATCCGCAGCAGGAGATCGACCGGACCCGGTTCGCCATCCGCGACGCGCAGCGCCTCGCCATGGCCGGGCGCAACACCCCGGATCCGCGTCATGCGCGGCCGCTGGACGACTCGGTGGCCCGGCTGGAGCGGGCCGTCGCCGGGCTCGAGGGCCGGCACCCCGACTACTGGCACTTCCTGATGGAGACCGAGGCGGTACGGCGCGCGGTCGCGCGCGTGGTCGAGCAGATCCGCGAGGAGCGCGGCGCGGGCGGCACCGCCGGCGCCTGAGACCCCGCGCCGCCTGGCACCCTGCTCCCGGGACACTCGGCCCTCCGCGCGGGCCTGAGGCTTCCCGCCGCCGGGCACCCCGGCACGCGGCCCCCGCGCGGCGCGCCCTGCCCGGCCATTCCGGACGCCCTCCCTGGTTGTCCGGCCGCGCCCTCGGGCGGATCCTTGGGGGTACGAGTACGTACAAAGGGAGCCCAGACATGGCAACACACGTACCGCACCCCGAAACCACCCGCCGCATCCGGCTCGACGAACATCTCCCCGTCGATCATCGCCTCAGCCAGGTCTACCGCGTGGGCGCAGGTCTGATGGGTCTTGTGCTGCTCGCCTTCGGCATTCTGGGACTGATCAACAAGATCGGCTTCTTCGACATCAGCGGTGACACCGTCGCGGGGCTCAACACCAACGGCGCACTGAGCGTCCTCTCCATCTGCGTAGGGGCGCTGCTCTTCGTCGGGATGATCATCGGCGGCAACTTCGCCTCGACCGTGAACATGATCCTCGGCGTCGCCTTCATCCTCAGCGGCTTCCTCAATCTCGCCCTGCTGGAGACCGACTACAACTTCCTCGCCTTCCACATCCAGAACGTGCTGTTCAGCTTTGTGGTGGGCGTGATGCTGATGTTCTTCGGGATGTACGGGAGGGTCAGCGCGACGCTGCCGCACGACAACCCGTACTGGAAGGCCCGCCACCCCGACCAGGCGGACCAGGAGCAGCGCGCCCAGCAGCGCGAACGGGGTGAGGTGCTACGAAAGGGAGCAGGCGAGTAGAGGCCGGCACGAGCAACACCGGCTACGCCGCCTACGCGGGCCGCGGGGTGCACGGGGCCGCCGTGGAGGCTCTCGCCCGCCGGATTTTCGACGGCACCTACGCCGAGGGCGACCCGCTCGATCTGCCGCAGCTGATGGCCGAGCTGGACGTCAGCCAGGCCGTGCTGCGCGAAGCGATCAAGGTGCTGACGACGAAGGGCCTCATCGACGCCCGCCGGCGGCGCGGCACGTTCGTACGGCCACGGGACGACTGGAACCTCCTGGACACCGACGTACTGCGCTGGACGCTCGCCGCCGGTGCATCGGCCGAGTTCTTCGCGGACATGCTGGAGCTGCGCCGCTCCATCGAACCGGCCGCCGCCTCACTCGCCGCCGAGCACCGCGGCGAACAGGACCTCGCGGCGCTCGACGCGGCGCTCGACGCGATGCGGGCGGCAGGGGACGATCCGGTGCTCGGCGTGCGCTCGGACGCGTCGTTCCACACCGCCCTGCTGGCCGCCTCACGCAACCGGTTCTTCGCGCAGATGCGCCGGGTGATCATCCCGGTGCTCATCGAGCGCGACCGGCGCGTGCACCTGGCGGGGACGCCGGAGGATCCGGTCGGCGTGCACGCGGCGGTCGTGGAGCGGGTACGGGAAGGGGACGTGGACGGCGCGTACATGGCCACGCTCGAACTGCTCGACCTCGCGATGCGTGAGCACCCGTAGCGCGACCACCTGCAAAGCGCCGCCGGTAGAGCGCCACCCGCCAACCGCCGCGCTGCCGATAACCTGAGGCCATGCCTCGTTACGAATACCGCTGCCGCAGCTGCGCCGACACCTTCGAAGTGAACCGGCCGATGGCCCAGTCCTCCGACCCGGCGAGCTGCCCGGCCGGCCACGAGGACACCGTCAAGCTGCTCTCGGCCGTCGCCGTCGGCGGTACGAAGTCCGCGCCCGCGCCCGGTGCAGGAAGCGGCGGCGGTGGCGGGGGTTGCTGCGGCGGCGGCTGCTGCGGCTGAGGCGGCTTCGCCCCGCCGCCCCTACCGCCCGGCGGCAAGGCTCAACCGGCGCAGGATCTCCTCGCCCGCAACGACACCCGTCTCACCGAGCACCTCGACGTTCGGGGCGATCCAGCCGCTGTCGGCGAGCTCTCCGTGGCCCGGCCGCCAGGCGCGGTCCGCGGCGAGCAGCAGATCGGCGTCGAGGAGGGAGTCCCCGGCGGCGAGGATCTGTGTGGCATCCGTACGGCGGGCGATTTCGCGGACCGCCGCGCTCTTGGTGAGCGGCTGGGGCACGGCGTAGATCTTGCGGCCCTGGAGCGAGACGGTCCAGCCGCGGCCCTCCGCCCACTCGGCGAGCTCCTTGACCCAGCCCTCTGGCAGCAGGCTGCGCTCGACGACGAGATACGCGAAGAGGCCTTCGGCGATCCGCTCCTTGAGCAACCAGGCGGGGTCGGCGGCTGCGAGGAGGTGGTCGCGTACTTCGGCGAGCGAGGCGCACTCGTCGGCGAGGCGGGCGGCGACCTGCCGCTGCCATTCGGGGTCGGACACGCCGTCGACGAGGAGGTGCCCGCCGTTGGCGCAGATCGCGAACTCGGGGACGGGGCCCGGGAGATGGATGCGGTGGTACTGCTCGCGGGTGCGGGTGGTGGTCGGCACGAAGACGGTGTCGGCGGCGAGCTGGGTCAGCAGCCCGGCCGCGGTCTCCGTGAGATACGACAGTGGCTTGTGTTCGTACACCTCGACGCAGAGCAGGCGGGGTGCTTCCGCGTCCGGCATGGGGAGCTGGAGGGCGGGGGCGGAGTAGATGAGGGTGCGGTCGAGGTCGCTGGCGACGAGCGTCTTCCTCTGCGCTGCGGTGCTCACAGGGCCGACACCGCCTTGCCGTCCGCGCCGGTCGCGCCGCGGGTGTACTGGGGGTGGATCAACCCGACGCAGGTGTACGGAAGTCCGTCGACCTCCTCGACCGGTACGCCGCGCTGCTCGGCCAGCAGCCGTACATGGTCCAGGTCGGCGCCCGCGCCGCGCTTGGCGAGGATCTTCCAGGGGACGCGGCGCAGCAGTACGCGCGTCGTCTCGCCCACGCCCGGCTTGACCAGGTTCACATCGTGGATGCCGTACTCCTCGCTGATCCGCTCCACGGCGGCCCAGCCTTCCCAGGTGGGCGCGCGGTCCGCCGACAGAAGCTCCTTGACATCGGCGTCGACGGCGGCCGCGACCTCGTCGAAGCGGGCGGCGACCGTGTCCAGGAAGTGTTCCGAGACATCGCTGCCGGCGAGCTCGCGGTAGAACTTCGCGCCGTGGAAGTCGTTCGGGCCGACCAGGTCGGCGCGGAGCACCGTACGCGATATCAGGCCGGAGACCGTGGAGTTGAGGCAGGCGGAGGGGATGAGGAAGTCCTCGCGGGTGCCGTAGGTGCGGACACAGCCGCCGGGGTCGGCCAGGACGGCGATCTCGGGGTTGAAGCCCTCGAACTCGGCAAGCGCGTCGGCCAGTTCGCGGGTGATCGCACCCTTGCCGGTCCAGCCGTCGACGAACACGACGTCGGCCGGGTCGTGGTGCTGCTGGAGCCAGCGCAGGGCGTTGGTGTCGATGCCGCGGCCGCGGACGATGGACACGGCGTAGTGCGGCAGGTCCAGGCCGTGCCGGTGCTGGGCCCAGCGGCGCATCAGCACGCCGATGGGGGTGCCGGCGCGGGCCAGCGATACGAGTACGGGACGCGGCTCGTGGAGGTCCCTCCCAGGCCGACGGCGCTGGGGGAGCTCGGCGATGACGGTCTCGGTGACGGTTCCGACGGCGCGGGCGATACGGGCAGCGGAGGTCTCCAGCGCGGCCTTGAACAGCGCCTGGTACTGGGCGCTGGGCTGGTACTCGACGGGCAGCGACTCGGCGTAGTGCGCGCCGCTCTGTATGGCCTCCTCGCGCTCCTCCGTCGGGGCCTCCAGCTCGGTCTCGGACAGATCCTGGAGCAGCCAGCCCACCTCGTCCGCCGCGTAGGAGGAGAACTCGGGGCCGCGGAGGGGCTCGGGCAGCATGGCAGCTCTTTCGGATACGTATTCGGGTACGTAGCTGGGGACATAGCTGGGGACATAGCTCGGCACGACGGCCAGCACGACGTGCGGGGTGTGCGCGGCAAGCTGGGCCAGCAGGCCGTCGGGGGCGTGCAGTTGGGGGGTGTCGGCGGCCGAGTCGACGACGGCTACGACGGCGTCGAAGCCGGCGCCGGCGACGTTGTAGGCGTACCGCTCGCCGGGGCCGTCGGCGGGGTTGTCGTGGGCCGGGAAGACGAGGCGGCTGCGTATGGCATAGCCGGGGTCGTCGACGGCGAGGACGGGCGAGCGGGTGGTGGTGGAGTACCGCACGTCGGCGTCGATGACCTGCTCAAGGGCGGTCCCGAGCCGGAGAGGCGCGTACATCAGCTCCTCGAACCCGAGCACGAGGACGCGACGCGAGCGGCCTGTGGCCGCATCGCCGAGCGCGTCGGCGATGCGCGCGGCCATGCCCGGCAGGGCGGGCTCCAGCTGCTCCCGGTGCCGGGGCGTAAACCCATGCCGTCCCCCGTCGGGCACCCCACGGGGCCACCCGAGCTCGACGCGCTCGGCGCGGCGGGGGGTGGCTTGCGCGGCGGCCTGTCCCGCGGCGCCCGGCGGCGAACCCGCCGCCCCGCCGACCGCCTCATGCTCCGCCACCAGCGCCTGGCCCTTCTCCAGCACGCCCTCCGGGAGCCGTAGCGTGCCCGACGCGAGTGCCACCAGGTCCACCCGCGCGCCCAGTTCCCGCGCGAGGACCGACAGACGGTCGCGGTCGTCGTCCGAGCGCATGTCGACCAGCGCCACGATCACGTACCGGTCGCGCGGGTACCGCTCGTGCAGGTCGCGGATCGTGTTGAGCACGGTGTTGCCCGTCGAGAACTCGTCGTCCACCAGCACCAGCGGGCCGTCCCCGGCCAGCAGCCGCGGGTCCTCCGGCAGCAGCAGGTGTGACGTCGCGTGCGAGTGGGACTCCTCGAAGCCGCCGGCCCGTTCCACGCCCTCGACCGGACGGCGTGTGGAGTGCAGATACGGCGCGAGGCCCAATCCGTCCGCCACCGAGTGGCCAAGGCCCGTCGCCGTCTCGGCGTAGCCCAGGACCACCGCGCGTGACGCCGCCTCGTGGCCGAGCAGCTCCCGCACGCGCTCACCGAGCCCGTACCCCGCGCCGTACACCACCGCCGGTGACTGCGGCACATGCTTGCCCAGCACGTTCGATACGAGCAGATGCGCGCGCTTGGGATTCCGGCGCAGAGCAAGCCCCAGCAGGCCGCTCAGCGTCTCGTCTCCCACGAGCTCGACGCCGAGCCGCTCAGCGACCCACGTTCCCGACCACACCACGGTGTCTGTCTCTCTCCTCGTCATTCAGCCGAGATTCCGGCCGTGAGCAGCTCCACGAAGCCGACCTCCTCCTTGGCCACCCCGAAGACCTCCGCACGCATCAGCGTGCGCTCGGCCCAGGCCCGGTGCGGCTTCACTTCGTTCATTTTGTTCGTGTACGCGGAACGCATCACGCCTCCGCCACCCCGCTCCGGCCGCAGGATGTCCTGCGCGTCGCTGAACTCTTCGTGACTGACGACTGACAGCGCGTGCACGGGCAGTACATGCGAGGGGTGGATGCAGGTCTTGCCCTGCAGCCCGTTCGCCCGGTCCAGCCCGATCTCGCGGAGCAGGCCGTCCAGGTCGTGCTCGATGAGCGCGGTGCGCAGTTCCTCCGCCCGGCCCTCCATGAAGGGGCTTCGGCGCAGCTGGGGCTTGAACATGCGCTCCTGGAGCCGGAAGTACTCCCAGACAGGGCCGGTCACCGTGTAGCCGGTGCCGTCGGCCCGTCCCAGGACGTTCACCACGTCGGCGATGACCGCGGCGACGATCTGGACGTCGTACGCGGTCATGTCGGGCGACCGGCGCAGCCCGTACGCAGAGCAGAAGTCCGTGACGCCGAGTCGCAGCGCCAGCACCCGCTCGCGGTACTTGTTCAGCGTGCGGGCGATCCCCGCGAGGGTCTCCGTCCTCGTTTCCAGGTGGAGCAGCTCCGGAGATTCCAGCACAGGCATCGCGAAGAGCCGCTGACCGCTCGCCGATTCCGCGAAAGTGAGGGCCTCCAGAAACGGCACACCCCGCTCCTCCGTGAACTTCGGTAGTACGAATCCGGACAGTCTCCGGACCGAGGGGCCGAGCCGGTCCACCAGGCTCTGGATCTGCCCGGGCTCACGGACCCGGATGAAGAGCAGCGGCAGCTCCACGCCGCGCGAATCGAGGTCGGCAAACTGCCGGACCAGGTTGTCCTCTGCGGCGGCGACATCCGCGTCGTCGATGGAATCCTCCAGGCAGAGGACCATGGAGACGACTCCGCGGCCCACCTGCTTGAGCGCGTCGTCAGCGAGCTTCGGCCGGGTGGCCGGGCTGTAGAGGGTGGCGCCGAGCGCGGTGGCGAGCGTGCGGGCAGGAGACGCAGCAGTGAATTCGCACGGCTCCTGATGGAACAAGCTGTCGCGGACGGCAGACGAAAGATGCCCGAAGTGACGCATTTGTTTCCCCCGTACTGCCTTGGCGGCCCGACTGACGTGGCCGGTAATAGTACGTACGACTCTGTGTCAAGAGTTCCCCAAGCCCATGAATTCCAGGTAACCCGCTTGCACCATGCCCATGTCCCGGCCGGAGAACAAGGGCCCCCGCGTTGTCCGCACGGCCACTGGGAAGGCAGGATGACGCTCATGACGCACGCGATGCTGAAGGGCTCGAACGTCCCTCTCGATGCCACGGCCGTACGGGCCGTGCTGCGCTGGACCCCGGGCGCCGGGGTCCCCGATGTGGACGCCTCCGCCCTGTTGCTCGGCCCCGACGGCCGCGTGCGCTCGGACGAGGACTTCGTCTTCTACAACCAGCCGCGCCACCCGTCGGGCCTGGTGCGGCGGCTGCCCAAGAAGCGTGTCGCCGAGCATCTGACGGACACGGTCGAGGCGGATCTCTCCTCACTCGACGCGTCGGTCGATCAGGTGGTGCTCGCCGCGTCCTCGGACGGCGACACCTTCCAGCATGTACGGGATCTGCGGATATTGCTCTACGACGCGGCCCTGGCCGACAGCGAGCCGCTGACCGTCTTCGATGTGAAGCCGGAAACGGGCGAGGAGACGGCGATCATCTGCGGTGAGCTGTACCGGCGCGGGGAGGGCTGGAAGTTCCGCGCGGTGGGGCAGGGCTACCCGACCGGTCTGGTGGGTCTGGCCACGGAGTTCGGCATCTCGGTGGACGAGGCGGAGGCGGCCGCGGAACCGTCGCCCCAGCCCCAGCCCGAGCCGACCGCGCCCACGGCGCAGCCGGCGTACGGATACCCCCAGCCCGCGACCCAGCCGGCCGCGTCCCCGGCTGCCTACGGATACCCGCAGCCCGCGGCGACCCAACCCGCCGCGGCATCGGCCTACGGCTACCCCCAGCCCGCCGCGGCGGCGGCGTATGCCCCCGACCCGAACTTCCAGCTGCCCCCGATGGGCCCCCAGTTCGTACGGCCGTAGGCGCAGCTAGACACGGTTCTTGTACCCGCGTCCCCACTGCAGGCCCCACCCGTACAACCGGTCCAGCTCCGCCTGGAAGCCGTATACGAACTTCACCTCACGGCGCACGACCAGCTCGCCCTTCACGTTCTCCATGGAGAACACGGCACAGGAGCGGGCCTGCGGCGCGCGTTCGTCGAGCTCTATCTCGACCCGCGGGCCGTTGCTCGGGTAGAGCGTCACATGCGCGTGCGTACGGTCGAAGGCCGGCGTCTGGTCGTAGATGTAGGCGAAGAACAGCAGCCGCCTGATCGACTCGCGGTGGTCGAGATTGACGTAGATCGTCTCGCCGGAGGGGGAGCCGAACCGGTCGTCGCCGCTGAGCTTCACATACGGCGGCTCGTTGATGCTGCCGAAGAAGCTGCCCAGCGGCTGCACCACGCCCTTGCTGCCGTCCATCAGCTCATACAGGCAGCCGAGGTCGAGGTCCACATTGACCACACCTTGGGTGTGCGCCTGGACCACATCGGGCTGGAAGAGCTTGAAGGGGTGCCGCAGCAGCCTGCCGCTCTGTTTGGACCTGCCCTCGATGTCGGACGTACGCATCCGCCAGGAGAGGTTGACGCGCAGATTGCCGGTGGCCGCGCCCTGTTTGGTGAGCGAGACCGTCGGGTGCCGTTTGGTCAGCTCGATGGAGTTCGTCGCGGCGCTGCCCGAGTCGAACTGCGGTGCCCTGCCCCGCCACAGGCTGTCCCAGAAAGCCATGCCCCACCCCTACATACATCGGTGAACCCCGCAGTGAACCCCGCGGGGCGGCACCGAGGCCGTGCCTCGGAACCGCCCCGCTCAGAGCGTTCCTCAATCCCCGCAGGGTCACACCTTCGCGGAGTCACCCTGTGGTTCGATCGATTTCGCCTGGGCCGCCGCGATGGCCCTGTTGCGCCGCACCGACGACCAGAACGACCAGGCGATCAGCACGACGCCGACCAGACCGGTGATGATCTCGCTGATCTGGTACTGGATGGTGACGAGGAGGATCACCGCGAGCGCGCCGATCGCGTAGTGCGCGCCGTGCTCCAGGTAGACGTAGTCGTCCAGGGTGCCCTGGCGGACCAGGTAGACCGTGAGCGACCGCACGTACATGGCGCCGATGCCGAGGCCGAGCGCCATCAGCACGATGTCGTTGGTGATGGCGAAGGCGCCGATGACACCGTCGAACGAGAACGAGGCGTCCAGGACCTCGAGGTACAGGAACATGAAGAACGCGGCCTTGCCGACCAGCTGGGTCGCGGAAACCTTCTTGCCGCTCTTCTTGGCCTCTTCCTCGGCCTCGTGCTCGCGCTCCTCCTCTTCCTCGATCCTGTTCTCGAAGAAGCCGGAGAGACCACCGACGACCAGATACGTGATCAGGCCCGCGACGCCGGAGAGCAGCACCGTCGCCGCCTTGTCGGCGTGCCCGGCGTGCTGGTGCGCCTGGGTCGCGAAGGTCATCGCGCTGACAAGCAGCACGATGAGCGCGATGCAGACCGACAGCATGTCGATCTTGCCGAGCTTGGCCAGCGGCCGCTCCAGCCAGCCGAGCCACTTGATGTCACGGTCCTCGAAGATGAAGTCGAGGAAGATCATCAGCAGGAACATGCCACCGAACGCGGCGATCGACGGGTGAGCGTCGGTGACCAGTTGCTCGTAGCGCTCAGCGTCGTTGAACGCGAGGTCGACCGCCTCGATGGGGCCGATCTTGGCGCTGATGGCAACGATCACGACGGGGAAGACCAGTCGCATGCCGAACACGGCGATGAGCACACCGATCGTGAGGAAGATCTTCTGCCAGAAGGCACTCATCTTCTTCAGGATTCCGGCGTTGACCACCGCGTTGTCGAAGGACAGCGAGATCTCGAGGACGGACAGGATCGCAACGATGCCGAACGCGGTCCACCCGCCGAACAAGACTGCTGCGACCAAGCCGAGCGCGGTGACCGCGAACGACCAGCCGAAGGTTTTCAGAACCACTGGTACCCAATCGTGTAATGGGGGTGCCCCCGGACGGAGTCTGGGAGAGGGCCTCCCCTCGCGCCGTACGCGGCTTTACGAAACATTGACCCCGAAGTCTAGAGCGATGCCTCGCAGCCCCGACGCGTACCCCTGCCCCACCGCTCGGAATTTCCATTCGCCGCCATAGCGGTAGAGCTCGCCGAAGATCATTGCGGTCTCGGTCGAGGCGTCCTCGCTCAGGTCGTAGCGCGCGAGCTCCTGGCCGTCCGCCTGGTTCACCACCCGGATGAAGGCATTGCTGACCTGGCCGAACGTCTGGCCGCGGTTGTCCGCCTCATGAATGGAGACCGGGAAGGTGATCTTGTCGACATTGGCCGGCACCTTGGAGAGGTCCACCAGCAGCGACTCGTCGTCCCCCTCCCCCTCGCCCGTGAGGTTGTCACCGGTGTGCTCGACGGAGCCTTCGGGGCTCTTGAGGTTGTTGTAGAAGACGAAGTACTCGTCGCCGAGCACCCGGCCCGACTCGCACAGCAGCGCGCTGGCGTCGAGGTCGAAGGGCGCTCCGGTGGTGGAGCGCGCGTCCCAGCCGAGTCCGACCAGCACCTGTATGAGGTTCGGTGCGGCCTTGGAGAGGGAGACATTGCCTCCCTTGGCGAGCGTGACGCCCATGTTCTTGGTCCTCCCCGGATGGCGGTGATGGTGAGACAGGCACATCCGGCGCCGCACGGAGAATGTGCGGCGCCGGAAGCGGAAATGCTGCTGGTGCTGCTGGCTCAGACGTTCACGCCGAAGTCCTGCGCGATGCCGCGCAGGCCCGAGGCATAACCCTGGCCGATGGCTCGGAACTTCCACTCCGGGCCATTGCGGTAGAGCTCGCCGAAGACCATCGCGGTCTCGGTCGAGGCGTCCTCGCTCAGGTCGTAGCGCGCGAGCTCGGCGCCGCCGGCCTGGTTGACGACGCGAATGAACGCGTTGCGTACCTGGCCGAACGACTGCTGGCGGCTCTCGGCCTCGTAGATCGAGACCGGGAAGACGATCTTGTCGACGTCGGCCGGGACCGAGGCGAGGTTGACCTTGATCTGCTCGTCGTCGCCCTCGCCCTCACCCGTGAGGTTGTCACCGGTGTGCTCGACGGAGCCGTCGGCGCTCTTGAGGTTGTTGAAGAAGACGAAGTTGCCGTCGGTGGCGACCTTGCCCTCGGCATTGGTCAGCAGGGCGCTGGCGTCGAGGTCGAAGTCGGTGCCGGTGGTGGTCCTGACGTCCCAGCCCAGGCCCACGATGACCGCGGTCAGGTTGGGCGCGGCCTTGGTCAGCGAGACGTTGCCGCCCTTGCTGAGGCTGACTCCCACGAGTCCCTCCAGGTGTTGTCAGGGGCAGCGCCCCCGTCGTGCGTTCGATGTCGGATCAACGAATGGATCCTAGTGACCGGTTCCCACTCAAACAGCCTTTAGTGCAGGGATCGCCCGAAGAATCAGAGGGTGTCCAGCGCCTTGACGTAGTCGTTCAGGTCGCGGGCGTCCGGCAGGCCGTTGACGACCGTCCAGCGGACGACGCCCTCCTTGTCGATGATGAAGGTTCCGCGCACCGCGCATCCCTTCTCCTCGTCGAAGACGCCGTACGCGCGCGAGGTCTCGCCGTGCGGCCAGAAGTCCGAGAGCAGCGGATACTCCAGGCCCTCCTGCTCGGCGAAGACGCGCAGCGTGTGGATCGAGTCGGTGGAGACGGCGAGCAGCTGGGTGGCGTCGTTGACGAACGCCGGCAGCTCGTCACGTAGTGCGCACAGCTCGCCCGTGCACACGCCGGTGAAGGCGAAGGGGTAGAAGAGGAGCACCACGTTCTTCTCGCCGCGGAACTCGGCGAGGCTCACGGTGCGGCCGTGGTTGTCCCTCAGCTCGAAATCCGGGGCCTTGGTGCCGACCTCGATCGCCATAGCGTGCATCCCTTCGATTCGGACAGTCCGATCCAGTGGTCTCTCACCCTACGCAGAAGGCCCCCGCCGACCTACGTCGGTGGGGGCCACGGGCCTGCTGCTGCGGCTCAGCGCTTCGACTTCGCCGCCTTGGGAGTCACCAGCCTGCTGCCGGTCCAGTCCTTGCCGGCGTTGATGCTCTTGGTCTGGGAGAGTCCCGCGGTCTGTGCGGCCTCGTTGATGTCGCTGGGTTCGACGTACCCGTCACGGCCGGTCTTGGGCGTCAACAGCCAGACGGCTCCGCCCTCGTCGATCAGACCGATGGCGTCAACCAGTGCGTCCGTAAGGTCGCCGTCCTCGTCCCGGAACCACAGCAACACGACGTCTGCGACGTCGTCGTAGTCCTCGTCGACGATTTCCTGGCCCGTCACGGCCTCGATGCCCTCACGGAGCTCCTGCTCGACGTCGTCGTCGTAGCCGATCTCCTGGACCACCTGTCCGGGCTCGAACCCCAGCCTTGCGGCTGGGTTGGTCCGCTCCTCCGCGTGGTCCGCGGTCGCGCTCACGGCTTGCCTCCTGATCGTTTTCGGAAAATGCTGCGGCCTCGCGCGTACGCGTGGCATTGGCCGTAGTCCACACGGGCGGGACGGATCGCGCAAGTACCCGGCCGTCCAGACCGCCGAAACGGTGACGTTTGCGGCCGTCTCGACGCAACTCCAGGCACGCTCGACGCCCTTTCCTGATTCATGGGACACCATTCGGCCGCCTTTGCGGCATTCTGCCCCTTCGGTGTACCAATCGGAACCGAACATTGAAACGAAACGCATTGCCGAGTTGGGCGTAAGGTTGCGATTTGACCCGACCCGGAACAGCGGTGCGGGCCGTATGTCTCGGAGAACGAGGGTTACCCCTCGGTAGAGATGACGTTTGCCTTCCCGCGGTACACGATGGGAGGCGGCGCGACACCGAGTAGACATCCCGTACGTCCCGTAGACGCACAACCCATCGAACAGCGAAGGAATAGCGTGGCTTCCGGATCCGATCGCAACCCGATCATCATTGGCGGCCTTCCCAGCCAGGTCCCGGACTTCGATCCTGAAGAGACCCAGGAGTGGCTGGACTCCCTCGACGCCGCCGTCGACGAGCGGGGCCGGGAGCGCGCCCGCTACCTGATGCTCCGACTGATCGAGCGGGCCCGCGAGAAGCGCGTGGCCGTGCCCGAGATGCGCAGCACGGACTACATCAACACTATCGCCACCAAGGACGAGCCGTTCTTCCCCGGCAACGAGGAGATCGAGCGCAAGATCCTCAACGCGACCCGCTGGAACGCCGCGGTGATGGTCTCCCGCGCGCAGCGCCCGGGCATCGGCGTCGGCGGGCACATCGCCACGTTCGCCTCCTCCGCCTCCCTCTACGACGTGGGCTTCAACCACTTCTTCCGCGGCAAGGACCAGGGCGACGGCGGCGACCAGATCTTCTTCCAGGGGCACGCCTCCCCCGGCATCTACGCCCGTGCCTTCCTGCTCGACCGCCTCAGCGAGGCCCGGCTCGACGCCTTCCGCCAGGAGAAGTCGAAGGCCCCCGACGGTCTGTCCAGCTACCCGCACCCGCGGCTGATGCCGGACTTCTGGGAGTTCCCGACCGTCTCCATGGGCCTTGGCCCCCTCGGCGCGATCTACCAGGCCCGGATGAACCGCTACATGGAGGCGCGCGGCATCGCCGACACCTCCCAGTCGCACGTCTGGGCCTACCTCGGCGACGGCGAGATGGACGAGCCCGAGTCGCTCGGACAGCTCTCCATCGCCGCCCGCGAGAGCCTGGACAACCTGACCTTCGTCGTCAACTGCAACCTGCAGCGCCTCGACGGCCCGGTCCGCGGCAACGGCAAGATCATCCAGGAGCTGGAGTCGCAGTTCCGCGGCGCCGGCTGGAATGTCATCAAGCTGGTCTGGGACCGCTCCTGGGACCCGCTGCTCGCGCAGGACCGCGACGGCGTGCTGGTCAACAAGCTGAACACGACGCCCGACGGCCAGTTCCAGACGTACGCCACCGAGACCGGCGCGTACATCCGCGGGCACTTCTTCGGCGACGACCACCGGCTGCGCGCCATGGTCGAGAACATGACCGACGACCAGATCCTGCACCTGGGCCGCGGCGGCCACGACCACAAGAAGGTCTACGCGGCGTACGCGGCGGCCAAGGCCCACAAGGGCCAGCCGACCGTGATCCTCGCCCAGACCGTCAAGGGCTGGACGCTCGGCCCGAACTTCGAGGGCCGCAACGCGACCCACCAGATGAAGAAGCTGACGGTCGACGACCTCAAGCGCTTCCGGGACAGGCTGCACATCCCCATCACCGACAAGCAGCTCGAGGACGGCGCGCCGCCGTACTACCACCCGGGCCGCGACTCGGAGGAGATCCAGTACATGCACGACCGCCGCAAGGCGCTGGGCGGGTATGTCCCGACCCGGGTCGTGCGGTCCAAGCCGCTGGTCCTGCCCGAGGACAAGACGTACGCGGCGGTCAAGAAGGGCTCCGGCCAGCAGTCGATCGCCACCACCATGGCGTTCGTACGGCTGCTCAAGGACCTCATGCGGGACAAGGAGATCGGCAAGCGCTTCGTACTGATCGCGCCGGACGAGTACCGCACCTTCGGAATGGACTCGTTCTTCCCGAGCGCCAAGATCTACAACCCGCTGGGCCAGCAGTACGAAGCGGTGGACCGCGACCTGCTGCTCGCCTACAAGGAGTCGCCGACCGGGCAGATGCTGCACGACGGCATCTCCGAGGCGGGCTGCACGGCATCGCTGATCGCGGCCGGTTCTGCGTACGCCACGCACGGCGAGCCGCTGATCCCGGTGTACGTCTTCTACTCGATGTTCGGTTTCCAGCGCACCGGCGATCAGTTCTGGCAGATGGCCGACCAGCTCGCACGCGGTTTTGTGCTGGGTGCGACCGCGGGACGCACGACCCTGACCGGTGAGGGTCTGCAGCACGCGGACGGCCACTCGCAGCTGCTCGCCTCGACGAACCCGGGCTGTGTCGCGTACGACCCGGCCTTCGGCTTCGAGATCGCGCACATCGTCCAGGACGGTCTGCGCAGGATGTACGGCCCGGACGCCGAGGACGTCTTCTACTACCTCACCGTCTACAACGAGCCGATCCAGCACCCGGCCGAGCCGGCCGACGTGGACGCCGAGGGCATCCTCAAGGGCATCTACCGCTACCAGGCGGGCGAGGCAGGCACGATCCCCGCGCAGATCATGGCGTCCGGTGTGGCCGTGCCGTGGGCGGTCGAGGCGCAGCGGATCCTCGCCGAGGAGTGGAATGTGCGCGCCGATGTGTGGTCGGCGACGTCCTGGAACGAGCTGCGGCGCGAGGCCGTCGACGTGGAGCGGTACAACCTGCTCCACCCGGAGGAGGAGCAGCGCGTCCCGTATGTGACGCGGAAGCTGTCCGGCTCCGAGGGCCCGTTTGTCGCGGTCTCGGACTGGATGCGCTCGGTCCCGGACCAGATCTCGCGCTGGGTGCCCGGCACGTACCAGTCGCTGGGCGCGGACGGCTTCGGCTTCGCCGACACGCGTGGCGCCGCCCGTCGCTACTTCCACATCGACGCGCAGTCGATCGTGCTCGCGGTGCTCACGGAGCTGGCGCGGGAGGGCAAGGTCGACCGCTCGGTGCTGAAGCAGGCGGTGGACCGCTACCAGCTGCTGGACGTGGCTGCGGCGGACCCCGGCGCGGCCGGCGGCGACGCGTAGTTTCATGACGCTGTGAAGGGCGGCGGGACCCAGGTGGGTCCCGCCGCCCTTCGGCTTCCTTACGATGCGTGGCATGACGATGCGTGGCATGAAGCAGCGAACGGCGCAGGTCCGGTGGGAACAGCGCATGCAGAAGCCCCTGCTGGCGCTCGCCGTGGCGTTCGGCGTCGCGTACGCCGTGCCGATCGTCGCGCCCGACGCGGGCCGCTGGGTGCACACCGTCTGCACGGTCACCGAATGGGTGGTGTGGGGCGCGTTCGCCTTCGACTACCTCGTACGGCTGACGCTGGCGCCGGGCAAGCGGCTGTTCGTACGCAGCCATCCGCTGGACCTGATCGCGGTGGTGCTGCCGCTGGTGCAGCCGCTGCGGCTGCTGCGGGTCGTCTCCACACTGCTGCTGGTGGGCCGGCGGGCCAGGATGGCGCCGCAGATCACGCTGACGACGTATGTCGGGGGCGCGGTGGTGGGGCTGATGATGTTCGGCTCGCTGGCCGTGCTGCATGTGGAGCGGGACGCGCCGGGCGGGAACATCAAGACGCTGGGTGACGCGGTGTGGTGGTCGTTCACGACGATGACGACGGTCGGATACGGCGATCACGCGCCGACGACCGGACTCGGGCGGGTGCTCGCGGTCGGGCTGATGCTCTCGGGGATCGCGCTGCTCGGTGTCGTCACCGCCAATATCGCGGCGTGGTTCATCTCCCGCTTCGAGCGCGACGACGCGGAGGAGCGCCGGCAGACGGCGCTCCTCGAAGCGCTCATGCAGGAGGTCAAGGACCTGCGGGCGGAGGTCGGGCGGCTGTCGGGAGCGGTCGCCGGGGCCGCCGCTCCCGTACCGGCGCCGGGCCCTGTGCCCGAGCAGCCCGTCGGCTAGCTCTCCCCTGCTTCTCCCCCAGCTTCTCCCGTGGCTCTCCCTAGCTCTCCCAGATCTTGAACGCCCTTACCCCGTACGGCGATTGGGGCACCCAGGTGCCGCCGCCCGGGTAGGTGTCGAACTCACCCGTTTCCTCGCACTCCGCCGACTGGTACGTGGTGACGGGCCGCCCGGTCCGGTTGGCGAGCGCCTGTGCGGTGGTGCCCGGCGGCAGCGGCACACAGCTCTCGATGTCCGTGCCGGACAGTTCATGGGCCTGGCGGGCGCCCTTGAAGTTCCCCTTCTCCCAGAGACAGAGCTCGCCCGCCGCGCACTCCCCGAGGAGGGGCTGCGCGGCGGCCGCCGTCTGCGGCGCCAGTACTGCCGCGGCCAGGACTCCGGCCATGACGATCTTGCGCATATCGGTCAACCCCCGTGTCGTACTGATCACCCGCTGATCACTTGACCGCACCCTGACCTGCGGCGGACGGGGCGGGGAAGGGGGTACGGCGCACATCACCCGGATAGGTGGCCCTGTCTCACATTCGGTGGTAACGCAGTGTGGGGCTATCCGAGGAGGATGCGGTGGCGGAGGAGGGTGAAGCCCGCTCTGCCGTACATCTG
>NZ_JBVHDR010000016.1:36223-134006 GCF_055563295.1 Streptomyces sp. NPDC002868 | reverse complement strand
ACCAAGGCACTCGCACTGCCCACCACACAGACCTGATCACAACACCGGCGACGAGCTCAACACGACCGCACACCAATCACGCACGAGGTCGTTAGGCGCGGCCAGAGTTCGGTCAGCGCCTCGTGTGCCAGGTCGATGATCTCCTCTCGCTCGGCGCCACCCGGGGCGCGGGAGATGACGACGAGCTTGCTGGGTGCCAGCTCCCTTGCCAGGCTGAGGAGTTCGGGGGCGAGGTCGGCCGTGCGGGTGGGCCTGCGGGAGAAGGTGTCCCCGTCTCCTGGCCGGGCCAGTTGCACGAACAACCGCCGGGCACAGTCCTGTTTGGCCTGTGTCAGCCCAGCGAGGGCCTCGTCCGCGTATCCCACGAGGGCGCCCGCGACGCCGCCCATCTCATCGTAGGCGGCGTGCGTGAGCATCGAGCGTGTGCGGCGTTCCCACAGCTCGGTCAGGGCGAACTGGACCAGCGGCATCCGCCCGGGGTCCTCGCCCGCGTCCGCGACGATCCGATCCGGCAGCCCCGGCTCGAACCACAGCCCCGGCACGGCGTCGACAGGCGCGGTCACAGCCTGCTCCAAGCCATCGGCGGCCAGCGGCGCGAGGAACTGCACGGCATCGCTGACGAGGTCGGATGTGCCCGCCGTCACCAGCACGTCGAGGGAATCGGGCCGCGCGGTGGCGACGACCCGCAGCACCGCCGCGCCGTCCTTGCCCGCCAGGGCGGCGAGCAGAGCGAACAGGTCACGCGCGCCCGCTCGGCGGCATCCTGCGCGCCGAGTGCCCGGGCGACGACATGGGCGCAGGTGCACACCACATCGGCGGCAACGAGGAACCCGGCGCCGATCGCCTCACCGGCCGCCGAACAGATCCGCACCTGCGACGCCTCGAGGACGTCGCTCCCCCGCACAGCAGCCATGGACTCCCCCGTTTGCCGACCTGTCGCGTGACACGCCAGTCAGCATCCCCGGCGCCGCCCCTCTCGCACAACTCACCCTGCACAGCGCCCAGTTCACGCACACCTCATGACCCTGCTCGCGGCACAGGACAGCCCGTTCTCTTAGCAGATTGGATAGGGCCACCCGTACAGAGCTCCCAACGATGCAATAGGCTCCCGCCCGCCCAGATACGTTGGGCGTTCCCAGATCACCCTCGGCGCGTTTTGGCCGTGGTTTGCGCCCCCGCTGCGACCTGCGGCGGACAACTTTCGCACAAGCCCCCGGCCCCGGGGGGCCGGTCGGCTCCGCGGCTTTGGCCACCCCCGGTCCGGGTCCTGCGTCGAGCAGGACCCGGAGGCCTCTCGGTCACAGTGCGGGGGGACTCCAGATTCCGCCTCTCTGCAGTCGACGGCGGGCTGACAGGTCAGCCGACCGCCTCCCCGCCGGTCATCGCCGCGCCGCCCATGCGGTCGGCAGGGCGACGGCCCCTGGGCTGCTGCGGTTCCGGTTGTACGGGCACCGGCGGCAGGGGACGCTCCACGGGCCGGGACACCGTGACCGTGAGCGGCTCGCCGTGGTGCAGGATCTTCAGCGGGTCCCCCTCCACCAGGGTGTAGACGGCTGCGGACCTGCGGATGTCCACACGCAGCCTGCGCCCCCGCACCAGCACGCCGAACCGAAGGCCGGAGAGGTGCTCGGGCAGCCGCGGGGCGAACCCCAGACCGCCCGCACCCCTCTCCCCGTCGCACTGGCGCATTCCGCCGAGCCCGAGCACCAGTGCCATCCAGGTGCCCGCAAGGGAGGCGATGTGCAGACCGTCGCGGGTGTTGTGCTCCAGGTTCTCCAGGTCCATCAGGGCCGCCTCGCCCAGATAGGCATAGGCCAGCCGGAGGTGTCCCGTCTCGGCGGCCATGACGGCCTGGCAGCACGCCGACAGCGAGGAGTCCCGTACGGTCAGCTGCTCGTAGTAGGCGAAGTTGCGGGCCTTCTCCTCGGCGGTGAAGGCGTCGCCGCAGGTCAGCATGGCGAGGACCAGGTCCGACTGTTTCACGACCTGCTTGCGGTAGAGGTCGAAGTACGGGAAATGCAGCATCAGAGGGTACTGCTCCGGGGAGGTGTTGTCGAAGTCCCACCGCTGGAAGCCCGTGAACCCGGCCGACTGCTCGTGCACACCGAGCGTCTCGTTGTACGGCACGGCGATCCGGGCGGCGGCGTCCCGCCATGCGGCGATCTCCTCGTCGTCGACCCCCAGTTCCTCCGCGCGTTCCACGTGGCGCACCGCCGCCTCCGCGGCAGCCACCAGATTCCGGCGCGCCATCAGGTTGGTGTAGAGGTTGTCGCGGGCGATGGCGCTGTACTCGTCGGGGCCCGTGACGCCGTCGATATGGAAGACGCCCTCCGCGTCGTGGTGGCCGAGCGAGTGCCAGAGCCGCGCGGTGTGCACCAGCAGATCCAGTCCCGGCCCCCGCTCGAACGCCTCGTCGCCGGTGGCGGTCACGTACCGCAGCACGGCGTCGGCGATATCGGCGTTGACATGAAACGCGGCCGTGCCCGCCGGCCAGTACGCCGAGCATTCCGCGCCGGTGATGGTCCGCCACGGGAACGCCGCTCCGGCCAGCCCGAGCTGATGGGCGCGGTCCCGGGCCGCGGGCAGGGTCGTGTGCCGCCAGCGCAGGACCGGGGCGACGGACTGGGGGGCCGTGTAGGTGAGCACCGGGAGGACGAAGGACTCCACGTCCCAGAACGAGTGCCCGTCGTAGCCCGTCCCCGTCAGCCCCTTGGCGGGGATCGCCCGTTCCTCGCCGCGGGCCGCGGCCTGCAGCACATGGAACAGCCCGAAGCGCACGGCCTGCTGGATCTCCGCGTCCCCGTCCACCTCGACGTCCGCGCCGGACCAGAAGTTGTCCAGATAGGCCCGCTGCTCGGCGAGGAGCCCGTCCCAGCCGGTGCTGCGGGCGGCGGCGACCGCGGCGTCGACCTGGTCGTGGACGGCGGGCAGCGACCTCTCCGTGGACCACCCATACGCCACGAACTTCACCAGCCGCAGCCGCTCGCCGGGCGCCAGGGCGGCGGTGACTGTGAGTCTGCTGACGTCGGGCTCGCTCTCGGCCGACCAGGCCGTCCCCTCGGGGCCCTCGACGATGTGCTCGGCCGCGGCCGCCACCCGCTGGCCGCTCTTCCTGGTGCGGTGCACCAGGCGCAGCCGCGTGTCCTGGGCGAAGTCCTCCTCCGCCTCGAGCGGGGACTCGACCGCGGCCGCGACCCGCGGGTCGCCGGTGTCGTGCGGCATCTGCTCGTTGGCGACCAGCTCGGACTGGACGGCCATGGTGGCCCCGGCGTCCAGCGGCTCCACCTCGTACGCAATCGCCGCGATGGCGCGCTGGGTGAACGACACCAGCCGGTACGAGGTGATGCGGACGGCGCGGCCGCCCGGGGAGGTCCACTCCGCGGTGCGGCGGAGGACTCCTGTGCGGAAGTCCAGCACCCGCTCGTGTGCCGTGAGTTCGCCATACCGCAGGTCGTAGGGGTGGTCGTCCACCAGCAGCCGGATGATCTTCCCGTCGGTGACGTTGATCATCGTCTGACCGGACTCCGGATAGCCGTAGCCGGCCTCGGCGTACGGCAGCGGATGCAGTTCGTGGACACCGTTGAGATAGGCGCCGGGAAGCCCGTGCGGTTCGCCCTCGTCGAGATTGCCGCGCCATCCGATGTGGCCGTTGGCAAGCGCGAACACGGACTCGCTCTGGGCGAGGACGTCGAGGTTCAGCTCGGTCTCGCGCAGGCACCACGGTTCGACCACATAGCTGGGATGGGTGATCATCGTGACTCCAGCAGTTCGGCGAGATCGTTCACCACGATGTCCGCGCCGTGACGCCGGAGCTCCGCGGCCTGCCCAGTCCTGTCGATGCCCACGACAAGGCCGAACCCCCCTGCCCGGCCGGCCTCCACGCCCGCCAGGGCGTCCTCGAAGACCGCCGCGGCACCCGGTTCGGCGCCCAGGGCACGGGCGGCGGCCAGATAGGTGTCCGGTTGCGGCTTGCCCCGCAAACGCTGTTCCCTGGCGACGATCCCGTCGATGCGCTCCTCGAAGAGATCCTCGATGCCCGCCGCGGCCAGCACATCGCGGCAGTTGGCGCTGGAGGAGACCACGGCACGCTGCAGACCCGCGTCCCTGGCGGCGCTCACATACGCCACCGAGCCCTCGTAGGCCTCCACCCCCTCCTCACGGATCTTACGGAGCACCAGCGCGTTCTTACGGGTGCCCAGGCCGTTCACCGTCTCCGTGTCCGGCCCGTCGTCGGGCGCACCCTCGGACAGCCGGATCCCCCGCGAGGCGAGGAAGGTGCGCACCCCGTCCTCGCGCGGCCGGCCGTCCACGTACTCGTCGTAGTCGTGCACGGCGTCGAACGGCTCGAAGGGAACGCCCTCACGTTCGGCGCGCCGACGGAGGTAGTCGTCGAACATCTCCTTCCATGCGGCCGCGTGCACCTTCGCGGTGCGCGTGAGGACGCCGTCGAGGTCGAACAGGCAAGTGCGTACGTGATCCGGAAGCCCCAGCATGCCGTCGAGGCTAGAAGGGTGAGGCGGTCGCCGCGGGCGGCAGATGCCGCCCCCGCGCCACGCGTAGCCCGTGGGGATGATGTGCCGGTGTCATCCGGAGCAGCCGCGGGTGCGGCCGGGCACCGGACCCGGCCGCACGGGGTCGCTCGCGGGTGTCAGTGAGCGGCCGGCAGGCTCCACCGGTAGGGCGCGATGAGCCGGTCGACCGACTCGGGGCCCCAGGAGCCCCGTGCGTAGGGCTCGACCGGCGGCGGGTTCTCCAGCAGCGGGGCGGATGCCTCCCAGAGCCGCTCGATCCCGTCGGAGCGGGTGAACAGGGACTGGTCCCCGAGCATCGCGTCCAGGATGAGGCGCTCGTATCCCTCCAGCGCGTACATCGAGTCGACGGAGTCCGCGTAGTTGAAGACCATCTCGGCCTCGCTCAGGCGCATGGCGGGTCCTGGCTCCTTCACCAGGAAACGGGCGGCGATCCGGCCGGGGTCATCGAAATCGATCACAAGTTCGTTGTTCCGGGATTCCGTGCCACTCTGCGCGGCCAGGGGGAACATCCGAAGCGCTGGTTCCCGGAAGCCGAGCGTCACGACGTGCCGCCCCTGACCGAGCGCCTTTCCCGAGCGCAGGTAGAAGGGCACGCCGGCCCACCGCCAGTTGTCGAGTTCGACGCGCAGTGCGACGAAGGTCTCGGTGTCCGACCGGGGGTCGACGCCCGGCTCGTCGCGATAGCCCTCGTACTGGCCGCGGACGACCTGTGCCGGGTCCAGCGGCCGCATGCTCTCGAAGACCTTCTCCTTCTCGTCCCGCAGGGGCTTCGCCGCAAGGGCGGTCGGGGGTTCCATCGCCACGAACCCCATGAGCTGGAAGAGGTGAGTGACGATCATGTCCCGGAAGGTGCCGGTCCCTTCGAAGAACTGTGCGCGGCCCTCGATGCCGATCTTCTCCGGCACGTCGATCTGCACATGGCTGATGTGGTCGCGGTTCCACACGGGCTCGAGGAGGCCGTTGGCGAAGCGGAGGGCGAGGATGTTGTCGACGGACTCCTTGCCGAGGAAGTGGTCGATGCGGAAGACGCGGGACTCGTCGAAGACCGCGTGGATCGTCGCGTTGAGGGCCTGGGCCGAGGGGAGGTCCGTGCCGAAGGGTTTCTCCACGATGACACGGGCGTTGTCGGCGAGGCCGGTCGTGCCGAGCAGCTCCACGACGGAGCCGAAGGCCTTGGGCGGCACGGCGAGGTGGAACAGGCGCCGGGGGTTGCCGCCGACGGCCCGCTCGGCCTCCCGTACGGCCTCCAGGAGCGGCTCGGGGGCGTCGGGGTCGGCCGCGCCGAAGGACAGCGCGTCCTCGAACTCCTGCCACGCCTTGCCCTCGGGCTTCGACCTGCCGAACTCGGTGACCGCCTCCCGTGCCCGCTTGCGGAATTCGTCGTCGCTGAGCGCGACCTGGGAGGGCGCCGAGCCGATGACACGGAAGCGGGGCGGCATCAGCCCCGCCTTGGCCAGGTGGAAAAGCCCCGGCAGGAGCTTGCGCCGGGCCAGGTCGCCGGTCGCGCCGAAGAGCACGATGACATGGTCCTCCGGGACCGGGGGACGGCTTTCCGGCTGGGAAGGGCCGGCCACGGTTCACCCCGCCTTCTCGGCGTGACCGCCGAACTCGCCGCGCATCGCGGACAGCACCTTGTCGGTGAACTCGCCCAGCCCGCGCGATTCGTACCGCTGCGTCAGCGCAGAGATGATGACCGGGGCGGGCACGCTCTCGTCGACCGCCGCCAGGACCGTCCAGCGGCCCTCCCCCGAGTCCGAGACGCGGCCGGTGAACGTGTCGAGCTCGGGCGAGCGCGCCAGCGCGTCGGCGACCAGGTCGACAAGCCATGAACTGACGACCGAGCCCCGGCGCCACACCTCGGCGACCTCGGCGACGTCGATCTCGTACTGGTAGGCCTCCGGCTCGCGCAGCGGGGCGGTCTCGGCGTCGACGGCCCTGCGGCGCAGGCCCGCGTCCGCGTGCTTGATGATGCTGAGCCCCTCGGCGACGGCGGCCATCATCCCGTACTCGACTCCGTTGTGCACCATCTTCACGAAGTGGCCCGCGCCGCTCGGGCCGCAGTGCAGATAGCCCTCCGGCGCGGTCCCGTCGGCGCGGGTCCTGCCCGGGGTGGGCTCGACGCTCCCGGCGCCGGGGGCGATGGTGCGGAAGATCGGGTTCAGCCGTGCCACCGCGTCGTCCTCGCCGCCGATCATCAGGCAGTAGCCCCTTTCGAGGCCCCAGACGCCGCCCGAGGTCCCGCAGTCGACGTAGTGGATTCCGCGGGGAGCGAGCTGCTTGGCCCGGGCGATGTCGTCCCGGTAGTACGAGTTGCCGCCGTCGACGACGGTGTCATCGGGGTCCAGCAGCGCAGCCAGCTGGTCCAGTGTCGGCTGCACCACCCCGGCGGGGAGCATCAGCCAGGCGTTCCTGGGCTTTTCCAGCTTGTCGACGAAGTCATGGAGCGAGGTGGCGGCCGTCGCCCCCTCCTTCTCCAGCTCCTGCAGGGCCTCCCGGTCGAGGTCGTAGACGACGCATCGATGGCCGTCACGCATCAGCCGGCGCACGAGATTGGCGCCCATCCGGCCGAGCCCGATCATGCCGAGCTGCATGGGTGTGTCAGTGGTCATGTCCGGCTTCCCCGTTCTTCAGAGCGCGGTAATGACGGATGAGGGCGTTGGCGGACGGCGTGGCCGAGGTCCGGCTCATGTCCTCTCCTCCTGCCGGGACTCCACCAGCTCCCGTGCGACCTCGGCCACCCGCTGCGGGGTGAACCCGAACTTCGTGAGCAGTTGTTTCAGGGGCGCCGAGGCACCGTAGGTGTGCATGCCGACGAGAGCGCCCCCGTCTCCCACGTAGCGGTCCCAGCCGAACGTCGATGCCTGCTCGATGCCGACCCGCGCGGTCACCGCCGGCGGCAGGACCTGGTCGCGGTATTCCCGCGGCTGACGGTCGAACAGCTCCCAGCACGGCATGCTGACCACCCGGGCCCCGATGCCCTCGGCTGCGAGTTCGTCCCGGGCGGCCAGCGCCAGCGACACTTCGGATCCGGTGGCGAGCAGGATCACCTGTGGCGCACCGTAGGGCGGGTCCGCCAGCACATAGGCACCGTATGCGACACCCGAGGCGGCGGCCAGCCGCGTTCGGTCGAGCGTGGGCAGCGCCTGGCGGGAGAGAACCAGTGCCGCCGGCTCGTGGCGCAGGCCGGCGACCAGCCGCCAGGTCTCGACGACTTCGCCCGCGTCGCCGGGGCGGAACACCAGCAGTCCCGGCATCGCGCGCAGGCCCGCAAGCTGTTCGACCGGCTGGTGGGTGGGTCCGTCCTCGCCGACGCCGATGGAGTCGTGCGTGAAGATGTGGACGACCGGGATCTCCATCAGCGCGGACAGCCGGATGGCTGCCTTGGCGTAGTCGGAGAAGATGAGGAATCCCGACCAGTACGGCCGCAGCTTGGTCAGGGCCATACCGTTGGCGACGGCCGCCGCGGAGTGCTCCCGGATGCCGAGGTGGAGGTTGCGCCCGGACGGGCTCTCCGGCTGGAAGTCTCCTGCGCCGTCGAAGGTGAGATGAGTCTTGGTCGACGGTGCGAGGTCGGCGGAGCCGCCGAGGAGCCAGGGAATGCTCTGCGCGAGGGCGTTGAGCACCTGGGCCGAGGAGTCCCTGGTGGCCAGGCCCTTGGGGTCGGCAGGGAAGTCGGGAAGCTTGCTGTCCCATCCGTCCGGGAGTTCACGGCGCTGCATGCGCTCCAGCTCGTCGGCGAGTTCGGGCCAGGCGGCGCGGTATGCGTCGAACCGTTTCTCCCAGGCGGTGCGCAGTTGTGCACCACGCGCACCGATGCCCTGGCCGAACCAGTCACGGACCTCCTCGGGAATCCAGAACTGCTCGTCCTCGGGTATGCCGAGGAAGCGCTTGGTCGCCCGGACTCCGTCCGGTCCGAACGGTGCTCCGTGGGCCTTCGATGAGTCCTCGACGGGTGAGCCGTAGCCGATGTGGCTGTGGACCAGGACCAGGGTGGGGCGCTCAGTCTCGGCCAGGAAGGTGTGGAAGGCGCGGGCGACGGCGTCGAGGTCGTTGGCGTCGGCGACGGTGGTCACGTTCCAGCCGTACGCGAGGAACCGGGCGGCGACGTCCTCGGTGAAGGCGATGCTGGTGTGGCCCTCGATGGTGACCCGGTTCGAGTCGTAGATCCAGCACAGGTTGGACAGCCGTTGATGCCCTGCGAGCGAGGCGGCCTCCGAGGCGACGCCCTCCATCATGCAGCCGTCCCCGGCGAGCGCGTACACGTCGAAGTCGAAGAGGGGGAAGTCGTCCCGGTTGTACCGCGCGGCGAGCCACCTGCCGGCCATCGCCATCCCGACGGAGTCCGCCACCCCCTGGCCGAGCGGCCCGGTCGTGGCCTCGACACCGCTCGTCCAGCGGTACTCGGGGTGACCGGGGCAGCGGGAGCCGAGCTGACGGAACGACTTCAGGTCGTCGAGTGTCACCGCCGGCCGTCCCAGCACCTCGTAGTCCGGCTCGACGGCACGGACGCCGGTCAGATGGAGCAGGGACCACAGCAGCGTCGAGGCGTGCCCCTCGGAGAGCACGAAGCGGTCGCGGTTGGGCCAGATCGGGTCCTGGGGATCGAACCGCAGGAACCGCTGCCAGAGGGTGTAGGCGACGGGCGCGATCCCCATGGGCGTGCCCGGGTGGCCGGACTGGGCCTTCTGGACGGCGTCCATGCACAGACCGCGGACGGTGTTCACCGACAGCGTGTCCAGGTCGGTCATGAGCGTTCCCCATCTCGGTGGTCTCAGGTCGGTCCGCCGCCCGGCGCGGCTGGCGACGGCAGTCCGGCGCTGGGTGGGCCTCGCAGCGTTGGCGATCCTGCTCGGAGGACGCCGGGAGCGCCCGCTGCGATGCCTCACCCGCGACGGGTGAAATGCCTCAGGCGTGCGGAACGACGGCGACGGGACAGGGAGCGTGGTGGATCACCGCGTGAGTGACCGACCCGATGTGCGCGCCCGATGCCGCCCTGCGCCGGCCGACGACAACAAGTCCCGCATCGGACGTGGCCTGGACGAGGTGGCTGGCCGCCCGCCCGGGAGCGGTCTCCTCGGACACCTTCACGCCTGGGAACCTGTCCCGGTAGGGGCGCACCACGCCCGACAGCGCCGACTCCCGCTCCGCCTTGGTCCCCGGGTCGGGGCCGCCGTGCCCGGCAGCCGCGGCATGGTGGTGAAGGCCCGGGAAGTGCCAGGTGTGCACGATGTGCAACGGAACGGCGTGTCGTGCCGCGAAGGCGAACGCGAAGTCGAGAAGTTCGTCCTTCACATCGCGTACGTCCAGACCGAGAACCACTTTTCGGCGTCCACCGCCACCGGGGGCGCCGGTGCTTGCCTCGCGGTCGCCGTAATCCGGCCGTACGAGCACCACCGGGTGCCTCGCCTCCGCCACGACCTCCTGCCCCACCGAGCCGACGATGAAGCCGCCGACGGTGCCGAGTCCGGGCGACCCCAGGACGAGCAGGTCCGCGTCGGAGCCTGCGGCCAGCAGCGCCCTGGCTGGGGCGCCCTCGGCCTCCTCCGTGGCCATGGGGACCCCCAACTGGCGCGCCCGGACGCGCTCCTCCATCGCGCCCAGCAAACTCTGCTCCCGGTCGGTCCGGGTCTCGCGGGACGGCTTCACGGCCTGGAGCTGGTGCTCCGGCCACTGCGAGGCGTTCACCAGCCGGAGGCCCGTGCCGCGCGCCGCAGCCTCGTCCGCGGCCCAGTCCACCGCCGCCAGGCTCTCGTCGGAGTCGTCCACTCCCACAGCGATGGGTCGGGACATGCTGCTCTCCTTGCCTCAGGCTCTTGCGGGAGCCGTCACGAGCGCCGTCACGGGCATCCGCGTCAAGAGGGCGCCTGATCAAGAAATTACCCATACACCGGAAATGCCGCGATTCAGGGCATCACGGACAGTGAACCGTGCCCTCCGCGGGCGGCAGGTACCGGTGGTCCGTGCGCGAACTGGTAACCGACGTCGAGGCTGCGACCCGATCGCCGGGCACTACGGCAGGCCATGGCGTCGGCGTTCTTCTACGCTGAGCGCACGGCTGGTCCGGCTGTGCGCCCGGTCGATCAGGGTCCGCAGATCCGGGGCGACCGACCAGATGCGGACGGTCTTGTCCTGGGCGGCCGTGGCGATCCGTGCGCCGTCCGGCGACCAGGCCACGCTCTCGACTCCGCCCGAGTGCACCCCAAGGATCAGCAGCTCCACGCCCTGGTCGACGTCCCAGATCCGTGCCGTGCCGTCCCCGGAGGCGGTGGCGGTGAAGCGGCTGTCCGGAGACCAGCACACATCCCGGATGATGCCGTCGTGGCCAGCCATCGCGCGCAGCTCGGTACCGTTCTCGGCGGCGTAGATCCGCAGGGTCTTGTCGTTGGAGACGGAGGCAATGCGGCTGCCGTCCGGGGACCAGGCCACCGCCTGGACGAAGTCGGCGGGCCCGGTCAGGCGGTGCAGCTCCGCTCCGGTGTCCGCGTCCCAGACCCGTACCGTTCGGTCGGGTACCCCGGCCGAGGCCAGGCGGGTGGAGTCCGGTGACCAGCAGACGTCATGGACCAGGTCCATGTGGCCGACCAGCGTGTGCAGGAGCGTCCAGGTGTGGGCGTCCCACACCCGCACGGTGCCGTCGTTGGAAGTGGTGGCGACCCGGGTGCCGTCCGGGGACCAGGCGATGCCCTCGATCCGGTCGCGGTGTGCCTGGATGGTGTGCAGGGCTTGGCCCGTCGCGGCGGACCAGATGCGCACCGTGCGGTCGTTGGAGGCAGTGGCGATCAACTGGGCGTCCGGCGACCAGGCCACGTCCCGGACCGGATCCCGGTGCCCCTCCAAGGTGTGCAGCGACGTCCCCGCCTGGACGTCCCACACACGGGCTGTGCCGTCGAACGAGGCGGTGGCGATCTGCCGCCCCTGGGGCGACCAGGCGGCCGCCTCGACCAGCGCCTCGTGGCCGCGCAGCACGACCACGTCGTCCGGGCGCATCAGGTCCCAGATCCGGCCGGAGCCGTTGTTGGCGACGGTGGCGATCCGGGCGCCGTCCGGTGACCAGGCGACGTCACGCACGACGCTGTGGTGCCCGTGCAGGGCCAGCAGTTCGGTCCCGGTGGCCGCATCCCACACGCGCGCGGTGCAGTCGCTGGCCGCCGAGGCGAGCCGCGTGCCGTCCGGCGACCACGCGACGGACTGCACCAGGTCCTTGGAGACCGGCAGGACGAGGGTCTCTTGACCCTCGGCGGCATCCCACACGCGGATCGTGTGGTCGTACGCGGCGCTGGCCAGGAACCGCCCGTCGGGCGACCACGTGACGGTACGCACCAGTTCGTGGTGCCCCTCCAGCGCGCCCAGCTCGGTCCCGTCGGCCACGTCCCAGATGCGCACCACACGGTCCAGACCGCTGGTCGCCAGGCGATCGCCGCCCGGCGCGAAGGCCACCCCGTGGACGAAGCCCTCGTGGCCGGTCAGCACGGCGGTCTGCCGCGCCGTCGCCGCGTCCCACAAGCGGACCGTGCCGTCCTGCGACGCGGTGCCCAGGCGTTGCCCGTCCGGCGACCAGGCCACACCGCGGATGATGTCGGCGTGGCCGGTCAGTACCGCACCGGGAGATCCGTCGTCGGACGACCAGATCCGGGCGGTACCGTCATGCCCCGCTGTCACCAACTGCCGGCCGTCCGGCGACCAGGCGACCCCGTGTACGTAGCCGCTGCCTGCCTCGATGACCAGGTCCACCGATCCGTCTCCAGCCCGCCACACCCGAACCGTACCGTCGTAGCAGGCGGTGGCCAGGCGCTGCCCGTCCGGCGACCACACCACCCGCTGAACGAAATCCGTGTGGCCCGTCAGCGGAATGCACATCCGGGTCGAGGCCAGTGCGGTGACCAGCGCGAGCCGTGCCAGGTGGGTGTCCGCGGCCTCCTCGAGCGCGGCCAGGGCCAGCAGCAGACCGTATTCGGGATCGTCTTCGACAGCAGCGAGAGACCGCTGGGCGACGGACTCGGACAGCCAGCGCATAGCAGCCTCATCGGCCCGACGGGAGGCCTCCAGGAACTCCGCCACGACCGGCCGGTCGGCCGCGACGTCGGGCTGCCGCGTCATCCACGCCAACGCGCGGCGCAGCCGCTCGTCGCGCAGCAGGTACGAGTCGTGCCGGCCCGCCGCGTCCCACTCAGCGCCCCAGCGCTCCACATCGGATGCGAACGCCAAATCCACGGCGACCACCTCGATGGCCTGCTTGAGCGGATCCCACTGCCGGAACAGCGCCTCGTGGGCCACCCGCAGCACCGGCTCGCTGCCGTCACCGTCGCTGACCAGCAGCCGCTCGGCGAGAAACGCCTCCACGACGTCCTGTTCCATCGGCCCCAGCGTCTCCCGCCGAATCGGGCGCTGCGAGGGCCGGCCCTCGGTGATGGTCACGAACTTCAACAGGGTCGGCAGCACCGGAGCGTCGGGGTCGGCCGCGGTCAGGTCGGCCAGGATGAGGTCGGCCCGCTCGGTCAGCGCCCCGGCCACCCCGCCGATCGCCTCATACTCCTGAACGGTGATCTCCTGACCACGACCGGGCTCGGGAGCCAGCGCGTGCAGGGTGTAGGCAAGCAGCGGGAGCGCGTCACCGCCACTCGCCTCATTGACCATCAGATCCGCCAACCCGGGTTCGAAGCCAATCCCCGCCCGTGCGGCCGGCTCGGCGACCACCGTGAACAAGGACCTACGGCGCACCGGTCCGAGGATGAACGTGTCCCGGAACAGGTGGGCCTGCGGCAGCGACCCAAGGCGCGTCAAAAACTCAGAGCGAAAGGCGAACAGCACCTTCAGCCGCTGGTCGGCAGCCAGCGCCGCGTCGAGCAGGTCGAGCAGCGCGTCCCGCTCCTCGTCGGCGACCAGGGTCAGCAGTTCCTCCGCCTGGTCGATGGCGATGAGCACCGGGCGTGGACCGCCGCGGTGCCGAGCGCGCACCGCGTCCAGATGGCGGCACAAGGAGGCCGCGCCCCCGTCGCGTAACTCGGCCTCCAGCGCGGCCGAGGTGGTGCGCGGCAGCAGGATGCTCAGCGCCTGCGCCAGCCCGGTGAAGGGGTTGGTGTCCGGCGTGAACGGGCCGACGGTGATCCACTGGGCTCGCCGGGCAAGTTGCGGGAGCAGACCGGCCCGGAGGAGGGAGGACTTGCCCGCCCCCGAGGGGCCGGTGAGCACCAGGGTCGGGGAACTCTGTGCTCGGGAGGGAGGGTTGATCCTGCGGCTGAGGGTGGTGATCTCCTGGTCCCGCCCGAAGAAGACGCTGCTGTAGCGCTCGTCGAAGGCTTCGAGTCCGGGATAGGGGGAGATCGGCGCGGACCAGGACAGCTTTCGGGTCGTGATGGGATCGTCCAACTGGCTCAGCCACCAGCTCAAGGCGATGAAGACCCCGCCCGTGAACACCAGGGCGGGTATCGACCACTGCTGCAGGAAGGCGAGGGCGAACGGCGGGTTCTCGACATTCGTCGCGTAGTTCATCGACAGGCCCAGCAGCACTGACAGGACACACGACAACACTTGACTCGCCCGCGTGAGCACATGCCGATACACGAAGTCCCCCGCTTCTCATGGGTGTTGGGCAGCATCTGGAGCCAGATGATTATCCCCGAGGGCACGGGCGATTCTGCGCCGGGCCGGAAACTTCGACCACGTCGCTGCGCCCAGCAACACAGCGAGCTGTTGCAGGCTGCCCTTTGCCGAGGGAATCCGCACGGGACCGGCTCTTCGAAGATTGAGACGCAGCACTTGGCCGACGAGCCCGAGGCGCGCCACTCACGCTCGGGGCCGCGCCCGACCCGACACCGGCACGTCCGCGACAGCACGCACTGATGGGGCCGCACAGACGATCGCCCTCGTCTGCACCACCGGGGTCACGGACGTATCGCCACAACTCCATGGCCCGGGCTAGCCACATACCTCCATCACGCACTAACTTAGGTAAGCCTAAGCTAATGGAGGTTCGATGAGCGCCGCCCAAGTCCCCCCGATTGAGCCCACCACCGCGGAACGGGTCCGAACGGTGCTGGCCCGTGCCGTGTCACTGACCCTCACCACGGGCGCGCAGCGCTACGACCTGATCGGCCTGCACAGTGTCGACGAGAGAGGCCAAGTCACTCTCCTCCCGCCCGACGACAGCCCACTGATGGCACACCTTGCCTGTGCCCCGCGCGGCGCGCTTGCCGCCCTGCTCGAATTCACCGACATCGCCCCCATCGCCGTCCGACACCGAGTGCGGTCCAGGGTGACACTCTCGGGCTGGGTGACGCCGAGCAGCTCAGCGGACAACGGCCTGCGGCTCGACACGGCACGCGCCACCTTCGAAACGGACAGGGATCTGACGGCCGTCGGACTCGACGAGATCGTCCTGGCGGAGGCGGACCCTCTGGCCGTCGAGGAGGCGGCACTGTTGACGCACCTGGCCGACGCCCATGAGGACGTGGTCGCCCAACTGACGCGGCTGGCCGACCCACGGCTGCTGCACGGTGTCGTGCGCGTACAACCCCTCGCCCTGGACCGCTACGGCATCACCCTGCGCTGCGAATACGCCAGCCGCCACTGCGACGTCCACTGTCCGTTTCCGACGCCTGCGCAGGACGCCGGCGAGGTCGGAGACCGTATCCATAGGCTTCTCGCCGCTGCCCGCGCCTGCCCGCACCGACGGCGCACGACCGCCCGCCCATGACTACTCCTCGCGAGCCGGCCACCGGGTACGACGTGGTGGCGGCGATCATCCGCGCGGCGCCGACCGCTGCTGCCCTCTGCGCTGCTCCCCCGTACGACCCGCACGTCAGCCCGACCACGGCGCCGACGTTCGCCGACCCGTCGTAGCCGGAGACCGCGTAACGCGGGGCCAGACGGTCAAGGTGCGATCGAACGGAGAGACCCCCACGAGGCGGGAGTCGACAGCCCCAGGACAGCGGGAGCAGTGAGCAGGCTTGAACGGCTGAACTGAGCGAGTCCGACGTCGTGGTCGTACTGGCCGGCTGCCACCGCTGAAGCAGGGTGGCGAGGGCATCGGTGCAGGTGAGGTTGGGGCCGATGATTGCGCCGAGGAGCACGCGAGAACCGCGCCGGGCAACTGTCTGATGATGCCCCATCAGGAAGCCTGCTCCTCCTGGTCGCCTCCTCCCCAGCCGCTGCTCCCCTCTTCGGTAAGGCGCCCGCGGATTCCGCGGGCACCCAACGGGACGATCCAGAGGCTGTTCTCACGGCGGGAGAGGTCCCACACATACCGGGCGGACGGGCCGCGGGCGCTGAGGTCGGTGACTCCGGGCGTGCTTGAGGTGGCGAGCACGCAGTCGTGGTCGCCTCCGAGTCCGGGCCAGTGCTCATCCTCGTCGGCAGGGAGACCCTGGCAGGGGGCGAGGCGGTGGAGTTCGCCCCACCGCACGGGTTCCGCGCCGGCAACCTCGTCCATGACGCCGCGCGCGATGCCCGGAACGTCGAGGCCATGTGGATGGCCGCCATGCCCGGGGCCACCCAGTCCCGCGACTCCCTCAGCAGCGTTTCGATGCGGCCGGCGCGGTGCGGTGGCACAACTCCACTCCGAGGGAGCATCGGACACCCGGAGGCGCGGAATACCCCAGTCATCCCGGTAAGTCTTGATCATCCATCCCCCCTCCCTCTCGCCACTCGACCAAGCTTAGGTTAGCCTGACCTAATCACAGCGCAGATCGGGGGCACCGTGGCACGCGGTTGGCAGGGCGTAGCCCTCAAGCTGATGCGAGGCAAGGACTTCACCCTTACGGTGCGGGACACGGAAAGGGTCAGCGACCGCTTTCACCGACTTCACTTCACCGACGGCGGCATGCTCCGTGCGACCGGAACACACCCCACGATGTGGGTGAGGCTCTGGTTCGACAACCGGGGCAAGCCGCACCAGCGGGCTTACACACTGGTTGACCCGGACCTCGCCACCGGGACGTTCAGCATGGAGTTCGCGCTGCACGCCGGCCGCGCCAGTGAATGGGCACGTGCCGCACGGCCGGGCGACACGATCGAGGCGACGGTCCAGGGCACCGGCTTAACCCTGCCGCACCCTTCACCGTCAGGGCTCCTCGTGATCGGCGACGCGGCCTCGCTGCCTGCCATCAACTCGCTACTGGACTCGATGCCGTTGACGCCCGCCACGATCTGGTTCGAGACGTCGCACCCGTTGGATGCAGACCTCCCGATGCGCCTCAACACCGCACGCCACGAGCTCATCTCCGTACCGCGTAGCGACAACGGCGACCATCTGATCGAGACCGTACGGTCCACCCTCCCCGGCCGTCTGGACGACGGCTCCTACATCTGGATCGCCTGCGACACCGCGACCACCCGGAGCCTCACGTCCTACGTACGCAAGCAACTCGACATCCCCATGGAGCGGTTGCACGCACTGGGCTACTGGCGAGCCGCATGACCAGACGCCCCACATGCACTTAGGTTAGGCTAAGCTAAGTGCATGTCGTGGACGGGACGCAGCTACGTCGGCAGGGGAGGGGATCATCCATGGGTTTGCCGGTCATCGACCCTTACCCCATGCCCGACCGCTTCACGATCCCTCCGTCGTACGCCACTTGGAGAATCGATCCGGCGCGTGCCGCGCTCCTGGTCCATGACATGCAGAACCACTTCGTCGAGGCGTTCCCGACAGGACGCTCCCCCGTGGTGGAGCTCGTCGAGAACATCGTCGCCCTGCGCGAACTCGCGGGGTCGCTCGGCATGCCAGTGGTCTTCAGCGCCGAGCCGGCCGGGCAACCGCCCGGCCGGCGCGGGCTGGTGGCCGACATCTGGGGTCCGGGCATCAGCCAGGAGCCCGAAGCCGCCGCCATCGTCCCGGCGCTCACCCCCCGGCCCGGCGAACACCTGCTGGCCAACGTGCGCCCCAACGCCTTTCTCCGCAGCCATCTCGGCAGGCTGCTGCGATCCACGGGCCGGGACCAGCTGATCGTCTGTGGTGTGTACGCGCATCGTGGCGTGCTGCTGACGGCGACGGACGCGTTCATGCACGACATCCAGCCCTTCGTCGTCGCCGACGCTGTCGCCGACTTCGCCGCCGAGGATCACTCCATGGCACTGCGGTGGGCTGCCCGCAGTGGCGTGGTGTCCACCACCGACGGACTGCTGCGCGACCTCCTGGCCGGCAGGGCGGCACGGGGCGCATGACAGCCCATCAGGAACCCTGGCCGGGTACCGGCCAGGCATCGAGCAGGCACGAAGAGAGACGAAGAACATGACGGTACGGGTCGCTGTGGCCGGAGCGAGCGGCTACGCCGGCGGGGAGATCCTGCGCCTGCTGGCGGCGCACCCCGACGTGGAGATCGGGGTGGTCGCCGCACACAGCAGCGCGGGCCGCCCACTCGGGGAGCTGCAGCCGCACCTGACCGCGCTCGCGGACCGGGTACTGGTGGCGACCTCGGCCGAGTCACTGCGCGGACACGACGTGGTGTTCCTGGCCCTGCCGCACGGCGAGTCGGCGGCGCTCGCGGAGCAGTTGGATCCCGAAACGCTGATCGTGGACTGCGGCGCGGACTTCCGGCTGCACGACCCGGCGGACTGGGAGCGGTTCTATGGCTCGGCCCACGCCGGCACCTGGCCGTACGGCCTGCCCGAACTCCCTGGAGCGCGGGAACAGCTGAAAGGAGCAACCCGGATTGCCGTACCCGGCTGCTATCCGACCGCGGTGACCCTGGCGCTGTTCCCGGCCTTCGCGGCAGGCCTGGTGGAGCCGGAGGCGTTGATCGTCGCGGCAAGCGGGACCTCGGGAGCGGGCCGTGCGGCCAGAGCGCACCTGCTCGGCTCCGAGGTGATGGGCTCGATGAGCCCGTACGGCGTCGGGGGCGGCCACCGGCACACCCCGGAGCTGACGCAGAACCTGTCGCGGGTGGCGGGCGAGCGCGTGACCGTGTCGTTCACACCGACGCTGGCGCCGATGGCCCGAGGCATCCTCGCCACCTGCTCGGCGCGCCTGCGGCCGGGAGCCGGCGCCGGTCCGCGCGAGGTGCGGGAGGCGTACGAAGCCGCCTACGCCGACGAGCCGTTCGTACGGTTGCTGCCGGCCGGGCAGTGGCCGCAGACCGCCGCGGTACTCGCCTCCAACACCACGCAGGTGCAGGTGACGGTGGACGAGCAGGCCGGTCGCCTGATCGCCGTGAGCGCGATCGACAACCTGACGAAGGGCACCGCGGGCGGCGCGGTGCAGAGCATGAATGTCGCCTTGGGCCTGCCGGAAGAGCTGGGCCTGCCCACGAATGGAGTGGCTCCGTGACCGTGACCGCTGCACAGGGATTCCTCGCGAGCGGTGTGGCCGCTGGGATCAAGGAGTCCGGTGATCTGGACCTGGCCTTGGTGGTGAACCGCGGTCCGTCGCGCGCGGCCGCCGGTGTGTTCACCTCCAACCGGGTCCAGGCCGCACCCGTCCGCTGGTCGCGGCAGGTGCTGGCCGACGGCCGGATTTCCGCGGTCGTCCTCAACTCCGGTGGCGCCAACGCCTGTACGGGACCCGTGGGCGCCGAGGACACCCGGGTGATGGCCGAGCAGACGGCTCGGGCCGTGGACGTGGGCCCGGACGAGATCGCGGTGTGCTCCACCGGACTCATCGGCGTCCCGCTGCCGATGGACAGGATCACGGCCGGAATCGGCGCCGCTGCCGCACGGCTGTCGCCCGAGCGGGGCGAGGAAGCGGCCGTCGCGATCAAGACGACGGACTCGGTCCACAAGACGGCGGTGGTGTCCGGGCCGGGCTGGGCGGTGGGCGGCATGGCGAAGGGCGCGGGCATGCTCGCGCCCGGGCTGGCCACCATGCTCGTGGTGCTCACGACGGACGCCGACGTGACCGCCCCGGCGCTCGACTCCGCGCTGCGGGAAGCGGTCCGCACCACCTTCGACCGGGTGGACTCGGACGGCTGCATGTCCACCAACGACACCGTTCTGCTGCTCGCCTCAGGTGCTTCAGGGGTGGCACCGGACGGGGATGTCTTCGCCGAGGCGGTGCACACCGTGTGCCTGGATCTGGCACGGCAGTTGGTCGCGGACGCGGAGGGTGCCTCGAAGGAGATCGAAGTGGAGGTCGTCGGCGCGGCGTCGGAGACGGACGCCGTGGCGGTGGGCCGGTCCGTGGCCAGGAACAATCTGCTCAAGTGCGCCCTGCACGGGGAGGACCCCAATTGGGGCAGGGTGCTGTCGGCGATCGGTACGACGTCCGCGGTCTTCGACCCGGACCGTCTGGACGTGGCGATCAACGGTGTCTGGGTGTGCCGGGACGGTGCGGCCGGCGAGTCCCGCGACAAGGTCGACCTGTCGGCACGCCGGATCACGATCACGATCGATCTGCGCTCCGGCGACGCGTCGGCGGTGATCTGGACCAACGACCTCACCGCCGAGTACGTCCACGAGAACAGCGCGTACAGCTCATGAGCGGGGTGTTCACACAGATGAAGCCACTCGTCGCACCGCGCGCGGACGCTGACACGGCCGTCGCTGAGTTGCCCTGGCTGGAGGAGCTCCAGGGCCGGATCGTCGTGATCAAGTTCGGTGGCAACGCCATGGTGGACGAGAACCTCAAGCGGACGTTCGCCCAGGATGTGGTGGAGCTGTGGCACGCGGGCCTGTCCCCCGTCGTCGTACACGGCGGCGGTCCGCAGATCAGCGCCATGCTCGGCCGGCTCGACCTGGAGGTCCGCTTCGAGGCGGGTCTGCGGGTGACAACTCCGGAGGTCATGGACGTGGTCCGGATGGTGCTGACGGGCCGGGTCCAGCGGGAGCTGGTGGGACTCATCAACGCTCACGGGCCGTTCGCGGTGGGGATGACGGGCGAGGACGCGCACACCATGACCGCCGTGCGGCGACCTGCGTGGGTGGACGGCGAACCGGTGGACATCGGGCTGGTCGGCGACATCGTCGAGGTGAACCCGGACACCGTGCGGGCCCTGCTGGAGCAGGGCCGCATCCCGGTGGTCTCCCCCGTGGCGCGGGGGACGGACGGGCAGATCTACAACATCAACGCCGACCTCGCCGCGGCGGCGCTGGCCGCGGCCCTCGACGCGGAGAAGCTGGTCATGCTGACCGACGTCGAGGGCCTGTACGCCAACTGGCCGCACAGCACTGAGGTGATCGAGCGCCTGACGACCGGTGAGCTGGAGAAGCTGCTGCCGGAGTTGGCGAGCGGGATGCTCCCCAAGATGGAGGGATGCCTGAGAGCCGTCCGTGCGGGCGTGCGCAAGGCCCACGTGCTGGACGGCCGGGTGCCGCACTCTGTGCTGCGGGGCGTCTTCACCGGGGACGGCTCCGGCACCACCGTGGTCCCGGACCAGGAGGAGAGATCCGTATGACCCTCAGCCAGAACCTGATCCTGCCGACCGCCACGGACGAGGACCGCCAGGTGCTGACGGACCGCTGGCACGCGGTGATGATGGACAACTACGGCACCCCGCCCCTGGCTCTGGTCCGGGGCGAGGGCAGCACGGTCTGGGACGAGGCCGGGCGCGCCTACATCGACTTCACCGGCGGAATCGCGGTGAACACGCTCGGCCACGCCCACCCCTCCGTGGTCTCAGCGGTCAGCACCCAGATGGCGAGGCTGGGGCACGTCTCCAACCTGTACGTCTCCGAGCCTCCGGTCGCGCTCGCCGAGCGGCTGCTGCGACTGCTGCGAAGGCCCGGACGGGTGTTCTTCGCCAACTCCGGCGCGGAGGCGGTCGAGGCCGCGTTCAAGATCGCCCGGCGGACCGGGCGGACACACCTGGTCGCCACGCAGGGCGGTTTCCACGGTCGCACCATGGGCGCGCTCGCCCTCACCGGACAGCCCGCCAAGCGTGAGCCGTTCCTGCCGCTGCCGGGCGAGGTGTCCCACGTGCCGTTCGGCGACACGGACGCGCTGCGGGCGACGGTCACGGAGGAGACGGCGGCTGTCGTCATCGAGCCGGTGCAGGGCGAAGCCGGCGTGATACCGCCCCCCGAGGGATATCTGCGGGCGGCCCGCGAGATCACCCGGGCCACGGGGACGCTGCTGGTGCTGGACGAGGTCCAGACCGGGATCGGCCGCACAGGACACTGGTTCGCCCATCAGGCCACGGACGGCATGGACCCTGATGTGGTGACCCTGGCCAAGGGACTGGGCGGGGGCCTGCCGATCGGCGCCACGGTCGCCTTCGGCGCGGCCGCCGACCTGCTGACACCCGGTCAGCACGGCTCGACCTTCGGCGGCAACCCGGTGGCCTGCGCGGCCGGGCTCGCCGTCCTGGAAACCATCGAGACCGAGGGACTGCTCGCGCACGTCACACGGCAGGGTGAGCGGCTGCGGCGCGGCATCGAGGCGCCCGGCCATCCCCGGGTAAGCGAGGTACGGGGCGCGGGACTACTGCTCGGCATCGCCCTCACCGAACCGGTCGCACCACGCGTACAAAAGGCGGCCCAGGACGCGGGCTTCCTCGTCAACGCCACTGGCCCCACAACGCTACGGCTTGCCCCGGCGCTGAACATCCCCGAGACACAGGTGGACGCGCTCGTCGCAGCGCTGCCGGGCATCCTCGACGCCTGACGACGTGGTGGCCGGCGCCCCGCTGAGTACCGGCCACCACCTCAGAGGTCACAGGACGCGGGCGAGGACCCGCGAATTCCTGCGGGGGTCCAGAGAGTTCGCCCAGGACGCCGGTGCCAGGCTCGCGCAGGCCGGGGCGAAGCCGTAGCGGAGGAAGAGGCCGCCGCTCCCTGTCGTCGCGGTGAACAGGGCGCTCAGCGATTGGGACTTTGCCCTGGACAACGCGGCGCGCAGGAGCAGAGCCCCTGCCCCGCGGCCCTGACTGCCGGGCGCGACGCAGAAGTTGTACAGGACGCCCATCGGCGCGCGACCGCTCACCGGGGCGGCGGGGTGCACACGCAGGCCCAGACACCCGTCGAGGGTGCCGTCATGGGCGTCCACGACCAGGAAGTCCGTTGCGTCCGAGGCGTAGAGGGAGAGGGACCGCTCACGCAGCGCACCGGAGCGTACGAACGGCCAGGACAGGGCCGCCAGAGCGGTGGCGTCCCGGCGGCGCGCGGGGCGTACGGGGAACGCGGCGGGCAGCGGGGCGCGGGCAGGCCATGTGGCGGGGCGCGAGGTGGCCGTGATCAAGGGTTTCCTTCCTTACGGCCCCGGCGTGGGCGGAAGGCGGCTCCGTCGCCGCGTCACCCAGGGCGCTGCAGGTAAGGCTAGCCTCACCTAAGCTGGTGATCAAACCTGGCCTGCCTGTATCCCGGCAGAGTCCCCTCCCGCACCCCTGCCCCGCGCTCAGCTCTCCGACTGCTCGATCAACTGGGCGATGTACAGCGCCTCTCCGAGCTTCTCGACCAACGCGAGCTGGGTGTCGAGGTAGTCGATGTGATGCTCCTCGTCCGCCAGGAACGACTCGAAAATAGGAGTCGGTACGGATCGCACAGGCTATGGATCGGCACCGCGCTCCCACGGCCCCGGCAGCGGATCCGTGCCCACGCGGAAGGTAGTGAGAGGGCTGTGCGCAGGGCTCGTTCCTACGAGCACGGGCGGCCCGGATAGTCGTCACTCTCCGGTACACCGGCCCCGCGCATCCTGCGCAGGATCTCGCAGAGAGTCGCCTCGTCGTCAAAGTAGACAGGGCAGTTGATCTTCCTGTCGAAGACCATGGTCTCTTCGGCAGCGTTCCAAATGACCCACCGAAGCGGGTACGCGGGCTCCTGCCACAGGTATGCGTAGTGCTCGATGGTGTCCACTCTCGTACTCACAGCGGCTTCGACTCCTCCGTCTTACGGCCGTCCACGAATGTGGCCACCACCTGGATGTCACCGATGCGCGAGGTACTGACGCGCCGTGGGTCGTCCCCCAGCACCACCAGGTCGGCGCGCTTGCCCGGAGTGAGGCTCCCGGCGCTGCCGTCCCAGCGGCAGGCGTACGCTCCGGCGACCGTGTACGCGTGCAGGGCCTCGTCCACCGTGATGCCCTCGTCCGGACCGATCACCTGGCCCGACGACGAGGCACGCTCGACCATGAACTGGATGGCCCGCAGCGGCGAGCCGTCCGTGACGGGACGGTCGGAGCTGCCCACGACGGTGACGCCGTGATCCAGGAATCCCCTGCCCCGGTACATCCACGGTGCCCGCTCCTCCCCCATGATCGCGGCGTAGTCGTCGCCGAAGTAGCGCAGGAAGTTCGGCTGAACCACCGCGCTCGCGCCAAGCCGTGCGAAGCGCGCAAGTTGGTCGGGCCGGATCAGGCCGGCGTGTTCGATACGGTGCCGGGCGTCCGGGCGCGGCCGGATGCGCTGTGCCCTTTCCAGGGCCTCCAGGGCGAGGTCGGCGGCGCGGTCGCCGATGGCATGGACGGCGAGCTGCCATCCGGCGAGGTGGCCGTCCACGATGGTGTCGGCGAGGCGCTCCGGGTCGTCCTGGAGCTGCCCGGTGTGTTCCATGCCGTGGTACGGGGTGCTGAGCGCGGCGGTTCGGGCCATCATGCCGCCGTCGGTATAGATCTTGAGCGCTCCCACGGAGAGCCACTCGTCGCCGAACCCGGTGCGCAGGCCGAGGTCGAGGGCACGGGGGATGCCGTCGGAGTCGTGCGCGGCGATGGGCCTCAGGGTGTCGGCGGCCACCATGAGCTGCACCCGCAGCGGCAAACGGCCCTGATCGCGAAGGAGTTGGTAGGCGCCGAGCTCGACCGGGCTGTGGCCCAGCAGGCCGCCTCCGATGCCCGCCTCCGCGCACGCGGTGACCCCTTCTGCGAGGCACGTCCGGGCAGCGTGCTCGATCGCGTCCGCGAGCTCCTCCTGGGAGTACGGCAGACGCAGCCGCCGCGCGGCGGCCATGGCGCCCTCGGCCAGGAAGCCCTCCTGGTGCGGAACGTCGGCCGGAAGCATGTCCAGGACGGCACTGTTGACCACGCAGGCATGTCCGGAGTCGTGCATCATGAACACCTTGCGCCCATAGCTGACCTGGTCCAGCTCGGCGGCAGTCAGATGGCGTCCCAGGGCCCGCTGGTCGTACCCCGCGACGTCCACCCAGGCGCCGGGCGGACGCTTCCGGGCAACGGCCTCTTCCACGACCGCGAGCACGTCCTCGACCCGCTCGCACGGCGCCACGCTCGGCGTGCTCGCTTTCAGACCGGTCCAGGCGAGGTGCACATGGCTGTCGATGAACCCGGGCAGCACGGTGGCACCCTGAAGGTCGATCACCTCGCCTGCCGGGAGTGAGGCCACCGCGTCGTCGAGGCCCACGATCCGGCCGCGCCAGATGCCCAGGTCGTGGGCGACCGGGTGGTCCGGGTCCATGGTGAGGATGTGCGCGTTCGTCAGCCTCGTAGTGAGCATGGGGTTCCGTCCCTAGAGGGTTTCGGTCACGACGGTGTCGCCGACCATGGCGAGGCGCTTCGGGGCGGCGGGCACCATCAGCGGAGTACCCGTCTCCGGGTCGTCGATGATCCGGCAGGGCAGCCCGAACACGTCCTCGACGAGCTCGGCGGTCATGACGCTCGCCGGGTCGCCCTCTGCCGCGATCGTGCCGCCGGCCCTCATCACCACCAGGTGGGTGGCGTAACGGCACGCCTGGTTGAGGTCGTGGAGAACCGCGACGATCGTGTGTCCCCTTCGCGCGTGCAGATCGGCGCACAGGTCGAGCACCTCGACCTGGTGGGCGATGTCGAGGTAGGTGGTCGGTTCGTCCAGCAGCAGGATGGACGTCTGCTGGGCCAGGACCATGGACAGCCATACGCGTTGCCGCTGGCCGCCTGAGAGGTCGTCGACGGGCCGGTCGGCGAGTTCGAGGACGCCGGTCTGCCGCATCGCCTCGGCCACGGCGGCCTCGTCCTCGGCGGACCACTGCCTCAGCAGCCGCTGGTGGGGATAGCGGCCGCGGGCCACCAGGTCCCCCACCGTGATGCCACCGGGCGCCGTCGATGTCTGCGGCAACAGGCCAAGCCGACGCGCGACTTCGCGGGAGCGGTACGACGCGATAGTGGCCCCGTCGAGGTAGACCTCTCCCGCCTGGGGCTTGAGCATCCGCGCCAGCGCCTTGAGCAGAGTGGACTTGCCGCAGGCGTTCGGGCCGATGATCACTGTGAACGAGTGGTCGGGGATGACTACCCCGAGAGAGGTGGTCACGGTCCGCTGGTCGTAGGAGAGTGTCAGGTCCTCGGCTCGCAGCCGGGCGGTCGGGAGGTTTGTTCCTGTCATGCGCGGCTCTTTCGGGACTCTGTGACCAGCAGCCAGATGAGATACAACCCGCCGATGGTGCCGGTCGCCGTACCCACCGGGAGGAGAACGGGTGAGAAGACACGCTGCACCGCGAGATCGCTCCCGGCCAGCAGGACGGCACCCATGAGCGCGGCCGGCACCAGGGCGGGGCCGGACGACCGGGTCAGCCGCCGCGCGAGCTGGGGGGCCGCGAGCGCGATGAACAAGATGGGGCCGGTCACCGCCGTGGCGAACGCGGCCAGTGCGACGCTGATGACGAGCAGGGCCGTTCGGCTGGCGGCCACGCTGACGCCGAGCGCCGTCGCCGTGTCGTCGCCCATCTCCACCATGGAAAGTTTGCGGGCGAGGAGGAAGGCGAACGGGAGCAGTACGGCGACGGCGATGCCGACGGCGGCGGCGTGGTCCCAGCCTCGGTTGCCCAGGCTGCCGATGAGCCACGCCTGTGCCTCCAGAGCCTCCTGCCAGCTCGCCCGGGTGATCAGGTACGAGTTGAAGGCGAGCAGCAGGGCGCTCACCCCGATGCCGATGACGACGAGTCGGAACCCTTGCAGGCTGCGGCCGACGACGAGCAGGTAGACGGCGGCGGCCGTGGCGAGCCCGCCGATCAGCGCCCCGAGCGCGATCTGGGTCATGCTTCCGTGCAGCATGACGATGACGACCAGCGCTCCGGTCGCCGACCCGTTGGTGAAGCCGATGATGTCGGGGCTGCCGAGCGGATTGCCGGTCAGGCTCTGCAGGATGGCCCCGCTGACCGCCAGCGCCGCACCGACGCACAGCGCGGTCAGCAGGCGCGGCATGCGCAGCGTGTTGACGATGAAGTCGGCCGCACCCGATCCGTTGCCGAAGAGGGCCTGGAGCACTTCACCGACGGACAGCTCGAAGTCCCCCGTGGTCAGGGTGATTCCCATGACCGTCGTGAGGAGGATCAGCAGTACCGCAGTCACGGCCACGGCACGGCCCTGGACCCGCAGGGAGTAACGTCCGCCGCGGGTACGCAGGACCAAGCCGCTGACGACGCGGGGACTGGGGGCGTCACCGCTGCCGGGGGCCCGGGTCCTGCCGGTATCAGCGTTTCCGGCCTCTCGTACGGCATTCACAGCATGACCAGCTTTCGACGGCGGCACAGCGCGATGAACAGCGGTGCGCCCAGGAACGCGGTGACGATGCCGACCTGGACCTCCCCGGGGGCACCGAGCACCCGGCCCAGGACGTCCGCGCCGATCAGCAGGATGGGCGCGAACAGCATCGAGTACGCCAGCACCCACCGCTGGTCGGCGCCCACCACAAACCGGGCCACATGCGGAACCACCAGGCCCACGAAGCCGATCGGTCCCGCTGCGGCCGTCGCGGCGCCGCACAGCAGCATCACCGCGACGGCGCCCAGCGCCCGCGTCCGGCCGACGTTCACCCCGAGGGCGCGCCCCACCTGGTCTCCCATGCCCAGCGCGTTGAGCGACGGGGCGAGCCCGAGCGAGATCAGCAGACCCACGGTGACGAAGGGCAGGATGACGTACACGACGTCGAGGTTCCGGCCCGAGAGGGCACCCACCGTCCAGAACCTGAACTGGTCGAAGGCCCGCGGATTGAGCAGCAGGACCGCCGAGTTGAAGGCGTACAGCACCGCCGTCACCGACGCTCCCGCGACGACCAGCCGGTCGGGCGTCGCCAGCGTCCGTCCGGACGCGCCCAGCAGGTAGACCACCACCGACGCGATCGCCGCGCCGAGGAACGCGAACCACACATAGCCGAGGGCCGTGCCCACGCCGAGGAACGCGATCGCCACGACCACGCCGGTCGAGGCACCCAGGCTCACGCCGAGCAGACCGGGGTCGGCGAGCGGGTTGCGGGTCAGCGCCTGCATGAGCGCACCGGACAGCCCCAGTGCCATGCCCACGAGGAGGCCGAGGAGGGTACGGGGGATCCGGTAGTCGTGGATGATGACCGAGGCTTCCGACCCGTCAGGCCGCCACAGCACGCTCCATGTTGAGGTGAACGGAATGCCTTTGGTGCCCACCCATACGCTGAGCAGCGCGATCAGGACCAGCGCGCCAAGCCCTACGAGAAGGCCCAGTCCGCGCAGTGCTGCCACGGACCGGCGTGTCGACGGCACGACCGGGCTGTCGACCCCGCTTCCGGATGCCGCCTGGGCTTCGACCGACAACAACAACTCCCCCTGGCAGCACGGCAGTTCGCCGACGGTGCAAGAAATCTGATGTACGAACAACAGAGCGCGACTTAGGTGAGGCTAACCGAACGTAAGTCACCGGGTCAACGCACGAGCACACCAGCAAGCAGGGACGTGCCAGTACGGCCTGCACGCAGCCTTGGCAGGAACCTTGATTAGAGTAGCCTTACCTAACTATCCGACCATCTTCGCGGAGGTACCGCATGCTCGATGGAGGACCGACGGGGGGCCATATCCTCCGGAGAGCGATCGGGGGACAACGCCGCCGCGTCGTCGGCGCGTCGCTCCTCGGCATGGCGCACCAGGTCTGCGAGGCCCTGGTGCCCGTCGTCATCGGCGTCATCATCGACCAGGCGGTGGCGACGGGATCCGCCGGGGCTCTGCTGCGCTGGCTGCTCGTCCTCGCCGTACTCTTCTTCGTCCTGTCCACGTGTTACCGGACCGCCGCGAGGATCTCCGACGGGTCCGCAGAACAGGCTGCCCATCACATCCGGCTCGACCTCGGCGCCAGGGTGCTCGACCCGCGCGGCGGCGCCGACACCGGCCGGCTGCCCGGCGCGCTGACCGCCATCGCCACTGGTGACGCCGCCCGGGTGGGGGCGGTCGCGGCCGCACTTCCCTACGCGATATCGGCGACCGCCGGACTGGCCATCAGCGCGGTGGCGCTGCTCCGCATCTCGGTGCCGCTCGGCCTGCTGATCCTTCTCGGCGTCCCTCCCCTCTTGTGGCTGGGCCATCGGATCAGCCGGCCGCTGGAGCGGCGGAGTGAGGTCGAGCAGGAGCGCGCCGCGCATGCCTCTGGCGTCGCCGCCGACCTCGTTGCGGGGCTGCGGGTCCTCAAAGGGATCGGTGCCGAGTCGGCCGCTGTGTCCCGGTACCGGCGGACGAGCCAGGACTCGCTGGCGGCGGCGTTGCGGTCGGCTCGCAGCCGCGCCTGGCACGACGGCGCGATTCTCGCTCTGACCGGGATCTTCATCGCGGTCATCGGGCTGGTTGGCGCGCATCTGGCGATGCGGGGTGCGATCAGCGTGGGCGACCTGGTGGCGGCTGTCGGACTCGCCCAGTATCTGCTGGGGCCGTTCCAGCTTCTCACCTATGTCAACGGCGAGTTCGCCCAGGGCCGCGCCTCGGCGGACCGGGTCGCCGAGGTGCTCGCTTCGCGGCCCGCTGTCACGGCCGGAACGGCCGCGCCGGCCCACCCGGTCACCGGGCGGCTCCGGCTGCGCGGTGTCACGCACGGCGCGCTGCGCGGGGTGGACCTCGACATCGCCCCCGGAAGCCTGGTCGGCATCGTCGCCAAGGACCCGGCCGCCGCCAATGATCTGCTGCTGTGCCTGGGCCGCGAAACCGACCCGGACGAAGGGGTCATCGAGCTCGACGGCGTGCCGCTGACCGAGCTGGACCCCGACAGCGCCCGCCGTGCGATCCTGGTCGCCCACCACGACGCCGACCTGTTCGAGAGCAGCCTGCTGGACAACGTACGGGCCGGAACGGCGGGCGACGGAGCGGACGTCGAGCCGGCGCTGGCCGCTTCGGCGGCGGACGATGTCGCACAGGCCCTGCCCCAGGGCGTGGACACCGTGCTCACCGAACGCGGACGCTCTCTGTCCGGCGGACAGCGCCAACGAGTCGCGCTGGCCCGGGCTCTCGCCGCCGACCCCCCGGTGCTGGTCGTCCACGATCCGACCACCGCCGTCGACACGGTCACCGAGTCGCGCATCGCCGCCCGCCTGAGGAAACTCCGTCGCGGCCGCACCACCTTCCTGGTCACCACGAGCCCCGCTCTGCTCGCCGAGACCGACCGTGTGGTGGTACTCGACGGCGGTGCCGTCGCCGCGCAGGGCCGTCATCCGGACCTCGTCGCCGCTGACGAGGCATACCGCGCGGTGGTGCTTGCATGACAGCCCTGAACGACGCCGTGGACAACAGAGGCGCGCACAGCAGAGACGCGGACAGCAGAGACGCGGACAACGAAGGACGGACGATGAGCGGATCCAGCACGCGGGATCGCGAGCTCCTGCCCACAGCCACCGGTGCCCAGACCATCGCCGTCGTCGGCACCCTGCTGCGCGGACACCGGCTGCTGGCGGTCTCCGCCCTGACCGTGCTGGTCCTCGGAACGGGCGTCGGTCTGCTGACCGCCCCGCTGCTCGGGCGCATCGTCGACCTGGTCGTCGAGCAGCGCGGTCCCGGCTCGCTGACCGTGCCGATGGTGCTCCTCCTCGCCGTTGCGGCGACCAGGGGCGTCGCCACCGCGATCGGCAGCTCTCTCGTCGCCCGGCTCGGCGAGACCGTCCTCGCGAGCCTGCGCGAACGGTTCATCGCGCGAGCGCTGCGACTGCCGCTCGAACGCGTCGAGCAGGCCGGTTCCGGCGACCTGACCTCGCGGGTGACCGGAGACGTGACCGTGATCGCGAAGGCGGTTCGCCAAGCCCTGCCCGAGTTCGCCGGCGCTCTGCTCACCATCGGACTGACGCTGGTCGGCCTCGCCGTACTGGACTGGCGCTTCCTGCTCGCGGTGCTGCTGGCCGTGCCGGTCCACGCCCTCACCGTGCGCTGGTACATCCCCCGCGCCGCATCGGTGTACGCCGCGCACCGGGTGGCGACAGGCGCCTTGCAGCACCAGCTCCTCGACAGCGTCGGCGGCGTCCGCACCGTACGTGCGTTCCGGCTGAGCGGCAGGCACTCACACCTCCTGGAGCAGCGGTCCCGGGAAGCCGTCGACCTCGCGCTGCGCGGCATCCGGCTCGTGTCCGGGTTCTTCTCGCGGCTGAACCTCGCCGAGTTCATCGGTCTGGCGTCAGTCCTGGTCACCGGTTTCTTCCTGGTCGACAACGGCTCCGTGAGCATCGGCACGGCGACCGCGGCCGCGCTCTACTTCCACGGCCTCTTCAATCCCATCAACGCCGCGCTCTTCCTCATCGACGACGCACAGTCGGCCGGCGCGAGCCTCGCCCGCCTGGTCGGTGTGTCGAATCTGCCGGGCGAGCGGGAGCCCGAGGTACAGGTCGTGCCGGTGGACGGCTCGGTCAAGGTCTGCCGGCTCAGCCACTCGTACGTTTCCGGGCACCCGGTGCTGCGCGATGTCGACCTGGAGGTGCGCAGCGGGGAGCGGGTGGCCCTGGTCGGCGCGAGCGGTGCCGGGAAGACCACCTTGGCGAAGCTGATCGCCGGCGTCCACGAACCGTCCGGCGGCTCGATCGTCCTCGGCGGCGTCGACGCGCGGGAGCTGGGTCCCGCCGGTATCCGGCGGGCGGTGACGCTGATCAGCCAAGAAGTCCATGTATTCGCCGGGCCGTTGTCCGAGGACCTGCGGCTGGCCCGGCCGGAGGCCACCGACGAGGAGCTGCGTACGGCACTCGCACGGGTGCGGGCCCTGGACTGGGCGGAGGCGCTGCCCGAGGGGCTCGCCACGGTGGTCGGTGAGGGCGGGCACCGGCTCACGGTGACTCAGGCCCAGCAGCTGGCCCTGGCCCGTCTCGTCCTCGCCGACCTGCCGATCGCGATCCTGGACGAGGCCACCGCCGACGCCGGCAGCGCGGGCGCCCGCGTCCTGGAGACGGCCGCCCTTCAGGCGCTGGAAGGACGTACGGGTCTGATGGTGGCTCATCGGCTACCCCAGGCCGCGACCGCAGACCGGATCGTAGTCCTCGACCAGGGCCGGGTCGTCGAGACCGGCACGCACGAGGAGTTGGTGGCGGCGGGCGGGCGGTACGCCAGCCTCTGGACCGCGTGGTCCGACAGCCGCAGGCAGCCCCGGAACGCGGTGCCGCAGGTGCCTGTGGAGACGTGACCGTCGGCACCCATGCGCAGGCCCTCTGGGGATAACGTGCCCAAGTCCGCACAGGCGCTTGACCAGCCCGGCTGGTCACTGGCGGGTGACCAGCCGGACGCGGGTGTCGCTGCTCAGCCGTGAGGGTGGTGGAGCACGTGCACCAGGAGCGTGTGCACGGCGTGTTGATCGCGGGGATCGTGCAGCTGGGCTTGGCCGCCGCGGACGGTGTACCAGTCCAGCGCGCCGGCGTACCGCACCCGCACGATGAGCGATCCGTCGTCGGTACAGACCGTGCGCAGTTCTAGCTCGCCGGTGATCGTGCCGACCTCGTCGGTCCACACCCCGCCGGGCGGAGCGGTGACGACGGAGCTGAGCTCGGTCACGAGGAGCAGGTGTTGAGCATGCTCTGCAGCTCCGACTTCTCGGTGGACTGGAGGGTCAGGCCCCAGTGGTACTTGGACCGTATCCACACCTTGGAGTAGGTGCAGTAGTAGGAGGACAGCGGCGGCTTCCAAGCGGAGGGATCCTTGTCGCCCTTGGCGCTGTTGACGTTGTCGGTGACCGCGATCAGCTGGGGGTAGGCGAGGTCGTTGGCGAAGTCCTCACGCTTGCTGGTCGTCCACGAACTGGCTCCGGAGCGCCATGCTTCGGCCAGTGGCACCACGTGGTCGATGTCGATGTCGGAGGCGGCGTACTCGGTGATGCCGTCATACGGGCTGTACCAGCTGCCCGAATCCGGATAGCAGTCGCTGCCGACCACGACGTTCGTACCGTCGCGCTTGAGCACCTCTTCCCGGGTGTTGCAAGTGCCGGAAATGGTGATCCAGTGCGGGAACAGGTCCCGCGAGTAGCCGGTCATGCTGCCCTCGGCGGCCACGGTCAGGGCGTTGAGTTCGGACTGTGCGGTGGCTTTGCTGGGGATGTTGGGCGGGGTCGCGTACGCCGGGGTTGTCAGCGCGGCCGACAGGGTGACGGCGGCCAGCACCGCAGCGGCCGCGCAGCTCCAGCGGCGACGAGAGGACGACAGGGAACGGAACACAGATACTCCTTGAGGGCGGGAATTCGCGGGTTTTCCGGACAGGGCCTAGGGGAGGTTCGGGCGGGCGATCTGGGGTCGTGGTCGGTGGGGTGGCCGGCGAACTCCGCGTTGACGTGGACAGAGTCGTACCCGGCGTTGACCAGGGCAGGGGAGATCAACAGGTGGTCGAGCACCTGGGAGTTGCCGTCGACGATGCAGCTGTAGCGCTCGGCGAGTGTTGTCCGTGCGGGAAAGGGGGCAGGGTCAACAGGTCACAGGGACGTACGGAAAGGGTCCCGTGATCTCGTAGGTGATGCCGCCGCTACTGGAGCCGGAGGTGCCGCGCTGGGAGGAGAAGTACAGGCGGTTGCCCGCGGGGTTGAACGCCGGCCCGCAGATCTCGGAGGAGGACTGGCCGGTCACGCGCAGGAAGGGGGCGACGATGTCGTCGGGCGTGATGATGCAGATCTCCATGTTGCCGCCGTCCTCGGCGACGTACAGGTCGCCGACGGTGGCCGCGGTGACGTTGTCCACGCCGGTGAGCGGGGCGCCGGAGACGTTGTCGTCGTACACCATCGCGAGCGTGTTGCCGGCGGCGTTGGGTCGGCGGCGGCTGCCTCGTGGTGGAACCGGCCCATCGCGGGTCGCTGGACCGCGGCGTTCACGCCCCACGGGTCGGTCTCGTAGACGAAGCCGGTGCTGACCTCCTCGCAGGACAGCCAGGTGTTCCACGGGGTGGCGCCGCCCGCGCAGTTGCGGTTGGTGCCGGACAGGATGCTGTACGCGCCGGTGATCTGGGCGCTGCTGTTGAACTTCACCGCGCTGACCCCACAACCGCCGCTGCCGACCTCGGCGTTGGAGACGTAGATCCAGCCGTTTCCGTCGGCGAAGCACTCGCCGCCGTCGGGGGCCTTGTGCCACTTGAAGCTGGTGCCGGAAACGGTCTGGGTGGAGCGGGCGATCACCCGGCTGGTGAAGCCCGCCGGGGGCATGATGCCGTTGGTGTCGGCCGACTGAAGAGCCCCGTACGGGCTGGTGCCGGGGAGTGCGGGGTAGGGCGGCCGCCTGCCGCCACAGCGAACCGGAGAAGGCTGCCGCGCCGACGCCGAGGGCGGCGGCACGAGGAAGACTACGGCGTTCCATGTCTACTCCTTCGTCGAAGACGAATGGGGTTGTTGAGCGCCGCCGGCTGGTCACCAGGGACAGTAGGACCGCCACACCGGTCCGATAAGGCTCACCAAGAAGAACTCCTTTCGGCCGACTCGTGAGTAGTTCTCATGCAGAAACGATCAGGCAGTTCACCAGGTGAATGAGAGGGGAACCTCAGGCCGCTTGTTGGGATATCTCACAGCGGACGAGCCCGCGCCGCGGCCCTGAAACAGATCTCGCCGCCTGTCCGTGAGGAGAAGCTCCTCGGGACAGGCGGCGAGATCCCTGCTGCTGCGTCGACGCGTCGGTCAGCCCTGCTGTGCGATCAGGCTCGCGGGGCGCAGGTCCGTCCAATTGGCCTCCACAAAGGCGAGGCACGCCTCCCGGCTGTCCTCGCCGAAGACGGTCCGCCACCCGGCGGGCACTTCGGCGAAGGACGGCCACAGCGAGTGCTGGTTCTCGTCGTTGACCAGGACCAGGAAGCGGCCATGCGGGTCTTCGAACGGGTTGGTCGTCATGCGTTGTCACTCCTCATGGACATTACGGTGAACAGTTCCGAGAGCGGCTGTTCGGGGTCGGCCACCACGTTCCGCAGCAGCACCTGAAGTTCGTCGGCGAGCTGCCGCGCCTTGGCGGGGCCGAGCAGCTCTGTCGCGTGGATGAGCTCGCAGTGCACCGGGCCGTCGCCGTGCGGCTCGTAGAAGCTGAGCGTCAACTCCGCCCGCGCCGAGCCGGTCGGTACGGCGTGGAACGAGCCCATGCCTCCCTCCAACTGCCCGAGGTCCGCCTGCTCATGGTGGATCACCATGACCTGCGGTCCCTCCGGCGGCAGACCGGTCGCCCGGACGACCTCGTCGAACGGGACGTCCTGCCGGTCCAGGGCGCTGAGCGTCGTCTCCCGCACCCGGGTGAGCAACTCCGCGAAGGTCGGGTCCCCCGCAGTGTCGGTGCGCAGCACCAGGGTGTTGAGGAAGCAGCCGACCAGGTCGGCCAGCTGGTCGTCACCCCGGCCGGCGACCATCGTACCGATCGGCAGGTCGGTGCCCGCTCCGTGGGCGGTGAGCAGCGCCGCCAAGGCTGAGTGCAGCACCATGAACATGCTGGTGCCGGTTGTCCGGGCGAGCTCGTCCACGTCGGCGTGCAGGCGCTCGTCGAGGACGAACCCGACGTAGTCACCGCCGTGGCCGGTCTGGCCGGACGCGGCGGGACGCGCCCGGTCCGTCGGCAGGGCCAGCTCACGCGGGACGTCCTTCAGCGTCTGCTGCCAGTACGCGAGCTGCCGCGCGCCCAGGCTGTCGGGGTCGTTGAGGTCGCCGAGCACCTCGTGCGCCCAGTGGGTGTAGTCGGCGTACGTCACCGGCAGGGGCTCTCGCGCGGGCTCCCGGCCGTCCGTACGCGCCGCGTACGCCGTGGTGAGGTCACGGAACAGAGGCACCACCGACCACTCGTCCACCGCGAGGTAGTGCATGGTCAGCAGCACCGCCTGCGCGCCGTCCGTATCGGTGAGCAGCCGGATCCGAAGGGGCGGCTCGTGCCCCAGGTCCGGGGCCTGGGCCGCGAGTTCGGCCAGGCGTGCGTCGAGATCCGCGCACTCCTCCAGAGCCAGGACCGGCGGTTCGGCGGCCTGCTGGTACACCGTCCCGTCCCGCTCGGCGAACGCCGTGCGCAGCGGCTCGTGCCGGACGACCACATCGGCCAGGGCGGCGGCGAGGGCGTCCGCGTCCAACCCACCGGGCGAGCGCAGGACGAGCGCGTGGTCGAAGCCGGCGTGCCGACGGTACGAGGCCCACTGCCACTTCTGTACAGGGGCGGCCCACAGCGCGGCACCGTCTCCGCGGTCCCCGGCCGGGCGCAGCCTCGGCCGGGCCGCCGCCGCTCCCTCGAGCTTGGCCGCGATCCCGGCGACGGTCAGCGCGTCGAAGACGTCCCGGATACTCAGCTCGACCCCGAACTCGGCGCGTATGCGGCCGAGCAGCCGCATCGAGGCCATCGAATGGCCGCCCAGCGCGAAGAAGTTGTCGTGGATGCCGACCTCTTCCAGCTTGAGGATCTCGCCGAACAGCTCCGCCAGGCGGGCCTGCGTCTCGGTGGCCGGGCGGGCGTCACCGGTCATCACCGACCAGTCCGGTGCGGGCAGCGCCTTGCGGTCCAGCTTCCCGTTGGGGGTCAGCGGCAGCGAACCGTCCAGCGGCACCACGAGCGCGGGCACCATGTACTCGGGCAGCAGCCCGGCGACATGCGCGCGCAGAGCCTGCGGGTCCAGCTCTCCAGTGTCCGGTACGGCATAGGCCACCAGCCGCACGATGTCGCCGTCGCGGTCGGGCACCACGGCGGCCTGGCTGACCGCCGGGTGTCCGGCGAGTGCTGCCTCGATCTCGCCCAGTTCGATGCGGAAGCCGCGGATCTTCACCTGGGTGTCGACCCGGCCGAGGAAGTCGAGGTTGCCGTCCCTGCGCCAGCGGGCACGGTCGCCGGTGCGGTACATCCGGCTGCCGGGCGGGCCGTACGGGTCGGCGACGAACCGCTCGGAGGTCAGCGCCGCCTGGCCCAGGTAGCCGCGGGCGAGGCCGCGGCCCGACACGTACAGCTCCCCCACCACGCCCGGCGGGACCGGGCGGAGACCGGCGTCCAGCACGTAACAGAGGGTGTTGGGGTCGGGCCGCCCGATGGGCACGCGACCGGTGGGTCGTCCGCCCTGCTCCCGGGCGGGCCACAGCGTGGAGTTGACCGTGGCCTCGGTCAGTCCGTACGCGCAGATCAGATTGACCGTGGTGCCGAAGCGGTCGAACAGGTCCGGCGGCACCGTCTCGGTGCCGACCAGGATGGTCGACCCTTCGGGCAGCTCGCAGCCCATGGGCAGCGCCGACACCAGGGATGGCGGAAGGATCATGTGGGTGATCCGCTGGTCCGCGAGGAAGTCGGTGAGCGCCGGTCCGGCGACCCGCGCCTCATCGGAGATGAGGACGAGTCGGCCGCCGTGGCACAGCGCCATCGACAGTTCGAACGCGAAGACGTCGAAGCCGATCGAGGCGAACTGGAGTACCCGGCTGTCGCGTTCCAGGCCCATCCGGTCCACCGCGGTGGCGACCAGGCTGGCGATTCCCTCGTGCGGGACGACCACGCCCTTGGGGCGGCCGGTCGAACCGGAGGTGTAGATCACGTAGGCGGCCTGGTCCAGGCTGACCGGCAGGCCGGCCACGGCGGACTCGGGCAGCCGGTCGAGCTCGGACGCGGTCTCCGGGGCGTCGAGCAGCACCACGGGTACATCCGCCACCTCGGGGATCTTCCCGGCCACCGGCTCGGTGCCGACGACGAGCGTGGCCCCGGAGTCCTCGATCATGTAGGTGAGCCGGTCGCCGGGGTGGACCAGGTCCAGCGGGAGGAACGCGGCGCCGAGCTTCAGCGCCGCGAGCACCGTGGCGACCATGTCGACCGAGCGGGGCACGGCCACGCCGACCGCGCTCTCGGCGCCCACGCCGCGCGCGGCGAGCAGCCGTGCGATGCGGTTGGCGCGAGCATCCAGCTGTGCGTAGGTCACCGAGCGGGAGCGCTCCACGACAGCCACCGCGTCGGGCCGCTCGGCGACCCGCTGGGCAAACAGCGCCGGCAGCGAGGACTCGTCGACCGCCCGCTCGGTGGCGTTGAAGCCCTCCAGGACCAACTGCCGCTCGTCGGCGGCGAGTACGCCGACCCGGGAGACCGGCTGCTCCGGCGCTGCGGCAACCTCCGCGACCAGCCTGCGGAGGCGGTCGCCGAGCCGCTCGGCGGTGTCCTGGTCGAACAGCTCGGTGGCGAACTCCAGGCGGCAGCTGAGCGCACCGCCCTCGTCGCCGTCGGCCGCGTCCACGTGCTCGGTGAAGCTGAACACCAGGTCGAACTTGGCCGACCGGATCCGGAACGGCACGTACTCCACCCCGAGGCCGGGCAGTTCCAGCTCGTCCCCGGTGCGGTTGTGGTAGCCGACCATCACCTGGAACAGCGGGTTGCGGGCGAGCGAGCGCGTCGGGTTCAGCTTCTCGACGACGGACTCGAACGGCACGTCCGCGTGGGAGAACGCGGCCAGGTCGGTGTCGCGGACCCGCGCCAGCAGCTCGGTGAAGCTCGGGTCGCCGCTGAGGTCGGTGCGCAGTACCAGCGTGTTGACGAAGAAGCCGACCAGGTCGTCCAGTGCCTCGTCGCTCCGCCCGGCGATGGGCGAGCCGAGAGGGATGTCCGTACCGGCGCCCATGCGGTGGAGCAGCGCGGCCACGGCCGCGTGCACCACCATGAACATGCTGGCGCCGCTCTCCCGGGCCAGCCCCTTCAGCCCCTGGTAGGCCGGGGCGTCGAACTCGATGTCGAGCTCGGCGCCGGAGAAGGCCGGCCGGGCCGGCCGGGGCCGGTCGGTGGGTAGTTCGAGCTCCTCGGGGGCACCCTCCAGCGTTGTACGCCAGTACTCCAGCTGGCGGGCGGCCAGGCTCTTCGGGTCGGCCGGGTCGCCCAGCAGTCGCTGCTGCCACAGCGCGTAGTCGGCGTACTGGACGGGCAGCGGCTCCCACTCGGGTGCCGTGCCAGACCGGCGGGCGGCGTAGGCGACGGCAAGGTCCTGCAGGAACGGCCGGTCCGACCACTCGTCCGTGGTGATGTGGTGCAGCAGCAGGACGACGACGTGGTCCTCGGGAGCGACCTCGACGATCGTCGCTCGTAGCGGCAGCTCGGTGGCCAGATCGAAGGGGCGGTTGATGGCGGCGTCGATGATGCCGCTCACCTCGTCCTCGGCGGCGCGGAGGAACTCCACGACCGGGTGTGCCTCTTCGGCGGACAGGACGCACTGGACCGCCTGGCCGTCCCGCTCAGTGAAGACCGTACGCAGCGCCTCGTGACGTTCCGTCACATCGGCGAGCGCGGCCTGCCATGCGTCGCGCTCCAGGGCCCCGCGCAGCCGCATCACCAGCGGGAAGTTGTACGCGGCCGAGGTGCACTCGATCTGCTGGATGACCCACAGCCGCTGCTGGGCGTGGGACAGCGGCAGCTCCTCCGGCCGCGCAGCGGCGGTGAGCGCGGGGCGGGCGGCAGTGGCCGAGCCCGCCGCCCGCTCCATCAGCTCGGCGACGGTCGGCGCCTCGAAGAGGTCGCGGATCGCCAGCTCGGCGTTCAGCGCGGTGCGTGCGCGGCTGATGAGTCTGGTGGCCAGCAGGGAGTGGCCGCCCAGCTCGAAGAAGTTGCTGTCGATGCCGACGCTGCCCTCGGCGAGGCCGAGCACTTCGGCGAACAGCGCGCAGAGCATCTCCTCCTGCGCCGTCCGCGGCGGGCGGCTGGTGCCAGGTCCGGCGAAGTCCGGTGCCGGAAGGGCCTTGACGTCGAGCTTTCCGTTGACGGTCAGCGGCAGCGTCTCCACCGTCACCAGGGCCGCCGGGACCATGTAGTCGGGCAGCCCGGCCTTGAGGTGGTCGCGCAGCCGCTGGAGCAGGGCGTCCCCGGCCTCCGTCCCCTCCTCCGGTACGACGTAACCCACCAGGCGCTTCGTCCCGGCGGTCTCCGCCACGACGACCGCGGCGTGCGCGACCTCCGGGTGCGCGGCCAAGGCCGTGGAGATCTCGCCCAGTTCGATCCGGTAGCCGCGGATCTTGACCTGGTCGTCGGTACGGCCGAGGAAGTCCAGCAGGCCGTCCGGCCGCTGCCGGACGAGGTCGCCGGTGCGGTACATCCTCCCTCCTTGCCCTCCCCCAGACTTCGTCCGGGGGGACCCCCAGGGCAGGAGGGGCCCATCGGGAGCACCGAACGGGTCGGCGACGAACCGCTCCGCCGTCAGTCCGGCCCGGTCGTGGTAGCCGCGGGCGAGGCCGGTGCCGGCGATGTACAGCTCACCGGGGCAGCCCGGCGGAACGGGGCGCAACATCGCGTCGAGCACATAGGCCCGGGTGTTGCGGATCGGCATGCCGACGGTCGGTGTCGCGCTGTCGGTGGTGGAGCCGCCGAGCGTGTTGATCGTGTACTCGGTGGGCCCGTACAGGTTGTAGCCGTAGGTGCCCTCGGTGCGGCGCAGCCGGGTCCACACCGTGTCGGACACGGCCTCGCCGCCGAGCAGAACAAGTGCCGGCCGGTGCTTGCCGGCGGTCTCGTCCTGGTCGAGCAGGCCCTCCTCGATCAGCAGCTGGGCGTAGGTGGGCGTCACATTGACCACGTCGACACGGTGCCGGTCGCAGTAGGCGACGAGGGATTCGGCGTCACGGCGCAGCTCCTCGTCGCAGACGTGCACCTCGTGTCCCTCGACGAGCCAGAGCAGCTCTTCCCAGGACATGTCGAAGGCGAAGGAGACGGTGTGCGCGATGCGCAGCCGTCGTCCGCCCGCCGACGCGATCGCCGGGTCGAAAATCTCCCTCTGGTGGTTGAGCTGCATGTTCGTCAGTCCCCGGTAGGGGGTGACGACGCCCTTGGGCCTGCCGGTCGAGCCGGAGGTGTAGATGACGTAGGCGGGGTACTCCAGCCGGTCCGCCACGCTGTGCGCGAAGGCGGGACGCTCGGCGTCCGTGATCTCACCGCCCGGAAGGTCGGCGAGCTCGGCCGCCACGGCCGGGTCGTCCAGCGGGATTTCGGGAGCGAGGGGCCCCGCGCCCCCGCGCAGCGTCGGGGCGACCGGGGTCGTGGACAGCAGGCACAGGGGCCCGGTGTCCTCGACCATCAGGCGCAGCCGGTCGGCCGGGTGGTCGAGGTCGAGCGGCAGGTACGCGGCGCCAGTACGCAGTACGGCGAACAGGGCGACGACCATCTCGATGGAGCGCGGCAGCGCGAGGGCGACGACCTTCTCCGGTCCCGCGCCCCGGGCGAGCAGCAGCCGGGCGAGCCGGTTGATGTGCGCGTCCAGCTCGGCGTACGTCAGGGCGCGCTCGCCGAACACCAGCGCCACCGCGTCCGGGGTACGGGCGACCTGCGCCGCGAGCATGTCGGCGACGGTCTCGTTGGGCACGGTGTCACGGCTGCCCGCCCAGTCGGCGGCGAGGGTCTCGCGCTCGCCGGGCAGCAGCAGGTCCAGGGTGCCGACGCGGGCCGCCAGATCGCCGATCAGGCGTTCCACGAGGGTGCCGAAGCGCTCCAGGGTGGCCGCGGCCTGCTCGTCGTCTATCAGATCCGGGCGGTACTCCAGCTTCACCTGGACGGTCTCGGCCGGGTTGACGATCAGCGTCATCGGATAGTGGGTGGCGTCCACGCTGCCCACCCCGGCGATGCCGTGCCGCTCGGTCAGCTGCCGGAACGCGCCCTCGTCTGCGAAGTTCTGGAGCACGTACAGGGTGTCGAAGAGGGTGGTGTGGCCGCTGGCCCGCTGGAGCTCGGCGAGGCCCAGGTATTCGTGGTCCATCAGGGCGACCCGCTCGGACTGGATCCGGCGCAGCAGCTCCCCGACCGGTTCGGCCGGGTCGAGCGTGATCCGCTGGGGCACGGTGTTGAGGAACATGCCGATCGTCGAGTCGACCCCGGGCACGTCCGCCGGGCGTCCGGCGACCGTGGCACCGAACACCACGTCGTGTCGGCCGACGGTCGCGGACAGGACGAGCGCCCACGCGGCGGACAGCACAGCGTTGATCGTCAGACCGCCCTCGCGGGCGGATGCCCGCAGCCGGTCGCTCACCCCGCGGCCGAGGCTGAGGGCGCGGCGGCGGGGGATCGTCGGCTCGTCGCCCCGGTTGCGTGCCACGAGCGTCGGTTCGTCGAGTCCGGCCAGGGCCTTGCGCCAGGTCTCGCGGGCCGCGTCGAGGTCCTGTCCGTCGAGCCAGCCCAGATAGTCGCGGTAGCTGCCGGGTACGGGCAGTGCGGAGTCGTCGCCCGACGTCGCGTACAGCCCGAGGAGTTCGTCGAGGAACAGGGACTGCGACCAGCCGTCCCAGGCCACCAGGTGGTGACTGAGCATCAGGCGGTCGGTGTTCTCGGTGAGCCGGATCAGTTTGAGCCGGAAGAGCGGGGGCGCGGCCAGGTCGAACCGCTGCCGCCGGTCGGTCTCGGCGATCTCGGCGAGCCGTGCCTGCCGCTGCTGCTCGCTCAGGCCGGTCAGGTCCACTTCGGTCAGCGGCACAGGCAGCTCGGCCGTGTGGCAGACGAATTGCACCGGTTCCGGCAGGCCGTCGCTGGTGATGCCCGCGCACAGGCTCGGGTGCCTGCGCAGCAGCGTCGCACAGGCGGCACGGAGCCGGTCGGCGTCAAGCCGGTGGTCGAAGTCGAACGTGTCCTGTGCGGTGTAGACGTCCAGCGCGGAGGTGTCGTAGCTGGCGTGGAAGTGGATGCCTTCCTGGAGCGGCGACAGCGGCCAGATGTCGGCGACGGGCGCCGGGCTGACGTGCTGGACCAGGTCGACCTCGGTCTGGGTGAGCATGACCAGCGGCACGTCCGACGGGGTGAGCGCGGGCACGGTCCCGGGCCGGTCCGTACGTGTGACGAGGTCGTGCAGCGCGTCGGCCCAGGCGCGGCCGAGTACGTGCACGTCCTCCTCGGTCAGCGCGTCGCCCTCCGGCCAGGTCCAGGTGGCACGCAGCTCGGGTCCGCCCGGGGTGTCCGCGCACACCGCGTTGATCTGAAGCGGGTACGGCATGGCGAGGCCGGCGTCGGGCTCGACGGACAGCGCGTCGGCTTCGACGGCGGGGGCCCAGTCGCGGGTCTGCTCGGCGGGGAGGCGGCCGAAGTAGTTGAACAGGATCTGGGCAGTGGACAGTTGGGCGAAGACGGGTGCGAGCTGCGGGTTGAGGTAGCGCAGCAAGCCGTATCCGGCGCCGGAGTCCGGTGCCGACCGTACGGATTCCTTGACCAGCTTGAGTGCGTCGAGTGCGTCGTCGGCGGCGGGGAGGCGTACGGGGTGGAGGCTGGTGAACCAGCCCACGGTGCGCGCCAGGTCCAGCGCGGTGCCGTCGCGGCCGTGGCGTTCGAGGTCGACCAGCAGGTCGCCGTCCACCGGCAGGTCGCCGTTCCGTTCGGCGCGCCAGCGGGAGACGGCCAGGCGCAGGGCGGCGAGCAGGACCTCGGTGACATCGGCGCCGACCGCGGCGGGCACGGCCGTGAGCAGCGCCCGGGTCTCCTCAGTGGGCAAGGTGACGACGTGTTCCCGGGCCGAACCGGCCGTTCCGGTACGGGTGGCGCCGGCGACGAGCTCCGCTCCGGGTGCCAGGGTCTTGGCCCAGTACGGCAGTTCGGCCTGCCGCTGCGGTGAGGTCGCCTGCTCGGTGACGTCCCGGGCGAACCGCCGCAGGGATGTGGGCACCGGCTCCAGGACGGGCCGCTCGCCGCGCGATACGGCGTCCCAGGCGGTGGCGAGGTCCCCGAGGAGCACGCGCCAGGACACGCCGTCGATGACCAGGTGGTGAACGACGAGGAGCAGCCGGCCGGGCCGGCCGGCGCCCGCGTCGAACCAGACGGCCTGCACCATGACGCCGTTGTCGGGGTCGAGCCGGGAGGCGGCGGCGTCGGACTCCTCGGCGATCGCCGTACGGAGTCCGGCGTCGTCGAGGCTGCGTACGGCGACCCGCCGCAGCAGCGCGCCCGCGTCCACCGTGCCGACGGCCGTCGTCTGCGCTGACCAGAGCGAGGGGATCGCCGGGCCGAGGTCCATGCGGGAGAGCGTGAGCCGCAGAGCGTCGTGATGGTCCACGATCGCTTGCAGGACCCGCGTCAGCGCGTCGGCGTCCGCACCGGCCGGCGCCTGGAGCAGCATCGACAGGTTGAAGCGGTCGATCGGACCGCCGTCCTCCCGGAGCTGGTGGACGATGGGCAGCAGCGGGACGTCGCCCACACCGTCGGAGTCGGCGACCGCCGCAGTGGCTGTGTCCTCCGTACCGGTGATGGTGGCCGCCAGCGCGGCCGGCGTGCGGTGTTCGAAGACGTCCCGGGGGCTGACCGCCAGGCCGGCCCTGCGGGCGCGGCTGGAGACCGACATGGACAGGATGCTGTCCCCGCCGAGGACGAAGAAGTCCTCGTCCGCGTCGACTTCGTCAATCCCGAGCACGTCGGCGAAGATCGCGCAGAGCTGCCGCTCGTAGCCCTCGCGCGCGGTGCGGCCCTGCCGCCTACGGACCTCAGGGGCGGGAAGAGCCTTGTGGTCGGTCTTCCCGCCTGGGGTCAGCGGCAGCGCGTCGAGCTCCACGAAGTGACTCGGCACCATGGGTGCGGGAAGCGAGCCGTTCAGCGCATCGCGCACGGCCGTGACCTCAAGGCGTGCGCCGGCTGCGGGGACCAGGTAGGCCACCAACTGCTTGACGCCCCGGTCGTCGTCGCGTGCCACGACCACCACATCGCCGACGGCCGGCTCCTCGCGCAGCCTTGCTTCGATTTCACCGAGCTCCACCCGGTTTCCCCTGATCTTGACCTGGTGGTCGGTGCGCCCGAGGTAGGTGAGCACACCGTCTCCACTGAACTGAACCATGTCTCCGGTGCGGTACATCCGCTCCCCCGGACCGCCGAACGGATCGGCGACGAAGCGCTCCGCGGTCAGCGCGGTACGTCCGTGATAGCCGCGGGCCAGCTGTGCGCCCGCGATGTAGAGCTCGCCCGGCTCGCCCTCCGCGACGGGGCGGAGGTACCGGTCGAGTACGTAGAGCCGGGTGTTCCACACCGGGCGGCCGATGGGCACGGTGCCCTCTTCGCCCGGCTCGGCACCGGCCTCCCAGCTGGTGACCTGGATGACGGCCTCGGTCGGCCCGTAGACGTTGAACAGGGGCACTCCGGTGCGCTCTTGCCACCACCGGGCGAGCGGCACCGGCAGCGCCTCGCCGCCGCTGAACGCCCTGCGCAGGCTCGCCCACCACTGCTCCCGACCCGTGTCCTCCTCGGCCAGCAGCGCGCCGTACAGCGAGGGCACCAGGTCGACGTTGGTGACCCGCTCACGGCGGATCAGCTCGACGACATACGCCGGGTCGCGGTGGCCGTCCGGCCGGGCGATCACCACGGTGGCGCCGGTCAGCAGCGGCGCGAAGATCTCCTGCACCGACGGATCGAAGCTGGTCGAGTACTGATGGAGCACCCGCTCGCCCGGGCCGAACCCGAACCGTTCGGCGGTCCAGGACAGCTGGCCGACGACCGCGCGGTGCGGCACCACGACCCCCTTCGGGCGGCCGGTCGAGCCCGAGGTGTACATCAGGTAGGCAGGGCTGTCGGGGTGAACGGTGACGCGTACGGGCGCGGGCGCGGCGGACTCGTCCTCGCCCCGGCCGACCACGACCCGCGTCATGCCCTCCAGTTCGGGCAGGCGAGTCAAGGACTCCTCGGTCGCCACGACCGTCCGCGCCCCGGAGTCGGCGAGCATGTAGCGGACCCGGTCGGCCGGGTAGTCGACGTCGACCGGCAGGTAGGCCGCACCCGCCTTCATCACGCCGAGCAGGGCGACCAGTGTCTCGGCCGACCGGGGTACGGCGACGGCGACGACGGATTCAGAGGCCACGCCCTGGGCCAGCAGGCGGTGCGCGAGCGCCTCGGCCCGCGCGTCGAGCTGGGCGTAGGTCGTGTGCCCGCCGTCGTGGATCAGCGCGGTGGCGTCGGGGGTCCGGCGGGCCTGCTCGGCGAAGGCTCCGTGCACCGTGCCGTCGGGCAGCGCGTGGTGTGCTCCGCTCAGAAGGCCGAGGGTGGTGCGCAGCTCGTCGGCCTGGAGCGTGGCCAGCTGGGCCACCGGGAGCCGGGGGTCGGTGATCACCTGGTCGAGCAGTGCCCGGAGCCGGGTGGCGAACCGCTGGGCGGCCGTGGCGTCCAACCGAGTTGGGTCGTGGTCGAGGCGCAGCTGGAGCCGTTCACCCGGCAGCACGGTGAACGCCAGCGGGTAGTGCACGGCGTCCCGGATGTGCGAGCCGACGATGCGGACCTGGCCCGCCGGGTCGGCGGGCTCCCCCGCGTCGGGCAGGTTCTCGACCACGACCAGTGCGTCGAACAGGTCGCCCCGGCCCACGGCACGCTGGATGTCGGCGAGCCCCAGGTGCTGGTGGTCCAGCAGGTCGGCCTGCTCGTCCTGGAAGCCTGCCAGCACCTCGGCGAGCGGCTGCTCCGGGCGCCACCGCAACCGCGCGGGCACGGTGTTGATCAGCAGGCCGACCAGCGCCTCGACACCCTCGACGGCAGCCTGTCGGCCGGAGACCGTGGTCCCGAAGACCAGGTCGTGGGAACCGACCACATCGCCGAGCACCAGACCGAACCCGCCCTGTACGACGCTGCTCAGGGTCAGCCCGAGCTGACGGGCCCGCGCCGTGAGCGCGGCCGTGTCCTCGACGGACAGCTCAAGGGTGACCTTGCCGGCTTCCCCAGGGCCCCCGGGGCGGACAGGCAGCCTGGCCGGGGCGTCGAGGCCCGCCATCGCGTCGCGCCACGCACGTCGCGCCAGCTCCCGGTCGCGGCCGACGAGCCAGCCTGCGTACGCCCGGTAGATATCGACCGGTACGGGCCGTTCGGCCTGGGCTCCGAGCCGGTAGCCGCCCAGCAGCTCGCGCATGACGAGCGAGACCGACCAGCCGTCCACGACGATGTGGTGCATGGTCAGGACCAGGAGGGACCGCTGCGCGCCGAGCTGGATCAGTGCGGCCCGCATCAGCGGCGGGACCCCGAGGTCGAATCCCTCGGCCCGCTCCTCCGCCGTGATCTCGTCGACGGCGATGGACTGCTGTGCCGCGTCGAGTTCCGCCAGGTCGGCGAAGCGCCACGGCAGTTCGACACGCTCTCCGACGAGCTGCACGATCCGGCCGTCCGGAAGCTGCCGGAAGGCGGCGCGCAGCAGGGGGTGCCGGTCGAGCAGACGCTGCGTCGCCGCCCGCAGGGCCTCGGCGTCCACGTCACCGGCGAGTTCGAGGGTGTCCTGTACGGCGTAGCCGTCGGCCCCGCCCTCGTCGACGGAGGCGTGGAAGAAGAACCCCTCCTGAAGCGGGGTCGCCGGTACGACGTCGAGGAGGCCGGGCACAGCGGAGGCGCACTCGGCACGCTCGGCATCGGTCAGAGCGACGAGGGAGAACGGGGCAGGCAGGGCATCGCTCTCGCGCTGCGGCGCATCCGCGGCGTCGGCGACGCGGGCGAGCGCCGCCACCGTACGGCTGCGGAAAACATCGCGCGGCGTGATCGCCAGCCCCGCCCCGCGGGCGCGGTTGACCAGCTGGATCGCGACGATGCTGTCTCCGCCCAGTTCGAAGAAGCTGTCGTGGACCCCCACCGAGGGAAGGCCCAGGACATCGGCGAACAGCGCGGCGAGAGCGGTCTCTGCAGGTGTCGTCGGTGCGTCCTCGCCGCCCATGGCGGTCCACTGCGGCGCGGGCAGGGCCCGGCTGTTGAGCTTCCCGTTGGGCGTCAGAGGAAGCGGGCCGTCCATGAGGACGACGGCCGACGGCACCATGTAGTCCGGCAGCGATTCCGCGACCTGTCCCCGCGCCGCCGCCACGGAGGCGTCGGCGTCCGCACCGCTGCCCCCGACGAGGTAGGCGACGAGGCGCTTGGCGCCCCGGTGGTCCTCCCGCACCAGGACGGCGGCCTGGGCGATGCCGGGGCAGGCCATGAACGCGCTCTCGATCTCGCCCGGTTCGATCCGGTGTCCGCGGATCTTGAGCTGACCGTCCGCGCGGCCGAGGAACTCCAGGTTGCCGTCGGTGCTCCAGCGGACGCGGTCGCCGGTGCGGTACATCCGCGTGCCAGCAGGGCCGAACGGGTCGGCGACGAACCGCTCCGAGGTCAGCCCATGCCTGCCCAGGTAGCCGCGGGCCAGGCCGCGCCCGGCGACATACAGCTCGCCCTCGACGCCCACGGGGACCGGGCGCAGCGCCGAATCCAGCACATAGGCACGGGTATTGGGGTCGGGTCGGCCGATCGGCGCGGGCCCCTGCCAGTCAGGCTGGGCGAGCCACAGCGTCGAGTTGACCGTCGCCTCGGTCAAGCCGTAGGCGACAACGACCTGGAGCCGCTCGGACCAGCGGGCGATCAGCTCGCTCGGCACCGCCTCGGTACCGACGACGAGCACCGCGCCCTCGGGCAGCTCACAGTCCTGCGGCAGCGCCGAGACGAGGGACGGCGGCAGGATCATGTGGGTGGCCAGGTGCTCCTCGATGTAGTCCGTCAGTGCAGGCCCGGACACCCGCCGCTCGGCGGGGACAATGATGATCCTGCCGCCGACGCACAGCGACATGATCAGGTCCCAGACCGTCACATCAAAGCCGGCCGAGGCGAACTGCACGACGCGGCTGTCCGCGTCGATACCGATCCGATCGGTGGCGGTGGCGATCAAGCTGCCGACCCCGTCGTGCGAGACCACGACGCCCTTGGGGCGGCCGGTGGAGCCCGAGGTGTAGATGACGTACGCGGCGTGGTCCAGGGCGATCGGCAGGCCGGGGTCCGAGGCGTCCAGTGCGGCGGACTCCGCGACCGCGGCCGGGTCGTCGAGCAGGACGTGTACGACCCCGGCTGCCTGCGGCAGTTCGCCGGCCAACTCGCGGGTGGTGACGACGGTCTGCGCACCGGCGTCGGACAGCATGTAGGCGATCCGGTCCTGGGGGTGGTCGGCGTCCAGCGGCAGGTAGGCCGCCCCCGCCTTCATCACCGCCAGCAGGGAGACCACCAGCTCGGGCGAGCGCGGGACCGCCACGGCGACGACATCTTCGCCCCGAACATCGCGCGCGATCAGGAGGCGGGCCAGCCGGTTCGCGGCGGCGTTGAGCTCCGCGTACGACAGCTCCCGGTCCTCGCACACGAGCGCGACGGCGTCCGGCGTGCGGCGTACCTGCTCCTCGAACGCCGCGGGCCACGACAGCTCGGGAACATCACGCGGTGCGACCCCCAACGCGTCGAGCAGCTGGGCCCGCTCGGCACCGGAGGTCAGCTCGATGTGACCGAGGGGGCGGTCCAGGCTCTCGGCCAGGGTGTCGAGCAGCATGAGGAAACGGCGCTCGTGGTCGTCCAGCGTCCGCTGGTCACACACCTCCGCGTCCGCGTCGAGGTCGATACGAATGCCCCGGCCCGCCCGGGACTCGGTGACGGTGACCGCCAGGTCGCTGACCGGGCCGAGCCACAGGGGCCGGAGGTCGGCCTCATGGTCACCGAATCGTATTCCTTCGCCGCCGGGCAGGACGTTGACCGTGGGGCCGACCAGCTCGGGTACGCCGTCGACGAGCCCCAGGTCCCTCGCCAGGTCCTCGGCACGGTAGCGCCCGTGTTCGACCGTCTCGGCGATCGCGCGCCGCACCGCGTGCACGAGCTCGGAGCCGGTCATGTCGGCGCGGACGGCGACGTGCAGCGGAAGCACGTTGGACACCATGCCGGGAACGTCCCTCGACTCGGCGTCCGACCGGGCGGTGACCGGCAGGCCGAGGACGAGGTCCTGCTCGCCGGTCACTCGGTGGACGTAGGCGGCCACGGCCGCCACCAGCAGACGGGACAGACGAACGCCCGCGCCCGCCGCGGCGACGCGCAGCCGTGCGGTGTTCTCCGGCGACAGCTCCGCCGTACGCCGGACCCGCCGCGTCATCTGCGTCGGCGCGCGCTCGACGAGGCGCACGGGCTCCGGACGGTCGGCCATCCGGTTCAGCCAGTACGCGCGGTCCGCCTGGTACTGCTCGGACTCGCGGTAGGCCCGGTCGGAGTCCACCAGCCGGGACAGCTCCCAGTCGGCGTCACCGACCGGCTCACTGGCGGTGTAGATCTCACCGGCCCGGTGGGTGATCAGTGCGATGCCCGTGCCGTCGACGACGAAGTGGTGGTAGCGCTGGTACCACAGGACGTGGTCGTCCGCGAGCCTGAGCAGCGCGTGGGCGAAGAGCGAGGCACGAGCGAGGTCGGCGGGCCGGTCGCGGTCGGCTTCCATCCAGTCGGCGGCGGCGCTGTCGGGATCGGGCTCGTCCCGCAGGTCGATCGTGGGAACGTCGACGGGGAACCGCATGGGTGTCTGCCGCGGCTTCCCGTCCTCGGGGCTGACGCGCACATGTAGGCTCTCGGCTTCCTCGACGGCCCGCCGTACGGCGGCGGTCAGCCGGTCGAGGTCGATGTCACCGCGCAGATCCAGGACGAACGAGACGTTGTAGGCCGAGCTGTCCGGCTCGATCTGCTGGGCAAGCCAGATGCCGGATTGCCCACCGGTGACGGGGATCCCGGCAGCGGATGTCCGGTCCGACTCGGCGTCAAACATCGTTCGGTTGGCCTTTCCCTGGTGGTGTGTCAGTGATGGGTGGTTCGTTGCCCCGGAGACGGCGGCCGACAGCGGTCTTCCACGGGGAGTGCGCAGTGCGCCCACGCCTGCCCGGCGGGGACGGCCGCCGGGCAGGCGCGCTGCGGGACGTGGCTGAGGAGGGAGCCGACGCCTCGGTTACTTGATGGCCTCCAGCATCGGCACGACCTCGTCGATGGCGTACGGGATGCTCAGCACGGTGTTGAAGGACAGCGCGGCGCCGATGTCCGGGCTGTCGTACGGCAGGAACAGATCCCGCTTCTCCTGGTGGACCTTGGTCTTCTTGTAGAGCGGGTCGGCCTTCATGGCCTTCTCCGTCTCAGGAGTGCCCAGCCACACCGTACGGTCGGCCTCCATGACATCAAGACGCTCCGAGCTGAGGTCGGCGATGTTCTCCTTGCCCAGCGCCTTGCGGTACGTCTCGGAGGTGGCGAAGCCCATCTCGGTCAGGAAGATGACCTTCGGGTCCTTGGGCGAGAACGCGGAGAACTTGCCCGGCTCGTACGGCTCGCCGACGGTGACCGTCTTGCCCTTCCACTCGGGGTGCTTGTCGCGGACGGCCTTGAAGCGCGCGTCGATGCCGGCGATCAGCTTCTCGGTCTCGGCGTCCTTGCCCAGAGCCTTCCCGATCTGCTTCGTCATGACCTGCCACGGTGCCTGGTAGTCCTCGTGGCCCTTGGGCTGGGCGACCACCTTGGCGATCTTGGAGAGCGTGTCGTACTGCTCCTTCTTCATGCCCGAGTACTGAGCGATGATCAGATCCGGCTTGAGCGCCGCGATCTTCTCCATGTTGTACTCGTCACGCTCACCCACGATCTGCGGCGGCGTGGACCCCCACAACTCCTTGGCCCACGGCCACTTGCCGTACGGCTGCTCCTTGAACCAGTCCACCGAACCGACCGGCTTGACACCGAGCGCCAGCACCGCGTCTTGGTCCGACAGACCGAGGGTGACGACCTTCTTCGGCTCGGCCTCGATCTTCGTGCTGCCGTACTTGTGATCGACGGTGACCGGGAAAGCCGCGGACTTCGCGCTCGCCTCCCCGGACGGCTTGGACTCGGCCTTCTCAGTGCCGCCCCCACAGGCGGTCAGGGCGAATGCGGCTACGGCGGCGACGGCCACGCGGGGGATGTTTCTGACGATCCTCGTCAGCGCGGGGCGTGTACCAGCGGACACAGGGTGTTTCCTTTCACGGGGGTTTCACGGGTGCATGCCTCGCCTGCCCGGTACAACGGCGCTACCAGGCAGGGCAGGGCGGTGTGGGGGGGTGGACCAGAGGTTGCCCCTAGGCGGGCGTGCCGATCCCGTCGGCGACCTGCCGGGCTTCGTCGTCGACAGACTTCAGGCTCCTGCCGAGGACCGACTCCAGGATTTCGCCGACCCTGATCGCGGTGTTCGACAGCAGGGACGACGTGATTCCGTGCGTGTGCTCGGTACCACCCTGCAGGTAGATGCCGCACCGCAGTGCGGGGTCGGTCGCGACGCGGTAGTCGCGCTCGACACGGACCCGGCCCTCGTCGTCACGGTGGCAGTAGCCTTCGACCTCGCCGAGAAGCCCGAGTGCGTCTGCGGGCCGGTAGCCCGTGGCGTACACCACGACGTCTGCGTCCAGCGGAGTTTTCTCTCCGGTGACCAGCGACTCGACCGTTGCCCGGACCTTGTCCGGGGTCTCGACCACGTCGGTGAGCCGGGAGACGTTGAGGAACCGCAGCCGCTCGGTGCCGAGGACCTTCTCCTGGTACGACTGGCGGTACAGGTCATCGATCAAATCGATGTCCACCACCGAGTAGTTGGTGTTGCCGTGATAGCCGATCAGCTTGCGCTTGATCTCGTCCGGGGCCGTGAAGTACTCGTCCACCGCCGCAGGGTCGAAGATGCGGTTGGCGAAGCTGCTGTCGTCGGCCGGGCTGTAGCCGTAGCGGGAGAAGACGGCGCAGACCTCGGCCTCGGGGAAGCGCCGGTGCAGGTAGGCCACGTTCTCGGCCGCGCTCTGGCCGGCGCCGACCACGATGAAGCGGGACGGCCGGGCGCCTTCCAGTCCGTCAACCCGCTTCAGCAGGTCGGAGTTGTGCCAGACGCGGTCCGTTCGCTCGACGCCCTCCGGCATGTACGGACGCAGGCCCGTGCTGATCACGAGGTTGCGGGCCCGGTGGACCACCAGCTCCGACCCCGAACGGGCCGTCACGTCCACGTACTCCACCACTCCGTCGCACACGACGGGACGCACGGCGACCACCTCGTGCCCGTAGGACACCATGTCGTCGACCTTCGCCGCGGCCCACTCGAAGTAGTCGTGGAACTCCACCCGCAGGGGGAACAGGTTCTTGTGATTGAGGAAGTCGATGAGCCGTCCCTGGCTCTGCAAGTAGCACAGGAAGCTGAACTCGCTGGCAGGGTTGCGCAGCGTCACCAGGTCCTTCAGGAAGGACACCTGCATGGTCGCGTCGTCGAACAGCATGCCCCGGTGCCAGCCGAAGCGCGGCTGCTGCTCGAAGAAGTGAGCAGTGACCGCCTCCTCCCTGCCGACGCGTGCGTTGTGCTCGCTGAGCGCTATCGCCATGGCCACATTGGACGGCCCGAAGCCGATGCCTATGAGGTCGTGGATCACCGGTGCGTCACCAGGAAGAGCCTGTGACATGTCACTCCCATCGTGCGGGACAGCCGCCTGTCAGGCGTCGAAGAAGAATCGGAAGCAGGGCACACCGACGAGCGGCGGCCGAGCGGAACTTAGGTAAAGCTAACCTGATCTAGCCAGCCTGTCGACCGGGCAAAACGAACAAATCATAGATCATGACGGCAAACAATGCCTAGAATCAGGGCAGTTGCGCCCTTAGGTAAGGCTTGCTTTACTTGGCGCTGGTCAATCGCTCTTCAGAGGAGGAACCCCATGCGGGTCGTCATGTTCGGTTATCAGACCTGGGGCCACCGCACCCTGCAAGCGCTCCTGGACTCCGAGCACGACGTGGTGATGGTCGTCACCCATCCCAAGAGCGAGCACGCCTACGAGAAGATCTGGAGCGACTCGGTCGCCGACCTCGCCGAAGAGCACGGCGTTCCCGTGCTAATCCGCAACCGCCCCGATGACGAGGAGCTGTTCGAGCAGCTCAAGGAGGCCGACCCGGACATCATCGTGGCCAACAACTGGCGGACGTGGATACCTCCGCGCATCTTCAACCTCCCCCGCCACGGCACGCTCAACGTTCACGACTCGCTGCTGCCCGCGTACGCCGGCTTCTCCCCGCTCATCTGGGCCCTGATCAACGGCGAGCGTGAAGTGGGCGTCACCGCGCACCTGATGGATGACGAGCTCGACGCCGGCGACATCGTGCTCCAGCGGGCAGTGACGGTCGAGCCGACAGACACGGCCACCGATCTGTTCCACAAGACCGTCGACCTCATCGCCCCGGTCACGACCGGCGCGCTCGGCCTCATCGCCTCCGGACGCACCGACTTCACCAAGCAGGACCGGTCGAAGGCGAGCTTCTTCCACAAGCGGTCCGAAGAGGACATTCGCGTCGACTGGAACTGGCCCGCCGAGGACCTGGAGCGCCTGGTCCGGGCCCAGTCCGCGCCGTATCCGGGCGCGTTCACCTTCCACAAGGGCAAGCGCCTGGAGGTACTGGCCGCGGTCGTGTCCGAGGGCCGTTACGGCGGTACTCCCGGCCGTATCTTCTACCGCGAGGGCGACGGGGTGGTGATCGTCGCCGGAGCCGACGCCCGCACGGGCCGCAACCACGGCCTGGCCGTCACGCGCGTACGGACCGAGGACGGCCGGGAAATGCCCGCGACCGAGTACTTCACCTCCATGGGTGGCTACCTCACCAGCCGTCCTTGACGATCAGGGGATCGGCACTCATGCGCACAGCACGGCCGCGGCACTATCTCATGTGCCGGCCCACCTACTTCGACGTGGTCTACTCCATCAACCCGTGGATGGACCCGAAGAAGCCCGTCGACACCCAACTGGCCATCACCCAGTGGGAAGAGTTGCGCGAGGTCTACCTGAGCCTCGGCCACACCGTCGAGACGATCGACCCCCTGCCCGGCCTGCCCGACATGGTCTTCGCCGCCAACGGCGCCACGGTCGTCGACGGACGCGCCCTCGTGGCGCGCTTCCACAACGCCGAGCGCGCCGACGAGGCTGCGGCCCACCACGACTGGCTGCGCGACCGCGGCTTCAGGTACCTGCGCAGAGCAGGGTTCGTCAATGAGGGCGAGGGAGACTACCTCGTCACCGATGACTGGCTGCTCGCGGGATCCGGCTTCCGCAGCGACCCGCAGTCGCACGCCGAGGCACAGGAGTTCCTCGAGCGGCCGGTGATCAGCCTGCGCCTCGTCGATCCGAACTACTACCACCTGGACACCGCACTCACCGTCCTCGACGGAAACACCATCGCCTACTACCCGGCGGCCTTCTCCCCGGGCAGCCGCGCCGTCCTCCAGCGGCTGTACCCGGACGTGATCACCGCCACCGACGCCGACGCCGCGGTCTTCGGCCTCAACGCGGTTTCCGACGGCTACAACGTCGTGCTGCCGCACAACGCGACCGGCCTCGCCGCGGTGCTGCGCAACCGGGGCTTCAACCCGATCGGCGTCGACCTGTCGGAACTGCTCAAGGCCGGCGGAAGTGTGAAGTGCTGCACGATGGAGCTGCGTTCGGCCGACTAGCCTGCCGGCCCCGTTACGGTCCCGGGGGCCGGCCGGACATCGCCGCCTCGCGGATCACTCGTTCCGTGCGGCGGCGATGCTCTCGTGGCGAGTGCGGCATCGCCAGCGGGTCGCACTCGCCGCTGCCCTCCGCGTGCCCGTCCAGGCGGAAGCATCGATGTAGTTGGCTTCTGCGTTGCGGAACGGTCGCCCGTCCTGTGCGGCCGGGTCGCCTCGTGGGTCGGGGCCGCAGCGGTCCAGACGCTGGGCCTCCCGGGCCTGAGCGTCCGAAGCGGCCTGACGAGCTTGGACTTGGCGCATGCATTGCCCTGAGGCGCCGCCTGCCGCAGGGCGCTTCGGTCTCGTCAAGGCGCACCACGCACCACGTACGACGGGGAAGCGAGCGAGCAGATGCAACGCCCCCGCGGGGCGACTTCCGACGGAGTCGCCCCGCGGCGGGTCACGCAGTCTGTTGTGGCGGGCAGTTCAACGGGGCGCGGCCAGTGCCCGGGGGCGCCGGCAGACTTACCGACCGCATCCAGGCCTTGAATTCGCGGTGCCGAGCTTCCGGGGTATGGATCGGGCGTTTGGGAAGCGAGATCAACGGAACGCAGACGGAGCGCACGCGAACCGCGCCGATGGGGACCTCCGCCCCGCCTGACGAGTTCCGCTTACGCTCTCGATTGGGACGGGTATGGGGCGATTTTCCGGGTGAACTGCGGGCGAACGCGCCGGCCGGACGCGGACTACTAGGCGGAGGTGTCGTCCGCGCCCGCGAGCGTGCGCAACTCGAGCGCGGAGTGCGTGGCTGGGTCCGGCCTGTCCCTCCCCAGCACCGATCCGAGCCATCCCAGGAGGAGGCCCAGGGGGGCAGAGACGATGGTCGGGTACTGCAACGGGAACAGGCTGAAGTCCATGTCGGGGAACAGCGCGGTCGGACCTCCCGAAACCGCCGGGGACAGCACGGCCAGCACCACCGAGGAAACCAGGCCGCCGTAGATGCTCCACAGCGCCCCGGTGGTGGTGAAGCCCCGCCAGTACAGGCCGTACAGCAGCGCGGGAAGAATCGCCGAAGCCGCGATGCAGAACGCCAGCCCGGCGGCGAAGGAGACATTGAGGCGCTCGGCGAGCAGGGACAGGCCCACCGCCGCGCAACCGATCAGCACGACCGCCCAGCGGGCGACCAGCAGTTCCTTCTCCTCGGTCGCGCGTCCCCGCTTGAGCACCGCTCCGTAGATGTCGTGCGCCACGGACGTCGCGGCGGCGAGGGCGATGCCCGCCACCACGGCCAGGATCGTGGCGAACGCCACGCAGGCCATGACGGTGAGCATCCACGACCCGCCGAGGGAGTGGGCGAGCAGCAGGGTGGCCGTGTTCCCCGAGGGGCTCCCGGCGAGGATGGTCTCCGGGCCGAGCACCGCCGCGGCGCCGAATCCCAAAACCCCCGCGGTCACGCAGAACACGCACGTCAGAACCGCCGTCCACTGCACCGAACGCCGGGCAGCGCGCGCGGAGGGCACCACACACATGCGCATCAGGAGGTGCGGGAGTCCAGCGGCTCCGAACAGGGCTCCGAGCTGGAGGCTCAGTCTGTCCAGCGTTTCCATACCGGTCCCCTGTGCGCGGGCGCCGGGGGCGAGGAAGTTCTCCCCGACGCCGCTGCGGCGGGCCGCGGTTCCCAGCAGGTCACTGGGGTTCCAACCGAACTTCGCCAGCACCAGCACCGCCAGGAAGATGCTCGCGACCAGCAGGACGGCCGCCTTGAGCAGCTGTACGAGCGTCGCGCCGTGCATACCGCTGATGGCCACATAGATGATCATCAGGACGCCGAGGAAGACCATCAGGCAGTTCTGGGCCGCCTCGCCGGATATGCCCAGCAGAGGTGCCGCGAGCGCACCGGCACCCACAAGTTGGGCGGTGAGGTAGAACAGCGAGATCACCAGCGTGGCGAGGCCCATGGCCAGATGGACGGGCCGCGGCCGCAGCCGGCGCGCCAGCGCGGCGCCCACCGTATAACTGCCGGTGTTGTGGAACGGCTCTGCGACCACCAGCAGAATGACGGCCCAGACCACGACGGGCCCCACCAGATACGGGATGCCGTCGAAACCGGCCAGCGCGATGAGCCCCGGAGTGCCGAGAAGCGTCGCCGCGGAGATGAAGTCGCCGAACAGGGCGATTCCGTTGCGCGCGGAGGACAGTTCGCGGCCGCTGACGAAGAAGCGGCGGGGGGTGTCGCTGTCCGCCGCACCCCACAAGGCGATGAGGACGACGCAGACGACGAAGACCGCGAAGACGATCAGGGTTGCTCCGTTGTGCGCGATCTGGGTGGGAATCTGAGAGGCGCTCACCGACGGCTCCCCCTCGGTTCGAGCCCTGCCCGCACCCTCTCGGTCAGCGGATCCAGGGTGGTGCGGGCGTAACGCGCGTACCAGCGGCACACCAGGAGCGTGGTGGCGCACTGCAGGAGCGCGAGGGCGAGCCCGATGTTCAGGTGGCCGACCAGCCTCACAGCCATCAGTTCGCCGGCCACGTTGGCCAGAAGGGCGTTGAGCAGATAGAAGCCGACCACGGCGGCGACAACGGGAAAGACCCTGGAACGGCGCTCCGTGTGCAACCGTTCGATGTCCGTCGGGACGCCCGGCTCCGCGTTGGGGGTGTGCGCGTAGGGGCTACGGACGTACGACGGTGGTCGTTGGAACGGCTCAAAGGGACTGGTCATGACGACATCAACTCCTCTTGGCTGCATGCCGCGGCGAGGGCGAGGCGTCACCGCAGGGGCAGTCGACCGGGTCGGTGTCTGCCAGGGCACGACTCGGTGTCCGAGCCGTGACGCAGTGACGTGCTCAGCCCTTGTGGGTCCTGATCTCCTCGATCAGCGAGGGATGTCGACCACGATCCTCAGGCTCACGGGCGGCCGCCGTGGAACCAGGCGAACAAGCGAAGGACACGCCGCGCGGCACCGACTATGCCGAACGGCGTTCGGTTTGGGAGCTTAGAGGTGCCCAGCATGCAGCACAAGACGTCGTCGGCGAGTCACCCTCCGCGTCCGCCTGAGGTCCGCTGCCGCGGTCTGCGCGGCGATCAGGAACCGGCCGGCTTCTCGATCAGGAACCGGCCGGCTTCTGTGGTGCCGTGACGCGGGCGTGCAGGGCGGTGAGGCCGTCGAGGAACATCTCCAGGGCGAGTTCGAAGCTGTCCCGGTCGATCACGCCTGCGCGGCCGCGCAGGCGGTGGGCCCCCGCGAGGTGCGGATAGCGCTCGACGTAGACCTGGACGTCGTCCTCGAACCCCCCGGCGAACGAACTCATCGCGGACCCGACCACCAGGTACTTGGTCGAGGCACCGATCAATGTGGCATAGCGCGGCGGCCAGCCGGCGCCCACGAGACCGCCATGAACGGCGTCGGCGCGCCGCAGGGAGGCTTCACGGCGGGCGGGGCCGTAGGCCAGGAACGGGACGATCTGGGGATGGGCAGCCAGCGCGGCGCGGTAGGACCGGGCCCAGGAGGCCACGCCGTGTCGCCAGTCGCCGGTCTCGAAGCCGGAGACGTCCACGTCCTCCATGATGGTGTTGGCGACTTCGTGGAGGACGTCGTCCTTGGTCTTGACGTGCTCGTAGAGCGAGGAGACCTGAACCCCGAGTTCCCGTGCGAGCCTGCGCATCGACAGTTCGGTGAGCCCGTCCCGGTCCACGATCGCCAGCGCCGTGGCGCAGATGCGCCCGCGGCTGAGAATCGGCTTGGTCGGTCGGCCCACCGATGCACCCCCACACCGTGAAGCGCCGCAGTCAGCAGCGCCCTGCTTCTGGCTTCACCTTACACGCACCCCCGATAACCGAACATCGTTCAGAAAGCCTTTACCCTGCGCGGATCCCCAGCGGTGGCGCTCCGGTCACCCGGGAGGTTTCGACAGGTGCGCCAGGATGCCGCAGACTTCCTCGATGATTTCCTGGGCCTCGGCCATGTCCGCGCAGTCGCTCAGCTCTTGGGCGGCACCCGCGATCACCGTGGTCAGCACGACGCCCCGGACACGGCCGGTGCGCCGCGTCTCATCCACCTCGAGCAGCCTGGCGTTGCGCCGTACCCACGAGCGGTCCCACTGGCGCCGCAGTGCGTCGAAACCAGGAGGGCCGTCCTCCTGCTGCAGCAGCCTGCCGATGCGCCGGCGTACCCAGGCGCCCTCGAGATAGGCCCTCGCCCCCGTGAGGAACAGCGCGACCGGGTCGGTCACGCCCTGGCCGCGCGCCGCGGCGACCCCCGCCGCGGTCCGCTGCTCCTGCTCTTCCTGGAACTCCTCCCACAACGCCAGATACAAGCCCCTCTTGCCCCCGTAGTGGTGGAAGAGGCTGCCGACGGGGATGCCCGAACGCGCCGCGATCTCCGTCACGCTCGCGTTGGTGTAGCCGCGCTCGGTGAACACATCGAGCGCTGCGTCCAGCAACGCGCGTCGCGCCGAGACGTCCGCGGCGGCCGCGGCCTCTGCGGGAGTCCGCACCGTCGCCTCCGCCGCGGCCTGCACCCCCTCCACCACGGTCTTCGCCGACGCTTCCGGTGAGTCGGCCGTCCGCTCCGGATGGGTCTGGCTCACTGCACGTCCTCCGTTCCCCAGGCCGCGTCGCGGATGGCGAGAGCGACCAGCAGTTCCAGCAGATCGGCGATCCGGCGCGGGTTACGCCCGGTGCGTTCCTCGATGCGGCGCAACCGGTAGTACGCCGTGTTGTGGTGTACCTGCAGCCGCTCCGCCGCCAGCCTCAGGTTCAGATCCGCCTCGGCGAACGCCCGTACGGTGGCCGCGAGCGCACCCCCGCGCCGGACGTCGTCATCCAGCAGGGCGCTGATCCGCGGGTCGACCAGCTGGCGGGCGATGGCGTCCGCGCGCAGGGCGAGGTACTGGAACGGAGACAGCCGCGGTAGCGCCGCCACCCCTCCCCCGCTGGGAACGAACTCCAGGGCGGCTCTGGCCTCCTGGTAGGCCCGCGGCAGCTCCGCCGCGCCCCGGGCCACCGTGCTGATCCCCATCGCCAGGACCGTTCCGTCCCTGGCCAGGTGCCGCTGCACCTCTTCGAAGCGCGCGCATATCTCGTCCGGCTCGGTGCCCGTACGCAGCACCGGCACGGCCACGACCTCGCCGTGCCGCACGACCACCAGGACTCTGGCGGCCCGCACGCCGGCGGCGGAGATCGCCGCGCTGGTGATGTATCCGCTCTCGGCGGCCGTGCCCGCACCCCCGTGCCGGGCGCCGTCGACGCAGACCGCCGCGACCACCATCATCGGCACCTGCGCGCCGATGCCGTAGGCCTGTGCCGCGGCCATGAGAGGTCCCCGGGTCGGCATGTGGCCCGCGAGCAGTTGCTCGAGCAGGTCCCTGCGCTCGCGGTCCGCGTCGGCCACGACATGCTGCTGAAACTCCAAGTAGGCCTGTGCTGCCTGGGTGCTGGCGAAGTCCATGTACCGCATCAGCGGGGCGACCAGGGTGAGCACGGCATCCTGCCCGGCGGCCGACGGCCCCGCGCAGTCGCGCAGGGCCTCCCAGAAGACCTGCCGGCCGACCCGGAACGCGCTGATGAAGTCCTCCAGCGCGAACCCGGCGCGGGCCCTGCGCATCGCCCCCGCCCGGCTGAAGGCCAACTCCTCGGAGGCGAAGCTCCGCTCGCCCCCGAGCAGCGCCAGCTGGACCCGGTAGTGCGAGAGCAGTTGGTGGCGCACGTCTTCGAAGAAGTGCTCGTCCTGCACCGCGTAGGCGGGGATCTCGGCGCGCATCACCGCAAGCGCGGACTCCGCCACCTGCTCCACGCGCTCCTTCACGTCGCACAGGATTCGCAGCCGCTCGTGGCGCAGCTGCTCGGTCATGGGAGGCACGCTCGGCACGATCGCGTGATGCATGGCGGGATCGTCGCCCCCGAATCGTGACCAGTCAACAGGGCGGTGACCGGTTGTTCACCTCGGACTGTGCGCGGCGCACAAGGTGACGGCCGCGAAGTTGAGTGCTCGCACCCAATGCCCGCGCAGAGGGGGCCCACCTACTGTGACGCTCGCCCACCCCCCAGGGACCTTGTCGAAAGGGCGGCGCACATGCTCGCGGTCGACGGCATCACCATGCGTTTCGGCGGAATCACGGCTCTGGACGGCGTCGGATTCGCTGTCGAGCAGGGCACCGCCGTGGGCCTCATCGGGCCCAACGGAGCGGGAAAGACCACGCTCTTCAACTGTCTGACCCGGCGGTGCACGCCCGACGAGGGCACGGTGCGCTACGAGGGCCAGGACCTGCTGTCCCTGCCCCCGCACACCGTGGCCGGGCACGGCATCGCCCGCACCTTCCAGAATCTGGGCCTGTTCCAGCACCTCACGGTCCGGGAGAACGTGATGGTCGGCGCTCACCACCGGGGCCGCGCAGGGCATCTCGCCGCCGCGCTGCGGCTGCCGCGTGTGCGGCGTGAGGAAGCGCGGCTGCGCTCCCTTGCGCAGGAACTGCTGCAGCGGCTGGACCTGGCCGACGTCGCGGACCATCCCGCCTCCGGCCTGCCCTTCGGCACGCTCAAACGGGTCGAGTTGGCCAGGGCGCTGGCCGTGGAGCCCCGGCTGCTGCTGCTCGACGAGCCGGTCAACGGCCTCAGCCACGGCGAGGTCGAGGTCTTCGCCGACCTGATCAGGGCGGTGCGCGAGGACTTCGACCTCACCCTGGTCGTGGTCGAGCACCACATGGGGTTCGTGATGGGGCTGTGTGACCGCGTGGTGTGCCTGGACTTCGGACGCACGATCGCAGACGGGCCGCCGGAACAGGTGCAGCGTGACCCGGCCGTCATCGAGGCCTACTTGGGAGCGGCGGCATGAGCGAGCAGATGAAGGACTCTCCCGCCGACGAATCCGCGGCACCGGCCTTCCTCGAGATTTCGGACCTGCACGCCGGCTACGGGCAGGCCCGCGTCCTGCACGGCATCGGATTCTCTGTCAGCCGCGGCGAGGTCTGCGCGATCCTCGGGCCCAACGGCGCGGGCAAGACCACGACCCTGAGGGCGCTGAGCGGCATGGTCACGGGGCGCGGATCGGTGACGCTGGACGGCGCCCGGTTGCTGGGTCGCTCCCCCGAACAGGCCGCCCGGCTCGGTGTGGCACACGTACCCGAGGGCCGGGGCACGTTCAACGACCTCACCGTGGAGGAGAACCTGCGCGTCGGCGCGTATCTGCGCCACCGTCGAGGGCGCCGGGGCAGGAGCGAGCGGGCTGCGGTGGCAGCGGACCTGGAGCGGGTCTACGGCTACTTCCCCAAACTGCAGGAGCGCTCCCGGCAGTCGGCGGGCAGCCTCAGCGGCGGCGAGCAGCAGATGCTCGCGATCGGCAGGGCGCTGATGCTCCGTCCTGCGCTGCTGCTCCTCGACGAACCCTCGCTGGGCCTGGCGCCCCTCGTCACCCGCGAGCTGTTCCGGATCGTCCGTACCGTCAACGAGGAGGAGCACACGACCGTGGTCGTCGTCGAGCAGAACGCCAAGCTCGCGCTGGACATCGCGCATCAGGCGCACGTACTGGAGTCGGGCCGCCTGGTGCTGTCGGGCCCGGCCGATCAGATCCGCCAGGACGGCCAGGTCGCCGAGGTGTACCTCGGCATCTCCGTCCAGGCCGGCAAGGCAGGTGGTGGCTCGTGACCGAGTTCCTCCAGCAGGTCGTGGAAGGACTGGGTGCCGGCTCGGTCTACGCAAGCCTCGCACTGGCCCTGGTCCTGATCCACCGGTTCACCGGCATCGTCAACTTCGCCCAGGGCGAGCTCGCCATGATCTCCACCTACGTGGCGTGGCAGCTGGTCGCCTCGGGGATGCCGTTCTGGCTGGCCCTACCGGTCACTCTCGCGATCTCCTTCGCGGGCGGCATGCTCATCGAGCGCCTGCTCATCCGGCCGGTCGAGGGAGCGCCCGAGCTGACCATCGTCATCGTCACCGTGGGCCTGTTCATTTTCGTCAACGCGGCCGCGGGCCTGATCTGGTCGTTCACCGTGAAGGACTTCCCCCAGCCGTTCCCCGACGGCAGCCTCGCCCTGGCCGGGGTCGGCATCAGCTGGTCGACGCTGGGCGTCATCGGCGTCGTGGCCGTGGTGATGGGGCTGCTGTACCTGCTGTTCCAGCACACCAGGACCGGTCTGGTGATGCGAGCGGTCGCCGACAATCCCGCCTCGGCCAGGCTCTCGGGCATCCGGGTGGGCCGGGTGCTGATGCTGGGCTGGGGGCTGGCCGCGACGGTCGGCGCGCTGTCGGGCGTCCTGGTCGCCCCACTGCTGTTCCTGGAACCCAACATGATGGGCGGCGTCCTCATCTACGCCTTCGCCGCGGCCACCCTCGGCGGCTTCGACAGCCCGGTGGGCGCGGTGGCGGGCGGCCTGGTCGTGGGTGTCGCCGAGACCCTGGCCGGGGCCTACGTCGGATTCGTCGGCGCCGACCTGAAGATCGGCGTACCACTGCTGATCATCCTCGTGGTGCTGCTGGTGCGGCCTCAGGGGCTGTTCGGCCGGGCGGCGGTGGAGCGGGCATGACCACGGCAGAACTGATCACCACTCACGCTTCGCGCACCGCGCGCTGGGCACGTCCGCTCGCGGCGCTGGTCATCGCGGCCGCTCTGCTCGCGACGCCCTACTACTTCGCCCCGTTCCGGGTCTTCCAGCTGACCATGGTGCTGATCTACGCCATCGTACTGGCGGGCCTGAACCTACTGGTGGGCTACGGCGGGCAGATCTCCCTCGGACACGGCGCGTTCTTCGCCGTGGGCGCCTACACGGCGGCCGTCATGCTCGACCGGTTCACCATCGACCACCTGGCCACGCTGCCGATCGCGGCCGCGGGATGCTTCCTCCTCGGTCTGGGCTTCGGGGTACCCGCGCTACGGCTCCGCGGCCTCTACCTGGCTCTGGTCACCTTGGCGTTCGCCGTGTTCCTCCCGCCGCTGCTGAAGCGGTTCGAGCACGTGACCGGCGGCTCCATGGGCCTGACCGTCCCCAAGCCGCAGCCGCCCTCCTGGACCGGCCTGGCCGACGACCAGTGGCTGTATTTCCTCACCCTCACCGTCGCTGCGGTCACGCTGCTGGTCGTCCGCAACCTGGTGCACTCGCGGGTCGGCCGGGCGCTGCTCGCCATCCGGGAGAACGCCACCGCAGCGGAGGTGATGGGGGTGAGGCTCTCCTTCCACAAGACGCTCGCCTTCGCCTGGAGCGCGATGTTCGCAGGTGTCGCCGGGTGCTTGTACACCTGGGTGATCGGCTTCGTGTCTCCTGACTCCTTCAGCATCAACCTGTCCATCACCCTCCTGGCCGGTCTGGTCGTGGGTGGCCTGGCATCGGCGTACGGGCCACTGCTGGGCGCGGCCTTCGTGATGTACGTGCCGAATCTGGCGCAGGACGTCAGCCCGGCCGCGCCAGGAGTCGTCTTCGGCCTTCTGATCATCGCCGTCATGTATCTGGCCCCGACCGGACTGGCCGGCCTGGCGGCCCGTGCCGGACAGGGGGTCCGGGGGCGTGTGGAGCAACGCCTGCGCCACACCCGCCGCCGTCCGGAGCCGGCCTCTCCCGCGGAACCGCCCGGCCCCCCACAGCCCGACCACCAGCCCCTCACCGCACCGCCCACCACCGGAAAGGGATGATCCGGATGCGTCGCACCACTACCCTGCGGGCAGCCGCCGCGGGCATCGCCGCCCTGCTCACCACGACCGCCTGCTCCAGTCAACGGGGACAGGAAGATGCCGCCGCCTCCGACGGCGCCTGCAAGGGCCAGCAGACCACGGGTATCACCGACAAGAGCATCAAGCTCGGCGGTATCTACCCTATGTCCGGACCAGCCTCCGCCTACGGCACCATCAGCAACGGCGTCAGCGCCTACTTCAAGTACGTCAACGCCGAGAAGGGCGGTATCGGCGGCCGCAAGGTCGAGTTCGTGGTCCGTGACGACGGCTACCAGCCGCCGAAGGCCGTGGAGGAAGCCCGACGGCTGGTGGAACGGGAGAAGGTCTTCGCAGTGTTCCAGACATTGGGAACGCCCTCCACCTCAGCCGTGTGGGACTACCTCAACCAGCAGAAGGTGCCACAGCCGTTCGTGGCCACCGGCGCCTCCATGTGGGGGACGGACACCAAGCACCCGTGGACCATGGGCTGGCAGCCCAACTACGTCGCCGAGTCCCGGATGTACGCCGACTACCTCAAGAAGGAGAAGCCGAAGGCCAAGGTGGCCGTGCTCTTCCAGAACGACGATTTCGGCAAGGACCTGCTCGGCGGGTTCAAGCAGGCCGTCAAGGGCAGCGACGTCAAGGTGATCGCGGAGGAGAGCTACGAGGTCACCGACCCGTCCGTCTCGGCCCAGATGACCAGCCTCGCCCGCTCCAAGGCGGATGTGCTGCTGAACATCACCACGCCCAAGTTCGGCAGCCAGACCCTGGCCGCGGATGCGAAGAACACCAAGTGGAACCCGCTGCACATCGTCAACAGCGTCTCGGCGTCGACCAGCGTGCTCAAGCCCGTCGGTTTCAAGAACGTCCAGGGCGTGGTCTCCGCCACCTACTTCAAGGATCCCGCCGACCCCCAGTGGGCTGACGACGCGGAAATGCAGACCTACCGCACGGCGATGAAGAAGTACGCCCCGGACACCGATCCCTCGATCCAGTTCAACGCCTACGGCTGGGCCGTGGCCTCAAGCCTGCACAAGGCACTCGACGCCATGGAATGCCCGACGAGAGAAGGGCTGAGGGACTCCGTCCAGAAGCTCAAGGACGTCAAGGTGGGCATGTTGCTCCCTGGCGTCTCTCTGAACACCGGCCCCAAGGACCGGTTCCCCATCGAGACCATGCAACTGGTGCGCTTCACGGGGGAACGATGGGTCCTGTTCGGGGAACCCGTCGACACCCGCGAGCAGTTCGGCCCCGTCACCGGCTGACGTCCGGCCGACCGGGAGGGACCGGCTTGCGCACACCGGCCGGCCCTCCCGGTCCCACGCGGACCTGCCACGCCCGTCACCACCCACACGCCCACACCACGGAGTGCGCACCCGCTGGTTCGCGTGGGCACCTCATCTTGGAGACTCCATGCCGGAGCGAGACCCTGTACGGCACGGCAACGCCCTCCCCCTCCCGCGACTCGTGGCCCTGCCCGAGGACAGTTGGGATGCGCGGACCCGCGACCTGCTGGCCGCAGCCCCTCGGGACCCAGGGGGCCGGATCCCGAACATCTTCACCACGCTGGTGCGTCATCCCGACCTCTACGAGCGGTTCATGCCCTTCGGAGGCCAGTTGCTCCGCCGGGGCCGGCTATCGGGAAGGCTCCGTGAACTGCTGATCCTGCGCACGTCGTACAACACCGGCGCCCCGTACGAGTGGGGACGCCATGTCCCCCTGGCCAAGGCTGCGGGCGTTACCGATACGGAGATCGACCGCCTCGTCCAGGGCCCGGAGGCCGACGGGTGGACCGACCTCGAAAGGTGCCTCATCCGGGCCGCCGACGAGCTGAACCGCGATGCGCGGCTCTGCGAGGCCACGTGGGACGTCCTGGCCGAGCACTTCGGCGACGCGGAAATGATCGAGATCACCATGCTGGTGGGGCAGTACCACATGGTGGCGTTCTTCCTGAACTCCGTCGGTGTGGCGCTGGACCCGGGCTTCGACAGCCCAGGCCTCGCCGGAAAGGAACGGGAACGATGAGTGAGGCGGAACGGGATCGCGCCGCCCGACGGCTCGCGGGCCGCAAAGTGCTGGTGGTCGGCGCGGGCACGCGTCCCGACGACGCCCCGCAGGCGCCCGTCGGCAACGGCCGGGCGATCGCCGTTCTCGCCGCCCGCGAACTGGCCTGCGCCGACATCCTCGGCCCAGTAGCCGCCGTGACCGCCGACCTGGTCACCGCCGAAGGTGCCCTGGGTGTTCCCGTGGTCGCTGATGCCACGGACGCGGAGCAGTCGGCCGCCATGGTCGCCGAGGCGGTCCGCGGGCTGGGCGGGCTGGACGCGCTGGTGGTCAATGTAGGGGTGGGCCTCGGCTCCGGACTGGCGGACTCGTCGCCCGAGGAATGGGACGAGGTTCTCCGCCTGAATCTGCGTGCGCCTTTCCTCGCCGCCAAACACGGCCTTCCTTCGATGGCTGACGAAGGCGCCGTCGTCTTCATCGGCTCGGTCGCCGGACTGCGTGCCGCGACCGGCTCTCCCGCCTACGACAGCTCCAAGGCCGGCCTCTTCGGGCTGACTCGCCATGTGGCGAGGGAGGGAGCGGCACGAGGCATCCGCGCCAACATGGTCGTCCCCGGCCTGATCGACACGCCGATGGGCCGCCATGCATCGGCGAACCGGACTTCCCGGGCGGCCTCATTCGCCCGCATTCCGCTCGGCCGTCAGGGCACCGCCTGGGAAGTGGCAGAGGCAGTCACCTTCCTTCTCTCCGATCGGGCCTCCTACATCACCGGCCAGAGCCTGGTGGTGGACGGTGGTCTCACCGCGGTGTGACAGCGGGTCGCGCGGGACAACGCCCTGGGCGTGGGCCGGACAGCGGCGGCCGGGTGGGCGGACGGCCGCGGCTGCCCCGTTCGACCACCCGGAACAGGGATCATGGAACCGGCATGCGGATCGTCTCGGTCGTCGGATCTGAATCCAAGGCTCAAGAGAGGGAGTCGACCAGGCGGTGCCTTCCGGCCCGAGCGGGCCGCGACCGTTCGCCGACCGGATGAACGCCATCCCGGAGTACGCCGTGTCCGAGATGCCGGGTGACAACGAGCTGACGTGGAACGCACGCAGCCGGCGCCCGCAACCGGGAGCTGCGCGAGACCGACGGCGGCGACCTGTTGGTCATGGGGAGTCCACGCTCGTGCCTGCCCCTGCACGCGGCCTGGTCGAAGATCCGGCTCGTGATCACGCCGCTGCTCCTCGGCGCGGGGCAAGGCGCTCTTCGCGGAGGACCGTGCCCTGCGCACGCCCGAACTGGTCCCCCACGGTCACCAGCGGTACGGGTGCACACGTGTGCATCTACCGACCGGTGACCGAGGGGTGGACCGGGTGTGCCAGGGGCTCCACGCGCGCCCCGTGCCAGGGCTTACGGTCCGCACAGGCGCTTCAGAAGCACTGGCTGCCACTCAGGACTGGCTGTTGAGGAACCCGATCCCCACAGCCCCCCACCATCCCACCTGGGAAACCACGGCGGACATCGCTCCACGCACCAGCAGCCGTCTCTCCACCTGCCCTCCCGCCTGCTCCGCGAGGGAGCGGTGCAGAGCGTGCGCGTGCACGCCGTTGAGAGCGACCAGGAGAACCAGTCCCAGCTTCACCCGGGTGGCTGCCAGTGCCAGGTCTGGGCCGAGGACGGCACCACTGATCACCATGCCTGTCAGACCGGACCAGACGAGCACATGCAACGGCCTGGTGAAGTCCAGCACTTGACGCAGGCTGCGCCGCCCCAGCAACCAGAGCAGCCCATAGTAGTCAATGGTCTGCACGGTGCCGAGCCCCAGGATCAGCGCTGCCAGGTGCACGAAGAGTGCCGCGGTGCGCAGCGCAGGGCCGACTTCGAGTTGCAGCGCCACCCACACGCCGGCCGCCCACACCAGACAGACCAGGGCGTCGGCCACACCGATCATCCAGCCGGGCGCCGGTCCCCGGAACCGATCCGCCCCACGACCATGCGGCACTGATCAGTCCTCAGCCACCCAGCCGGCCATGATGCCCATGACGCCGCCGTGCGAGTGTCCTGCGCTCTCGTACCTGCTGGTGATCTGCAGGACTTCCCCCCGCTTGATGGTGCCGAGCGGATCGCCGCTGCACGGCGGCATGTCCGAGATCTCCGTGTTGCCGTGGAGGTCGATGAATTCGGGGCTTCCGCCCTCCTCCGCCACGATGTTGCACAGCAGCTTTCCCGTGGTGAGGTTCTCCGTACGCACAGAACGGCCCGCGTGGTGCAGGTGGCCGCGCATGTGGACGAGCCTTCCGGAAATGGTGGAGCGCCACCGCCTGACCTTTTCGCTGGCGCCCTCCGGAGCGTCGTACGCACTGCCGAGACAGCCGCCCGCATCCATCCAGATCGGTGTCACAGGCTGGAGCCTCGAGCCCGCGGCGGGTTCATGGGTGAAGGTGAAGGTGATGTACACGGTCTTTCTCTGGGGCGCATGGTTCATGAGGTCGTAGAGCATGTTCCAGCGCTCACCCCGGCGCACTTTAATGCCGTATCCGGAGGGCAGGACACTTTCCACTCGCTCGTTCCCGGAGGCGAATTTCCGCTGGGGGCCGCGGCAGACGACGTCGCTTTTCGAGTGGGTGCCCAGCACCGCGTGGTGGAGCATCGGACCGGTGTTGACGTTCGCGTTCGACCCGTCCGGATATACGAGGTTTGGCTTGAAGCCCGTGATGAAGCAGTCGTCGCACGGCTTCTGGACGTTCAGCGCAAGGCGGTTGCCGGTTTCACCGTGGTCGTGCCCTGACGCGGCGGGAAGGGTGAACGGCCCGTAGCGCACGGTCGTTGTCGTCCTGGCCTCAGGGGCTCGGTGCACTGCAGACGTGGACGCCTGCTCCGCGGCGGGGACCGGGGTGGCTGCGGTGACGACCAGTGCCGCAGTGGTCCCCAATGCGGTAACGATCAGTGGGGCAGTGAGGGGCAGACTTCGCCGGGACATGTCTCTCTCCTTTTCGGATCAGGAGTTGGTGCCAGACAGGCAAGGACCTGATGCGGAAATCGGTGCGGGATTCCTGGGCTGCCGAACCGATTTTCTCTCGATCGCATTCCAAAGAGGCGATCAGCTTTGCCGAAAGGAGAAATACCGGCCCAGGAATCGGGCGTCCGGTTCACGTGTGTACGGCCTTGCCGAGGCTCACCGGTAGAGTGACGTGCGCCTTTTGCGGTGTCAACACAGGCGGGACGCAGGTAAAATCAGGTGACGCACTCGTGATGCACTGACCAGCATTCTTCCTGCATTTTTGGCCGCACTGAGCGGGGCAAGACCGGTGACTTCACTGATTCGTGGCCGTATCCCGCCGGTGATTGAGGTCGCCCTCACCGATCACCGCGGCGCCGCGGAAGGCCTCTCCCCAGGTTCATTCGGCAGCGCCCAGCCCGGCGAACAGAACGTGCATCAGCGAGGTCCAGGCACCATGGTCCGGGCTGTCCGCCTTTATTGCGGCGAGTACGTCCACTCCCAGGGACACGCACAACACAAGGCGGGCGCAGGCCGCTGCATCGATCAGCGGGCCGAACGTGCCGTTCCGCTGGGCGAGTTCAACCAGGTCCCTCAACTCGCTCTCCACCCGACTCAACGCGGCGTGGACCCTGCGGGCGACCTCGGCGTCCCGCCTGGCGGCTGTGAGCGCTTCGCTGACCAGCGGCGCCCAGGTCTGCTGACGTGGATCGGAGAGATCCGTGACGATCAGCGCGAGGACATCGGCGGGTCCGGCACCGCTGCTCAGGGCCTGGGCGAGCTTGTGCGATGCCGCCGCCAGGCCGTAGTCGACCGCCTCGGCGAGAAGTTCGGCCTTGTTGCGGAAGTTGCCGTAGATCGCCCCGGTGGAGAGGCCGGCTCGGCGGGCTATGTCCTGCACCCTCGCGCGGTCGTAGCCCTGCTCACCGAACTCCTGGACAGCAGCCTCGACCAGGCGTTCACGGATCACCGGCCTGGACGGCCTCGCGAAAGAATCAGGCTCTGCCACGCGCCCAGCCTAGCCGCGTCATGCGGCCGGTCCCCTCGGGTCACGGCGGTCTCCCGCCGCTCGCTCTCCGCCTCGGCCACGGTGCGGGCCCAGGGTCCTCTCTTGCACTCCCGGCCGCGAATAATCATTATTCTTGACCCAGGGTCAGTCCATCCAGGAGGCGTACGTCATGACGTACGGCACCGAGCACACCATGGTCGGCAGACGGGCCGAACGCCGGCAACTCGTCGCGTGGATCGAGGCCTGCCGCAGTGCGAGGAAGGGTGGTGCACTGCTGCTGACGGGGGATCAGGGCCTCGGCAAGACCATGCTGATCCGGCACGCTACGCACCTCGCGCAGGGGTTCCACACCGTCCGCGCTGACGGAGTACAGGCGGAGCAGAACCTGGACTACGCAGCGGTACAGCGAATGGTCCGCCCCTTGGCCGTCGGCATACGCCGCCTCCCGCCACACTTGGCCGAGTTGCTGGAGAGGGTACTTCTCGGCCTCGTGCCGCCGCCCCGGGAACGGTCGCTGATCTCCGTAGCGGTGCTGGCTCTGCTGTCGCGGAGCTCCGTCAGGCGACCGGTGCTGGTCACCGTCGATGACCTGCAATGGGTCGACGCCGAGTCACAGCACGTCCTCGGTCTTGTGGCCCGTCGGATCAGCACCGAACGGGTCCTGGTCCTGGCTGGTGCAGACGGTGAGGAACCCATGCTGATGCCGGGTGTGCCGGTACTGCATCTGACGGGCATGAGCGACCGCGACTGCCTGCGGTTGATCGCACAGCACCACCCGTCAGCGGTGGCGCCCGCCGTATGCGAGGTACTCGTCCATGCCGCCAACGGCAATCCACTGGTCCTTCTCGAGCTCCTGCGGACGCTGAACCCCGGTCAGCTGGCGGAGCTGCCACGGCTGCCTGATCCACTCCCGCTGGGGCCGCGACTGACCCAACTCAGGCTCGCGCCGTTGGGCAAGCTCTCCGACGACTGCCGCCGGCTGCTCACACTGCTGGCCACGGAACCGCGCCTGGATCCCCTGACGCTGTACCGAGTGGCCCAACTGGCGGCGATCGACCCCGCGGCCTTGAAGAGCGCCGAGGTGGCGGGACTCATCACTGTGTCGAGGACGACCCTGTCCTTTCGCGACGCCGCCCTCGCCCGGGCCATCCGCCAGAGTCTGGATCTGACCGAACGGCACTGGGCGCACGAACTCCTGGCGCATGCGTTCGCCGCCGGTCACGACGACCGTCGCGGCTGGCACGAGGCCGCCCTGTCCACGGAAGCGGACGCAGGACTGGCCGACGAGCTGGAGCGCCAGGCTGCCCGGGCGCGTCGGCACGGCGAACCGTGCCACGCTGCTGTACTGATGGAACGCTCGGCGGAGCTGACCGGTGAGGACGGTCCGCGGGCCGGCCGCCTCGTCGCCGCTGCCACTTGCAGCAGCATGGCCGGGCGTCTGCGGCGTGCCGCCCGGTTGCTGGAGCAAGCGGAGATGCTGGCCGGTACGCAACACCCGTCCCTGCAAGGGGACATCGCTCTTCTGCAGGGCGTGCTCTCGCTCCACCAGGGCACACCGGACGACGCCTACGACGCACTGCTGACCGCCGCGGACGTACTGGCGGACGGCAACACCCGTCTCGCGGCCAAGGCACTGGCCGCGGCAGGAGAGGCCGGCCTCTACGCGGGGAGCGAGGACTTGCCGGTACGGGCGGCCCGGCGGGCGCGGGCGCTGCTCGGTGGATCCGAGGTCCCGGACGAGCCCGACGCCCGGCTCGCCGCCCACTGCCTCCTCGGAGTCGCCGAGTCGTTACGGGGGCTGCCGACCGCCGGCATCCGGTTACGCAAGAGCGTCGCAGATGCCGCGCAGGCGGAGGACCCGCTTCTGCTCGCCTGGGCGGCCCATGGAGCACTGTTCACCGCCGACGACGCCCACGCCCGTTCACTGGCAGCACGTGCGGTGGCACTGGCGCGCAGGGCAGGTGACATCCCAACGGTTGCGCACGCCATGCAGTACCTCGCCTACTCCGAGTGCTGGCTGAGCGGACCGGACTCTGCGCGGCTCATCGCGACCGAGGCGCTGCGGCTGGCCCGCGGAACAGGCCAGGTCACCTGTGTACGCAACCTGATGGGGATGCTGATGCTCGCCGCCGGGCTCGCCGGTGACACCGAGACCTGCGAGCGGTACGCGGACCGGGTGGTCGGCGAGGCGACGGAACACGGAAACGGGCTCGCCTGCGCCCTCGGTCTGTGGGGCCTGGCGCATGTAGATCTCGCCTCGGGACGCTGGGAGGAGGCGGCTGCGAAGCTGCGTCGGATCACCCGCATGAAGCCGGGGCACCCTGGTGTCGCGCTCCAGGCGGTGCCCGCCTATGTGGAGGCCACCGTCCGCGCCGGGCTCCGGCCCCGGGCGGAACGGGCCACCGCAGCGTTCGCGCGGTGGGCGGAGGGGGTCGGCCGTGGCTGGCCGACCGCGCTGGTGGCCCAGTGCCGGGCGGTCCTGGCAAGCGGAGACCCCGAGGAGTACTTCCGGCTCGCTCTACGCCTGCATGCGCCCGGTGACCGTGAACTGGAGCTGGCGCGCACCGCCCTCCTCTACGGCGAGTACCTCAAGCGCGAACGCCGGCGGGCGGAGTCCCGTGTCCAGCTCCGGGAGGCCGCGGAGATCTTCCGCAGGCATCGGGCCCGGCTGTGGCTCGACCGGGTCTGTGCGGAGTTGCGCGCCAGCGGCGGCAACGCGACTGCCGAAGCCGAGGACAGTACCCACGCGGCTCACCCGGCAGGGACGGAGAGCCTGACCGCCCGTCAACGCGAGATCATCCGGCTGGTCGCGACGGGCGCGACCAACAAGGAAGTGGCAGCGCGGCTCTGCCTGAGCCCGCGCACGGTCGACTACCACCTTCGCCGTGTCTTCCAGCAGTTGCACATCACGTCGCGCGCCGAACTCATCCGGTGGTTCGGCGCCGAGTCCGTCCGGAGCCGGTGACTCAGCTCGGCCCGCCGGACACTTCCGGAGCGAGCAGGGTTGCATCGGAAAAGCCGTTCGCCGCGGCAAGGTATGCCGCGTACGCCTCGCGCTGATGCTGCCTTCGCACAGCACCGACGGGGCCGTGCATGGCACCTCTTGCGCGCGCTCCGCACTGTAGGCGGCTGCGGCGGCCATGACGGTGGCAGGGGTCGCTATGAGGGCGGCGGTGACAGACGGGTCCATGGACCGTCATGCTGCGGGACGCCTTCGCCATCTGGACGAACCGGTCGGGGCGGCACCCGTGTTGCAGTGGTCACCCCGGACGCCCCGCACCGCCCCGACGAACCGGATTCGGTCCGGCACAGGGTGCCGGCGGGCAGGGGCCCGGCCCATCCGGTCGTGATCAGAGGGAGAGGATCATGAGCAGCCGGTCCTCATCCGGTCCGAAGTAGTCCCTGCGCCGGCCTTCGGCGGCGGGGGTGAAAGCCAGTGACCTGTAGAGATCGATGGCCGGTTGATAGTCCGGATCCACGGTGAGTCGCACCTCGCGCACGCCTTCGCACCGCAACCGGTGGAGGATCTCCACGAGCAGTCGGCGGCCCATCCCCTTCCCGCGCAGGTGCGGGGAGACGCCGAGGCCCAGAATCCAACTGCGCGTGTTGCGGGGCGCCGAGGCGAGGACATACCCGTGGAGGGACACGCCGTCGTCCAGGACGAGCAGATGGTCTCCGTACATGTCGAAGAACTGGCGCAGCACGAAGAGAGGGTACGGGGTGTTCTCGAAGACCTCGTTGTCGAGCTGGTGGATCTCCGGCAGATCCTCCTCGCAGGAAGGACGTATCACCAGGGGCGGGCGGAGAGCTGACATTCGACCAGAATTGCTCGTTCGGGCAGGGCAGTTCAAGTCCCGGGATGAAGAGCCTGCGGCCGGTTGCTGCCATGCGCCCCCCATGCATCCGTCGTGGTACAGAGGCAGGTGAGAGTGGGCCCGCGGGAGGGACCCCGTTGATACCTTGGGGCATGCATCTGGGATCACCGGGAAGCCCGTCGCAGTTGAACGCGGACGCACCCTGGGACGCATTCGACCCACTGGCCTACGTCAGTCGCAACTACAGAAGTGTGCACCCGGCCGACGCGGAGATCATTTCGCTCGTCCGCACCCATTTCAGTGATCACTTCCGCAGGAATCCGGACCGCCCGGTCCGGGGGATCGACGTCGGGGCCGGAGCCAATCTCTACCCGGCCTTCGCGATGCTGCCCTGGTGCGACCAGATCACGCTGCTCGATCGTTCGGTGCCCAATACGCGCTATCTCCGGAAACAGCAGCTCTCCTACGACCGCAGCTGGGACGCGTTCTGGGAGATGCTGTGCCATGACGAGGCGTACGCCAAGCTCCTGGGCGACCCGCGGGAGCGGTTCGCCCAGGTCACCCGGGTCGAGCAGGGAAACCTCTTCGACCTGGACGACAGGCCGGAACACTGGTCGCTCGGAACCATGTTCTTCGTCGCGGAATCCCTTTCGACGTCCCACGACCAGTTCCAGCAGGCCACGGGATGCTTCATGCGTTCCCTCACACCCGGTGCGCCTTTCGCGGCCGCGTTCATGGAGCATTCCGAGGGATACGAAGTCGGCGAGACGCACTTTCCCGCATGTGACGTCAGCGAATTGGAGATCCACGCGTCCATCGAGGACCATGCCGAAGGGCTCATGATCTTCCGAGTCGGCCAGCCCGGCCAGCTGGTGCGCCCAGGCTATACGTCCATGATCGTGGCTTGCGGATTCCGCGGCAGGGGTAATTCTTAAGGGTTCTTCGACAGGGCAACGCGATCTGTGAGAGGGCACCGGGATGCGGATCAAGCCACGTCAGCACCTGCTGGACATCTGGCAGGCGATCGCCCGCCATTCCTTCGACGACGGTGCCTGGTCGTGGGGGGAATGGGGCGGGCTCAGCAGTGTCGCGGACGCCGAGCGCCTGCTCTGTCTCATGTACCCGGCCACCGAGATCCCGGGATTCCGCCTCGACAACCCGGACACCACGGAGCACGACGTGCAGCGGGCCCTCGCGAGGGTCGGCGGACGCACCGAGATCCCCGCGCGGCTCGTGGCCGCCGTCCACGAGTTCATGGGCGTGCACACGGGCAAGGACAAGGAACCCACGTTCGCGGGAGGCTCCTCCTTCACCGTTCAGGACAGCGGCCGCAGCCTCACCCGAGAGCAGCGGGAACTCGGAGTGGTCGACTCCTACTCGATGTCGGTCACCCTGTGCCTCGCGACCCTCGGCTTCCTCAGGACGTACCAGAACATGACGTACCGCGCGGACGTCCGGGCGCGGATCGAGGAACTCAGGGAGGCCAGCAGCATCCGGCTCACCGCCGCCATGATCAGCCTGCTGCGCTCGTTCACCGTCAACGTCTTCGACGCCGAGTCCCCCCGGGGCCGTACGCTCTGCGAACTCCTCGGCCAGGGACGGCTGCCCGCGCGGCTCGTCCAGGAGAGGTTCCGGCGGCGCCTCGGGGCGCTGCGTGCCACCATCCGCGAGAGCCTCTTCCTCGGTGTCGACGTCGAGGAGGACCTGGGCGATCCGGGGCGGCTCTTCGAATGCGGCTGGGCCTGGGGCCTGGTGAGGGACGCGCCCGAGGTGGACACGTCCGAACAGGTCGGGCCGCAGCCGCACGGGGTCGCCGACCCCCTGCCGTACCTCTACTTCACCGTCGTCGCCCTGGACGGCATCCAGGACCTGTTCTCCGACCGCACCCTCACCCTCGGACTGCTCAACCCCGAACAGCAGCGGCTCGCCGAGGCGTTACGCCTGCGCTGGGAGATCACCCAGCAGTACTGGTCCGGCATCGCACGGTTCGACGCCGAGCGCTGGCCGCTGGAGGACATCCCCTGGCGTGTCACCGGACAGCGCCTGGAGTCCGAGTACTTCTCGCTCTCCGTCGCCTCGATCCTCGTCCACGACCTGCAACGCCGCCGTGCCACCGACGACGACCTCACCCGCACCGTCGACGTGATGGTGCGTCTGGCCGAGCGCGGCCGGATCACCAGCCGGATGACCCGCGACGACCCGGCCACCGGCCTCCACCACCCGGGTGTAGCCCTGCCCCTGCTGGGCAGCGAGGCCCTGGGGCCGCCGATGCGGTGGACCATGACCGACTTCTCCGCCCAGCTGCTCAAGCGGACCATCCAGCTGTGCACCCTGTCCCGGAACATCGCCGCGCACGGCCGCCTGCTGCGCCTCGCGGAGGAGATCTCCGACCATCTGTGGGCCCGGCGCATCCAGCAGGGGGAGGGCGCGGGCCTGTGGGACGCCGTCCGTTCCGTCTATCCGGACCTCCCGGACAGGAGCGGCGAACCGGTGTCCTGGAGCATCACCGAGCGCGTCACCGAATGCATGGTCGCCGCGCGCCGGTTGTACGAGCAGCCGCCGATTCCCAGTGCCGGACTCACCTCCCTGGCCCAGGCGTTGCTCGGGGAGTCGACCCATCTGCTGGGCCTCGAACAGCTCCACTACACCCCGGCCGTCGACGGTGAGCAGGCGCGAGCGCTGAGGCGCGTCGAGGACCAGCTGCTGCGCGCCCGCACGATCGTGAAGGAACGGCCGGGCACCGCCTGCGCCCTGGCACTGTCGGTGCTCGGCGACCTCGACGTTCTGGTCCGTGCCCGGTCCAACGCTGAGAGGGAGTGACCCGTGCTCGTCTTCGCCGCCTCCGACAAGGGAGGCACCGGCCGCTCGGTCACCGGAGGGAACCTCGCCTACCAGCGGGCGCTCGAGGGTGACGACGTGTGCTACGTCGACTTCGACTTCGGCTCGCCCACGGCCACCACCGTGTTCGACGTGCTGCCCCGCGGCGTCGAACACGACGGTCTGCACTCCTACCTGGAGGGGGAGATCAGCGACCCCTCCCGCCTCGATATCTGGCGGGAGACCCAGCATCCGGTACTCCGCCACAAACCCAACGGCGCCGGCCGGCTCGTCCTGCTGCCGGGGGACGTCAACGGCGGCGAGTTCGCCGTGGACGACGAGCAACTGCACCGCTGCGTCGACCTGTTGCTCCGCCTCAACAACGAGTTCGACCTCGTCCTCGTGGACCTGAGCGCCGGACGCAGCTACGCGGTGGACATGGTGCTGGCGGCCACCGCCCGGCCCGAGATGCGGGAGGTCACGGCACGCTGGCTGGTCTTCCACCGCTGGACCCGGCAGCACGTGGTCGCGGTCGCCGGACTCGTCTTCGGCCCGAACGGCATCCTGGACGCGGGCGTGGCCCGCGGGCACGACGGCGACGCGCTGCGGGAGGCCATCCGCTTCGTACGGGCCGCGGTGCCCGACCCCGAATCCCCCCTGTGGGCCCATGTGTCGCCGGCCCAGTCCGCCTGGATGCAGCGCGTCGACACCGACCTGCGGCGACTCGCCTCCGCCCACGGCATCGGTGACACCAGGGTGCTCGGCACGGTGCCGCTGGAGCCGGTCCTCCAGTGGCGCGAGCAGCTCATCACCGACGCGGACGTGCTCGACAGCCACATCGCCAACAAGGAGACCTGGGACGCGCTGGCCGAGCTCGCCCGCAGGCTCACCGACGACTCCTTGTGGGGGCAGCCGTGACGGACGCCGTCTTCCAGGAGACCACCGCGCAGTCCCGCACCCAGTCCATCCCGCTCGCCCATCTCTCCCTGGAACTGGGCCACTTGTATATGGAGGACTTCGAGGAGGGGCCCGAACGGCTGCGCCGGCACTTCGCGCAGCTACGGCCCTGGGCGGACGCCGCCCGCGCCACCGCCCGCACCGGCGGCCGCCGCCCGCGGATCAGCACCTGCTTCCTGATCGACGACTACTTCACCCGCTTCTCCTCCCCGGCCGAACTCGTGCCGACGCTCCTCGCGGAGGCGGACCGGGCGGGGCTGACCATCGACTACCTGGCCAGGGAGTCCGGCTGCGCCGTCGCGGACGAGATCCCGCTCGCACAGGCCGTCGCCGGCCGGCTGGTCGAGTCCCCGCCGGCCGGCAGCAACGGCCGGCGCCCGCCCGTCAGCAGCACCGGCTGGCTCGCCAACGGCGAACGGACGCCCGGCCGCTCCCCGCAGGCGATGCAGGCGGCCACCGCCTGGCAGCCGCCGCACGAGACGGCGGCCCGCCGCCACAATGTCTACGCGGACGTCGAACTGTGGGACGACACCGACGGAGTCCGCACCTGGTCCTGCCCCTTCCTCGCGGCGGTCTGGCAGCTGGCCCGCCTCGGCCTCCTGCGCCACGAAGGGATGCCGGTCCTCACCCCGCGCCCCCAAATCGCCCCGGAGTTCCCGGCCGAGTGGGACGAACTGCCGCCCCTGGTACGGCTCAACGACTCCGCGGCCCCCTTCAGCGCGTACCGCACCTGCTCCCTGCTGCCCGCCCGGTTCCTGCCGGTCGAGCACGCGGTGCGCGTCATCCTCGACCAGACCGACGTGGACGCCGAGGCGCTCGGGCAGGTCGCCGAGCGCTCGGCCGCCGAAGGCACCCCGGTGCCCGACGCCATCGCCGACCGTGTCTCGTACATCTTCCGGGCGGAGCTCTGACATGGCGACCCGAAGCGACACCACGCGCCCCGCGCTGATCTGCGGCGAGGTGCGCACCTGCCTCCTGCCGTCCTTCCAGGCGCTGGACCGCCTGTCCGCCGCCCACTTCCTGAAGCTGCGCGCCGACGAACGCGTCCTGGTCTCCGAACGCCCGAACGCCTACACCCGCTCATCCGACACGCTCACGGGGGTCGACTGCCGGCTGCCCGCGGCCAACGGTGCCAATGTGCGCGCGATCGGTACGGTGGTCACCCGCGCGGCGCTCACCGAGGGCCGAGTCCTCCAGTCCAGCGCCTCCTTCCGGGCCCCGGCCCGGGGCCCCGACCTGCGGCAGCCGTGGGGTCACTACCTGGTACGGCCAGGAGTGCTGGAGCCGGTCGGCAAGCTGCCCGAACAGGCCGTCGCGCAAGGGATCCTGACGGGTGGCAGGCGAGCGGATCTGGACCTCGGAGGGATCGCCGAGAACCTGCTCGCCAGGCTCCTGCGCCACCCCCTGCTCGATCAGAAGACCCCCTTCAAGTCCCGCCGTACCAGGCTGCGTTGGGTCGCGCTGCGGCCCCCGGACGGAGAGGACGCCTCGATCGTCCGGCTCACGCTCGCCGAGGAGGGCGACCGCTTCCTGGAACTGCGCGTTCCGCAGACTGTGGAGCCTTCCGCCGTCGTCGGCCTGTGCGAGGACCTCGCCCTCCACGACTGGCTGCTGACGACCGTCGTACGGATGCTGGACAGCAGTCGGCTCGGATCCGCGACGGGGCAGGCCGCCGTGGTGGCGCTGCGCCCCGCCGTCGACCATCTGCTCCATCTGTGGCTGCCGGGGGCACGGGTGGACCGCAGGCTGGCCGGGATCTGGGACGTACTCGAACAGGAACCGGGATTCAGCCGGCAGTGGCGGATCCTGGTCCAACGAATCCGGGACCAACTGGCCCTCCAGTCAATCCCGTTGCTGCGCGAGGCGCTGACCTCGAGCTGACCGCGCGGCCCACGAAGAATCCGGCGGGGAGAGGCAGGAATGGACGGAGAGCCGGGAATACCGGGTCCGACGGCGGGCGGTCTGCGCATCTCGCCGGTCGTGCTGAAGACCCTGGTCACCATCGTCGTGGCCACCATCGCATACGTGATCACCAACTTGATCAACCAATCCCAGGACGAACTGTGGAAACTTGCCGTGTCCATCGTCATCGGCGGTGCGGCGCTGATCGTCCAATACATGGTCGACTTCGAGCAGCGCCTGGCCTCGGTGGAGACCGGTCACCACGAGCACCGGCGTGACCTGCGGCAGGACCTGGCCACGCAGCACCGGGAGGTGACCGACCTGGTCGACCGGGGCTTCCAGCGCGTCGGCGAGGTGACCGGGCTCTTCAATGGGCTGGACCGGTCGGGGATGGACGCCGGGGACGTGACGCGGCTGGTCAGGAGCGCCACTCAGGTGGGATCACAGGGCCCCGAGATCGTGCAGGCGTTCGCGCGGGCCGAGATCGAGCGCCTCGCGTCGGTCATGACGGAGCTGACCTCGAAGACCGCCGACTGGGCGGGCGAGAACAACGACTGGCTGATCGCCCTCACCCGGTGCGCCCGCAGCACCATCGACGCTACCAGCAGCTTCGTGGACCTCGCCTTCTGGAAGACCGAGCCCGCGAAGCACTACCTGCGGGTACAGCGCGCCGCGATCGAGCGCGGGGTGAGAGTGCGGCGCCTGTTCATCGTGAAGGATCCCGTAGAACTCAACGCCGACCTGGACGTCATCTGCGACACCCAGAGGCGGGTCGGCATCGACGTCCGTGTGGTGGTCCTGTCCGAGCTTCCGTCCAGCATCGTGGTCGGCGAGACAACCGACGTCGTCATCTTCGACGGAGAGTTGAACTTCGAGATCATCACGGACCTCCAGTACGTCAACCCCAGGACCAGGCTGGACGCGCGCGAGCGGTACGTCAACGACCGGATGGTCCGGTTCGACGAGCTCTGGAACACCGGCCTGAACAGCTCGGCGAGCCTGGGAACACCGGCCGGCGAGCCCTAGTGCTGGATTCCTCAAACGGTGTACACATATCGACCTCGTAGAGGGCGAGTTGGTGGTGCGGGTCTACCCCATACCCAGGGCCGTGCGGGGGTGTTGTGCTGGGCTGTTGCGAGACGGCTGCCCTGGGCGACTTCTGGTGGCCCGGGAAAGGACTGTCGGGCAAGGGCCTGCCGTTCGGCGGCGGGTCCGTGATGAGCGTGCTCTACCAACATGTCCAGGAGCCCGCGCCCGCGCCGTCCGCCGTCAACCCGGCGGTGCCCGCGGCGGTGGACGCGGTGGTCGCGCGGGCGCTGAGCAAGGACCCGGAGCAGCGGCATCCGAGTGCGCGGGGGGTGCTCCGGGCGAGAACGGGGTGCTGCGGATCGCCCGTCCGGCGCGAGGCCGCGACCGGACCCCCGTTCCGGTCGCGGCCTCGCTGGTGTGGTGGCCGGTGTGTATGACTTTGGTCCGGCGTGCTGGATTGCCACTTCAGGCTGGACTACCGGCATGGCTGCGTCGACTCGTTTCGGTTTGGCCCGAAGGAAGGCCACGCAAAGGCCCAGAACCTGGCCCGCACTCACCTGGCTTCAGGCCCCGTCCGCTGCTTGAGCTCGACATCGGGATCCGGCTGCTGCAGGAGAGATCACACCCCATGCACTTCGGTGCCTGGCGGCAACGTGCGGTGGTGTGGGCTGGCTGGTCCGCCGTCATGGCCTGACCAGCGACAATCTGGTCGCAGCCGATGCCGTCACCGCAGATGGCCGACTGGTGCACGCCAGTGCGGACGAGAACCCCCCTCGCCGAAGCACGGCAGGTGATCACAAGGTGGCGCTGTCGAGGCGCTGACGCGCCTGCACCTCACCACTCCGACGCCCGCCAGCGAACTGCACCTGCACCAGCTCGGCGGCGCCTACGGTCGCGTCCCCGCGGACGGGACCGCCTTCAGCAAGCGTGACGCGAGCGTCCTGTGCAACGTGATCGCGCGCTCCACCGAACCGACGGGGTTCGACGGGCACACCGCCTGGGCACGCGAGACACGGGAAGAGATAGCCCGCCACGGCGACGGTGCGATGTACGTCAACTTCACCGGTGACGCGGCTGAGGACAAGGTACGTGCCTCGTATCCGGAGGCAGTCCACGACCGGCTCGTGCAGGTGAAGGACAAGTACGACCCCACCAATCTGTTCCGGCTCAATCAGAACATCCGGTCGTCCCTGGCGAGGTGACTCCCGCCGCACGGGAGACAAGGGCCGGGCGGACCACTTCAGCCGCTGTTCGGCCACCCGCAGGAAGGTCGCGGCGTCCCACCGCCGCGAGTGCGCCGCGGCCATTCTGCAGTTGAGCCAGCGAAGCAGTCGACCGAACAGCCGTAGTCGCCGGTGGCTTCCATGACCGGACAACGCGAAGAACCGCGCGGCCGAGCGGCAGAAGAAGCGGCCTGCCCACCGGACGCGGCTGGGTCCGCTCAAGCCGGTGATCGGCCACTCCACCCCGTTCCGTGACCAGGCATGCGCATAACGTGATCGATATGGCCTGAACCCTCCTTGAGCCGACCGGGGCAGCGGCAAAAGACTGCTCCTGCGCCAGAGACGGACACGCGCCCCGCAGGGGCTCCGCCCACATCAGTCCTGCTCGCAATCTGAGGAGACGGCCAAATGCCCGACGCCGGGCCTCGAGGGACCGCACACCCGATCACGCTGACAGACGGCACTGACACCCGGACCCGGGAGCTGACCGACGCTGACCTCGGCCCCATCCAGGCGCTGCACCGCCGTTGCTCGCCGGGCAGCCGCGCCCTGCGCTATCACGCGGGCAAACCCGAGCTGTCTCGGGCCGGATGGAAGATGCTGTCCGACCCGGAGCGCGGCACCACCTTGGTCACCACCACCGCCCAGCACACGGACCGCATCATCGCCATGACCAACGTCATGCGCACCGATCAGCAAGGGGTCGGCGAACTCGCCGTGCTGATCGAGGACGCCTGGCAGTCCAAGGGCCTGGGCACCGCGCTGGCCTCGCACGCGGCCGATGTGGCCCGCCGGGCCGGCCACCACACCCTGACCGCGTCGGTAGCCGCGGTCAACGTACCAATGCTCCACGTCCTGGAGAGTCTGGATGCGCCGCGCACCCGCACGACAGGGCCCGTCCTCGACATCCACATACCGCTGTAGCAGACCCCGGGCACCGGTTCGAACCAGCCTCCACCCAGGCAGCCTCGGTGGCCGACTCGGCAACAATTCGCCCTACCCGAGGACCTGGGCTGAGCTCCGACTCCGGCTCCCGCCCGCCCGCCTCTGGACACGCCTCCAGGGTGGGATGCCCTAACCGAGGCCGAGCGGGCGCCCGCGCTCTCAACAGCGACGGATACCAGTCGGACTTCACACCGGAGAGCCTGCTGGACATCGAGCAATTCATGGACGAGCACAGGGATCACGGAGTGGCGGTGGCTGACGGGCTCCTCGCAGCAGAGCTGGGTCCACGGCTGCTCGCACTCGGCACCTACGTCGGCGAAATCGTCCGGCGCGCACGCCGAGCGGCGCCGGACGCGCGACGGTGTCCCTCGGACGTTGTTCACCCATCGCTCTCCTGGTCCGGGCCGCCAGTTCACGCCATGCCGGGACATTGGAAGGCCGTAGACCACAGGAGGATGTGCGATGAGACCGTGGCGCCGTGCCGCATCGGCGGCAATTGCCTTGAGTGCGTTGGCCCTGGCTCTTTCGGCCGAGCCTGCGTCCGCCGGCCCCGAGGACCAGCCCTTCACCTTCGCGGTGATCGGTGACATTCCGTACGGCGATGCCCAGGTCACCGAGTTCCCGAAGGTCGTCGCTCAGATCAACGCCGACCCAAACGTTCGGCTCGTCGCACACCTCGGTGACATCAAGAGCGGCTCGTCGGTCTGCAGTGACGAGTACGTCCAGCTCATCAGGTCGGAGTTCGACAAATTCAAGGATCCGTTGGTCTACACCCCCGGCGACAACGAGTGGACCGACTGCCACCGGCCGAGCGCCGGTCCGTACAACCCGCTGGAGCGACTGGCCGCGATCCGGAGGGTGTTCTTCCCTCGACCCGGCTGGACACTCGGTCAGGACAGCGTCCGCGTGGCCTCGGGGGCCGGCACGGGCTACCCCGAGAACGTGACGTACAGGCGAGCCGGCGTAGCGTTCGCCGCCGTGCACATCGTGGGCAGCAACAACGGCATGGCGCCGTGGACCGGCAACACCGCACCCACCCCGGAGCAGGCCGCAGAGGTCAAGGGACGTACTGCCGCGGCCGTGCAGTCGATCCATGACACCTTCGACAAGGCCCGCCGCAACCACAACAAGGCGGTCGCCCTGCTCACTCAGGCCGACATGTTCGACCCGACGGTCACGGATCCCGCGTTCGCCGACTACGACGCCTTCCAGCCGATCGTCCGTACGATCGCCGAGGAGTCGGCCAGGTTCAGTGGACCGGTATACCTGTTCAACGGCGACAGCCACGCCTACAACAGCGACAAGCCGCTGGACACCGGCTCCAAGTGGCTCTCCTTCTACGGCATCAGGACCGCAGCCCCGAACCTCTCCCGCGTCACCGTCGACGGGTCGGGCAACGGCACCAACTACCTGAAGGTGACCGTCCACCCAGGAAGCGAGCAGGTCCTGACCTGGACTCGGGTGCCGTTCGCATTCTGAGGGGTTCTGCCGCAGCCCGGCACGTACGCAGCCGACCGGTCCAAGCCCGCCGGGGGCGAACAGCTGAGCCGCGTCGGCTCGCCGCACTGGCCCACAATCTCCGCGGGCGGGTCCCTGAGAAATGCGAGCGGTGAGCGCTCAGCCAGCCGCTGCCGCATGAGTGACCACCCCGACGACGGCTCTCCGGCCTCCGAGCGGACCGGCCCGCGCCGTCGGCCCGTGCGGATGGACGTCCTTGGGCGTGCGCTTCGGTGGGAGACGTTCGGGCCGGTCTTGTCGGCGTACGCCGTGATGACCGAGCCTCCTTGGCTCGCTCCGTCGCTGAAGCTCGGCACCGTGCACCCTGGCCGCCCTGCTCGCCGCCCGCGCCCGCAGCGAGTGAGCCGAACCGCTTCCCCTGGGACGAACGCCCGAACCGCCGCCCATGAGCACACACCTACCTGCGCGGCTTCTGAGCCGCAGCGAAGTCCACTTCGGACGCGGGCAGCACCCGGATGCTCCGCCCGGGGAAGTCGATGTGCCGGAAGATCTCGTTGTGGTGCGCGATCGACTGCTTCGGCGAGGCGTACTCGCCGGTGTCGGGCCGGTGGGACGTGGTGTGCCCGTCGGCGACCAGCACCAGGTCGTACCGGTGGCTCAGCGCCTGCCGTGCCGTGGTGTCCACGCAGATCTCAGTCGCGAACCCGGTGACGACCACCTCGGTGACTCCCAGCACCTTCAGGGTCTTGTCGAGATCGGTGTCGAGGAAGCTGTCCGCGCTGGTCTTGTGGACGACCGCCTCGTCGGCGCCGGGCGCGAGTTCGGGCACGATCCGCCAGCCCTCGGTCCCCGCCTCCATTCCGTCACCCTGATGCTGGATCGTCACGACCGGTACGCCAGCGGCTTTGGCTCGTTCGCGGAGCCCGGTGATCGCGGCGACAGTCTCGGCGGCCCGGTGCGCGATGGCCACCAGGGCGTTCTGCATGTCGATGACGAGGAGCGCGGAGGCGTGTGGCATGGGCTCACGGTAGCGGCCGCCTTCTGGGCAGCACCCACCCCGATTCCGCTCGTGCCGGTTGCGTCGGAATGCAGGAGCGCCACTCACACGGTCCCTTCCACGGCCCGGCATGCGCGAGGACCGGCCCGGTCCGTGGGCACGCCGCCGCACCCCCCGCCTCGCCTCAGTCGTCGTGCATCCCCAAGAAGTGGAAGCCCGGCCGGGGGTGCATGAGGAAGTCGTGGTGGGAGATGTTCCACGCGTACGCGCCCGCCAGTGCGAACACCACGCGGTCCCCCGCCCGTAGGCCCGCCGCCGGGACCTGACGGGAGAGGACGTCTTTGGGGGTGCACAGCTGACCGGTGAAGGTGACCCGTTCCTGTTGCGCCACGGAGCGCGGCCAGGGGTGGGGCCAGGGCTGCCGCGACGGAAGCACCGCGCAGGGCTGGTCGTGGCCCTTCGTCGCTGGGGTGCGGAGATGGTGGGTACCACCCCGCACCACCGCGAACTCCTCGCCGTGGCTGTGCTTCACGTCCAGCACCTCCGTGGCATACCAGCCGCAATACGCGGTGAGGGCGCGCCCCGGCTCGATGCGGAGCACAAGGCCGGGGTGGGCGTCGGTGAGGCGGCCGAGGCCTGCGCCGTACGTCGCCCAGTCGAAGCGGGAGGCCGGTGCTGCGTAGTCGACCGTCATGCCGCCGCCGACGTTCACCTCGGCGAGAGGGATCCCGTGGCGCTCCGCCAGCGCAAGCGACCAGGTCACGATCGACTCGGCCACCGCGAGCTGTTCCGGGGCGTCCAGGCCGCTGGCCAGGTGGGCGTGGATGCCGCGCAGCTCCAACTGCGGGTACGTACCGTCGGTGAGGAGGCGAACCACGTCGTCCGCCTGGGACGGGTCGAGGCCGAACGGGGTCGGCCGGCCCCCCATCGCCAGGGAACTGCCCTCCAGTGAGCCGGCGGACAGGGGGAGGTTGAAGCGGAGCAGGACGGCAATGCGCGCATCCGGGGCCCCGCGGGCGGCCAGGCCGGCCAGCATATGGAGTTCGTATTCGCTCTCCACATGGAAGCGCTCCACGCCCAGTTCGAGTGCGGCCGCGATTTCGGTCGGCGTCTTGCCCGGGCCGCCGAAGGCCAGCGGGCGGCCGGGCACGGCCTTGCTGACATGGGCCAACTCGCCGCCCGAGGAGACCTCGTAGCCGTCCACATACGGGCCGAGCGCCGTCAGGATCTCCGGCTCCGGGTTGGCCTTGGCGGCGTAGTACAGCTCCACCCGCGGAGGGAGTGCTGCCCGTACGGCGGCCGCGTGGTCGCGCAGTGCAGACAGGTCGTACAGGTACGCGGGCAGCTCGTCCGAGGCGAGGGTGAGGGCGCGGTCGCGCACCAGAGGGGTCATCAGGCGCTCCAGGAGTCGTCGTTGCGGGCGGCTCCGGTCAGCACGTGTTCGGCGAGCGGAAACGGGGAGGGGAGCCGGACGTAGCCGGCCTCGCGGTCGGCCTTCCGCTCCCAGCGGGTGAGCAGGTTCGCCTTGGCGGGCAGCGGTACGCCGGCCAGCAGCGCGCTGAGCCGCGGCGGGCAGCCGTGCTCGTCGGCGTACGCCTGGATCGTGGCCCGGACCTCGCCCCACAGCGCCGCCTCGGTCTGCGGGTACAGGTCGGCGAGGGCGGCGAGCATCTCGGCGACGTGGTTGATCAGCAGGCAGTAGACGACCCGGTCCCAGCCGCGCTGCGCGTCGTATGTCATCGGGCCCGCGACCTCGGCGGGCAGAGCGGCCAGGGTGTCGGCGTGGCACTCGGGGACGAGCTTGGTGCCTTCCAGGTCGCGGAAGAGGACCTGGGCCGGCATGCCGTCGCCGTCGACGCAGACGAGGACGTTCTGAAGGTGCGGCTCCAGCACCAGGCCGTAGTCGAAGTACGCAGCGAGGACGGGCGGGAGGAGCAGCTTCAGGTAGGCCCGCCACCAGTCCAGGGCGGTCTGCGGGCCCGCGCCGACCAGCAGCCGGGAGATGTGGCCGGGGCCGGTGGGGTACTCGTCGGCGACGGCGCCCGCGAGCAGCGGGGTCGTGCCCGGCAGCAGCCGGTGCGACAGGCCCTCGCGGACGATCACGCCGAAACCTTCGAGCAATGCGAGGTCGGGGCGGCCGTCCGGCCCGGGCAGGGCCAGGCTGCGGTAAGCCGGTTCGCGGAGCATGGCGCTGCCGGGGAAACGGGCGGCCATGTCGGTGAGGGCCGGTTCGAGGACGCGAGTGAGGGCGACCGCGCCGGACAGCTCGTAACTGGAGTTTTTCCGCACGCAGTTGGTGATACGGACGTTGAGGCTGAACTTCAGGAAGATGTCGCCGTCGTACAGGGTCCGCACGGAAGCGGTGGCGGCGAAGGGCGCGCAGCCGGTCCCCAGGTCGAGGATGTCGCCGCGCTCCAGGGCGGCACGCAGCTCCGGGTGCTCGTGCAGCAGTTCGTACTGCCAGGGATGCGCGGGCAGCAGCCGGTAGCCCTCGGGAACCGGGTGCAGCCGGTCGAGCGGGGCGGCCGCGCCCGGCTCGGCGCTCTCCTCGGCGATGAGGTGCTCGCGTACGGCCAGGTAGCGCAGCGGGAAGACGGCACCGGCCTCGGGGGCGTACGCGGACCAGGAAGCCGGGTCGCCGCTGCGGGCCTTGGGGGTGGGGTGGAAGCGGTGGCCGAGCAGCAGCGACTGCTCGGATTCGAGGTAGGTGGTGAGGCAGTCGTCGGACGGTTCCGGGGAGGGGGCCCCGGTCCGTGCGGCCAGAGCGGCGGAGACCCCCTGGTGGCTGGAGACGATCTGCTCCAGGAACTCCTCGTTGCTGACGCCCGTACGGAGCGACAGCTCGGCGTGTGTGTATTCGGCGAGGCGCAGCCAGCCCACCTCGGCCCAGTCCCTGCCCCCGTCGCGGTGCTCGGTCACCGGCCCGGTGAACCGGTGTGCGCCGAGCAGGGACGTACGACGCAGCGCCACCCGGAGCAGCACCCCACGGCGCGGCAGGCGCAGCAGCAGGTGGCCGTCGTCGACGGCGGTCTGGTGCTCGGGGCCGGACACCTCGCGGAGGAGACAGTTGAGGAGGGTGTGCGCCACAGCCAGGTCGGCCGTGGGCAGCCCGGCGGGGGCGGAGGAATAGGCAGGGGCAGTGCCGGTGGGCAGTGACATCAACGGCTCCAGCGGATGCGGGGTGAGCGACGGAACAGGGCGGGAAGGGCGACGGCCAGGACGGTCGCCAGGGCGACAGCGGTGCCGGTCAGCACGGGCGAGGCGGGGCCGAAGGAGCGGTCTTGTCACCGAGCTCCGGCAGGATCGCGGTGAGGTACGGGGGCAGGCCCAGGGCGGCGAAGGACGCCACGAAGTAGCAGGCGGCCACGGCGTGCACCTGGCGGCGGCCGAACTCCGGTCTGCTGCCGCCGCTGTTACCCGTCAGCCGGGCCTCGGGAGTTGCGGTGGTCATCGCCGGTCACGCTCCCCCCAGCAGGTAGTTGGGACCGGTGGTGTAGTGCTTGTTGATGTCGGCCGCGCCCGAGCGCTCCTTGGTGAGGAGAGTCCCCGCGGTGACCATTGCCTTCACCGGCAGCCGGTCCGCGTCCAACACGTGCGCCCGCAGTACGGCGCCGGGCTCGCCCGGGCCCGTACCCAGGCGCTCGACGGCCTCGGTGAGCCGGTCCCGTACGAGCCGCAGCAGCCGGTCCAGCGGGGCGCGGCCGTGCCTGGCGAGCCCGAACGCGTACGCGCCCGCGCACAGGTGGACGGTGATGGTGTTGAACAGGTCGGTGACCGGCCGGTCGCTCTCACCGAAGATGCGGGAGTCGTCGAACTCGTCCGGGTCCGGGGCGTCCGCGCCGAGGGTCTCGCGCAGTCGGGCGGCGTTGATGCGCGGCCCGTCGTTGTCCTTCAGCAGCAGCCGGATGCGCGGGTTGCCCGCGTGCCCGTCCAGCACCAGCGAGATGTTCTGCTGGTGGGACTCCAGCGCGATGCCATAGCCGAAGAGCGCGGTCTGCCAGTCGAGGAGCAGAGTCAGGGCGGCGTCGAGGAGAGCGATCGGGTCGCCGCCGTAGAAGCGGTCGGCGAGATGGTCGATCAGCAGTCGGCCACCGGGTGCCCGGCTCAGCAGCGCGGCCATCGGCACGACGTCGGCGTCGTCGAGACCCGCCGGGTAGCGGCGGCAGAGTACGGCGAGGAGTTCGTGTCCGGCGTGCGCGAAGCGGCTCTCGTCGGCGTGCAGCACGGTGCCCCGGAAGCGGGGCTCGCGGGAGATCACTGTCTCCAGCAGGCGTTGGCCGGCCGCGCCGTCGACCAGCGTTCCGGGCTTGATGGTTCGGCGGTTGCGCAGGCCCAGGGTGGCGGTGGCCAGCGGCAGTTTGAGGTGGAGGGCCGGGTCCGAGGCGAGAGCCACGGTCCGCATCGACAGGGTCGGTACGGCATCCAGGTACGGCCGGTCGGCCAGGACCGCGCGGTCCTCGAGGCCGGTGGCACGCAGCGCGTCCCGCAGTAGTGCCCCGAGAGTCAGCGGGTGGACGGGGAAGGCGATGTGGCTGCCGTCGAGTTCCGGCAGCCCGATCACAGCGGGCGAGGGCCACAGGCCGAACAGTTCCGCGTCGTCGTCCGGTCGGTGCATGGTGACCGCTTCCCGAGGCAGGGCGAGCCAGCGCAGCGCGAAGCGCGGGTGGAACTCGGGTGCGTACGAGCGCAGTTGGTCCCCGGTGAGGCCGGAGCGGCCGCGCGCGGTCGGGTAGACCGGGTGGTCGAGGTGGGCTGCGAGGGTGTCGTGCGCCAGGGCGCCGCCGAGACCGGTCCAGTCGGCAGGGTCGGGGCCGTATCTGGCGGTGAGCCGGGCGGTGACCTCGTCGTGCGACTCGCCGTGCAGCCGCATGGTGGCCAGGGTCTGCCTGCATTCCTCGGCGAAGGCGTCGAAGCCGCCGAGGTCGGCGGGGTCGGCGAGGGCGCTCAGCGCGGCCAGAGCCTCGTCCGAGCTGGTCAGTTCGGCCCCGTCGGACTCCCGCTCCAGCAGGGGCAGTCGCGCGGCGGACTCGCACTGGAATCCGTCCTCGCGAACCGGCATCAGCAGCGCATCGCCGTCTCCGGTTTCCAGGCGCAGCCACAGCCCGTCGGGCCGCTCGACCTGTGTGCTGCGGGTGCGCAGGCCCACGACGTCCTCGCGCAGCAGCGCGCTGAGCACGCGCAGCAGCAGGTCGTCCGTCTCGGTGTCGAGGGCTGTGGTCGTCCCCGTCACGGGGCGATCTCCCAGTGCTGCGCGGCAAGGAAGTCGGCCACGACCCGGTCCACCGTCTCCTGGTCAGTGCCGGTGGCCCGGACGATGCCGACGTAGTCGCGGTTCGTGCCGTACAGCTCGTGCCGCTCGCCGACCTCGCGCAGCGGCCGGTATGTCAACGCGACGCCGTCCACCGTCAGATCGGCTGCGCCAGGGGCGACGCTGAGCGTCCCGGCACGCTCGGCGCAGGGGCATTCGAGCAGGGCCCGGCCGTCGGTGCGCGCACCGAGGTCCGCGGGCAGCGGCTCGCCCAGATGCGTACGGAGGATGTGCTCGAAGAGCGGAATGTCCAGCAGCTGCGCCAGCAGCAGATCGCACTGGTCGCCGATGGCCCGGTAGTTCACCTCGATGATGCGGGCACGGCCGTCGTGCACCACGAACTCGGTGTGGCAGGCGCCGAACCCGACTCCGAGCGCGTCGAGCTGCGCCAGCACCTGCTCGACAATCGGCTCCGGATGCGCGGGGACGAAGGTGAGGCGCTCCTCGATGAAGTACGGGGGCGGGCACAGCTCGGTGTGGAACCCGCCCAGCACATGGCGGATCCGGCCGTCACCGAGCGTCTCCAGCGTGTAGAGCTCGCCGACGAGGTATTCCTCGACGACCAGCGCGGTCTGCGGCCGACGCGCCTGGATCTCCTTGCAGCGCACCACGAGGTCCTCGGGGCCGTCGACCAGGACGACGTCCTCACTGGCCACGCCTTCGCGCGGCTTGACGACGCAGGGGTACGGCACGTCGAGGGCGATGAGCGAGGCCGGGTCCTGGCCGGCCGGGAGTTCGGTGGACCATACGGTGTCGGCGCCTGTGGCGGCGAGGTGGCGGCGCATGTGCGCCTTGTCCTTGGCTCGCAGCGCGGCCTGCCAGTTCTTGGCGGGGAGGCCGAAGTAGTCGGCGGCCAGGGCAGCCTGGGTCTGCAGGTGGTCGCTGTTGGTGAAGACCGCGTCGGGGGTGTGGTGGGTCGCGATCCGAGTGATGACGGTGCGGAAGTCGCGTACGTCGCACTCCAGGATTTCGATGTCCGGGTAGACGCGCCGGTGGGCCTCGGGCTGGTCGGTGAGCACGGTGACGTCGAGGCCGAGCCGAGCGGCGGCGGGGAGGAAGCCTTCGGTGACCGAGTCGGTGGGGTTGAGGGCGAGCAAGTAGAGCCGCATGGGCAAAGACCCCTTCCGAGCGAAGAGTTGCGGGGACGGCGAGGAGGGCGGGGGCGGGCCGGGCAGCGGTCCGCCCCCGGCTGCGGATCAGCTCTGGGGAGCAATACGCCGGTGGCCTTGGCCACGTCGGCGAGCATGTTCCCGGCGGCCTGGACGCCGATACCGGACATCCAGGTCTCGTCCGGCACGGTGAAGACCTTGTTGTCCTTGACGGCCTTCAGGTCCTTCCAGACCGGGTTGGACGTGACGCGCTTCTGCAGGGTCTTCTCCGGGGAGTCGGCGACGGTGACGAAGATCAGGTCGGCCTCGGCCTTGTCGATCTGCTCCGGGCTGACGTCCAGCATGGTCGTCTTGGGGTCGGCGGAGTTCTGCGACGCGGGGCGTACGGGGCCGTCGAGGGTGCGTCCGGCCAGCGAACCGGCCGGCCAGAAGCGGGCCTCGTCCAGTGTGCGCCGACCGGCGAGCATGACGGCCGAGATCCAGGACATGAGAACGAGCTGGAGCACGGTGCCGCCGAGCGCGAGCCGTACCGGGTCCAGGTCACCGGAGCGCCGGGCGAGTGCCTGGGCGAACAGCGCCGCGGCCGCGGCTCCCGCGAACGCGAACGCGAACCACAAGTATTCGACGGGGCGGGTGAGATGGAGCACATAGATCGCGACGACTACGGCGAAGCCCGCGCCCGCGTTGATGCCGAGAGTGGTCGCCGAGGCGAGCGGATTGCGGGTGATGCCCTGGGCGACTGCCCCGGCGACTCCGAGCGCGGCGCCGACCGCCAGACCGACGACGGTACGCGGCAGCCGGAGCCCGGTGACCACGATGGCGTCCCGGCCGTGCCCGTCGCTGAAGAGGGCGTCGACCACGGTGGACAGCGGTACCGATCGGGCACCCAGGGCAAGGCTCAGAGCGGCGCACAGCGTCAACGCGCCGAGACCGGCGAGGAGTAGCGGGATCCGCCGTGCGGATGGGCCACTTGGGAGGGTGACCGACTCGTTTTTGGACATGATCGACAAGCTTAAGTTAGGCATGCCTAACCTTGTCAACCTGGCGCCGCGCCACGGGGTCCGCTTGATTGCAGACGTGATCCGTATAGGTAAGGTGAGCCTTGCCTTGCCGTACCCCTGTCCGATGTGGTTGAGGAGTGTCGATGACTCTGACCCCGGCTTTTCCGGTGGTCGGACCCGCCGTGAGCGCCTCCGCTCTGCTCGCCGCGACCTACCGGCGCCTCTTCGTGCACTGCGAGTCGCTGCACGTAGAGGTGGCCGCCCCCGGATCGGGGGTGGCCCAAGGCTGGGTCGACGGCGCGGAGCTGGCGGACTGTGCAGAACTGCTCGACGCCTTCATCGACGCCGAGGCCGCGCGCGTCCAGGACCGGTACGAGCACACCGCCCGTCCGGACGTCGCCGCATCCCGCGCGCTGCACGACTACCTCTGGTCCATCTGCCTGCTGATGAGCGGCGCCTGGTATCTGGAGCGGCGCGTGCCGCGAATTCGCCCTCGGGATGTACGGATCGACCTGGTGACCGGAGAGTTCGAGGTCGTCCCCGGCAGCTTCGCCTGCCTCCCCGACGACCCGGCGGCCCGGCTCCCCGGGGTGCGGGTGCTGATGCACGAGGAGGCGCTGCGCGCCGAGCTGCGCGCCGCGGTCGCCGACCACATACGGCCGCTACTGGCCGCGATCGGCCCGCAACTGCGGCGCGGCCCCCGGGCGTTGTGGGGCATGGTCGGCGACGACCTGATCTCCGGCATCTGGTACCTCGGCCGCATGCTCGGGCAGGAGGAACAGGCGATGCGGTCAGCCGGGGAGCTGCTGCCCGGCCCCATCCCGCCGTTCCCCGGTGGCACCGACTTCCGGCGGCTGACGGGCCGCGACGGACAGCCGTACCCGACCCGTACCCGACTCGGCTGCTGCCTCTACTACACGATCCGGCCTGCCGAGGCGTGCATCACCTGCCCTCGGACCTGCGATGCCGAGCGGCTGCGCCGCCTGGAGGGCGACACGCCCGCCTAGCGCGTGTTTTAGAAGCCCTCCCCCAGAGCTTCGCCTGCGATGTGCCCCCAGCCCCGCGACGCCTGGCACGCACCCCCCAGCTACCGCTGGGAGGTGCCCCCACGCGATGTTGTCGCAGTCGCCCAAGTACGCCCAGTACGAGGGCGATCTCCCCCAGACTTCGTCCGGGGTGCCCCCACCGCCTTGCGATTGCACGCACCAGACGCCGCAGGGCCCGCCCTGCGGGCGGACGGCGCTACTTCTAAGACAGCCCTAGCCGTCGGCTCATGGCCGCAAACAGTGTGGTGTCGTTGCAGGGCAACGTGACCCGCGTTCAGTCATCTTCCGCGAGGAATTGGACCAGCCGGCCTCCGCACATGGGGATCGGCTCCGGTTCATTCACGTCTACAGCCGATCAGAGGCAGGTGACGCGAAACTCCGTGGACGCCTCACCAAGGACCTCTCCCGCCTTCTGGCCGCGCAGTATTTCTCTCGTCGGCACCGCCCCCGGCCCGGCGCTTCGGGGCAGCGTGACCTGGCCCAGAGGGGCGGACGGTCGGCCTCAAGATCAGGCGGCATATGCATAGTTGGTGATTCTGAAAAGAGATCCCCGAAGCGCGTTCGAATTCACTGTTTGTTCACGGGTGTTAATGCGGGGCCTTCGGTGGAGCTGTCCGTTCTCACAGGGAAGACAGGTGTTGAGAGAGGGGTAATGCACCCTCGATTAACTGACGCGTAGTGCCGGGGAATCGTCGCACCGCTCCACTCCTTCGCATCGCTACTCATGTGACCACGACAGGAGTGCCCATGCCCTTCATTCCCAGGGCGTCATGGCCGGCGGATCGCCGTGACGAGGTCGTTGCGGGGGTGCTTGTCGCGGCGGTGGTCGTTGTCCTTGGATACGCCTCCGGCATCGGCGCTCCTGGGGCCGGCGCCGTGAACAGTGCTTCACCGCCGACTACTCACCCGTCGGCGCCGCCGCCCGCCGCAGGGTCCCCCGAAGCGGATACCCCCGAAACAGATGCACCCGTCACCGGTAGTGGGGTGCAAGGCGCGGGCGCAGATGGGATGTTGCCGGTGACGGATGCGCCCGGCGGAGGATCCGCGCACGATCACAGCTCTGAACCTGGGGGCCACGCAGGCCATCCGACTGGTCCCGGCGCGCCGGCGTCGCCCAGTCCCTCGCCGTCCGAGTCGCAGGCGTGCCGGGACGGCGAGGTGCACCTCGTGCAGCCCCTGCTCAACGGTGTCGTCGGGCCCGTGAAGGGGTTGCTGAACAGCCTCCTTGTTCCCGGCACTCCCTCGCCCTCGCCCTCGCCCTCGCCTTCATCCGCAGCGGCGGCCTCGGCTCCGCCCGTGTGCACCGGCCTCATGTCCGGTGTCGTGTCCCCTGTCGTGCCGAGCGCCGGCGCGGAGGCGACGCTATGACAGTCCGCCGAGCGAGCGCCGTCCTTCTCGCCCTCATCGCTGTGCTGCTGTGTGCGCCCGAGGCCTCCGCCCACACCGAACTCACCTCCTCCAACCCCAAGGACGGCGCCCGGCTCGACCACTCCCCGAGCGCCGTGCGGCTCACCTTCAGTGAGCCCGTCGATCCGGTGGAAGTGCGGGTGACGGCAGATGGCAAGAAGCTGGCAGTCACCCGGCCCGATGCCCGCCGCCCTCAAGCAGTCGCAGTCGCCGTCCCGGATTCCGTGGGCGCCGCGGGCAAGCGGCTGACCCTGGTGTGGCGGGTGGCCGACGAGCACGACGGCCACGCCACTGCAGGAAAGGTCTCCTTCCAGGTAGGCGCCGCTGCCCCCGCGGATCGTGGCCGCGAGGATGCTGTCCCGACGTCCTCCTCCGCACTGCGGGACTCCGTCACCGCCGCACGCTGGGTCGAATACCTCGCCCTCGCGCTGTTCGTCGGCAGCCTCGGATTCCTTACGTTGCTATGGCCGCAGGGCAGCGAGGTCCGCCGGGCCCGCACCGTCCTCACCCTGGCCTGGGTGTGCGGGCTCGCCACAACGGTGGCCGGCACCGGGCTGCAGGCTGCGTACGCCGCCATGGGATCGTTCGGTGACGCCCTCGAGCCGGCGACGTACGCCGACGCGCTGGCCGGCGAGGCCGGGATCGTAAGGGCCGCGCGGGCACTGCTCTGGCTGCTGGCCGCTGTCGTACTGGCCGCCGTGCTGCAGGGCGGCGAGCGGACCGCACGCTCGCCCGGCTGGCGGGTGGGCGCGGCCGTCGTCTGCCTGGGCCTGCTGCGCACGGTCGGTATGTCCGGGCACGCAACAGAGGGCAACCACCCCGGCTGGGGTGCGGTCGCCGATCTGGTGCACCTGCTGGGCATATCGCTGTGGATCGGCGGTCTCGTAGTGCTGCTGGTCGGCGTACTGCCGCGGCGCCGACCGGACGAGCTGGCCGAGGTCGTACACCGCTACTCCACGCTCGCAGGGGTGTCGGTGGCGGCCGTCGCGGCAGCCGGAGTCGTGCTGTCCTGGCAGGTCCTCGGGTCCTTCGGGGCGCTGTTCGACACGTCGTACGGGCGGCTGCTGCTGGTCAAGGTCGCGCTGCTGGCCACCGTGCTGCTCGTCGCGCAGCGCAGCCGGAGCTGGGTGCGCACCCGGCTCGACATCGCCGTACTGCTGCGGGGCGACAGCGCCACCGTACGGCCCTTCGTCTACTCGGTTGCTGCGGAGACGGGCCTCGTCCTGGCCGTCCTCGGCGCGGCGAGTCTGCTCGTCACGGCCGCCCCCGGTCGCTGACAGTCCCAACTGTCCCCCTTTGCAAGGAGTTCGTGCTCTCATGCAGGATGAAGAAACCCGGCGCCGCAGGGCGCCATCCCGGCGCGGCAATCGCGCGCTATTGATCGGTGGACTGGCCGCCGCGGTCACCGCCGTGGCATGTCTGGCGCTGCTCCAGTCGGCAAGCGGGGCCCCGGCGGGAGACACCGCCGCCCCCGCCGCGGCACAGGAGGCACACCCCGCGGCCGCGTCGGACAAGGCAGCCGATCACACCATCGTGATCAAGAACATGGCCTATGCACAACCAAAGTTGACGGTCTCCGTCGGCGAGACCGTGAAGTGGGTCAACGAGGACTCCGCGCCGCACACGGTCACGACCACCAGCGGCCCGGAGAAGTTCGACTCCGGCAACCTGGAGAAGGGCGAGAGCTGGTCATTCACCTTCACCAAGCCCGGCACGTACTCGTACTACTGCGCCGTGCACCCGGACATGAAGGCGCAGATCACCGTCGTGGACGACAACTCCGGCGGCAGTTCGGGCGGATCGGGCGCAGGTGGCTCCGGATCCGGGGGTTCGACCTCCGGCGGCGGGTCGACCGGCGGGAGCAGTACGGGCGGTTCATCCGGTGGCCACACCGGTGGCACGTCGGGCGGCTCCCACTCCGGCGGCGCGAACTCGGGAGGTGCGACGGGTGGCGGTGGCTCGACGGGTGGCGGTGGTGGTTCCGACGACCAGTGCCACAGCGTCCAGCAGGTCCTGCTGCCGATCCTTCAACACCTCAAGTCCGCTCACCTGGAGGAGTCGCCGGGCGAGCAGATCCAGGACGCGCTGAATCTCGACAGCTACATCAAGATGCACACGGTCTGGCTCGAATCGATCCTCACGCCCGCGGTCGACGGCGGTGGCGCCACCGCCGACGGGACGCTGAGCGTGCTGCTGCAGCACGTCAAGTCCGCCCACCTGGAGGAGTCGCCCGGCCAGCAGATCCAGGACATCCTCAACCCCGACGCGTACGTGAAGACGCACACCGTATGGGCCGTGCATCTGCTCGGTCCCACCGAGAAGTACCTCACGGAGTCCTGCTGAGGGTCACCGACCCCCGCTGAGGACCACCGGGTCCTGCCGAAGACCACGTAGGTATGACGAGTGGCGGGGCCGCCCCGGGACACGTGCGCCGCCCCCCCCCCCCCCCCCAAGGCCCCCCCCCCCCCCCCCCGGGGCCCCCCATCGACACCAACCCAACCCCCCCCCCC
>NZ_JBVHDR010000016.1:0-36213 GCF_055563295.1 Streptomyces sp. NPDC002868 | reverse complement strand
AGGTTTACGTGGTGTGGTAAACCCCCCCCGGATTGGCCCCCCCGGGTCCTCCCCAACCCCCGTTAGTTTTGCGGTGGGGCGGGCCGGCCGAGTCACAGTCGGCCGGCCCGCCACCCCCGCCATTGTCCCTCCGCCGCCGACAGAGGTGCCCGGATGACGACCGAAACCCTGCCCCTGCCCCCAGTTCCGCAGTCCGCCGACGGCCCGCGCCGGCTTCCCCGCCCCGGCACCTACACCGCCGAGACCGATCGCTGCATCGTCGAACTCACCGCCCGCTACGGCCCGTTCGTCACCATGCGCCGCCGCCTCACCGCATCCGACGCCACCCTGACCGTGCCCGCCGACGCCGAGGGCTGCGCCCTACGCCTGGAGCTCACCGGCGGACCGCTGCGGCGCTCCGCACTCGTCTTCGAAAGCGACCACGGCGAACCGGCCGACGACGGGTCCCGACTCGTCTGCCCCGGCCGGCTGACACTGCGGGACACCCTCCCCACCGACCTCCCGCTGCGCGTCGTCGAGTGCACCGCCGAGCGGCTGCTGGTCACCGGCACCACACAGGTCCCCTACCGTCTCCTGCGCGCCGCCACTGGTTTCGCGCTGCCTCGTACCCGTCCCGCAGACCGGCTGCGTCTGCTCGTCGCCGCGGAGTTCACGTGACCGTCCCCCACACGACCACCATCCTGCTGCGCGCCCTTGCGGCCGGCATGCTCCTGGTGGCGACGGCTCTCATCGGCCTTCCGTCCACCGCAGCCCACGCCGCAGGCCAGTACCAAGTCCGCATGTCCGGCTACACGTTTACCCCGCGCGCCCTCACCATCACCGCTGGGTCCACCGTCACCTGGACCAACCAGGACACCGCACCGCACGACGTCAAGACCACGTCCGGTCCGCAGTCCCTCCACTCCCCGATGCTCGACAAGGGAGGCAGCTGGAGCCACACCTTCACCAGCCCTGGCACGTACCGCTACCTCTGCACGGTCCACCCCGACATGACGGGACAGCTCATCGTGAAGGCGGCTCCGAGCCCGTCGGCCACCCCGTCGCACACGCACGAGCACAAGCCCACCGCGCAGCACCAACACGCCGAGAGGTCGGCCGCCGCACCGCCCGCCACTCCCCGCAGCAGCACCCGCCCGCCTTCCCCGTCCGCAGCCGACCCGACGCCCTCCGCCGCCTCATCCGCACCGGCCCAGGCACAGGCCGCCCCCGACACCCAGCCCGCCGCCACCGCCGCCCCCCTACGGCCACTGCTGCTCCTCACAGGAGCCGTCGCCGGAGTCGCGGTGCTGTGCCTGCTCCTGGTGGGCTCCCGCTCGGCCGCCGCACGCCGGACGGAAGGGAGCGAAAACGTGTGAGCCACCTGGTGGTCGTTGTCATTCGGGATGTGAAGCAGGCGCCCCTTGCGAGCGCCGGGGAGCCGAGGGCGGGGACGTGACGGCCAAGATTGTGCCCGCCATGTGATCCAACTCTACGCTTGCGTATGGCAGTCAAGGGGAATAACCCTTGCTTCTCAGGGGGAACAAGGGGGGCCTGCTCATGACTGCGGGGGATCCGCAAAGCCGTATTCCGGCATATCCGGGCGTCGAGCGCTTCATCGACGCGTTCGACAAACTGGTCGTACAGCCGCGGCGCAGCCGCAGCAGAGTACCGGTCGTCCTGCTCAGTGAGCCGGGCGGCGGCAATGCGGGACGCCAGATCGTCGCGGGGCTCCGCTCACGGATGCGCGGCCGCAGTGAGGTCCTCGCCCCGCACGCGTACATCCCGCAGATCCCGGACGGGACCGACCCGCCGCCGCTCGAGCTCTTCGAGCATCTGACGCTTCAGCTCGCCGAGACCATGCCGCCCGGCACCGGTGAACTACGGCTGCACAGCTACCGGTTGCTGCGCTCCGTCGTCACCGCGCCCGCCATCGAAGGACTCATGGAGCGCCGCCACGCCGAGCTGCGCAACCACTGCTACGCGGAGCACCGCAACTGGTCCCGTACCGCCCAGACCCTGTGGTGGCTCGGCGGCCGCGACCAGGCCAGCGGCGGCACGCTGCTCGAGCTGCTGTGGAACTTCATCGCAGGCCCGCTCTTCCAGCGGCTGCCGCGCGCCTTCTACGGCTGGCGCGCCAACCGCCGCATGCTCGGGCGGGCCCGCAGCCGCAGCTGGTACGCGGAGTGGGTGCGCCGTCAGCACGGCAGCCCGCCCACCGACTTCTTCCGCTCCGCGCTCGACCTCGTACACGGCGAGCCGGCTGCCGAGCACTCCGGCCACCTCGGCGCCCGGACCCCAGGGGCGCGGGTCGTCGCCGGGCCGGCCCGCGAGCTCCTTGTCGACCTCCTCGTTCTGCCGCTCGATCTGCTGGAGCACGGCCCGTACGGCCTGCTCCATCGCGGGCGTCGTCGGTTTCGGGCAGAGCCGCCGCAATACGTACGACGCGATACGCACCCTCGACAAGGCCGGCATCCCGATGGTCGGCACCTCCGGCACCGCCGATGAACTCCTCCGCCAGGGCGAGCACTACTACCAGACGGCCCCCACCGATGCGCGAGCCGCCGAGCTGATGGCAGCGTTCGCTTCGAGCGCCGGGATGACGACGGGCGGGCAGAAGGCGCGCCGGGTGAGTCTCGTCGCCGACGCCACCGACGCCTACAGCAACAGCCTTGCCGCGTCCTTCCGTGCCTCGTACGGGCCGGGGCGCACCGACGTACTCCTCTACACCCCCACCGACGCACCCGAACCGGGGCCGGTGCCGGGTGCGCTCGGCGGGCGGCCCGTGCCGACCGTGGAGGACCTGGCCCGCGAGATCTGCCGTGCCGTGAGTGAGGAGCCGCGGACGGCGGTGGTGTGGTCGGCGCGGGCCAGCCAGTTCCAGCTGTTCCTGGCCGAGATCGCACGTATCTCCGGCGACTGCCCAGAGATCAGCGTGCTCGGCGGCGACGACGTCACCAACACGCTGACGGAAGAGCAGCGCCCCTGGGACGGCTTCAAGGGCCTCACCCTCTTCTACGTCTCGCACGGCTACGCCCCCACGCTGGCGGCACGGAGCCCGGAGGCCGCGGCCTTCCTCGCCGCGTACGACCGTGCGTACGGCGGCGACCACAGCGCCAGGACGAAGGCCATGCGTGAGGACGGCCATGTCGCGCTCGCCTGGGACGCGTTGCGCTATCTCGCCGAAGGCATCGACCAGGCCTGGCGCACCACCGGCGGCCATGACGACCGCCTCGACCGCGGGCTGCTGCAAGGCGTGCTCTACCAGGGCCTGGGCGGCGGGGGCTTCGACGGCGCCACCGGCCGTATCGACGCTCACGGCGCGGCGGGCGGGGGACGGCTGACGGAGGACAAGCTGCTTGCGGTCCTCCGGGGCAGCAGTGCCGAGCCGGCGACCGAGCTGCTGTGCGGCACGGTGGCGCGCGGCGATGAACGCACCAAGTGGGGGCCGAAGGGCGAGGAGCACCCGTGCCCGTAACCGCGTCGGCTCACGCGGGGCCCGGCTCGTGAACAATGCCGAAATCATCGTTGCGCGTACGAGCGGGCAAGCGGGTCGACACCGCCCTACGGCATGACCATCGCCAATTTCTTCTTGCAGCACACGGCATCCGCTGCACGACCGCTCGCCAGGAAATTGACGCGCCATAAGCGATCAACTTAGGCTCTGGGAAGAACTGTTCGGGAGAAACAGGAGGGGCGCATGGCCTGGGCAACCATAAATGGCATAAGGGTGCACTACGAAACGCACAGTGGCGGAAAGCCGGTCCTTTTGGTGATGGGCAGTGGCAGCCGAGGGCGAGTGTGGGATCTGCATCAGGTGCCCGCGCTCACTGCCGTCGGCTACCGCGTCATCACCTTCGACAACCGTGGCATTCCACCGACCGACGAATGCACCCAGGGGTTCACCATCGACGACATGATGGAGGACACGGCGGCGCTCATCCGTACGCTGGGGATCGGCCCCTGCCTTGTCGTCGGCACCTCCCTGGGGGCCCAGATCGTGCAGGAACTGCTACTTGCACACCCCGAACTGGTAGAGAAGGCTGTCCTGATGGCCACCCGCGGGCGGGCCGACCCGATGCGCAGGGCCATGGCCGAGGCGGAGATCGCGCTCTACGAGTCGGGGGTGCGGCTGCCGCCGCGCTATGCCGCGGTGGTCCGGGCCACGCAAAATCTCTCGCCGCGCACGCTGGCCGATCCGGGCCGGGCCCAGGACTGGCTGGAGTTGTTCGAGTTGTCCCGGCCGACGGGACGAGGCGATCGCATTCAGCTGGATTTCTCCGCCATGGCGGACCGCCTCTCCGCCTATCGCGCAATTTCCCGGCCGTGTCGCGTGATTTCCTTCTCGGACGACATGATCACGCCACCCGGACTGGGAAGGGAAGTCGCAGAAGCCATTCCGGGCGCCACGTTCGACCTCATCGAGGGATGCGGGCACTACGGTTATCTGGAGGACCCGGAAACCGTGAACAAGAGCATCATCGAATTCTTCCGGCAGGAAGGCTGATGCAGCCGCCCCGCCGGTGGGCCCCCGCCGGTCAGCGGGTGAGCGGCCGCCTGAAGCCACGGACCGCCACCCACATGCCGACGGCGCCGGTAAGCAGACTGGTGGCAACGGCACCGAACACAGCGTCACCCACCGGCCAGTCCAGCGCCAGCGCGCGGGTGGCGTCCACGGCGTACGACACCGGGTTCACCAACGCCACGGCCTGAAGCCATCCCGGGAGCGCCGCCACGGGAACGTATGCGCTCGATGCGAACATCAGCGGGAAGAGCGTCAGTCCGCTGATGCTCTGCATGATCCTCGCGCTGCGCACCCACGCGCCCAGCGCGATGAAGACCCATGTCAGCGCGGTGATGACGAAGAGCGACAGCAACAACGCCGCCGCCACCCCCAGCAGGCCGCCGGCCGGACGGAAACCGAAGAAGAGCGCGGCGAACCCCAGCAGAAGGACGATCTGGGCAGCGGTGCGCAGCACGTCGGCCACGGCGCGCGCGACGAGCACCCATTGCAGATCGACCGGGAGGGCGCGGAACCGGGTCAGCACACCGTTGTCCATGTCCCGGATGAGTTCCGAGCCGGATCCGACCGCCGAGGTGATGCCACTGGTGACGAGGATCGCGGGCATCAGGTAGTCGATGTACGTAACTCCCGCAGGGAAGTGCCGGGGATTGGCCATGCTGCCGAAGACCTCGCTGAAGATGACCAGCAGGATCAGCGGCTGGAGGAGGGTGAGCGCGACGAGCCTTCGGTCGATGACGATGCCTCGCAGAGCCCGCCCGGTGAGCACCGCGAACTGGATCGCCGCACCGGCGGGACGCCAGGGTGCGGCTGCTTCTGACGCGACGACCGAATCATTGCGGTCAGCGGGGGCCGTGACGGCCATGACGGTTACCCTTTCGGGGAGCAATGCGGAACGGAGACAGTGGACTTGCTTGCCAGGGAGAGATAGACGTCGTCCAGTGACGGCTCCGTCAGCGAGAGGCCGGTTACGTGCACCGCCGCCTCCTCGATGGCGCGTACGACGTGGACGAAGTCGGTGAAGTCGGTGACCGGCACGCTGACGGCACCATCCTGCGGGGCCTCCACTGCGGAGAGGCCGGACCGGCGCAGCGCCGCGGCCACCTCGGTCGCGTCACCGCGTCGGGTCACCGACAGATGAGCGCGGCGCTCACCGACCCTGGCCTTCAGCTCGGCCGGGGTGCCGGCCGCCACGACCTTGCCCTCGGAGAGTACGGCCACCTGGTGCGCAAGGCGTTCGGCCTCCTCCAGATACTGCGTGGTGAGCAATACGGTGGTGCCGTCGGCCACCAGCAACTCGACGCGCTCCCACAGGGCGATACGGCTCGCCGGGTCGAGTCCGGTGGACGGTTCGTCGAGGAAGAGCACCCGCGGACGGCCGACCAGACTGACGGCCAGGTCCAGCCGCCGCCGCATCCCGCCCGAGTAGGTACGGCAGGACCTGTCGGCGGCGGCCGTCAGTTCGAACGCCTCGAGCAGCTCTTCGGCACGGTTGCGGGCCTGGCGCCGGCTCGCCCCCAGCAGGCGTCCGATGAGGACCAGGTTCTCGCGGCCGGACAGCTTCTCGTCCACAGAGGCGAACTGGCCGGTGAGCCCGATCCGTTCGCGCACCTTCCGGCTCTCGCGCACGACGTCGTGCCCGGCGACTGTGGCGGTGCCGCCGCTGGGCGGCAGCAGAGTGGCGAGGATGTTGACCAGGGTCGTCTTGCCGGCGCCGTTGTGGCCCAGCAGGCCCAGTACGGTGCCCTCCTCCACCTGGAGGCTCACTCCGCGCAGTGCGTCAACCCCGTCGTACGACTTGGCAAGATCCGAAGTACTGATCATAAATGTGGCCACATCCCCCATCGGGCAGCGGAAGTACGCAGAACCGGCACAGGAGGTGGGCCGACATGGGGCACGCGTGGACTCACAAGGCGTAGCCGGCCCGGATTCCGAATGCGAATACTCCGTGAATCACGAGTACGGATGCCTTCGCTGAATACGCATCCTTGGCCTGCGACAGTTGGGCGATCCGCCCGAACCTAGATCACACCTCCTTGAGGCGTCAAGAAAGCTCCCCCCGTGTCTCAATGTGATCGGCGCGTGTCTCAATCGCATCGACCGTGCGGAGTGCGTCATTCCGATTCCCCCCTCCATCACCTTACTTTCGTTGACTTGATCACAACCAAAGTCAGTTGACCTTGCCTCAGGAGGTAGCGTTCCATGTTACCTGTGGGGCCAGTGAGCAACGCGTCCTGCATGACGAACGGGCTTGACTCTCACGAGAGCCCATGCCTAAGGTCAACAGACCAAGATCAAACTACGCTCAAAAGTCCACGGGGGACTCGTCTTGCTTTACGCACACTTCGCGGAAGCGATTCTGCACAACGTCACTGAACATGGCTCCAAAACGGCCATCACTTTCTTATCCGATTTCGATGCCGATGACGGTCGAATATCCCTGACCTACGAGGAACTCGACCGCAAGGCCCGCGCGGTCTCCGCCGCACTTCTCACTCGCTGCTCGCCTGGCGACCGCGCGCTGCTGCTGTACCCGGAAGGGGTCGACTTCACCACGGCCTTCGTCGGCTGCCTCTACGCCGGTGTCGTGGCCGTGCCTTCTCCGCTGCCCGGGCGGTATCAGCACCACCAGCGCCGGGTGACAGCCATCGCGACCGACGCGCAGGTCTCCGTGGTTCTCACCGACTCTCGCAGCCTGCCCGACGTCGGCGCCTGGGCCGAGGCCGCCGGCCGCGAACGCGAGGACGTACTGGTCACCGACCTCCTCGACACCCCGCCACTCGAGGTGGCCGAGCTGCCGGCTCTCGACCGCGAAACACTTGCTCTGCTTCAGTACACCTCAGGCTCCACCGGTGATCCCAAGGGTGTTGTCCTCACCCACGGAAACCTGCTGCACAATGCCGACTCCCTGGGGCGGACCTTCAACTTCGACCACACCGCGCGATTCGGGTCCTGGATTCCGCACTATCACGACATGGGCCTTATGGGCATCATCCTTCCGCCCCTTGCCCTGGGCGGCTCATGTGTACTGATGAGCCCTGCGAGCTTCATTAAGCGGCCGCACTGGTGGCTGCGTATGATAGACGAATTCGATATCACCTTCTCCGCGGGCCCCAACTTCGCCTACGAATTGTGCAGCCGGAAAGTCACCGACGAACAGCTCGCCACACTCGACCTGTCCCGCTGGAAGTACGCCTGCAACGGATCGGAACCGGTACAGGCCGCCACTCTCACGGCCTTCGGCAAGCGTTTCGCCCCTGCCGGACTGCGTGCGGAAACCCTCACGCCCTCGTACGGAATGGCCGAGGCCACCGTCTTCGTTTGCAGTTCGGTTCGGCGTGAACCGGTCCTGCGCCGCTTCGACGAGGCGCAGCTGTCCGACGGCGCGCTCCTTCCCGTGGACGCTCCGCAAGCGGGCCGGGAACTGGTCTCCTGCGGCCTCCCCACCGACTTCGACCTGCGGATCGCCGATCCCGTCACCGGTGCCGCGGTCCCCGCGGGGACGGTCGGCGAGATCTGGTTGCGCGGCCCCAGCATCGGCCGGGGCTACTGGAAGAAGAAGCAGGCCACCGAGCAGATCTTCCACGCCGACGGAGGCTTCCTGCGCACCGGGGACCTCGGCGCCGTCCTGGACGACGAGCTCTTCGTCACCGGCCGGATCAAGGAGATGCTGATCCTTCGGGGCCGCAACCTCTACCCGCAGGACATCGAGTACGAGGTCCGCAGCCTCCACCCCCAGCTCCAGAGCCTGTTCGGCGCCGCTTTCACCGTGCCCGTGCAGGATGAGGACGGCTTGGAGGAAGAGCTCCTCGTCCTCGTGCACGAGCTCCGCGGTAAGCCCGGCGAGGAGGAGCTGGAGCAGCTGTCCGCCTCGATCCGGCGCTCCGTCTTCACGGAGTTCGGAGCGCACCTCGCGGGCCTCGTGCTCGTCCGCCGCGGCACCGTGCCACGCACCACCAGCGGCAAGATCCAGCGACTGCAGACGCGTGACATGTTCCGCACCCGAGCCCTGCAACCGCTGTTCGCCAAGCTCGACCGCAAGCTCGAGCAGGCCGTCTCCTGACGTCCATGCCGCCACTTCGAAGAGCGGCATTCCACGCGAGACGCATTCATCAGCTCAGCCACCGCATCCCGAGGGATCCATTGTGCTGCACGACTCCGTAGGCGTACTCGACCAATTTCTCGACCACCCCGGCACAGGCGCACCGTTCGCCGACGCAGCGATGTCCGAACTCGACCACGAGGAGGCGTTCCCCGACGAAGCATGCGCGGCGCTCGACGCCTTCGGCCTCTCCTCCTACTACGTGGACGCCCGCCACGGCGGCCGGCTGCACGACATGGTCGAGCTGGTCCAGCTGCAGCGCACCGTCGCACGCCGTGACCTGACCGTCGCCGTCGCCCATGGCAAGACCTTCCTCGGCTCGGCGCCCGTCTGGATCGGGGGTTCCCCCGCACAGGCCACCCTCCTGGCTGAGGCCGTGTGCGACGACGCCGTCGTGTCCTGGGCGCTCACCGAGCGCGACCACGGCAGCGATCTCCTGTCCGGACAGGTCACCGCCCGCCATGAGAGCGGGGGTTGGCGGATCGACGGCGAGAAGTGGCTGATCAACAACGCCACGCGGGGCCGGTACGTGTGCGTGCTCGCCCGTACGGCGGAGGCCGGAGGGCCGCGCGGCTTCAGCCTGTTCCTGGTCGACAAGGACCAGCTGGCCCCCGGTACGTACCGCGAGCTGCCGAAGGTACGGACGCACGGCATCCGGGGCGCGGACATCAGTGGCATCGCCTTCGACGGCGCGGTCGTCCCGGACGACGCGCTCGTGGGAGCGGTCGGCAGCGGCATCGAGACGGTCCTCAAGTCCCTTCAGCTGACCCGCACCGTGTGCACCGCTCTGTCACTCGGGGCCCTCGACCACGGGCTGGCCGTCGCCGCCCACTACGCCATCTCCCGCAACCTCTACGGGCGTTACCTCGCCGACCTCCCGCGCATCCGCCGCGTCCTGGGCGAGGCCTCCGCCGCCCTGGTGGTCGCGGAGTCGGTCACCACTCTGGCCGCCCGCAGCATCCACACGCTCACCCCCGAGCTCAGTGTGGTGTCCGCCGTCACCAAGGCGTTCGTGCCGACACTCGTGCAGGACACCCTCGACCGGATCTCCGAACTCCTCGGCGTGCGCGGCTTCCTGAGCGAGACTTACCTGGACGGCTCGTTCGCGAAGCTGGAGCGGGACCACCGGATCGTGGCGGTCTTCGACGGCAGCACTGCCGTCAACCGCAACCTGTTGATCGACCACTTCCCGGCGCTCGTCCGCGCCTGGCGGGCCGGTACAGGCGATCGTGGCGCGTTGGCGCGGACCATGCCCGGCGCCCCCATCGCCCCCTTCGATCCGGCCCGTCTGAGGATGCTGTCGACCGGCGGGTGCAGTCTCGTACAGCTGCTGCCCGAGGCCGCCCGCCGTCTCAAGGACGCCGCTGAGGAAGGCACCCTGCCGTGGGAGGCGTCGCAGATGGCCGACGAGCTCGGCGCGGTCGCGAAGTCGGTGCACGCAAACATGGAGAACCTGGAGCGCACCCCCAGGGACGTGCCGCAGGCCGCCTTCGACCTGGCCGCGGAGTACGAGCTGTGCTTCGCGGGAGCGGCCCTGGTCCACCTGTGGCTCGACAGCGCGCGTACCCCGTACGACAGCCTGTGGCTGCGGGCCGGACTGGCCCTCGTACTGGGCCGACTCGGTTTCAAGGTCGACGAGACGCGCGCCGAGGCGTTCGACCAGCTGGCCGATCAGCTGCTGCGGACCGACGGCCGTATCCCGGCCGCCCGGTCGGTGCAGCGCGCGCAGGGGAGCATCCTGTGACCACCGCGCCCGCCGCACCCGCCCTGCCCTCCCGGCTGTACACCCTCGACCGGCTGCTCGGCGACCCCGTCGACCCGGCGAACCCCCTCGGCCGCACCGCCGTACTCGCCGCCGACGAACGGGGCGAGATGTTCTCGGAGGGTGAGGCCGCCCTGCATGAGTACGGTCTGAACGCCGAGTTCGTGCCCGCCGCCTTCGGCGGACGGCTCACCCGTCTCGATCACCTCGTTGACCTGATGCGCACGGTCTACCGGCGTGACCCCTGCCTGGGTCTGGGATACGGCGCCAGCTCTTTCATCGCGGGCGTCAACATCTGGACCGCGGGCAGCGACGAACAGTGCCGGGCCGCCGCCGCGCACCTGCTGGGCGGCCGTCGCGTGGCAGTCGCGTATCACGAGCTGGCCCACGGCAACGACATGGCGCGCACCGAGTTCAGTGCGCTGCCGAGCGGCGACGGACGGCTTCTCCTCAACGGCCGCAAGGAAGTGATCACCAACGTCCAGCGTGCCGAGGCCGTGGTGGTGTTCGCCCGCACCTCGACCGCGCCTGGCAGCCGCAGCCACTCGCAGGTGTACGTCGACAAGTCCCGGCTCCCCGCCGGGCGGACCACCTACCTGCCGCGGTTCCGCACCACCGGCATGCGCGGTGTGCAGCTCGGCGGTGTGGAATTCCGCGACTGCCCGCTGCCCGCCACCGCCGTGCTCGGCGCCGAGGGGCGTGGGCTGGAGACCGCCCTGCGCTCGTTCCAGGTCACCCGCACCACGCTGGTCTCGATGTCCACGGGCATCGTCGACACCGCGCTGGAGACCACGCTTCGCCATGTACGGGGCCGCCACCTGTACGGGAGGACGGCCGCCGACATCCCGCACGTCCGCTCCGTGCTGACCGGGGCATTCTCGGACCTGCTTACCGCGGACTGCTTCGCGACCGTCGCGACCCGCGCCTTGCACCTGCTGCCGTCCGAGACGGCGATCCATGGCCAGGCCGTGAAGTACTTCGTGTCCAAGGCGCTGATGGATGCCATGAACCGGCTCTCCTCGGTCCTCGGGGCCCATTTCTACCTGCGCGAGGGGCCTTCCGCGATCTTCCAGAAGATGCTGCGGGACATCCAGCCGGTGGGCTTCGGGCACGCCGCGCGCGCGGCCTGCCAGGTGTCGCTGCTGCCGCAGCTTCCCCTGCTGGCCCGCCGCTCCTGGCTCGGGGACGCCGTCGCGCCCGCGGAGCTGTTCCGGCCGGGTGCCGACCTGCCGCCGATGGACTTCCGCAAGCTGGCTGTCACCGCCGGCGGCCGCGAGAGCCTGAGCACCACGCTCGCCGCCGCTCTCGCCGCCATGCCGGGGGGCGAGGGCCGCGCGTTCACCGCCCTGCGCGTGCACGGCGAGCACTTCTCCCAGGAGCTCGTCCGGCTGGCCAGGGAGTGTGCGGTGCTCTCGGCCGGCGAGCTGTCCGTCGCGGCGAGTTCGTACACGTACGACCTGACCACCCGCTATGTGAACGTCCTGGTGGCCGCCGCGTGCTTCGAGACCTGGCGTCAGGCCCGGCTCACCGGCGACCCGTTTCTGTCGGATCCCGTGTGGGCGGCCGCCGCACTGCACCGGCTGAACGGCCCCCTCGGCGGGCCGCCCCCCAGTCTGCCGCCGTACCTCGAAGGCCCGCTGTGGGAGCGGCTGCTCGAGCGATTCGACCAGTCCCAGGGCTTCGGGCTCATCCCGAGGCGCACTGAATCAGCCTGATTGGAGAAGAAGATGGAAAAGTCGCTGATCAAGGACGACACGGAAACCATGCGCGACTGGCTCGTGGAGCGGGTCGCGGAGCATCTGCGGATGTCCCCCGACGAGATCGAGCCGGACGTGCCGCTCAGCGAGTACGGGCTGGACTCGCTCTACGCGCTGTCGGTCGCGACCGAGATCGAGGACCACATCGGGCTCGCCGTGGATCCCACGATGATGTGGGACAACCCCACGGTCGACGCGCTCGTCGAGGCGATCTCCGTGCAGCTCTCCCGCTCAGCCTGAGCAATAACCGCCCCAGCAAGAACGCCGGGTCCGGGTCGTCGTGCGCGCGAACGCCCCGGCCCCGGCGCGCAGCCTCATGCTGCCGTGCCGCAGTTCGTTCCGCTCCGGGATGGGAAGAAAGTGTCCGACCGAAACGCTCTCCGTACCGCCTCTGCCGCTCAGACCGGCGTCTGGGTGGCGCAGCAACTGGCCCCCGACAACCCGTTCTTCAACTGTGGCGTCGTCTTCACCCTCAACGGCTCCGTCGACCACGCGGCGCTGCGCCGTGCCGTGACGCGGGCTGTGGCGGAGACGGATACCCTGCGGACGCGTTTCCATGACACCCCGGACGGCGTGCGCCTCACGATCGAGCCGGAAGGCGAGCCCTCCCTGCTGCTGATCGACCTGTCCGGCGCGCAGGACCCGGCTGCGGCGGCCGAGGAGCGGATGCACGCCGACCTCGCGGCGGCGACCGATCTGACGGCCGAAGCACCTTACACGCACGTGCTGTTCACCCTGGGGCCCCGGCAGAGCCTGCTGTACTTCCGGTACCACCACATCGTCATGGACGGTTTCGGCCAGTTCCTGTACTGCCGCCGCGTCGCCGAGCTGTACACCGCCTTCGAGGCCGGCCAGGAGCCCGCTCCGTCCACCGCCGCACCTCTGGCGCGGCTGCTCGACGAGGACGCCGCCTACCGTGCGTCGGCCGAGCACGCCCAAGACGCCGCATACTGGCTCGCCGAGTACGCCGAACTGCCCGAGGGAACCCCGCTGGCCGGGCGCACCGCCCCCTCTGGCCCCAGCCTGCGCCGCACCGCCGTGCTGGACCAGGAGCGGGTGGGCGCGCTCCTGGACACCGGGCGTGGCAGCGTCGGCGGCTGGTCCGCCACGATGCTCGCCGCCACCGGGGCGTACGCGCACCGGTTCCTCGGCAGCTCCGAGGTCATCGTCAAACTCCCCATGGCCGCCCGCCGTTCGCGGGCGGAGCTGAGCACGCCCGCGATGCTCGCCAACGAACTGCCGGTCCGGCTGTCGGTGGGCGCCACCACGACCTTCGCCGAGCTGCTGCGCCAGGCCGCCGAGAAGATCCGGCAGACGGTCCGGCACCAGCGCTACCGCGGTGACAACCTGCGTGCCGATCTCGGACTGTCCGGTGACGCGGCCGCGCTGACGGGCCCTCAGGTCAATGTCATGACCTTCGAGCAGGAGTTCGCCTTCGGCTCATGCCCGGCCACCTACCGCCAGCTGTCCACCGGTCTGGTCGCCGACCTGGTCGTCAACGTCTACCGCACGCCCGGCAGCGCGGGCAGCCGCGCCGCCGGCATGCGCCTGGAGTTCAGCGGCAACAGCGCCCTGTACGGCGAGGACGACATCGCCCGCCACCAGGAGCGGTTCCTCGCCTTCCTGGAGCAGGCCGCCGCCGAGCCCGACCGGCCCCTCGCCGAGCTCGACCTGCTCACCGCGGCCGAGCGGGAGCGGACGCTCGAGAAGTGGAACGACACCGCGGCCGACCTGCCCCAGGTCACCATGCCCGCCCTTTTCGAGGCGCAGGCGGCGCGCACGCCTCAGGCTCCCGCCGTGCTGCACGACGCGGCTGTGCTCACCTACGCCGAGCTCAACTCCCGGGCCAACCGCCTCGCCCATCTGCTGATCGCCCGCGGCGCGGGCCCCGAGCGGTACATCGGCCTGGTCCTGCCCCGCACCGTGGACCTCGTCGTCGCGGTGCTGGCGGTCTTGAAGTCCGGCGCCGCCTACCTGCCCGTGGATCCGGAGTACCCGGCGGAGCGCATCGCCCACATGCTCGGCGACACCGCCCCGGAGCTGGTCCTGACCACGCGCGACCTCGCGGGCCGGCTGTCGGTCGGCTCCGGCGAGGTGCTGCCGCTCGACGCCCTGGACACGGCCGGGCAGTCGGCTTACGACCCGACCGACGAGGACCGCGCCCGCCCGCTGCTCCCCCGGCACCCTGCCTACGTCATCTACACCTCGGGGTCCACGGGTGTCCCCAAGGGGGTGCTCGGCCTGCACGAAGGCGCGGTCAACCGCCTGCTCTGGTTCGGCCGGGCCTTCCCCTTCGACGCCGAGCGGCCGGTGCTCGCCAAGAGTTCCCTCAGCTTCGTGGACGGCACCACCGAACTGCTCGGCCCACTGATGCACGGCGCGCCCGTGGTGCTGTGCGGCTCCGAGGCTGCCCGCAGCGCAGCCGAGCTGACCGCGCTCATCGACCGGTACGGCGTGTCCCGTACGACGGTGGTGCCCAGCCTGCTCGCCGAGCTCCTCGAGGGCGACGACGCCGGGGCCCTGGCCCCGTGCTCGCTGTGGGTGACGAGCGGCGAGGCGCTGCCCCCGGCGTACGCCCGGCAGTTCGCCGCCGCCCTCCCGCAGTCGCGGCTGCTCAACCTCTATGGGTCCTCCGAGGCCAGCGGCGACAGCCTGTACGCGGAAGTCGCCGACGCGTCCGTGCGCATCGGACGGCCGATCGCCAACACCCGCGTGTACGTGCTCGACGCGGCCCTGCGCCCGGTGCCCGTGGGCGCTCCCGGCGAGCTGTACGTCGCGGGCGCGGGCCTGGCACGGGGCTACCTGGGCCGTGCCGGGCTGACCGCGGAGCGCTTCGTCGCGAGCCCCTTCACGCCGGGCGAGCGGATGTACCGTACCGGCGACCTCGCCCGCTGGATGGCCGACGGGGAGCTCGAGTACCTGGGGCGCGCCGACCACCTGGTGAAGGTGCGCGGCTTCCGCGTGGAGCCGGCTGAGATCGAGGCGGTGCTGGCCGCCCATCCGGCGGTGGAGCGAGCGGTGGTGGTGCAGCGGGAGGACCGGCCCGGCGACAAGCGTCTGGTGGCCTACGTTGTGGGCGAGGTCGAGCCCGCCGACCTGCGCGAGCGGGTCGCCCGTACGCTGCCGGACTATCTGGTCCCGTCGGCCGTGGTGGTCCTGGACGCGCTGCCGCTGAACGCCAACGGCAAGCTGGACCGGCGGGCGCTGCCCGCCCCTCGCTACGAGTCACTGGGCGCGGCACCGCGGACGGCGCGCGAGCGGCAGCTGTGCGCGCTGATGTCCGAGACCCTGGGACTGGAGTCCGTCGGCGCCGACCTGAGCTTCTTCGACCTGGGCGGCGACAGCATCCTCGTGCTCCGGCTGGTCAGCCGCGCCCGCCGGGCCGGACTCGCCTTCACCGCGCAGGACGTCTTCGTTCACCGTACGGCGCAGGGCCTGTCCGCCGTCGCGACGGAGGCGGCGGACGGCGGGGCGTACGTCCTTCCGTCCCCGCTGCCGCCGGCGGAGCTGGAGTCCCTTGAGGTGGCGGAGGGCACTCAGGTGCTGCCGCTGACTCCGCTGCAAGAGGGGCTGCTCTTCCACAGCGTCTTCGACGAGAGCCGGCCAGACCTCTACACCGTGCAGGCCGTCCTGGAACTGGGCGGTGACCTCGACGTCCCCACGCTCAAAGCGGCGGCTGCGGCTCTGCTCGACCGGCACGAGGCTCTGCGCGCGGGCTTCGCGCACGAGGGGCTCAGCGTCGCCGTGCAGACCATAGCGTCCGAGGTCCCGCTCGACTGGCGGGAGTCGGTCGCCGCCGACGGGCCGGAGCTGGAGGAACTGCTGTCCCGAGAGCGGGTTCGACGCTTCGCCCTGGACCGGCCGCCGCTCGTGCGCTTCCTGCTGATCCGCACCGGGCCCGGGCGGCACTGCCTGGCGCTCACCGCGCACCACGCGGTGCTCGACGGCTGGTCGCTGCCCGTCGTCGTGCGGGACCTGCTGGAGTCCTACGCGGGCCGACGGCCCCGGCCCCGGCCGCAGTCGCTGTACCGCTACTTGGGGTGGCTTGCGGGGCGGGACGCCGATGCCGCCCGGCAGGCCTGGACCGCCGCGTTCGAGGGCTTCGAGGAGCCCGCGCTGCTGGCTCCGAGTGAGGCGGGCCGGACGCCGACGGCGCCGCTACGCGTGTTGCGCACGCTGTCGGCGGAGCTCACCTCGCGCCTCGAGGAGCGGGCGCGGGCACTGGGTGTCACGCTCAACTCGCTCACCAGCACGGCCTGGTCGCTGACCCTGTCCCGGCTGATGGGCCGCCAGGACCTGGTCTTCGGCACCACGGTGGCCGGGCGGCCCGCGGAACTGGACGGGGTCGAGGACATGGCCGGCCTGTTCATCAACACGCTGCCCCTGCGGGTCCGGCTCGATCCGGCGGAGTCCGTGGGGGCGCTCGCCGTGCGGCTCCAGCGGGAGCAGACAGCGCTGCTGCAGCACCAGTCCACCGGGCTCGCGGACATCCAGCGCTGGGTGGGCCTCGGCGAACTCTTCGACACCTCGACGGTATTCGAGAACTACCCGCTGGACCGGTCTGCGATCAGCGCGCTCGCCGACGGGGCCGGTCTCACCCTGGATGACGCCCGCGCCTACGAGGGCGCCCACTACGCGCTGAGCCTGGTGGTCCACCCGGGTGCGGAGCTGACGCTGCGCGTCGACCACCAGCCCGACCTCGTCGACGGCCCGGAGGCCGAGCGGGCCCTGGAGAGCCTGGTACGGGCGCTGGAGGCGCTGGCCGCGGACCCGGATGTGCCGGTGGGCCGGGTGAACACACTGGCGGATGCCGAGCGGGAGCAGGTACTCACGCGGTGGAACGCCACGCAGGCGCCGGTGCCCGAGGCGGCGCTGCCGCAGTGGTTCGAGGCGCAGGCGGCCCGGACCCCGGATGCGGTGGCCGTGGTCTTCCAGGGCGTGGAGGTGACGTACGCACGGCTCAACGCACGGGCGAACCGTATGGCCCGGCTGTTGGCCGAGCAGGGGGCGGGGCCCGGCCGGCGGGTCGCGGTGGTGCTGCCGCGCTCGGCGGACCTGGTCTGCGTCCTGCTGGCCGTGGCGAAGTCGGGTGCGGCGTACCTGCCGGTGGACCCGGAGTTCCCGGCGGAGCGCAGGGCGTACATCCTCGCGGACGCGGCTCCCGCGCTGGTGGTCGATGAGGCGTGGCTGTCGGGTGCGGCGGCGGCCGCGGAGCGGTTCGAGGACACGGACCTGACCCCGGTCGCGCTGTCGGCGGCGGCGTACGTGATCTACACCTCGGGCTCGACGGGTCGCCCCAAGGGGGTGGTGGTCGGACACGCGGCCCTGGTGAACTTCCTCGGCTACTTCCGGGAGTGGCTGGGCATGGGGCCGGGCGACCGGCTGCTGGCGGTGACGACCGTCGGCTTCGACATCGCGGCGCTGGAGCTATTCATGCCGCTGCTGTCGGGCGCCACCGTGGTGCTCGCGGACCGGGACACCGTGCGTGATCCCGAGGCGCTGGGAGCGCTGGCGACGGCTGCCGGGGTGTCGGTGATGCAGGCGACGCCGAGCCTGTGGCGTGCGCTGGTGGACGCGGTTCCGGACGCCGACGCGGTGCTGTCCGGTGTGCGGGCGCTGGTGGGAGGCGAGGCGCTGCCGGCCGATCTCGCGGACCGGCTGGCGGGCGCGGCCGGGTCGGTGCTCAACGTGTACGGACCGACCGAGACGACGGTGTGGTCGACGGCGGGCGCGGTGTCGCCCGGCAGTGCCGCGCGGGGTTCGATCGGTCGGCCGATCGCGAACACGCGCGTGTATGTGCTGGACGGCGTACTGCGGCCAACGCCGGTGGGGACGGCCGGTGAGCTGTACATCGCCGGTACCGGCCTGGCCGAGGGGTATTGGGGCCGGGCAGGTCTGACGGCGGAGCGGTTCGTCGCCGACCCGTTCGGCGGACCGGGTGCCCGGATGTACCGGACCGGTGACCTGGTGCGCTGGTCCCGGAACGGGGACCTGGAGTACCTGGGCCGAGTTGACCACCAGGTGAAGGTGCGGGGTTACCGCATCGAGCCCGGGGAGATCGAGGCTGTGCTGCTGCGTCACCCGGAGGTGTCGCAGGCCGTCGTGGTGGTCCGCGAGGACCGGCCGGGCGAGCGGCGGCTGGTGGCGTACACCGTGGGCGCGGCCGCCGGCGCGGAGCTGCGGGAGTTCGGGGCGCGGGAGCTGCCCGATTACATGGTGCCCTCGGTGTTCGTGGGGCTGGACGGGCTGCCGCTGACGCCGAACGGCAAGCTGGACCGTGCCGCTCTGCCCGTTCCCGCGGCCAGGGACGGGGCGTCGTCGGGACGCGGGCCGCGCACGCCCGGAGAGGAGCTGCTCTGCGGGCTGTTCGGGCAGGTCCTGGAGCTGTCCGGGGTCGGCATCGACGACAGCTTCTTCGATCTCGGTGGTGACAGCATCATCGCGGTGCGGCTGGTCGGCCTGGCCCGCAGGGCGGGGTTGCCGATCGCTGTCAAGGACGTGTTCACCCACCGCACCGTGGCCGGGCTGGCCCAGGTGGCGGCCGGTGCCGTCGCCGAGGAGGTGCACCCGCACGTCCTTCGGCCGCCGGTGGACGGCGCGGAACTGGCCCGGGTGAACGAGGCGCTGCCCGGCCCCGGCGCGGTACTGCCGCTGTCGCCGCTGCAGGAAGGCCTGGTCTTCCACAGCGTCTTCGACGAGAGCGCCCCCGAGATCTACACCATCCAGGTGGGCGTGGAGCTCCTCGGGCGGGTCGACGCCGACGCGCTGAAGGCGGCGGCCCGCGCCCTGCTGGGCCGACACGAGGCGCTGCGTTCCGGTTTCCTGGTCGAGGGCCTGAGCCGTGCGGTCCAGTTCACGCTGGACGATGTGCCGTTGGCCTGGACCGAGGCCGAGGTCGCCGACGACACGGCGCTGCGGGAGCTGCTGACGCGTGAGCGCGAGCGGCGGTTCGACCTGGCCGCACCGCCGCTCGTACGGTTCCTGCTCGCCCGTACCGCGCCGGACCGCCAGGTGCTCGCGCTGAGCGTCCACCATGCGGTGCTCGACGGCTGGTCGCTGCCGGTGGTGGTACGGGAGTTGCTGGAGCTGTACCGGGGCGAGGGCTCGCTGCCGCCCGTACGGCCCTTCCGCGACCACCTGGCGTGGCTGGTCGGCCGCGACCGTACGGCCGCCGAACAAGCCTGGCAGCAGGCCCTCGCGGGCCTGGAGGAGCCGACCCGGGTGGCCGCGGCCGCGGCGGGCCGGGCTCCGGAACGGCCGGAGCGGCTGGAGTCGGCGCTGTCGACGGAGGCGACGGCGCGGCTGGGCGACAGCGCACGGGCCCTGGGGGTCACCGTCAGCTCCGTCGTCCAGGCCGCCTGGGGCCTCGTACTCGCCCACTCCCTGGGCCGTGACGACGTCGTCTTCGGGGTCACCGTCTCCGGACGCCCCGCCGAGACCGACGGCATCGAGAACATGGTCGGCCTCTTCATCAACACCATCCCCCTGCGCCTGACCATCAACCCCACCGAAACACTCGGCAACCTGCTGCGACGCCACCAGGACGAACAGACCCGCCTCCTGGACCACCATCACCTCGGCCTCGCCGACATCCAACGCACCTCCGGACTCGGCGAACTCTTCGACACCTCCCTCGTCTTCGAGAACTACCCCCTCGACCCCACCGCGTTCCAGGACGGCGCCACCGCAGCCGCCCTGCGCATCGGCGAGGTGTATCCGCACGATGCGGTGCACTATGCCCTCGGCCTGGTCCTGGTGCCCGGCGACGAGCTCCGCTTCCGGCTGGACTTCCAGCCGGGGCTGATCGACCGCGCGACCGCCGAGGCCTACCTGGCGCGGTTCTCCCGGGTCCTGGAGACGGTCGACTCCGGCGACCGGCTGCTCGTCGGACGCCTGGACGTGCTGGACGCGGCCGAACGGCACCAGGTCCTTCAGACGTGGAACGACACCGCACACCCGGTGCCGCTGAGCACGCTGGCCGCCGCGTTCGAGGCGCAGGCCGCCCGCACGCCGGATGCCACGGCGGTGGTGTCCGAGGAGGGGGACCTCACGTACACCGAGCTGAACGCGCGGGCCAACCGCCTCGCCCGGCTGCTCGTCGAGCACGGCGTCGGCCCGGAGCGCCGCGTCGCGATCGCCCTGCCGCGCTCGCTCGACCTCGTCGTCGCCATCTACGCGGTGGTCAAGGCGGGCGGCGCCTATCTGCCGGTCGACCCGGACTATCCGGCGGATCGCATCGCCTACCTGTTGGAGGATGCCGACCCGCAGCTGCTGGTGACCCGGAGCGGGCCGGCGGAACGGCTGCCGGACACCGGCACCGCCCGTCTCCTGCTGGACGAGGTCGACACGGCGGGATACCCCGGGACCGACCTCACGGACGCGGAGCGGACCACTCCGCTGACGCTCTCGCACCCCGCTTACGTCATCTACACCTCCGGTTCCACCGGGCGCCCCAAGGGCGTGGTGGTGGACCATGCGGCCATCGCCAACCGGCTGCGCTGGATGCAGGGTGAGTACGGGCTCGACAACACGGACCGCGTGCTGCAAAAGACCGTGTTCAGCTTCGACGTCTCGGTGTGGGAGTTCTTCTGGCCGCTGGCCGAGGGCGCGGTTCTGATCGTCGCCCGGCCCGACGGCCACAAGGACGCGGCCTATCTCGCCGAGCTGATCCGCACCCAGCGGGTCACGACCGTCCACTTCGTGCCGTCGATGCTCCAGGCCTTCCTGCAGGAGCCCGGCACGGAGGACTGCACCTCGCTGCGCCGGGTGATCTGCAGCGGTGAGGCACTGCCGGGCGAGCTGGCCCAGCAGTTCCACGGGCGGTTCGGCGCGGAGCTGCACAACCTCTACGGCCCCACCGAGGCCGCGGTCGATGTGACCGCGTGGGCGAGCCGCGCGCAGGACACCGGTGCATCCGTGCCGATCGGGCGGCCTATCTGGAACGTCAAGACCCGGGTCCTGGACAGCGGCCTGCGCCCCGTGCCGGTCGGCACCCCCGGTGAGCTGTACCTGTCCGGCACCGGTCTGGCGCGCGGCTACCTGAACCGGGCCGGGCTGACCTCGGAGCGGTTCGTCGCCGACCCGTACGGTCCCGCGGGTTCCCGGATGTACCGCACCGGGGACGTGGCGCGGTGGCGGGCGGACGGCGTCCTGGAGTACGTCGGGCGCACGGACCACCAGGTGAAGCTCCGCGGCTTCCGTATCGAACTGGGGGAGATCGGAGCCGCGTTGGCGGTCCACCCCGGTGTCGCTTGGGCCGAGGCCGTTGTCCGGGAGGACCGGCCCGGGGACCGCAGACTCGTCGCGTACGTCCTGCCGGCCGACGGCGGCGTCGCGCCCGAGCGGCTGCGGGACCACCTGTCGGCGAGACTCCCCGACTACATGGTGCCGTCGGCCTTCGTGGCCCTCGACGCGCTGCCGCTGACCCCCAACGGAAAGCTGGACCGCAAGGCGCTGCCTGCACCGGAGCAGCCCACTGCCGGGAAGGGCGGCCGGGAACCGCGCACCGAAGCGGAGCGGACCCTGAGCCGGCTCTTCGGTGAGGTACTCGGGGTCGCGGACATTGGCGTCGACGACGGGTTCTTCGACCTCGGCGGCGACAGCATCATGTCGATCCAACTGGTCGGCAGGGCCCGGCGCGAGGGTCTGGTCCTCACGGCGCGTGACGTCTTCGAGCAGCGTACGGTCGCGGCTCTCGCCACGGTCGCCGAGCGGGCGGCAGAGGCCGGCGCGGACCAGCAGGACATCGCCGTCGGCCCGGTCCCGCTCACTCCCATCGCGCACTGGCTGGCCGAACGGGGCGGCCCCATGGACGGGTTCGCCCAGTCGGTGGCGGTGCGCGTGCCCGCCGGAACCAGCCACGCCGGCCTGCTGGCGGCCGTGCGGACCGTGCTGGACCGCCATGACGCGCTGCGCATGCGGCTGACCGGGGACACCGCCTGGTCGCTGGAGATCTGCGAGCCGGGATCGGTTCGCGAAGAGGCGTGCGTGCAGCGGGTGGACGCCGCGGGTGCCGCGGGCGCCGAGCTGGACGAGCTGATGGCCCGGCACGCCGCAGCCGCGCGAGCCCGGCTCGCACCGCGCGCCGGCACGATGCTGCAGCTGGTGTGGTTCGACCGGGGACCGGCCGAGTCCGGACGACTGGTGCTGGTAGCCCACCACCTCGTCGTGGACGGGGTGTCGTGGCGGATCCTGCTGCCCGATCTCGCGGCGGCGTGTGCGGCGGCCACGGCCGCCGAGGCACCCCAGGCCGCTCCGGCCACCCGTTCGTTCCGCTCGTGGGCGCGCGGGCTGCAGAGGTCCGGGGCCGAGGGCTCGTACCGGGTTCAACTCCCCTACTGGCGTGGGGTGGTCACGGGAGACGGCCACCAGGAGTCCGCCGCCGCCCGGCTGGACCCGGCGCGGGACACGTACGGTACCGCGGCCTCGCTGACGCTGCGCCTGCCCGCCGAGGTGACCGCGGAGGTCCTGACGTCCGTCGGATCCCGTTACCAGGCGGGAGTCAACGACGTGCTGCTGGCCGCGTTCGCGCTGGCGGCCACGGACTGGCACCGCACGGACGGCACCTCCGTCCTGGTGGACGTCGAGGGGCACGGCCGCGACGACCTGCCGAGCGCCGGTACCGGTGCGTCCGGTACCGATGTGGCTGGCACCGTGGGCTGGTTCACCAGCCTGTACCCGGTACGGCTGGACACCGGCGCCCTCGACGGGCCCGGGCGGGCCGGGGTGTGCGCGGGCGGACGGGAGGCCGGCCTGCTGCTCAAGCAGGTCAAGGAGCAGCTGCGGGCGGTGCCGGACCACGGCATCGGCTACGGGGTGCTGCGGTATCTGGACCCGGCCGCCTCGGCCGAGCTGCTGGCGCTGCCCCGGCCCGCGCTGGGCTTCAACTACCTGGGCCGGGTGGTCCAGGGCGAGGACGCCGACTGGGCCGTTGTCCCGGGCAGCCAGGGCATCGGCGGCTCCGCCGACGCGGGCACGCCGCTCGCGCACGCCGTGGAGCTGAACGCCCTCGCCGTCGAGGGTGCGCAGGGCCCGGAGCTCGTCGCCAACTGGACGTGGGCGAGCCGGCTCTTCTCGGAGGAGGACGTGCGCACGCTGGCGGAGGAGTGGTTCACCGTGCTGCGCGGTCTGGCCGCGCACGGCCGCCGCGCCGACGCGGGCGGTCTGACCCCGTCGGATGTCCTGCCGGCGCGGTTGAGCCAGCCAGAGATCGACGCCCTGGAGCGGCTGCTGCCGGGTCTGGAGGACGTGCTGCCGCTGTCGCCGCTCCAGGAGGGCCTGCTCTTCCACCACGAGACCGGTTCCGGCGACATCTACACCACGCAACTCGCCCTGGACATCGAGGGTCCGGTGGACTCCCGTGCCCTCGCGGCGGCCGCGGCTGCCCTACTGGCCCGGCACGCCAACCTGCGGACCGCGTTCGTCCACGAGGGACTGGGCCGTCAGGTCCAGGCCGTCCTGCGCGATGTATCGCTCGCCTGGCACGAGGCGGACCTGCGGTCCGTGCCGGAGGCCGAGCGCGAGCAGGAGGCGCTGCGGGTCCTGGAGACCGAACGCACCCGCCCGTTCGACCCGGCGCGCCCGCCGCTCGTACGGTTCGCCCTGCTGCGGGCAGACACCGAGCGGTACCGCTTCGCGATCACCTCGCACCATGTGCTGTGGGACGGCTGGTCGCTGCCGGTGGTGGTACGGGAGTTGCTGGAGGTGTACCGGGGCGAGGGCTCGCTGCCGCCCGTACGGCCCTTCCGCGACCACCTGGCGTGGCTGGCCGGCCGCGACCGTACGGCCGCCGAACAAGCCTGGCAGCAGGCCCTCGCGGGCCTGGAGGAGCCGACGCGGATGGCGGTGGCGGCCACCGGGCGCACGCCGCTCCTGCCGGACACCCTCGACTTCGGGCTCTCCGCGGAGGCGACGGCGCGGCTGGGCGACAGCGCACGGGCCCTGGGGGTCACCGTCAGCTCCGTCGTCCAGGCCGCCTGGGGCCTCGTACTCGCCCACTCCCTGGGCCGTGACGACGTCGTCTTCGGGGTCACCGTCTCCGGACGCCCCGCCGAGACCGACGGCATCGAGAACATGGTCGGCCTCTTCATCAACACCATCCCCCTACGCCTGACCATCAACCCCACCGAAACACTCGGCAACCTGCTGCGACGCCACCAGGACGAACAGACCCGCCTCCTGGACCACCATCACCTCGGCCTCGCCGACATCCAACGCACCACCGGCCTCGGCGAACTCTTCGACACCTCCCTCGTCTTCGAGAACTACCCCCTCGACCCGACCGCGTTCGGCGCGTTGACCGACGGCACCGGCATCCGCCTGACGGCGGCCCGGACGCACGACGCGGTGCACTACACCTACGGCCTGGTGGCCGTGCCGGGTGAAGAGCTGCGGTTCCGGCTGGACTTCCAGCCGGACCTGGTCGGCCATGCCGACGCGGCGGGTGTCGCGAACCGGCTGTTGCGCGCCCTGGAGGCGCTCGTCGAGCGGCCCGGGCTGCCCGCCGGACGCCTCGGACTGCTGGACGCGGCCGAGCAGCGGCTGCTGCTGGACACGTGGGGGACGCGGACCCGCGAGGTCGCCCCGGGCACGCTGCCCGAGCTCTTCCAGGCGCAGGTTGCCCGAACCCCGGACGCCACGGCCGTGGTGTCCGAGGAGGGGGACCTCACGTACACCGAGCTGAACGCGCGGGCCAACCGGCTCGCCCGGCTGCTCGTCGAGCACGGAGCGGGCCCGGAGCGCCGCGTCGCGGTGTCCCTGCCGCGCTCGCCCGAGCTCGTGGCCACGCTGCTCGCCGTCATGAAGTCGGGGGCGGCGTATGTCCCGGTGGACCCGGACTACCCGGCCGAGCGCATCGCCCACATCCTGCGGGACGTCGATCCGGCGCTGGTAGTCGACGCGGCCTGGCTCGCCGGTGCGGAAGCCGACATCGCGCGCCACTACGCGGGCGATCTGCCGCCGTTCGACACGGCCCACCCTGCCTATGTGATCTACACGTCGGGTTCGACCGGCGTGCCGAAGGGCGTCGCCGTCAGCCACACGGGCATCGCGAGCCTGGTGGCCGGACAGTCGGTGGTGTTCGCGGTGGAGCCGCACAGCAGGGTGCTGTGGTTCGCGTCGCCGAGTTTCGACGCGGCTGTCTCCGAGCTGGGCATGGCCCTGCTGACGGGCGCCGCCCTGGTCGTCGCCCCTGCCGAGCAGTTGGCGCCGGGCCCGGCCCTGGAGGAGCTGGTGGCGCAGCGGCGGGTCACGCATGTGACGCTGCCCCCGTCGGCGCTGGCCGTGCTAGCGGACGGGGCGCTGGAGAGTGTGACGACACTCGTGGTGGCGGGCGAGGCGTCCGCGCCCGATCTGGTGGCGCGGTGGTCGGACGGGCGCCGGATGATCAACGCGTACGGGCCCACCGAGACGACGGTGTGCGCAAGCATGAGCGGGCTACTGTCCGGGGAGAGGGTGCCGCCGATCGGCGTCCCCATCGTCAACAGCAGGCTGTTCGTGCTGGACGGCTTTCTGCGGCCGGTGCCGGCGGGTACTCCCGGCGAGCTGTACGTCGCGGGGCCCGGGCTGGCCCGTGGCTACCTGGGCCGGGCCGGGATGACCGCAGAGCGCTTCGTCGCCTGCCCCTTCGTACCGGGCCTGCGGATGTACCGCACCGGTGACCTGGTGCAGTGGACCGCCGACGGGGAACTGGAGTACCTGGGCCGGTCCGACGACCAGGTGAAGGTCCGCGGTTTCCGGATCGAGCCCGGCGAGGTGGCCGCGGTGCTGGCGGCGCACCCCTCGGTGGCCCGCGCCGCCGTCGTGGTGCGTGAGGACCAGCCTGGCGACAAGCGGCTCGTCGGCTACGTCGTGCCCGGGCCCGGCGGCGCCGCCGACCCGGAGGAGCTTCGTCGGCACGCTGCCGCGCGGCTGGCGGAGTACATGGTTCCGTCCGCGTTCCTGTCCGTGGAGACGCTGCCGCTGACACCGAACGGCAAGCTCGACCGCAAGGCGCTGCCCGCCCCGGAGTACGGGACGCGCGGACAGTACCGGGCGCCGCGGTCGCCGCGCGAGGAGATCCTGTGCGGCCTGTTCGCCGAGGTGCTGAACGTGGACCGGGTGGGCATCGACGACGACTTCTTCGACCTCGGCGGCCACTCCCTGCTGGCCACCCGGCTCGCCAACCGCATCCGCGCCACCCTCGGCACCGAACTCTCCATCCGGCAGCTGTTCGAGACGCCCACCCCGGCCGCGCTCGCGGCCAGGGACGGCGAGGCGACGGACCGAGACCGCGTCACGGCGGGTGAGCGGCCAGCACGGCTGCCGCTGTCCTTCGCGCAGCAACGCCTGTGGTTCCTCAACCAGTTGGCGCAGGCACCGGCGACGTACAACATCCCCGCGGTGTTGCGGCTCACAGGTGAGCTGGACCGGGATGCGCTGGAGAGCGCCCTCGGCGACGTCGTCGCGCGGCACGAGTCGCTGCGTACGCTCTTCGCCGAGGACGCCGAGGGCCCGCACCAGCGGGTGCTCGCCCCCGATGCGGCCCGACCGCGCCTGGAGACTGTGCCGACGGACGAGCGGGAGCTCGACGGGCTGCTGCGCAGGGCGTTCGGCCTCGGCTTCGATCTGGCCGCCGAACCGCCGCTGCGCGCACGGCTGTTCTCGCTCGCGCCGGACGATCACGTGCTGCTGCTGGTGATGCACCACATCGCGGGCGACGGCTGGTCCGTGGGTCCCCTGGCGCGTGACCTGACGTCCGCCTATGCGGCGCGCAGCGCGGGGCGCGAGTGGGCCGGGGCTGCTCTTCCCGTGCAGTACGCGGACTACGCCCTGTGGCAACGTCGGGTGCTGGGCTCCGAGGACGATCCGGACAGCCTCGTCTCGCGCCAGCTCGCGTTCTGGTCCGAGCGACTGGCCGGGCTCCAGGAGGAGCTTGACCTGCCGGTGGACCACCGGCGGCCCGCGGTCTCCACGTCCGCGGGCGGCTCGGTGGAGTTCGAGGTGCCGGCGGCCCTGCACGAGCGGCTGACGGCCGCCGCACGGGAGTTCCAGGCCAGCCCGTTCATGGTGGTGCAGGCGGCCCTGGCGACGCTGCTGTCCCGGATCGGGGCGGGTACGGACGTACCCATCGGCACCCCGATCGCCGGCCGCACGGACGACGCCGTCGAGGACCTCGTCGGGTTCTTCGTCAACACGCTGGTGCTGCGCACCGACCTGTCCGGCGATCCGACCTTCCGCGAACTCGTCGCCCGGGTACGGGAGTTCGACCTGGCCGCATACGCGCACCAGGACGTGCCCTTCGAGCGCCTGGTCGAGATCCTCAACCCGGCCCGCTCAACCGCCCGCCACCCCCTCTTCCAGACGGTCCTGAGCTGGAACGACACCGTGGGTCAGGCGCTCGACTCGCTGGGCTCGCTGCCGGGGCTCACCGTCCGGGCGCAGCCGCTGGACGCCGGCGTCGCGAAGTTCGACCTCGCGGTGGCCTTCGAGGAGCGGCGTACCGCGGCCGGCGCGCCGGCCGGCCTCCAGGGCACCCTGACGTACAGCACGGACCTGTACACCGGCCGCACCGCGCGCTCGCTCGCCGAACGCCTGCTGCGGGTGCTCGACGCGGTACTCACCGACCCGGACCGGCCCATCGCCCGGGTGGAGGTCACCGACGCGGCCGAGCGGGAGCGGCTGCTGGCCGCGGCAGGGCAGGGTGCCGTCGAGACGCCCACGGCGACACTGGCCGAGCTGTTCGAGCGTCAGGCGGCGCGGACACCGGATGCGGTGGCCGTCTCGTTCGGCGCACGGTCCCTGTCGTACGCGGAGCTGAACGCGCGGGCGAACCGGCTGGCCCGGCTGCTCGTCGCCCAGGGCGCAGGCCCGGAGCGGTTCGTCGCGGTGGCCATGCCCAGCTCCGCGGAGCTGGTCGTCGCACTGTTGGCCGTGGTGAAGTCGGGGGCGGCCTACGTGCCCGTCGATCCCGGTTATCCGGCGGACCGCATCGCGTACGTCCTTGCGGACGCGGCGCCCCAGCTCGTGGTCACCCGTACCGACGTCGCCGACCGGCTGCCGCGGAACCCGGACCGGCGCACGCTCAGGCTGGACGCGCAGGAGACCGTACGGGAGCTGGCCGCCTATGCGGACACCGACCTCGCGCCGGCCGAGCGCGGCACCCCGCGGCCGGCTCATCCGGCGTACGTGATCTACACCTCGGGCTCCACGGGCCGGCCCAAGGGTGTCGTGGTACCGCACGCGAACGTGGTGCGGCTGTTCACTGCGACCGAGGAGATGTACGGCTTCGGCCCGGACGACGTGTGGACGCTCTTCCACTCCAGCGCGTTCGACTTCTCCGTGTGGGAGCTGTGGGGGGCGCTGCTGTACGGCGGGCGGCTGGTCGTGGTGCCGTTCGAGACCAGCCGCGCACCTGTGGAATTCCTGCGCCTGCTCGTGCGGGAGCGCGTAACGGTGCTCAACCAGACACCGTCCGCCTTCTACCAGTTGATGCAGGCCGACCAGGACCACCCGGAGCTCGGCGACCGGCTGGGCCTGCGCTGGATCGTCTTCGGCGGCGAGGCCCTGGACCTCGGGCGGCTCGGCGAGTGGGGACGACGGCACGGGGACACCGAGCCCGTCCTGGTCAACATGTACGGCATCACCGAGACCACTGTCCATGTCAGCGCCCGGGCCCTGGACCGGTCGCTGTGGACCGGCCACGCCCCCAGCCTCATCGGCGCCGGCATCGCCGACCTGCGGGTCTACGTCCTCGACGGTGCGCTTCGGCCGGCTCCGGCCGGGGTCACCGGTGAGCTGTACGTCGCGGGGGCGGGGCTGGCGCGCGGCTACCTGAACCGTCCGGGGCTGACCGCGCAGCGGTTCGTCGCCTCCCCGTTCGCCGGGGTGGGCGAGCGCATGTACCGCACCGGCGACCTCGCGCGGTGGACGGCCGACGGGGATCTGGAGTACCTGGGCCGCGCCGACGACCAGGTCAAGATCCGTGGCTTCCGGATCGAGCTCGGCGAGATCGAGGCCGTGCTGCTGAGCCACCCGCAGGTCGCCCAGGGTGCGGTGGTAGTACGCGAGGACAAGCCCGGCGACAAGCGGCTCGTCGCGTACACCGTGCCCGCGCCTGCCGCCGCGCCCGGTGAGAATCCGCCGGACATCGCCTCGGTGCGCGCCCTGCTGTCGGCGGAACTGCCGGAGTACATGGTGCCGTCGGCCGTGGTGCTGCTGCCGGAGCTGCCGCTGACACCGAACGGCAAGCTCGACCGCAAGGCGCTGCCCGCCCCGGAGTACGGGACGCGCGGACAGTACCGGGCGCCGCGGTCGCCGCGCGAGGAGATCCTGTGCGGCCTGTTCGCCGAGGTGCTGAACGTGGACCGGGTGGGCATCGACGACGACTTCTTCGACCTCGGCGGCCACTCCCTGCTGGCCACCCGGCTCGCCAACCGCATCCGCGCCACCCTCGGCACCGAACTCTCCATCCGCGACCTCTTCGAGTCGGCGACGGTCGTCGCCCTCGGGCAGGCACTGGAGGCGGGCGCGAAGGCCGGCGGGGCACGGCGGCCCCTCGTACGCCAGGAGCGTCAGGACGAGCGGATTCCGCTGTCCTTCGCCCAGCGGCGACTGTGGTTCCTGCACCGCTTCGAGGGCCCGAGCGCCACCTACAACATTCCGCTGGCGCTGCGGCTGACCGGTGAGCTCGACCGGGACGCGATGGAGGTGGCGCTGGCCGACCTGGTGGCGCGGCACGAGTCGCTGCGCACGGTCTTCGCCGAGGACGGCGACGGCCCGTACCAGATGGTGCTGGACCGGGCTCGGCCCCGGCTGCACACCGTGGCGAGCGAGGCGGAGCTACGGGAAGCGGCCCGCTACACGTTCGACCTGAGCGCCGAGACTCCGGTGCGCGCCGTGCTGTGGGAGCAGGCGCCGGGCGGGAACGTGCTGCTGCTGGTGGTCCACCACATCGCGGGCGACGGCCGCTCAACCGGCCCGCTCGCGCGGGACCTGACCGCCGCGTACGCGGCGCGCGTGGCGGGCGGTGCCCCGCAGTGGGCGGAACTGCCCGTCCAGTACGCCGACTACACGCTGTGGCAGCAGGGCGTGCTCGGCTCCGAGGACGACCCGGACAGTCTGGTCTCCCGGCAGCTCGCCTTCTGGCGGGAGGGCCTGGAGGGCCTTCCGGAGGAGCTGGACCTGCCGGCGGACCGGCCGCGGCCCGCGGTCGCGACGTACGCGGGCGGCTCGGTGGAGTTTGAGGTGCCGGCTGCGCTGCACGAGCGGCTGACCGACGCTGCGCGCGAGTTCGAGGCCAGCCCGTTCATGGTGGTGCAGGCCGCCCTTGCGACCGTGCTGTGCCGGCTCGGGGCGGGCACGGACGTACCGATCGGCGCGCCGATCGCCGGCCGTACCGACGAAGCGGTCGAGGACCTGATCGGCTTCTTCGTCAACACGCTCGTGCTGCGCACCGACCTGTCGGGTGATCCGAGCTTCCGCCAACTCGTCGCCCGCGTGCGGGAGTTCGATCTGGCTGCGTACGCTCACCAGGACGTGCCGCTCGAGCGGCTCGTGGACGCGCTGGACGTGACGCGCTCGACTTCGCGGCACCCGCTTTTCCAGACCGTGCTCACCCTGGACGACACGGCGGAGCAGGAGGCTCTCGCGTGCGCCGCCGAGCTGCCCGGACTGAGCGTGGCGAGCCACGAACTGGGCACGGACGTGGCCAAGTTCGACCTGTCCGTCGCCTTCACCCGGACCCGGCCGGACGGCCCCGGCCTCACCGGCCGGATCGACTACGCGACCGACCTGTACGACCGCGCCACCGCCGAGTCGCTCGCCGAACGCCTGGTCCGCGTCCTGGAGGCGGCCCTCGCCGACCCGGACCGGCCCGTCACCCGGATCGACGTGCTCGGCGACACCGAGCGCCGCACACTGCTGGAGGTCCGCAACGACACGGCGCGGCCCACGGCCGACGGCACGCTCCTCGGTCTCTTCGAGGGCCGCGCCGCGGCCACCCCGGACAAGCCGGCGGTCGTCGCGGACGGAGAGACCCTCACCTACGCCGAGTTGTCGGCTCGGGCCCACCGGCTCGCGCACCGGCTACGCCGGTCCGGCGTGGGCGCCGAGTCCCGGGTCGCGCTCCTCATGGAGCGATCACTCGACCTGGTCGTCTCCGTGCTCGCCGTGCTCAAGGCAGGCGGCGCCTACGTGCCGCTGAGCGCCACCTACCCGGACGACCGGCTGCGCTGGATTGTCGAGGAGAGCGATGCACCCCTGCTGATCGCCGACCGCGCCCTGCGGGAGCGGGCCCTGGCCGTGGCCGGGGGGCGCGAGGTACTCGTGGTGGACGATCCGGACACACGCCGGGCGCTGGCCGACGAGGCGAGCACGCCTCCCGGCAGCACCCCGCTGCCGTCCACGCTGGCCTGCGTGATGTTCACCTCGGGCTCCACCGGCGACCCCAAGGGCGTCGCCGCCACCCACGGGAACATTGCCGACCTCGCGTACGACCGCTGGTGGGAGTCGGGCTGCGCGGAGCGCGTGCTGCTGCACTCCCCGCACGCCTGGGACGCGCTCACCCTGGAGCTGTGGGTGGCGCTCCTCGGCGGCGGCACCGTCGTCGTAGCCCCTGCGGGCGACCTCGGCGTGGAGTCCCTGGCCGCGCTGATCACCGGACACGGCATCACCGGACTGTGGATCACGGCGGGCCTGTTCGCGGTCATGGCCGAAGAGCAGCCCGAGGCCTTCGATGGCGTACGGCAGGTATGGACCGGCGGTGACGTGGTGTCGCCGGGCGCGGTACGCCGCGTCCTGGCCCGCTGCCCGCGGATTGAGATCGTCAACGGCTACGGCCCCAGCGAGACCACGGTCTTCGCCACCCGGAACCCCGTCGGCGCGCAGGACGCCGGGCTGCTGTCCAGCATCGTGCCCATCGGGGGGCCGCTCGACAACATGCGGCTGTATGTCCTCGACCCGGCTCTGCACCCGGTGCCGGACGGGGTCGCCGGCGAGCTGTACGTAGCGGGTGCCGGCCTGGCTCGCGGCTACTGGGCCCGGCCCGGGCTCTCCGCCGAGCGGTTCGTCGCCGACCCGTTCGGCGCGCCCGGCACCCGCATGTACCGCACCGGCGACCTGGTGCGGTGGAACGCCGACGCCCGGCTGGAATTCGTGGGCCGCGCCGACGACCAGGTCAAGGTGCGTGGCTTCCGCATCGAGCTCGCGGAGATCGAGGCGGCGCTCGCGGGCCTGCCCGGCGTCCTCGCCAACGCGGTGCTCGTACGCGAGGACCAGCCGGGCGACAAGCGGCTCACCGGGTACGTCGTCCCGGCGGACGGTCCGCTCGACCTGGACCGGCTCCGTACCGCCCTGGCCGAGCTGCTGCCGGACTACATGGTGCCCGCGGCGCTCGTCGAGCTCGCCGAACTGCCCCTGACCACCAACGGAAAGCTCGACCGCAAGGCACTCCCGGCGCCGGTCTACCGCACGGCGGCGGCCGGACGGCTGCCGTCCGGCCCGGTCGAGGAGAAGTTGTGCGCGCTCTTCGCCGATGTCCTGGGCACCGGCGTGGTCGGCGTGGACGACAGCTTCTTCGACCTCGGCGGCGACAGCATCGTGTCCATCCAGCTCGTCAGCCGGGCCCGCAAGGCGGGGCTCGTGCTGAGCCCCCGGGACGTCTTCGACCACCGGACCGTGGCCGCCCTGGCCGCCGTGGTGTCCGGCCGGACCCCCGAGGAGGCGGGCGAGCGGGCGGCGGTGGGGGCGATCGGTCCGGTCCCGGCTACGCCGATCATGGGGTGGCTGGCCGAACGGGGCGGATCCGTGGACCTGTTCAACCAGTCTGTCGTGCTCCAGGTGCCAGCGGGCATGGCCCACGCCGACCTGCTGGCCGCGGTGCAGGCCGTACTCGACCGGCACGACGCCCTGCGGATGCGCGGCGTGCGCGAGGCCTCCGGGGAGCTCGCGCTGGAGATCCCGGAGTCCGGTGCCGTCGACGCGCGGGCCTGCCTGAGCCGCGTCGACGCACTCGGCGCCGACCCCGACACCGTGCAACGCCTGACCGCCGAGCACGCCCAGGCGGCGCTGGGCCGGGTGTCGGTGGCCGACGGCGTCATGTTCCAGGCCGTGTGGCTGGACCGCGGGCCGGAGAAATCGGGGCGTCTCCTGCTGTTCGCCGACCACCTCGTGGTGGACGGCGTCTCGTGGCGCATCCTCGTGGCCGACCTGGCCGAGGCCTGGCAGTCGGCCGCGGCCGGCACGACGCCGGAGCTCGGCCCCGCCGGGACCTCCTTCCGGGAATGGGCCACGGGCCTGCGGGCCGCCGCGCTCGACCCGATGCGCGTGGAGGAGCTCGCCCACTGGGCGGCCACCCTGCGGCACGGCGTCGAACCCCGTATCGGCAGCGGCCCGCTCGACCCGGCCCTGGACACCCACCGGTCGTCGGGCACCCTGACCGTCCGGCTCCCCGCGGAGGTCACCGAGACGGTGCTCACCCAGGTCGGGGCGGCCTTCGGCACGGGTGTCGCCGACGGACTGCTGGCCGCGTTCGCCATGGCGGTGGGGGCTTGGCGCGACAGCGCCGACACCTCGGTCCTGGTGGACATCGAGGGACACGGGCGGGAGGAGCAGCTCGTTCCCGGCTCGGACCTGTCGCGTACGGTCGGCTGGTTCACCAGCCTCTACCCGGTCCGCCTGGACGCGGGCACCGGCGGCCGGGCCGCGCGCGCGGACGCCCTGGCGGGCGGCGCCACCGCCGGGCGCGTGCTGAAGACCGTCAAGGAACAGCTGCGGGCCGTCCCCGACCACGGGGTCGGCTTCGGGCTGCTGCGCCACCTCAACCCCAGGACGAAGGGCGTGCTCGGCGCACTGGCCCGGCCCCAGCTCGGCTTCAACTACCTGGGCCGGGTCACGGCACAGGAGGCCGCCGACTGGTCGCCCATGCCCGACACCGGTGCGCTCGTCCCGGGCGACGATCCGGACGCCCCGCTGACCCATGTGCTGGAACTCAACGCGCTGACCCAGGACGGGACCGGCGGCCCCGAGCTCGTCGCCACCTGGACCTGGGCGGCCCGGCTGCTGCCCGAAGCCACGGTGCGCGAACTGGCCGACCACTGGTTCGCTGCCCTGCGGGGCCTGGCCGAGCACGCCCAGCGGCCCGACGCGGGGGGTCTCACCCCGTCCGACGTGGCCCTGCTCTCCATCAGCCAGAACGAGATCGACGAACTCGAAGACGACTTCTTCGCAGATTTCGCGGATTTGGAAGACGAGTGAGGAAAGACGTGAGCAACAAGAAGTCCCGCCCGATCGAGGACATCCTCCCCCTGTCACCGCTCCAGGAAGGTCTCGTCTTCCACAGCGTCTTCGACGACCAGGGTGCAGACATCTACACCGTGCAGCTCGTCTTCGACCTCGCTGGTGTGCTCGACCCGGTGCGGCTGCGCTCCGCCGCGGACGCACTCATCCGCCGCCACAGCAACCTGCGGGCCGCGTTCCGCCAGCGCAAGTCCGGTGAGTGGGCGCAGGTAATGCTCCGCGAGGCCCCTGCGGCGTGGCACGAGCACGACCTGGCGGGGCTGCCCGACGCGGAGCGCGACGCGACGGCCGAGCGGCTGGTCGAGGAGGACCGCGTACGCCGCTTCGACGTGGGCCGGCCGCCCCTGCTCCGCTTCACTCTGCTGCGACTGGCTGCCGACCGCCACCAGCTGGCGGTCGCGGTGCACCACGCCGTCCTCGACGGCTGGTCGCTGCCGGTCGTGCTGCGTGAGCTGATGGCCTTGTACGTGGCGGACGGCGACGCGTCGGCGCTGCCGCGCGTTCGCCCGTACCGCGACTACCTCGCCTGGCTCGCGGGGCGCGACCAGGACGCCGCGCGTGCGGCCTGGGCCGAGGTGTTCGAGGACTTCGACGGGCCGTCCCTGGTGGCGCCGGCCGTCCAGGGGCGCAACCCGCTGCTGCCGTCGAAGGTCGTCTTCGGGCTGCCCGCCGACACCACACAGCGCCTGAGCCAGCGGGCGCGCGAGCTGGGCGTCACGCTCAACTCGGTGGTCCAGGGCGCCTGGGGGCTCGTCCTGGCGCGGCTGCTGGGCCGGGACGACGTGGTCTTCGGTGTGACCGTCTCGGGCCGTCCCGCCGACCTGCCCGGCGTCGAGGACATGGTGGGCCTGTTCATCAACACGCTGCCGCTCCGGCTGCGGCTCAACCCGGCGGAGCCGCTCGGACGGCTGCTCGTACGGCTGCAGCGCGAGCAGTCCGCGCTGCTTGAGCACCAGCACACCGGGCTCGCCGAGATCCAGCGGGCCGTCGGCAAGGGTGAACTCTTCGACACCTCGATGGTCTTCGAGAACTACCCGCTGGACAGCGCCGGTCTGGACCGCTCCGCCGACCTCGGCGGCATCCGGCTGGAGGGCGCCCGCAGCCGCTCCGCAATGCACTACACGTACGGTCTCGTGGCCCACCCCGGGGCCGAGCTCTCGTTCCGCCTGGACTTCCAGCCCGACCTCGTGGAACGGGTGGCCGCGGAGGAGGTGGCGGGTCGGCTGGTGCGGGTGCTGGAGGTGGTCGCGGCCGATCCTGAGTGCCGGGTCGGCGAGGTGGACGTCCTGTCGGACGCCGAGCGGGAACTGGTACTCGGTGAGTGGATCGACACGGCCCGCGAGGTCACGGTCGAGGCCTTGCCGCAGCTGTTCGAGGCGCAGGCAGCGCGGACGCCGGACGCCCTGGCCGTGGGTGAGCTGACGTACGCTCAGGTGAATGCGCGGGCGAACCGGCTGGCACGGCTGCTGGCGGCGGAAGGCGCCGGCCCGGAGACCCGGGTCGCGGTACTGCTGCCGCGCAGTACCGAGCTGGCGTGCGTCCTGCTCGCGGTGGTGAAGGCGGGCGCAGCCTATGTGCCCGTGGACCCGGCCTACCCGGCCGAGCGCATCGCGTACATCCTCGACGACGCCGCGCCCTCCCTCGTCATTGACGAGACATGGCTGGCGGAGAATGCCGCACGCGCCGAGAGCCTCGAGGCCGGCAGTCTGCCCACCGTCTCTCCGTCGTGGCCCGCGTATGTGATCTACACGTCGGGTTCCACCGGCCGCCCCAAGGGTGTGGTCGTCGAGCACCGCTCGGTGGGCGCCTACCTGACCCGAGC
>NZ_JBVHDR010000015.1:0-156786 GCF_055563295.1 Streptomyces sp. NPDC002868 | reverse complement strand
GACTCCGCCATGCCCGAGCAACGAAATCACCCCGCCCGCCCGACAGCAGACGATCAGCGGTGTCTCATCACCCCAACCGAAACGGCGAGGCTAGGCGCTGATCACAGATAGTGAAACGGAGATCGCCATGCCTGAGGACATGACGCTGAAAAGGGGCGTCCTCGCACTGGACGTCCGGCGGCACGAGATTGGTCGAGGGATGGGGCACGTTGGCCCATACGGTCAGCTGCACCCGGAGGAAGGCGGTCGGGAGTGGGACGCGCGCCCCGACGATGTGCAACCCCTGGGCGCTGGCACGTCGCTGAGTGAGGCGTGATGGCTCGGGTGATGGCGCTGCGGGTGCAGCGTGGGGACTGGGTGAGAGCCCATGGGCGGTGGTGGGAGGTCAAGGCGGTTCGCTCTGGCCGGTACGCCTCGGGCGGTCCGCTGGTGGTGCTGGTCTTCAAGTCGGGTCCTGCGCTGCGGGTGAATGCGGCCGATGTGCTGACGGTGGATCACGGTCGCCGGGCTGCACCAGGTAAGTCGAACGGAAGGCGGCCGTGATGGCTGAGCGGACAGTGTGGCGGTTCGCGGACTGGGTCTTGCGGCTTGATGCCTCGGGGAGCGGGCCGATCTATGAGACCGAGTGCACGACGTGCGGGGACTGCTCAGAAGCCGCTGACGGCAAAGAGGCGCCAGAGGTGTGGTGCTTGCAGCACGCGGGCCGTTCCGGGCACACGGGATTCCGGGCCGTAACGACCACATTCTTCCGGGCGACGCAGGCTGAGAGCGGCGGTGCGGACTGATGAGGCAGCGATTATGCGCCTTCGTAATTGTCGTCTTCTGGATCGCTGTGTATGTGCCGATGGCGCTGATCAGTGATCCCTAGTAGTCGCACAGCTTCTAACTTCCGGCTCTCATAGACCGGTTGCGTGCTACTTGAACCAACCCATGGCGACCGATTCGGGTCAGGGTCGCGCATCACAGCCGCATACGAAGACCGGACCACCCCTCGCCTGGAAGCTACTGGGGTGGTCCGGCTAGGAATCCCTTGATCAGGACCCTGGTGCCGATGGTACCGGGGTCGTCGTCGTGCCCACGCTCGATGAGCCCCCGATGGTCAGAGTCAAGCCAGTGCGCGGGGAAGGGACTTGAGACAGATGCACGACCCAGAGAACGCGGGTTTCGAGGACGAGGCGTTCGACCCTGACGCCGTGGTTTGGGTACGTGGCGTGGACTACGTGGCGGGCTGGCGGGACGCGACCGACGCCGGTGGGAAGCTGGCGGACGCGTTGGCGGCGGCTGGGTTCGATACCACGGGACTCGAATGGCAGGCCAGGGCCAATGCGGATGGGTCAGGCGCGGTGCGTCTTGTGCTGTCGGCGGCAGCGGCTCATGACGTGGCGGCACTGGTGCGGGCGGTCGCTCGGTTGGGCAGGGCGAGCTGAGACAGTGCGCGGTCGGCATGAGGTGTCCGGGCGTGGAACGTGGGCACGTCGCCGGCCGCAGAGACTTTGGGCGGGAGCTGCCATGGGGCGAGAGAGCAGGGGGCCTTACGCTGGCGCGGCGAATCGGGCGGCACCTGCCTGCCCGCGTTTCCGGCCGATCGGCCCCCTGCTCTTGGAGGCTCGCCCCATGGTGGCTGCCTAAAGTCTCGGAGGCCGTCGACCCCCAGCCACAACGCCCCAGCGCTGACGGAGGGTTGGCGGCTCCCTCTGCCGCTGGGTCGCCTCGGTGTCGGGTGGTTGCCGCCCGACGGGACCGGCCGCCAGGCCGCAGCCCGGCGGGGGCGGCAGGGCCGCCCGGCGCGCCGCAGGCGCGCCCTTGAGTAAGTGAAGAAGGTTTGGACCGATCTGGCGTTGTCAGCTGCGGAGGGTGCGGGGGCTGTCGGCCGTGATGCGGTAGGTGAATTGGGCCTGGCTGCCGCTGGTGCGGAGCTCTTCGAGGATGAGGGGCTGGTGGTCGGTGCCGTGTGTGACGCGCAGGGTGTGGATGACCGGTGTGGCGTCGGGGAGTTCCAGGGCGCTGCTCTCGTCGGCCTGGGGCATGCGGGCGCGTACGGTTTCCGACCAGGTGAGCAGGTGCCCGGCGGCCGTGAGGGTTGCGTAGATCTCCTCCGGCGCGGTGTCCGGGGCGTCGGCGAGGGGCGGAAAGTCCTCGGCGGTGGCGAAGGGGATCAGCACGCGGTGTAGTGCGCGGGCTCCGATGGCCGGATCGATGAGCACGCGGTCGACGCCGAAGAGCGCTTCTCCCTCGGCGAGTTCGAGCAGCAGGCCAGTGGTTTCGGTCGTCACGGTCCGGTAGACGGTCGGTTCGTGTGCCTGCTCCCACGGGGTGGCGTCGGGAGCGAAGGTCTTGCCGGTGCGGGTGATCGTGCGCTCGATGGTGAGCGGTGGTGTCGGCGTGCCTTTCACGAAGCTGCCCTTGCCGTGCCGCACTTCGATGAGTCCTTCGGATCGCAGTGCCGCAATCGCATTACGCACGGTGGGGCGGCTGACGTCGTAGCGTTCGATGAGCTGGGCCTCGGAGGGCAGCGGGCTGCCGGGTGGGAAGTCGCCGTCTGCGATGCCTTGCCTGATTGCGGCGGCAACCTGCTGGTACAGCGGTCCAGGGCGCTCGATGCCTGCCATGTCTGTGGCCTCCGCTCGTGGACGCGGGTCGGGTAGCGGGCGGCTGACGCCCGTCGTGTTACGTCACTCGTCAGCATAAGTGCTTGCCTTCTCACGTCAAGACATGCATGGTTGTAACTCGTAAGGACGAGTGACGATAGGTTGAGCCTTTCGACCTGAACGGCCAAGGAGGCCAACTACCCATGCAGTCCATACCTGTGGACACATCCCGGCTCGGCGTACTGCGGTGCGCTGTCGAGCCGGAAGCGAAGGTCAGCAACTTCGAGACGAAGGAGGTGAAGAAGGACCGGGACGGCAACACGATCTACACCGTGGCCGTCACGGTCCGGCAGGAAGGCCGCCGGGTATCGGTGATCGAAATCTCCGTGACCGGCGAGCCCAAGGGCATCACCGAGGGCACGGAAGTCAGGGTCACCGGCCTGGAGGCGTTCGCCTGGGCGATGGGCGACCGGCACGGCATCAGCTTCCGCGCCGCCGCGATCACACCCGTACTGCCCACTGCCAGTAAGGCGGGTGGTGCGTGATGGGACCGATCCTGCTCGCATTCGCGCTCGCCGCGCTGGCATGGCTGCTGGTCGCCGGGTCGGCGCTGCGGGAGCGGCATCCGGTGTGGTTCTGGTACCTGACGGGATACCCGGTCACCGCGGTGCGGGTGCTGTTCACCTGGCGCAAGGTCGCGCAGTTCAACGGCCTCACCGTCACCCGCAAGCCTGCCCGGCGGGTGCTGGGGGACCTTGAGGTACGGGGCGAGCCGCTGCGCCCGATTGCCCCGCGCATCTCCATTCCTCGCGCCACGCCTACCGGCCTGAGTCTGGTGGTGCGGCTGCATCCAGGCCAGACGCCGGGGCCGTTCATCGCAGCAGCGGAGGCGCTCATGCACGCCTGGCGTATGCACGCAGTGCGGGTGACCTCGCCGGAGCGGGGAACCGTCCTGATCACGGCGACCGCCCGGGATCCGCTGGAACGGCCCGGCCTGGCGTCCGCCCCGGTCGAACTGCTCTGCGCGCCGATCGGGGCACTGGAATCGGGTGGGGCCTGGGTGATGGACCTGCGGCAGGTTCCGCACTGGCTGATCACTGGCGCGACTCAGTCGGGCAAGTCCACGCTTCTGGCCCGGCTGGTGTGCCAACTCGCCCCACAGCGCGTGGCGCTGGTCGGCATCGACTGCAAGGGCGGGATGGAACTGGGCCTGTTCGACAAGCGACTGACCGCGCTCACCACCAGTCGGCGTGAGGCGGTCGCTGTCCTCGGCGCGCTCGTGGTCGAGATACAGGACCGGATGCGCACCTGTCGTATGGCTGGGGCCCGCTCCATCTGGGAACTGCCCCACACTGTGCGGCCGGTGCCCGTCGTGGTCATCGTCGACGAACTCGCCGAGCTCTATCTGACGGACGGCACCCGGGAGGGCAAGGCGGAGGCGGAGCAGTGTTCCACCTACCTGCTGCGCCTTGGGCAGCTCGGCGCGGCTCTCGGCGTGCACCTCGTGGTTGCCGGGCAGCGCGTCGGCTCCGACCTGGGGCCGGGTGTGACCGCGCTGCGCGCTCAGCTCGGCGGCCGGATCTGCCACCGCGTCAACGATCCCGGCACGGCGGAAATGACCCTGGGGGATCTCAACAAGGACGCCGTGGCCGTCGCGCAGTCCATCACGCCGGACGAGAAGGGTGTGGCCGTGTGCACGGGAACGGAAGGTGGTTGGGACCGGGCCCGTTCCCACCTGACCACGATCGAGGAGGCCCGCAAGACCTCCTCTGCCTTCGCCGGAGTGACGCCCGAACTGCCGGGCCTGGACCGTGCGTTGAAGGTCTCGGCTGGGGGTGAGCAGGCGTGAGTGAGGCAGCTTCGATTCCCTTTGCGGTGGTCTTCGGGATCATCACCGTCCTCCTGGTCCGCTCCCGCGATGTGAAGGCATGGGAGGCCGTCATGGTCGGCCTGTTCGGCCTCTACCTCGGACAGACCCCGGTCATCTTCACCGTGGATGGCCTCGTGACCTGGATCCTCTCCGGCTTCACCCACACCTGACAGGGAGCACTATGCCGATGCGCCGCGTGCGCTGCCCCGTCTGCAAGGGCGAGCGCTACCGCAAGACCCGCACCGGACACCGACGGCGCTGCCGCTGCTGCCGGGGCACCGGAACCATTCGCTGACCTGAACTGAACAGCCAAGACACCGACCGACAGGAGAGATCGACATGGACACAGCCCACCCAGCATCCGTCCGTGCCGCCTCGGCGGCCCAGCAAGGGAGGTCCCCACCATCACCGCCGAGATCACCTCGGCTGACAGACGCGCCGTGCTCAACCGCGCGGCGCGTCTGCGTCAGCTCACCGAAGCAGACCGAGACGCCATCCGCCTCGCACAGCACCCCCAGTTCACCCGCTGGCTGGAACAGATCACCGCAACCGGCGGCTGCGCCCACCCGATCCACCTCACCGGCGCAACAACCGTCCGCGACACCTACAGCGGCGAGATCCTGCACCACTACGACACGAGCGGGGAACCGGGCGAACGCCTCCTCGTCCGGTGCCGCAACCGGCGCGCGACCGTCTGCCCGCCCTGCTCCCGGCTGCATGCTGGAGACACTTTCCACTTGGTTCGCGCCGGACTCGTCGGCGGCAAGACAGTGCCCGACGATGTACGCGCCCATCCCCGGCTCTTCGTCACCCTCACCGCCCCCGGCTTCGGCCAGGTGCACCACGTCACCACTGGGACGGAACGTTGCCGCCCCCGCCGCGATGCCGGGCATTGCGAACATGGGCGGTCCGTCGGCTGCGCTGCCCGACATGCTGATACCGATCCGCTCGTCGGTCAGCCACTGTGCCCCGACTGCTACGACTACCCCGGTCACATCCTGTGGCATGCCCACGCAGGCGAGTTGTGGGCGCGCTTCGCACGCAGCGTGCGCCGGGCCCTGGCCTCGGCTGCCGGGATTGCACAGACCCGCTTCCCCGAGCATGCCCGGCTCTCCTTCGCCAAAGTCGCCGAGTACCAACGCCGTGCGGCCATCCACGTGCATGCCGTCGTGCGGCTGGACGGGCCATCTGGTCCCGACACCCTGCCCCCGCCCTGGGCAACTACCGAGGCGCTCACCACCGCCGTACACACTGCCGCTCGGGGCGTCGTGGTCCACGGTCCATACAGCGCGGCCATCGGCGAACATGCCTTGCGCTGGGGAGAGCAGCTCGACGCCCGCCCGCTGCGTGCCTTCGGCGATGGTGAAGGGCTGGCGGATGACGCCGTCGCCGCTTACGTGGCCAAGTACGTCACCAAAGGAGCGGCCGACACAGCCGCCGGCACCGACCACCGACTCACCTCCACTGATGACATAGAGACCGCTCCGGTCTCCACGCACCTGCGGTCCCTCATGCGCGCCTGCTGGCAGCTCGGCGGACTGCCCGAGTTCGAAGACCTGCGACTACGCGCCTGGGCTCACAGCCTCGGATATCGCGGCCACATCCTCACCAAATCCCGTGCCTACTCCACCACTTACGCCACCCTGCGCGCCGAACGCGTAGAACACCAGGGGCACGACCAACCGCTTGATGTTCTCGGCACTGCAACCGACGCCCACTGGCGCTACCTCGACTCTGGGCATACTGCGGGCGCCGCCCTCATCGCTGCGGGGATCGCTGAAGACCTCATCCGAAACCGGGAGATTGCGCGTGAGGAGTCTATTCATGGCGACTCCTGACTGTAGTCGTGGCAGACGGAAGAAGGTCATGAGCGATGAGGAATGGATAGAGCTACATGCGCGGCGTGCGTCTGATCTCAGCGCACGGCAAAGAGCGATGCTGCGCAGGGTGAAACGTGATCTGCGCAGCATCGCCCAGGGCGATTAGAGATCTTTAAGGGTGCGGGTTACGTGAGGTCGTGACGGCTGTCGTGGGCCGCGCTATGCCGGAGGAATGAGGTATCCCGATGGCGGAGGGCTGACGGCTGAGGAGCGGGCTCGACGTGAGCGGATCCGGTTGGCGGCCGCCGATCTGATCGAGGCGTCAACAGGTGGCTCTGCCGAAGATCGTTCGGGTGCCGCGGCAGTGTGGCGCCTCATCTGCTTCCGCCCTGATGGGGTGTCATTGACAAGGTGACCGAGAACATTGGCATCGGACGACTTCGTAGGATCTCAGGGCGGCGTCGGCGGCAACGGAAACGGCGCTTCGGGGCTGGTGGTGCCACAGGCGGCGACCGAGTGCAGTGGATCGGAATGGTGGCGGTCAGCTTGCCGGGGCTGGCTGCGCTGGCAGCGCTGCTGTTCACCTGGATGCAGGTGGGGCAAGCCAGCAAGGAACTCCGGATCAGTGAGCAGGGACAGATCACCGACCGGTTCAACGCCGCGATCAATAACCTGGGATCAAAGTCCTTGGACGTACGGCTAGGGGGCATCTACGCCCTGGAGCGCATCATGCAGGACTCCTCGCGCGATCAGCGCACTGTCGTCTCAGTGCTGTCCGCGTACGTACGCCAACACGTCCCCGTTCCGGCAAGCGGCTTCAAGTCGGCAGAAGAGCAGTACACGACCCCTGCCGACGTATCGGCTGTGATTGCTGTGCTGGGCAACCGGCCCGCCAGCCAGGACGTCACTCGGGAGGGGACGCCGCTGTACCCAGTCAATCTGAGCCACGTCGATCTGCGGGGCCTGCGGCCGGAGGTCGGGCTCAAGGAAGGCAGCGTCGCTGGGAACTTCCGCTTCGCGAACCTGACGGGGGCGGACCTTCGGTTCGCGACTTTGTCTGGTTTTGACTTCTTCGGTGCGGGCCTCGGAGGTGCAAACCTAGAAAATGCGAGCCTTTTCGGCGCGAACGTCAAAAGCGCGGGCCTCGAAGGTGCGAACCTCAAAGGCGCTGACCTCGAAGGCGCGAACCTAAGTGGAGCACTTCTCGACACCGCGATCCTGGCCAACACAAAACTCCGCGGCGCGGACCTTACCGATGCGGATCTCCGAAGGGCGGATCTCCGAGGGGCGGACTTCACGGGCGCACACCTCGCGGGGGCCAAGCTGAATGGGGCAAAGCTGGACGGGGCCCGCGGGCTGGCGCCATCGACACGCTAGCGAGCCTTCGTCCCGATCGGTCGCAACCGTGGCGAACAGGTCGGCGCCCTCGAACGGTAGCGACTGCCGCCGAGCATTCCTCGGGCCGTCAGACCGCCTCGTCGGGACACTTCACGCTCCTGGCGTAGCCAACAATGCCAGCTGCCCACCGTGCGATAGGGAGCCTAACCTCCGGGGTTGAAGTTCTCTAGAGTTCAAGCGGTACCGGAACCACTCGGGCAGGATTGAAGACGTTGAACGGACGAGTTGCAGGATAGATAAGGATCTCCTTGTAGAGGCCGGTAAAGATCGTCCTCTTTCGCTCGAAGGGGAGATCCTTCCAAGCATCCTTCAACTCGTCCGGCTCAACTCTCGCCAGCTGACGGACCTGATACTTCGTGACCTTCAGGCGTGCTGCATCAATCTTCTTGCGGAGATCCTGCGATACATCGCGATATTCGCTGGCCGACTGGTCACTCTCGGCAAATGCCGCTTTGAGTTCATTCAGTCGACGCTCCCACCGATCTATCTGCTGTTCCAGCTCCATCGTAGGGCCAGGTTCTGCCTGCTCCGCAAGGTCCTCCACTTCATCCAATTCCCTCAAGGCTAGCTTCCTCATAAGGCGCTCTAGTTCCTCTACCTTGATGGTCCGTCCTCCGCATCCTCCTTCACCCTTCGCCGGGCATGCATAGACCATCGTTTTGCGGTCCGAGCCTTTACGCACCTTCATCTTGATGTGCTCCGGAGAACAGGTGCAGCGGACCAACCCGCTGAGGTGGTAGATCCGCGCTGCCCTAAGTTTCCTGGTGTTGCGGTTAGGTGAGGTAAGGAGCGCACGGATCTGCTTATGCTCCTCTTCGGTAATGATCGGGGACCATTGCGCCTTCCCTACAACTTGCCTCCGATGCTCCTTTAGCCCCGCGATACGGCCAGATATTAGAAGGTAGCGGAGCGCCTGTTGGGTCCACGTACCACCCGTCGATGACTTGATCTTCCGCGCATTGAGACTGTTCACTATCGCATAGAGCGTTTCCCCTTCCAGTATCCTATGGGCGCACTCGCGCACGATCTCCGCCTCTTTCTCGTTGATTTCGTCTCGTAGAACCTTTCTCCGGGACCCCTCACCTTCATAGATTCGGGTGTACCCAAAGGGCCGATGCCCGCCGTTGTGAATCTTGCCTTCCAACGCCAATTCCTCGACCTTGCGCAACACTCGTTCGCGCTTATGCTCGACCTCGTGCTTGGCTATAGCTGCATGCACTCGGGCAGTCATACGCCCTGACGGTGTGGTCAGATCTAGCACACCGGCTTTCACTGTGTTGATCTCGACTTTCTGCGTCTCCACTAGATCAATGAAGTCCTCAAGTTCCCTCGGCTGACGATGGAGACGGTCCGTGTGCCAAGACACGACGGAATCAACGCGACCGCTCTTGATGTCGTCCATCATCCGCTGGTACTCGTCGCGGACCTTGCGACGGTCGGCAGCAGAGACGTCGTTATCTACATACACATCCACGATGTGCCATCCAAGTGCCGCTGCTAACAGTCGGCAGTCTTCCTCTTGGCGTGCGACTCCGAGGCCACCACCTTCCTTGTCGTTGCTGATCCGACAGTAGATCGCCGCTCGTCGCTTCGTCATGCCACGACCGTACTGGGGTTGGACCCCTTAAGTGAAGGCATGGTGGGCGACCTTGAGGACGTCGACCGGTGGGAGCGCCGGATGGGCCCGCAACAGCCCTCGCTGGGCCGGTGGTTCAAGGTCGCCGAGAAGCAGCAGGGTAGGGCCGCCCTCGATCCGGACGAACAGCGTGACGCTGGCGTCGTTGGGTCCCTCCGGTACGGGACCGGAACCGGGACCGGAACCGGGGCCGGGGCCGGAGCCCGAGCCGGGGCCGGGGCGGGATCCGGAGCCGGGGCCAAGGGCTGCCCGAGGCCACAGGACCTGCCAGGCGAGCGGCCCGACCCGGCGCCGCTCCCCCGGTCCCGCGCGGATCACGGGTACCCCGGCCGCAGTCGTCGTTCTCCGTACGAACTCGCTCTGGTCCCGTGGCTCCTCGAACGTCGTCGTCTGCACCGCGCCGACGGACCTGCCCCGCAACACGCCAGGCAGCCCCCGGACATGGTCGGCGTGGAAGTGCGTCAGAAGGATCAGCGGAATCCGGGTAACGCCCAGTTCCCGCAGACAGCGGTCGGCGAGCTCCGGGTCGGGGCCCGCGTCCACGACCACGGCCGCGCCGGCGCCCGCCGCGAGCACCGTGGCGTCACCCTGCCCGACGTCGCACATCGCGAACGTCCAGCCCGGCGGCGGCCAGCCGGTGATCACCCTGGTGAGCGGGGCGGGGCGCAGGACGGCGAGCAGGAGCAGCAGCGCGCAGAGGGCCGCCGCCCATGGGTGCCGCGGCAGCCGACGGGCCAGGAGCACGACCAGGGCCGTGACGGCGGCCAGCAGCAGCCCGCCGCGCCAGCCACCCGGCCAGTCCGCCTCCGCCCCCGGCAGCGCCGCCCCGCTGCGAGCCACGGAGGCGATCCACCCGGCGGGCCACCCCGCGCAGCGCGCCAGCAGCTCGGCAACCGGCATCGCCACCGGGGCCGCGGCGAGAGTGGCGAAACCGAGAACCGTGGCCGGGGCGACCGCGAGCTCGGCGACCAGATTGCAGGGGATCGCCACCAGGCTGACCCTGGCCGCGAAGACCGCCACCACAGGAGCGCACACGGCCTGCGCCGCGGCGGCCGCGGCCAGCGCCTCGGCGAGCCGGGGCGGCACCCGCCTCCGTTGCAGCGCCGCGCTCCAGCGGGGGCCGATGGTGAGCAGCGCGCCGGTGGCCAGCACGGAGAGCAGAAAGCCGTAACTCCGGGCGAGCCACGGGTCGTACAGGACCAGCAGCAGTACGGCCGTGGCCAGCGCAGGGATCAGCGACCGGCGGCGTCCGGTGCCGATGGCGAGCAAGGTGACGGCACCGCAGGCCGCGGCCCGCAGGACGCTCGGCTCTGGCCGGCACACAACCACGAACGCGAGCGTGAGCGCGCCACCGAAAAGGGCCGTACCTCGCAGCGTGATGCCCAACCGGGGTGCGAGACCCCGCCGTTCGGCCAGCAGAGCCGTGCCCGGCGGCCCGATCAGCAGGACGAGCACGACGGTCAGATTGCTTCCGGATACGGCGAGAAGGTGCGTGAGGTCGGTCGCCTCGAAGGCGCCCTGCAGCTCGGGCGTGATCCGTGAGGTATCGCCGACGACCAGCCCCGGCAGCAGCGCCCGGGCGTCCGGGGCGAGTCCGTCCGTGGCTTCGCGCAGTCCGGCCCGTAGTCCTCCGGCCGTGCGCTGGAGGGCGGTTGGCGGGCCGGTGATCCGCGGCGGACCGTCCCCCTCCGGCCTCAGTACGGCGGCGAACCTGTCGTCGGCGTGCAGGGGCGGCGCGAGCCGTCCGGTAAGCCGCAGCCGGGTCGAGGGCAACAGCCGCAGCCAAGGCGCGTTGGACGCGGACGATTCGCCCGAAGGCACGATCACCAGGACGGGCGTCCGCGCCTCGGTGACCGCGCCACCGGGTGCCGTCACGCGGGTCACCTCGGCGTCCAGCATGACGGATCCGCGCGCCGTCCGATCGCCGCGGACGCGGGGCCGGGTGGCTCGCGGATCAGCGGTGACCTGCAACTCGACGGTGACGTGCGCGTATCGGCCTGCCAGATCCGGCAGCGGCCCACGCCGCAGATCCGCGCTGTGCAGTCCGGCCGAAGCTCCGCCCGCCGCGGCGCACAGCAGCATCGCGGCGAGGGCGGTGGCGTTGAGCCGACGCCTACGCCTGCACCTGCTGATCTGTGCGCCACCGTCGGCCGGCGCCGGCGCCCTGCTCGCTCCAGCCCGCACCGACCGCACCGCCCGGGCCGTCGCCGGAGCCAGTAACAGCCCCGCGGCGACGACGCAGGCCGTCACGCCCACCGCTGTCCACCACCCCCGCGCGCCGACCGCCACAGCCGCCGCGGCCCACGCCGCCAGGGCCGGGGGCACCAGCCGCAGGTCTGCCGGTCCCTCCTGCCGCGGGTCGGAAGCCCCCAGCCGGTGGCCCGCAGCGGCGTGCACCGCCGGGCGCGCCGTGGCCGCCGTCATGGCCGTCGTCATGGCCGCACCAGAGACTGGAGGTCCGCGAACCGGCGGTCGCCGATCCCGTTGACCTCGCGGAGTTCGTCGACCGACCGGAAACCCCCGTGCTGGGTGCGGTAGTCGACGATGTGCTGGGCCAGTACGGGACCGACCCCCGGCAAGGTGTCGAGCTGCTCCACGGTCGCCGAGTTGAGGCTCACCGGCCCAGCGGTCTGCCCACCCCCGCCCGCGCCCGATCCGCCCGTGCCCGCTCCTGTCATCGGCGATCCCGGCGGCACGAGCACGCCCACCACCACCTGCTCGCCGTCCATGAGCACCCGCGCCCGGTTGAGCCCCGTCAGGTCCGTACCGGCCCGGACGCCTCCAGCCGCCCGCAGCGCGTCGGCGACCCGGGATCCGGCCGGCAGCCTGTGCACCCCCGGCCGCCGTACCTTGCCGCTCACATCGACGACGATCCGCCCTCCGGGCCCCGCATCGGACGGCGGCGGACCCGGCGACGGATGCGGCTCCGGCTCCCGCGTGGCCGCGCCCTGCTGGACCAGCTCCGGGGCGCGCACGGTCTGCGGCCGCCCCGCCCAGAAGTGCTGCGCCGCGAAGACCGCTGCCACTACGAGTACGACGACCAGGGCGGCGAGAGCCCTGGGCTCGAGCCCGCATCTGAGCTGCACCCACAGAGGCAACCGCTCCCGCACCGCAAGCCCCACGCGCTGCCGAGTGCCCGTGCCCGTACTCGTATCGATGTCCGCGGCAGCGCGGCCACCGCCACCCCCTTCGGCGCGGGAGCGCCCAGCAGCCGCGTCGAGACTCGTGCCCGTACTGCGTGGCGGGCCCTCGAACAGGGCGTCCGCCCGGCGGCGCAGGGCGGCCGTACTCGGTGCGGCAGCCACTCGCCTGCCACGGAGGCGAACCGGACGCCGCGAGCCACGGCCGGGACCGCTGCCCGAGCCGAAACCCGAGCCCGACTGCGGGCGCGAGCCCGACCCCGGGCGCGAGCCCGAACCGGGGCTGGGAGAGCCCGAACCGGGGCCGGCCCCTGAACGGGGAAGACCCAGGCCTGAGCCGCGGCCGTCACGGGCGCGGCTGTCCGAGGCCGGGGCGCGGCCCGGGCCACTGGTTGCGGAACGTGATCGGAGAGCCATGCCACAAGACGCTAGGCACATCCGTCAAAACCCGCTGAGCAGGCCCAATTCCCGTGGACAACCGCCCCGTTGTGGAAAACTCGGCCACTCACCAGGGTGACAGCGGCCACCTCAGAGGCCGACACCAGTTCCTCAGCGAGGCGAGACCACAGCCCCCAACAGCCCCGGTCCCGTATGCGCCCCGATCACCGCGCCCACCTCGCTGACATGCAGATCGACCAGCCCGGGAACCCGTTCCAGCAGCCGCTCCGCCAGCGCCGCGGCCCGCTCCGGCGCGGCCAGATGGTGCACCGCGATGTCCACGCTGCTCGTGCCCGCCCGGTCGACGACGATCTCCTCCAGCCGGGCGATCGCCTTCGATGCCGTACGCACCTTCTCCAGCAGCTCGATCCGGCCGCCGTCCAACTGCAACAGAGGCTTCACCGCGAGCGCCGAGCCCAGCAGCGCCTGCGCGGCCCCTATCCGGCCACCGCGGCGCAAGTAGTCCAACGTGTCGACGTAGAAGTACGCGGACGTGCCCGCGGCCCGCTTCTCCGCGGCGGCTACCGCCTCGTCGAGCGTGCCACCGCCCTCAGCCGTCTCCGCGGCCGCGAGCGCGCAGAATCCCAGGGCCATCGCGACCATCCCGGTGTCCACCACCCGCACGGGCACCGGCGCGTCCTTGGCGGCCAGCACCGCGGCGTCGTACGTCCCCGAGAATTCGCTCGACAGATGGAGTGAGACGATGCCGGTCGCACCGGCCTCCGCTCTCGCGCGGTACGCCTCTGCGAACACCTCGGGGCTCGGCCTGGACGTGGTCACCGGGCGTCGCTTCTGCAATGCCAGCGCCAGCGAGCGGGCCGAGATCTCGGTGCCCTCTTCGAGCGCCTGATCGCCAAGTACGACGGTCAGCGGCACCGCGATGATGCCGTGGCGCTCCATCGTCGGTGGCGGCAGGTAGGCCGTTGAATCAGTGACGATCGCGACATGGCGGGACATGAGCGGGAGGTTACCCGCAGGAGCCGCCGCACGGCAGCCCGGCCCCTCGGCAATGAACGCGTCGCCCCGGCCGGCGGATCACCCAGGGATCACTCAGGGACCGCCGAGGGACCGCCGAGGAACCGCCGATGGATCACCAAAAGACCGCCGGCGGACCGCCGGTGGGTCAATTCGTGGTCTCTGGACGGGCGGTCTTCTGCCAGGGGTACGTCGTCTGCTGCCGAGGATCGCGCGCAGTGATCGCCTGCGGCTGCGGCTCAGCGCCGGGCCCAGTCCCGGCCTCAGGCCCACCTTCAACCCCCGCACCCGCACCCGCCCCCGGCCACGTCTGCTCGCGCACCGCTCCGTGACCGTCCCCGGCCTCCGGCCACGACGTCGGCGCAGCTTGAGCCGCCTGAGACGCCGCAGTCCCGTCCGGCGTCTCCTCCTCCGACCAGTGCCGCAACGCCCCCGCCTCGACGTCGATCTGTGTGCTCAGCGCATCCAGATCATCCTCCGCGAACTTCCGGGCCCGGTCCCGCGCCGCCCACCTCAGAGACTCGGCAGAGTGCGTGATCCGCTCCGTACGCTCGCGCAGCCCGGGAAGCAGCGAGGCCACCGTCGCCCGGTCCGGCTCGCGCTCCAGCCGCTTCAGTTCGTCGTCGAGCTCGTGGCCGTGCACGCTCAGCCGCTGGAACAGTCCGAGGGACTCGGACAGCGAGGCGTCCTCCGCGGCGCCCGCGTGCAGCGCGTCCTGCGTAGCCCTCATCGACGTACGCAGCGACAGCCGCAGCTGCGCCAGCTCGCCGACCACACCGCCCTGCCCATAGCTCTTCGCCCGCAGTGTCGTCTCCTCGACGGTGCGGCGCGCCTGCGTGACCGTGCGCTCCACTCCGCGCCTGGCCGCGCCGATGACCTTCACGCTGACATACACCCCCAACGCCACGAAGGCGACGAAAAGCAGCGTCAGTATCAGAATCGCGGCTTCCATGAGCGCCCCTCCGGCGTCGGCTGTTGTCCCTCCACCGTAAACGGAACGGGCAGGCCGAGGGTTCCATCGGAACCCCCAACCTGCCCGTAGGGGAAATCCCTGCCCGCACGTGGGCGCTACGCGGGGACGATGTTCACCAGCTTCGGCGCCCGCACGATCACCTTGCGGATGCCGGCGCCGCCCAGCGCCGCGACCACCGCCGCGTCACCCAGCGCCAGCGCCTCCAGCTCCTCGTCCGAGATCGACGGGGAGACCTCCAGCCGCGCCTTGACCTTGCCCTTGATCTGCACGACGCAGGTCACGGACTCGTCCACGACGTACGCCGGGTCGGCGACCGGGAAGTCCTGGTGCACGACCGAGTCGGTGTGGCCCAGCTTGTGCCACAGCTCCTCGGCGATGTGCGGGGCCAGCGGGGCGATCAGCAGCACCAGCCGCTCCGCCACGCTGCGCGACAGCGGGCCGCCCGCCTTCGTCAGATGGTTGTTCAGCTCGGTGATCTTGGCGATGGCGGTGTTGAAGCGCAGGGCCGCCAGGTCCTGTCCGGCGCCGTCGATCGCCTTGTGCAGCGCACGCAGCGTCGCCTCGTCGGGCTCGGTGTCGACGACCGTGACCTCACCGGTCGCCTCGTCGACGACATTGCGCCACAGCCGCTGCAGCAGGCGGTACTGGCCGACGACAGCCCGGGTGTCCCACGGCCGCGACACATCCAAAGGCCCCATGGCCATCTCGTACAGCCGCAGCGTGTCCGCGCCGTACTCGGCGCAGATCTCGTCCGGAGTGACGGCGTTCTTCAGGGACTTGCCCATCTTGCCCAGCTCGCGCTTGACGGGCTCGCCCTCGAAGTAGAACTTTCCGTCCCGCTCCTCGACATCGGCGGCCGGCACCGGGAAGCCGCGGCTGTCCCGGTAGACGTACGCCTGGATCATGCCCTGGTTGTACAGCTTGTGGAACGGCTCGACCGAGGAGACGTGCCCCAGGTCGAACAGCACCTTGGACCAGAACCGCGCATACAGCAGGTGCAGTACGGCGTGCTCCGCACCACCGACGTACAGGTCGACGCCGCCGTGCGGCTGCCCCTCCCGCGGGCCCATCCAGTACTGCTCGATCTCCGGGTCGACCAGCTTCTCGCTGTTGTGCGGATCCAGGTAGCGCAGCTCGTACCAGCACGAACCCGCCCAGTTGGGCATGGTGTTGGTCTCCCGGCGGTAGCGCTTGACGCCGTCGCCCAGGTCCAGCTCGACATTGACCCAGTCCTCGTTGCGCGACAGAGGCGTCTCGGGCTGGGTGTCCGCGTCGTCCGGGTCAAACGTACGTGGCGAGTAGTCGTCGACCTCCGGCAGCTCCAGCGGCAGCATCGACTCGGGCAGCGCGTGCGCGATGCCGTCCTCGTCGTAGACGATCGGGAAGGGCTCGCCCCAGTAGCGCTGCCGGCTGAACAGCCAGTCGCGCAGCCGGAAGTTGACCGTCCGCTCGCCGATTCCGCGGGCGGTCAGCCACTCGGTGATCTTCGACTTGGCCTCGGCGACGTCCAGGCCGTCCAGTGAGATCTCGTCGTTCGACGAGTTGATCGCCGGGCCCTGTCCGGTGAAGGCCTCGCCCTCCCAGCCGTCCGGCGGCTGGACGGTACGGATGATGGGCAGGTCGAAGGCCTCGGCGAACTCCCAGTCGCGCTCGTCCTGGCCGGGTACGGCCATGATGGAGCCGGTGCCGTAGCCCATCAGTACGTAGTCGGCGACGAAGACCGGGATCCGTTCGCCGGTGACCGGGTTCAGGGCGTAGGCACCGGTGAACACACCGGTCTTGTCCTTGTGTTCGGTCTGCCGCTCGACATCGCTCTTCGTCTGGGCCTGCTTGCGGTACTCGGAGACCGCCTCGGCCGGAGTGGCGGCGCCGCCGGTCCATGCCTCCCTGGCGCCCTGCGGCCACTCGGCCGGGACGATGGAGTCGATCAGGCCGTGTTCGGGTGCCAGCACCATGTAGGTGGCGCCGAACAGCGTGTCGGGGCGGGTGGTGAAGACCGTGATCTGTGCGTCGTCGTGGCCGACGACCGAGAAGTGGACGCGTGCACCCTCGCTGCGGCCGATCCAGTTGCGCTGCTGCAGCTTGATCGCCTCGGGCCAGTCCAGCGCGTCCAGGTCGTCCAGCAGCCGGTCGGCGTAGGCGGTGATGCGCATGTTCCACTGGCGCAGCTTGGCCTTGAAGACGGGGAAGTTGCCGCGCTCGGAGCGTCCGTCAGCGGTGACTTCCTCATTCGCCAGTACGGTGCCCAGGCCCGGGCACCAGTTGACGGGCGCGTCGGAGGTGTACGCCAGCCGGTACTCGCCCAGCACATCGGCGCGCTCCGAGGCGCTCAGCTCGCTCCACGCGCGCGTGGAGCCCGGCACCGCACGCTCGCCGCTCTCGAACTGCGCCACCAGCTCGTCGATCGGACGGGCCTTCTTCGCGTCCTCGTCGTACCAGGAGTTGAAGATCTGCAGGAAGATCCACTGGGTCCACTTGTAGTAGTCCGGGTCGATCGTCGCGAAGGACCGGCGCTTGTCGTGGCCCAGGCCCAGCCGGCGCAGCTGGGACTTCATGTTGTTCATGGCCGCCTCGGTGGTGACCCGAGGGTGCTCGCCGGTCTGTACGGCGTGCTGCTCGGCGGGCAGGCCGAAGGCGTCGAAGCCCAGGGTGTGCAGGACATTGTGTCCGGTCATGCGCTGGTGGCGGGCGAAGACGTCGGTGGCGATATAGCCCAGGGGGTGCCCGACGTGCAGACCCGAACCCGAGGGGTACGGGAACATGTCCATGACGAACTTTTTGGGCTTGGCGACCTGTGCGGGATCCCCGGCCAGGTCACCTCCCCCGCTCTCGGCTTCGCTCGAGCGGGGGGACCCCCATGGGTTCGGTGCCTCGTACGTACCCTCGGCGTCCCAGAAGTCCTGCCAGCGTGCCTCGATGTCGGCGGCCATGGCAGCCGTGTAGCGGTGCGCTGCAGTTACCTCAGCAGCAGCAGGGTTGGTCTCGCTCATGATCCTTGAAGCTCCATCGATTCGTCTCTGCCAGCGGATTCCAAAACGAAAAAACCCCTCGCACAGGAGGGGACGCCGCGCCGATTCCAACCGGATCTTTCATCCGTCGGGACTGATCAGCGCGGCTCGCTAAGCAGAAGGCGTACGGCACGCATGGCGTCAGGGTACCGCAGCGAGCGAACCGGGCGCATAAGACCAATCTCGACGAGCCCTCGAAGGGCCCTCGACGGACTCCGGTGAGGTCTCGGCAGCCATCCCCAGCGGCCCCGGCGTCCGCCTCGAAAGGCGCGCGCCACTCCCCGGCACGCCCCCCGAGCGCCCGCCGCACGCCCACCGCGCGCCCCCCGAACCGCGCTTCCAGATGCCTCCGGCCGCGGGGGTTACCCCGCGTATCGACCCTATCCAGGGCAACCCCAGAGTCAGTTGGCTGTGGTTCCGCTCTCTAAACGCTCAAACCTCGTACTGCCCGGTATGGGTGGACCTAGCATGCGTCAACGGGACCGCCTTTCCCGCACCATTCGGAGTCGCCCCATGAACCCTCATCGCAAGAGCCGTTCGTCGCCAGCGCCGAGTACCGGGCTAAGCCGCCCGGTGCAAGGCGGCTTGTCCGTCGCGGCGTTCGTGCTCCTACCCCTGCTCGCCGTCGGCGGGAGCGACAACTTTCGCGCCACGCTCGACTTCACCACCGGGGTGCTGTCCCTGGTGTCCCTCACCGCCTCCGTGGCGTGGGGCCTGATCGCCACCGACCGGCTGCTCCTCTCCACGCGTCACCGCCTCCTTGCCCAGGGCATCCACCGGGCCACCGCGGTCGCCTCGCTCGGCTTCCTGCTGCTGCACGCCACCGTGAAGGTGTCGCTGGGCCATGTGGAAGCGATCGGCGCCCTGGTCCCGTTCGGACTCGGCGTCACCGGTACGTCCGGCCTGATCGGCTTCGGCTCGCTGGCCGGCTTCCTCATGGTGATCGCCGCCACGACCGGCGCGCTGCGCAGCGCCCTGGCCGGCAACATCCGGGTAGCGGGCCGCTGGCGGCCGCTGCACATGCTGGCCTACCCGGCCTGGTGCTCCGCGCTGGTGCACGGCCTGTTCACCGGCCGGCCCGCCGCGACCTGGGTCGTGACGATGTACTGCCTGGCACTCACAGGTGTCGCCGCCGCCGTGTCGCTGCGGTTGATGCCGCGGCCGGTGCAGCGGCGAATCGCCACCAAGATCATGTCGCTGACCGGCTCGGGCGACGACCGGTCTGCGGCGGACGAGCAGCTACGGCGCGATCCGACCACGTCCCCCCTCCCCGGCGCGGCCGGAGTGACCGGACCGGCCGGCCTCAACGGCATGAACGGTATTCCCTCCCAGCGCCCGTACGAGCAGGAGTTCCAGCGCCAGTCCTCCCTCGGCCGGCCGCGCTCGCAGCCCCGGCGGCTCGCGCCGCCCTCGCCCAATCTCTACGAGGTGCCGCCGCTCCCGGAGGCCGAGCCGACCGTCGGCAGCGGCATCGGGCCCGGCACCGGGATCTCCGCCGCGTACCGCGCGGTCTCCCTGGCCGGCGACCAGACGGCCCCGCTGGCCGAGCGCATACCGATGACCGAGGAGATCCCCGTCGTCTCGGAGTCGGGTTCCCGGCAGGGTCTGTGGCCGACCCCGTCACCGCCGCCGCCCGCGCAGGCCTTCCGGCCCGAGCCTCTCGAAACGCCCGCTCCTCCCGCGTACGAGCCCCCTCCGGCCTACGAGCCCCCTCCCGCATACGAGCCCCCTCTGGCCTACGAGCCCCCTCCCGCTCCCGCCTCCTACGACCCCGCTCCCCCGTACGAAGCACCTTCCTCCCCGTACGCCACCGGCACCGCCGACACGTACGACGACACGGCGACCATGCCCGGCCCCCTCTTTCCGCCCCCGGCCGGAGAGCCCTGGCACACGCCCGCAGGAGACCGACCGTGAACACCCCCCTCCCTGATGTCCCCGAGGTTCGTGTCGTCGGCCTTCCCCAGCTGACGCAGGGGTTCGACCTTGTCGAGCGCCTGGACCTCCCGATGCATCTCAAGGTGCACGGCCCTCTCGAGCCCGTTACCGGCGAGCTGCTCGCCCAGCTCGCCGACGACATATCCCTGCGCGGCCGGGGCGGCGCGGGCTTCCCCTTCGGGCAGAAGCTGCGCGCCGTAGCCAAGTCCGCGATACGACGCGGGGTGCGGCCCGTCGTCGTGGTCAACGGCAGTGAGGGCGAGCCCGCCTGCCGCAAGGACACCGTGCTGCTCAACCGCGCCCCGCATCTGATCCTGGACGGCGCCCTGCTCGCCGCGGAGGCGCTCGGCGCGCGCACCCTGGTGGTCGCGGTCACCCGCAACTCCACGGAGATCTCCATGCGCGCCGCGCTGGCCGAGCGCGGCCTGTCGGACCGGCGTGGGCAGCAGCTGCGCGCGCGGGTGGTCCGTACGCCGGAGCGCATGGTCTCCGGCGAGGCCTCCGCGGTCATCCGTGCCGTGAACGGCGGCCCCGCGCTGCCGCCCGGCCGCCGCGAGCGCGCTTCCGACACCGGCGTCGGCGGGGCCCCGACGCTGCTGTCCAACGCCGAGACGTACGCACAGCTCGCCATCGGCGCCCGTATCGGCGCGCGCCGCTACGGCAACACCGGCCTGGACACCGAGCCGGGCACGGTCATGCTGACGATCTCCGGGGCGGTCGCGCGCCCCATGGTCGTCGAGGTCCCCACGGGCGTCCCGCTGCGGTACGTACTGCAGCTGGCGGGCGCCCCGCCGCTTCCCCAGGGCGTGCTCACCGGCGGCTACCACGGCAACTGGATCGACTCGGTCGCAGTCCACGAGGCCAACGTCTCGCGCGAATCGCTGGCAGCCGTGGGCGGCTCCCTCGGCGCGGGCGCGATCCTCCCGATCGGCCCCGAGACCTGCCCACTGGGCGAGGCGCTGCGGGTGGCCAACTGGCTCGCCGCCGAGACCGCCGGCCAGTGCGGCCCCTGCAAGCTGGGCCTGCCCGCCGCGGCCGGCGGCCTGTCCGACGTCATGAACGGCGGCGGCCCCGCCGCCCTGGAGGCGCTGCGCGAGGTGACGCAGGCCGTCAAGGGCCGCGGCGCGTGCAAGCACCCCGACGGCTCGGCGCGCTTCTTCGCCTCGACCCTGTCCGCCTTCACGGACGACCTCGCCGCCCATGTGCTCGACGGCGGCTGCGGGCGCGAGACGACCGGCGTGCTGCCGCTTCCCGGGCCCGGCTACCAGGATGCCGAGGAGTCGATTCCGAGCGGCGAGAAGCTGGCCGTGGACTGGACGCTCTGCCAGGGCCACGGGCTCTGCGCGGACATCGTCCCTGAGCTCATCCGGCTCGGTCCCGACGGCTATCCGGCGCTCGCTGACGCCTCGGTTCCGATGCATCTGCGGGGGCGCGCACAGCGGGCCGTACGCCGGTGCCCCGCGCTGGCGCTCCGTATCGAGCAGGGACCCGCCCCGTCGCCGACCACCCGTCCCGCCCTGCCGTCGAGCAACCGCAAGGCGCTTGGCAGCGGCCGCAGTTGACGGCCCCCTGGGGACACACACCCCAGGGGCACACGAAGAAGCGGGCCATCCGATCCGGATGGCCCGCTTCCTTGTGTCTACTGCTTCTGTGGAGCTAAGGAGAATTGAACTCCTGACCTCCTGCATGCCATGCAGGCGCTCTACCAACTGAGCTATAGCCCCTTGCGATGTGCCGCCTTGATCGAAGGTCTCCCTCGCGGCGACGTCGACAACATTAACGCTCCCTCCAGTGCATCACCAAATCGTTTCCGGTCTGTAGGGACTGGGCCGGTAACGTCCACCTTCGTGACCGTGATCGCACTGTCCAGTGCCCGACGTCCCGCCCTTGCCGCCGCCTCGGTCTGTCTGCTCTCCTTCACGGCCTTCTGGATGGCGCAGCGCGCCGCCGACGTCTCCATGATCGACCTGATGGTCTACCGGGCGGAGGGCGAGACCGTACGCGCCGGAGCGGATCTCTACGCGATGCGCACCACCAAGGCGAACCTCCCGACGACCTACCCGCCGTTCGCCGCCCTGCTGTTCACGCCGCTCACCCTGCTCGGCGTCCCCGAGATGCGCGCCCTGGCCACTGCCGGGAACCTGCTCCTGCTCGTCGCCTTCGTCGACCTGTCGCTGCGGCTGACGCACCCGCACATGGACCGGTGCTCGGCGACGCTCTGGGTGGCCGCGGCCGCCGTGTGGTGCGAACCGGTGTGGACGACGCTCCGCTACGGCCAGATCAATCTGCTGATCGCGGTCGCCGTACTGTGGGACATCACCCGCCGCGATGGGCACAAGTGGGCGGGCGCGGGCATTGGGTGCGCGGCCGCCGTGAAGCTGACGCCCGCGCTCTTCGCGCTCTTCTTGCTGATCGCAGGCCTTGTACGGGCCCGGCGCGAGGGCTGGAACCCGTGGCTGCGGCGGGCGGCGACAGCAGCCGCGGTCTTCCTCGGCACAACGCTCGCGGCCGCCGCTGTCCTGCCGTACGACTCCCAGCGCTACTGGACCCGGATGGTCTTCGCAGCCGGCCGGGTCGGCCACGCCGAGGACACCGCAAACCAGTCGCTGCGCGGGGTCCTCGCCCGGCTGCTCCACACTCCCGATCCGGGGCCGTGGTGGGTCGCGGCGGCCGCTCTCGTCGCTGTGGCCGGGCTCGCCGTGTCCGTGGGTGCGGCGCTGCGCGGCGACCGGGCCTGCGCGGTCGTGGCCTGCGCGGCGACGGCACTGCTGATCAGCCCGGTCTCCTGGTCGCACCACTGGGTGTGGTGCGTGCCCATGGTGCTGCTCTTGGTGGCGCGCGGCAGCAGGGGGCGGGCGGCAGCGGCGGGGCTGGTGTTCTGTTCGTACGCCCTGTGGTGGGTACCGCACGGGCCGGGACAGCTCGAACTCGCCCAGAACAGCGGCCAGATGGTCCTTTCGGCCCTCTATTCGCTGACGGCCGCGACCGTCCTGGTCACGCTGTGGCGAATGAATAGAACCGTTTCAGAGTGCAGTGCTCGTCCAGGAGCCGCCCGTAGATCGGCTCCCCTTCGAGCTCTCTGTACGTCTCGATGGGGTCGCCCTTTATGATCAGCGCCCGCGCGCACTCCTCGCACCAGTACTGGTACTCGGGATTGATCGGGTCCATGTCCCGAACGATGGGCGTACCACCGCCGCACCAGTCGCATTTACGCCTGTGTGCACCCATCATTCAGCTCCAGCTATGGCCGCAGGCCGTGCACACGTAGGAAACTCCACCATTGTCGCCGAGGACTTGGGCGACATGCCCCGATCCACAGGACGGGCAACTGAGACGAGCGCGCACCTCCGCAGTGGCAAGCAGGTCATCGGCCTCCTCGCTGCTGCTGGCGGACATCGTGCTCTCCCTCCCGTTCTGGCCGGTGTCCCCTCCGGCCGTCCGATTCTGCCATGGCCACGCAAGAGGGTCAGCGGCGTTTACGTGTGGCCATCGCCATTCCTTCGCTGACGAGACCGGCCATCGCACCCAAGATCGACGCGGCTGCCAGCGCGAGGGCGCACACCCACAGCGCGTCGGCGGACTCCAGTACCCCGGGTACTGTCTGCCGATTCAGGAAGAGTGTGCCGAATGCCGCGACGCCGATCAGCTGTCCGAGCTGAGTGACGGTCACCAGCAGGCCACTCGCGTCAGCCGCGTCCTCCTGCCGTACGGTCGCGAGCGCTCTCGTGAGGGTGGGGCTGAAGGCGAGCGCCAGACCGGCGCCGACGCCCATGAAGGCGAGATACAGCCACAGCCCGCCGTCGCCGCCGTCCCTCAGCACCGCGCCGACCGCGACGCACGAGAGTGCCGTCAGCGTGAATCCGCCCGGGATCAGTGCCTTTTGCAGACCCGCGGGCCAGCGCCGCCAGGTCAGCCCGACCGCTCCGAAGATCAGCGCGGTCGGCGCGAACATCAGCCCCGCGCGGAGCGCGCTGTGGCCGAGACCACCCTGGGCATGCAGGGTGAGCGCGAAGAGGAAGCCCGCGTTCACCGCCATCACCAGGATGATCCGCAGCACTGCCCGGCCCATGCCCGCGATACGCAGCACGCGCGGCGCGATGAGCGGGGCGCCCCCGCGCCCTGCCAGCTTCGACTCGTACGCCAGGAAGCAGCCGAAGAGCACCGCGGAGGCCCCGAGCGAGAGCCAGGACCAGGCCGGCCAGTCCTGTTGCTGCCCGAGCACCAGCGGCACGGTGAACAGCGACACGGCGGCGGCGAGCAGCACCAGACCGGGCAGGTCGAGGCCGCGGGCGCGCTCGGGCTCGGGCTCGTCGCGACGGTCCTTGGGGAGCACCCGCGCGCCCAGCACCAGCAGCGCGAGGCCGATCGGCACGTTCACCAGGAAGACCGGCCGCCAGCTCGCGCCGAAGAGGTCCGCGCTGACCAGGACACCGCCGACGACCTGCCCCGCGGCGGCTCCGGTCGCGAGGACCGCGGAGTACGCGCCGAGCGCGCGCACCCGCCCCTCGCCGGTGAAGTTCCGCTGGATCAGGCTGAGCACCTGGGGGATCATCAGTGCCGCACCCGCGCCCTGGACCAGCCGGAACGCGATCAACTGGCCGGTGCCCGCAGCGAGTCCGCAGGCGAGCGAGGCGGCGGTGAAGAGCAACAGCCCGCCCAGATAGGCCCGTCGGTGCCCCAGCAGATCGCCGAGCCTGGCGCCGGTGATCAGCAGGACGGCGTACGAAATCGTGTAACCGGCGATGACCAGCTGCAACCCCGCGCCGGACGCGTCGAGTTCGGTACGGATGGTGGGGGCGGCGACATTGACGATGAACGTGTCGAGGAGTGCCATGAACTGCGCGGCGAGCACGATCGCCAGCAGCAGGCGTGGCCGGTTGTCAGTGCCGGGGTCTTTACTGAGAAGTGGACTTTCCGGAGAGGTCGTCGTCATGGCAGCGAGCCTGACGCCGTTCCGGTACGGGTAACGAGAGCCCGCTGATGCTGGTACTGACAGCACCTGGCAAGGACGGGCCGGTGCCTCGACCATGGGGGATGTGACCACGATGACGGCGACGACGAACACCGCGGGCGCTGCGAACCACCGCCGCAGACCCGAGCTGGCCGCCTTCCTGCGCAGCCGCCGGGCGAGGGTGACGCCCGCCGATGTGGGCATGCCGCCGGGGCTCCGGCGGCGTACACCCGGGCTGCGCCGAGAGGAGGTCGCCCAGCTCTCCGGCGTCGGCGTCACCTGGTACACCTGGCTGGAGCAGGGCCGCCCGATCAACGCGTCGGCGCAGGTCCTGGACGCCGTGGCGCGCACGCTCCGGCTCGACCGGCCGGAGCGCGAGCATCTCTACCACCTGGCGGAGGTGGCGTACGCACCGGACCGGCAGGAGGACGCGCAGAGTGTGGGCCCGGAGATCCAGGGCCTCATCGACGCGCTCGACCCGCGCCCCGCCGTGGTCTACAACGCGCGGTACGACATCCTGGCGACCAACGCCGCATACCGCGATCTGTTCGCGCCCCGCCCGGAGCACCTCGGTATACGCAATGTGCTGTGGACGCTGTTCAAGGTGGCCGAGCCGGACTGCCCGCTGGTTTTCCGGGAGTCGGAGCTGCCGCTGATGGTGGCGCAGCTGCGCGGTGCGTACGGACGGCATGTGGGCGAGCCGGCCTGGGAGTCGTTCATCCACCGGCTGACGGCCGCCAGCGGCTACTTCACCGAACTGTGGGAAAGCGGGAACGTCCTCCCGCCGGGCCCGCGAGTGAAGACGTTCCGGCACAAGGCCATCGGCGAGGTGCGGATGACGTCCGTATCGCTGTCGATCAACGGAATGCCGGAGTGCCGGATCGTCGCCTATACCCCGAACGACGAGGAGAGCCTCATACGGATCGAGAAGCTGCGCGAACTGCGCGACTGAAACGCGAAATCCCGCCCTCTGATCGAGGACGGGACCCGGATTGTGAAACTTGTGGAGCTAAGGAGAATTGAACTCCTGACCTCCTGCATGCCATGCAGGCGCTCTACCAACTGAGCTATAGCCCCGCGTGTTCTTCGCGCTCGGCGCTGCGAACAAGAAGAACTTTAGCCTGCGACCTGCCGGAAAGTGAAATCCGGGGGTGCGAGGCCGAGGGCAGGGCCCGGGCGGGGTCAGTCGTCGTCGCCGAGGACCGGTTCCGGAAGCGTGCCTGCGTTGTGCTCGAGCAGACGCCAGCCGCGCGCGCCCTCGCCGAGCACCGACCAGCAGCAGTTGGAGAGCCCGCCGAGGCTCTCCCAGTGGTGGGCCTCCAGACCGAGCAGCCGGCCGATGGTGGTACGGATCGTGCCGCCGTGGCTGACCACGACCAGCGTGCCGTCGTCGGGCAGCTTCTCGGCGTGGTGCAGCACCACGGGAGCGGCCCGGTCGGCGACCTCGGTCTCCAGCTCGCCGCCGCCGCGACGCACGGGCTCGCCGCGCTTCCATGCGGCGTACTGCTCGCCGTACCGAGCGACGATCTCGTCGTGGGTCAGGCCCTGCCAGGCGCCCGCATACGTCTCGCGCAGGGAGGCGTCGTAGGAGATGTCGAGCCCGGTGACCTCGGCCAGCTCGCCCGCCGTGGCCGCCGCTCGCTTGAGGTCGGAGGCGACGATCGCGTCGGGCCTGAGGGAGGCGAGCAGCCGGGCGGCCCGGCGCGCCTGGGAGACGCCGGTCTCGGTCAGCTCTATGTCCGTGGAGCCCTGGAAGCGGCGCTCCAGGTTCCACGACGTCTGGCCGTGCCGCCACAGCACGACGCGGCGCCCTCTGCCGGTGCCGCCGCTGCGCTTGCTGTTGTCGCCGCCGTTCAGCTCAGCTCACCGTCCGGGTCACCGGCGAGCCGTGCGTGCTCCTCGGCCCTGCCGCGGGTCTTCAGAGCGTCCTCGGGGAGAGGCAGCTCCGGGCAGTCCTTCCACAGCCGCTCCAGGGCGTAGAAGACACGCTCCTCGCTGTGCTGGACGTGCACGACGATGTCGACGTAGTCGAGCAGGATCCAGCGGGCGTCGCGGTCGCCCTCGCGGCGCACCGGCTTGGCGCCGAGCTCCTTGTTCAACCGCTCCTCGATCTCGTCGACGATCGACTTGACCTGGCGGTCGTTGGGCGCGGAGGCGAGCAGGAAGGCGTCGGTGATCGACAGCACGTCGCTGACGTCGTAGGCGATGATGTCGTGCGCGAGCCGGTCGGCTGCCGCCTGGGCGGCGGCATTGACGAGCTCGATGGAGCGATCCGTGGCGGTCACAAGCAGGCTTTCGTCGTCGGTCAGGTACCCCTCAAGGGTCTCACGGACCACCGACAGCCCTTGCCGTGTTTATTCGCCCCTGATCAGGGCCCCGATCATGCAGTCTTGATCATTCAGTCCTGTAGTCCTTGCCGAGGACGACGGAGACGTCGGCGTTGGGGGCAGGATCGCCCTTCTTGACCGCGCTCGCCGGCAGGCCCAGAGTCTTGGCGACCTCCGCCGCCTTCGCCTTCTGCGCCTCGTCCGCGTAGGTGACGCGCGAGGTCGACGCGGTGTCCGCCTTGCCGCCGTCGAGCACCGAGTAGCCGCCGTTGACCAGGTCGATCCGGGCCTTCTCCGTGGCACTGGTCTTCCCGGTGGCGTTCTTGATCCCGACACGGACGGCCGCGTCCTTGTCCGGCGCGGTGACCTTGCCGCCCAGGACGTCCTTGACGACGCTGTCGGCGGCCTGCGCGGTGAGCGTGCCGTCCTGCTGGACCGGCAGCAGCGCCGTCTTGTAGTCGCCGCCCTTGGCGTGCTCGGCGAGCTTGGCGAGCGAGGCGCCCAGATCGCTCTCGCGCAGCGACGGGTCGAGGATCTGCGCCAGCGTCTCCACGGTGACGGTCGCCGTCTTCGGGTCGTCCGGGAACTTCTTCAGGACGCCCTGCATGACCTGCCCGAAGCGCTGCAGCTGCTTCGCCTCGGCCTCGCCGGGCCCGAGGTGGGTGGCGTACGCGACGGCGGCGCGGCCGTTCAGCGTCTGGTTCTCACCCTTCTTCACCAGCGGCGCCTCGCCCTTCTTGGCGCCGGGCACGTCGGTGTCGGTGGTCAGGTCGATGGTGCCGACCAGCTCGACGAGGTTCTCCAGATACGGGGTGTCGAGCCGCCAGGTGCCGGTGATCTTGGCGCCGAGGAGGGTGCCGACGGCCTCCCGGGTGCCCGTCGAGCCGTCGTCCTCGACCGACTTGCCGAGGGTGGTGGCGGTGCCGTCGTCGTTGCCGACGGAGAGGGAGTTGGGGAGCAGGACGGTGGTGCCCTGCTTGGTGGTTGCGTTGTCCACGAGGAGGGCCGTGGAGGTGCCCTTCTTCTTGGTGTTGTGCAGATGCACCACGATCACGTCCCGCTTCTGCGGTCCGGTCGCCGTGCTGTTCTTCTTTCCCGTGTCTGACAGGCCGGGCAGCTTGCCCGCGTACCAGAGGTAGCCGACGCCGCCCACGACGGCGAGCGCGAGGACGACGACGAGCGAGACGATGCGGTTGCGGCCGCGGCGCTTGGCCTCCTCGCGCCGCTCGGAGCGGCTCTCGGTGAACTTCAGCCAGTCGATGACGTCTTCGGAGTCCTCGTCGGGCTCCTCGATGAAGGAGAACTGCTCGGTGCGGTAGTCACGGTCGGGCGCGGGCCGACGCTGCCCGGGCACGGCGGCCTGCCCCTGCTCGGGTGCCCGCGCGGCCCGGGGCGCCTGCGTGGGTGGCTCGGCCGGGGCCGGGTGCTGCTGCGGGATGCTCCACTGCTGGGTGGTGTCGACGGCGGCGGGCTGCTGGCCGGTGTCGTAGCCGTAGCCCTCGTACCCGTAACCCTGGCCCTGCGGCTGCTGGCCCTGCGGCTGCTGGGCCTGCTGCTGGCCATACGGGTCGTACTGCTGAGGCTGGGCGTACGGGTCGTATCCGTAGCCCTGGTCCTGACCCTGCGGCTGCTGGGGTTGCCGTGACTGCTGCGGTTGCTGAGAGTGTTGCGGCTGCTGCTGCGCGTAGGGGTCGTACGGCTGGGGCTGCTGATAGACCGGCTGCCCGTACTCGTCATAGCCGATGATCTGCGGCTGCTGGTAGTACGGGTCGTACGGGTTCTGCTGGTCATTCACCGGTGCCCCTCTCCGTGGCTCACTCGCCGCGGTACAACTGGCGCTTGTCGATGTAGCGCACCACACCATCCGGCACCAGGTACCAGACCGGATCGCCCTCCGCGACCCTCGCCCGGCAGTCGGTCGACGAGATCGCGAGCGCCGGAACCTCCACCAGGGAGACCCCGCCCTCCGGCAACCCGTCGTCCGTCAGGTCGTGACCCGGCCGGGTCACACCGATGAAGTGGGCGAGCGAGAACAGCTCTTCGGCGTCGCGCCAGCCGAGGATCTGGGAGAGCGCGTCGGCTCCGGTGATGAAGAAAAGATCCGCGTTCTTGTTGAGGGAGCGCAAGTCCCGCAGCGTATCGATCGTGTAGGTCGGGCCGCCGCGGTCGATGTCGATGCGGCTCACCGAGAACTGCGGGTTGGACGCCGTGGCGATGACCGTCATCAGATAGCGGTCCTCGGCCGGAGACACCGCTTTGTGGCTCTTCTGCCACGGCTGCCCGGTCGGTACGAACACCACCTCGTCGAGGTGGAACAGGGCGGCCACCTCGCTGGCGGCCACCAGGTGTCCATGGTGGATCGGGTCGAACGTCCCGCCCATCACGCCGATTCGGCGCTTGCCGGCACCGGAACCCGAACCGGTAGGCACTTCCTGCTCTCCCATGCGTGCAGAGCCTACTGGCACGGCGGCACGGCCCGGACTCAGCGGTCGCGGTTGAAGCGGGTGGTGATCCACAGCATCAGAAGCAGCACGAACAGCGCGCCGCCCCCGGTGAGGTAGGGGTTGAGGCTTTCGTGGTTGCCACCGTGCTCGGCGCCTTCGGCGAGAGTGACCAGGTTGGCGGCGGTGCTGGCGAGGCTCATCTTCAGCAGGACCTATCGATCGGGAGTCGGAACTCGGGAATCGGACGGGCGGAGAGACTTCGCGGACATCGTATGCGGGCGGCCCGGGCACGCTCACGCCGACTCAGTCGTTGTCCTGGTCGTCGGCGCCGTTTCCGCGGTAGCCGCGCAGCAGGAACCAGGCGAGCACGGCCGCTCCGGCGATCGACGCGATCAGCAGGATGCGCAGCGTATTGCCCAGTCCCTGCTGCTCGGATGCGGCGGCGAACAGTGCGGCGGTGTCCGGCATGTCGGGTGTACTCCTCAGTTATCCACAGCCCCCGCCACACCGTAGCTCCAGCACCTACGCTGGGGTCCGTCAGGGGGACGAGCCGGTATTAGCACCAACAGGGGCCAACAGGGGGCTTGAATGACCGAAAGCAGTCACGAGAGCGTGCCGAGCAGGCAGCGCAAGCGCTTCCCGGGCATCTCTTCACGGGCGTACGAACATCCCGCTGACCGCTCGGCGCTGGTCGCCCTGCGCAGGCTCAGCGGCTTCGACACCGTTTTCAAGGCGCTGAGCGGACTGCTGCCGGAGCGCAGCCTGCGGCTGCTCTTCCTCTCCGATTCGGTGCGGGTGAGCGACGCCCAGTTCGCGCATCTGAACAGCATGCTGCGGGACGCCTGCTACGTCCTGGACCTGGAGAAGGTCCCGTCGATGTACGTCACACAGGACCCGCGGCCCAACGCCATGTGCATCGGCCTGGACGAGCCGATCATCGTGGTCACCACCGGGCTGGTGGAACTGCTCGACGAGGAGGAGATGCGGGCGGTCGTCGGGCATGAGGTGGGCCATGCGCTCTCCGGCCACTCCGTCTACCGCACGATCCTGCTCTTCCTCACCAATCTCGCGCTGAAGATCGCGTGGATCCCGCTCGGCAATGTCGCGATCATGGCGATCGTCACAGCGCTGCGCGAGTGGTTCCGCAAGTCGGAACTCTCGGCGGACCGCGCCGGGCTGCTGGTCGGCCAGGACCTGCAGGCGTCGATGCGCGGCCTGATGAAGATCGCCGGCGGCAACCACCTCCACGAGATGAACGTCGACGCGTTCCTGCAACAGGCCGAGGAGTACGAGGCGGGCGGCGATCTGCGCGACTCCGTGCTGAAGATCCTCAATGTGCTGCCCCGCTCGCACCCGTTCACCACGGTGCGCGCCGCCGAGTTGAAGAAGTGGGCCGAGAGCCGCGACCACCAGCGGATCATGGACGGTCACTACCCGCGGCGCACGGAGGACAAGGACACCTCGGTGTCCGACTCCTTCCGCGAGTCTGCCGCGCACTACGCCGACACCGTGCGCACCAGCAAGGATCCCCTGATGAAGCTGGTCGGCGACATAGCCGGCGGCGCGGGCGACCTGGGCGGCAAGCTCCGGGACAAGTTCACCGGCGCGAGCGGCAGCGGAAGCGGCGGAAGCTCCGGCGGGAGCAAGGGCAACGACAGCGGCAACGGCAGCGGTCCGGCGAACGAGAACGGCACCGGGAGCGGCGGCGGCCAGGGCGAGAGCTGAGCGGCAGCCAGGGCGAGAGCTGAGCGGCAGCGGTCAAGGCGAAAGCTGAGCGGCAGCGGTCAAGGCGAAAGCTGAGCGGCGGCGACCGCGGTCAGGGCGAGGGCTGAGCTCCGGGCGCCAGCGAGCCGCAGAGCGCCGCGGTGGCCTGGCCCGTCGCATACGGGTCGGTGCCCGCCGGGCCGCCCGTGGTCGCCCGCTCGCCGGCGAGCAGCGGACGCAGGGTGCCGGACGCGTCCGCGGAGCAGGCCTGCGGGCCGGCCTGGACATAGCTGACCAGCAACTCCGCGCGGTGCTGGTTCAGATCGTCCCGGTCGAAGCGGAAGTGCAGCTCACGGCGGACGGTGAACAGCGAGGCCGGCCCGCTCACGCCGACCGGCCGCAGCGCGTAGGCGAAAGTGTGGTCCGACGTCACCTCCAGGGCGTCGGGCCCCGCCTCGGCGATGCGCAGCGTTCCCTGCACCCGCACCTGAGGGTCAGCCAGCGCCACTTTCGCCGCGTCGTAGCGCACCAGCCAGCCGGTGGCAGCATGGCGGCCGTCGGCGGCCGGGGTGGCCATGCTCCGGTCGAACTGCTCCAGTTGGTCGGGGTCGAGCAGCACCCGCACCGGCCGCACCGCACCGCCCGTGAGGACATCGGGGTTGAGGGAGGACTGCACGAGGTAGTCCTTCGCGGTGGTCAGGGCCGTCATCACCTGGCCCTCGGAGAAGCTCTTGGTGCGCTGGGCAGCGGGCAGATTGATTCCCGAGGCTCCGATACGGAATTGCGCGGCGGGGCTGTGCGCATACAGGTCGGCGGGGGTGCCACCCGGGACAGGGCCCTGCGGCGCCAGCGGGATCACCGTGATCCGCAGCGGCTCGGCGTGCTTGGCGACCGGTGCCTGGTATGGATGCCGGATGCCCAGGTATATGGCCGTTCCGAAGGCCATCGCGACCAGCAGGATGAGCACCAGGAACTGTCTGGAACCCCTTCTGCGACCCCCGGCGGGGAGGCTGCGCACGGCTCGCGCGTGCTCGCCCATCCGCTCCTGCGCCGAGAACTCCTGAAGCCGGGCAGCCCGCACGAACGATTCGTCGAAGACGACGGATCGGTACTCGTCCTCACCACCGCCGGGGAGTCCCTCGGGTGTCCCCTCAGGCGGGTCTCCGCGCCCAGCCATACTTTCAGGGTAGGTCTGGCGGGGCTGCGGTAAACGCGCTGGTGCGCGACAAACTCCGACGAGTTCTTACGTGGCCGTCCAAGGACCCTTGAGCGGTCGCTCAAGGGTCCTTGGAGCGGTCGTCCGATGGGATTGCAGACCCGGCGTACAGGGGGGCGCACAAGGGGGCGTACAGAGCCTGCTCAGGGGGTGCGGGGGTCCGCCGAAACCGGCGGCGCGGAGTACTCCGCGGAGGCCGAGGGCCCGCCCACCCGGGCCGTGGCAGAGCCGGTTGTGGGTGTGGCGTCGACGCCGGTGGTGGCGGGCGGCGGGACCCGGTCCTGGCGGTTGCCCGCCGCCCCGCGGTAGACGGCCGTGAAGGCGAGGGCGACCATCCCGATGCCCATCAGCAGGGCGAGGATCCAGGCCACCGGACGGTGCCAGCGGGCGCTGCCGCGGTAGGGGCGCAGGGCGCCGCCGTGCCGACCGTAGGGCCCGGAGTACTCGTCGTCGGGATCCGTGCCGTCGTCATCGTCGTACGCCCGCTCCCGGCCGTATCCCCCGCCGGGGCCGTATCCGTCGTCGTAGAGCTCCTCGTCGGGCACCCCGCCGCGGCGTCTGCCGCGTGCGGCCTCGGCCTCGGCGCGGGCCTGGGCCGCAGCCAGCAGTCGCTCGACGGCGGTCGGCTCATGGACCTCGGCGGCCCGTACGAAGTCCTCGTCGAACACCACGGAGGCGAAGTCCTCGTCCGCGCCCCCGCGGTCGTCGTCGGGCTCCCAGCCGTCCGGAAACGGCCTGCCCCCCACGTCGTCCGGCACGCCTTCAGAGTAGACCGGGCCAGTCGGTTTGGGCAGGGAGAGCGTGAACTCTCCCTGCCCGAGTGACGCCCCGCACAGCCCCCTTGACGATCACCGAGTGTGACCGTCTCCCGTCACGATGTACTTCGTCGAGGTCAGCTCCGGCAGGCCCATCGGGCCGCGCGCGTGCAGCTTCTGCGTGGAGATTCCGATCTCGGCGCCGAATCCGAACTGGCCGCCGTCCGTGAAACGCGTGGACGCGTTCACGGCGACCGTCGTGGAATCGACCAACTGGGTGAACCGGCGGGCCGCCGCCTGCGAGGTGGTGACGATCGCCTCTGTGTGCCCGGAGGACCAGAGCCGGATGTGGGCGACGGCCGCGTCCAGCGAGTCGACGACCGCTGCGGCGATGTCGTACGAGAGGTACTCCGTCTCCCAGTCCTCGGCCGTGGCCGCCACGATCGTGGCCTTGGTGGCGTCGGCGTACTCCAGCACCCGCTCGTCGCCGTGCACCTTCACCCCGGCCTCGGCCAGCGCGTCCAGCGCGCGCGGCAGGAATTCGGCCGCGATGTCCTGGTGGACCAGGAGCGTCTCGGCTGCGTTGCAGACGCTCGGCCGCTGCGCCTTGGAGTTGATCAGGATGTCGACGGCCATGCCGAGATCGGTCTGGGCGTCCACGTAGACATGGCAGTTGCCGGTGCCGGTCTCGATGACCGGGACGATGGACTCCTCGACGACCGTACGGATCAGGGACGCGCCGCCGCGCGGGATCAGGACGTCCACCAGGCCGCGGGCGCGCATCAACTCCCGTACGGAATCGCGGCTTTCACCGGGTACGAGCTGCACCGCGTCGGCAGGCAGGCCGGAGCCGCCGACCGCGTCCCGTAGGACCTTCACCAGCGCGGAGTTGGAGGAGTACGCCGAGGAGGAACCGCGCAGCAGCACCGCGTTGCCGGACTTCAGACAGAGCGCCGCGGCGTCCACGGTGACGTTCGGCCGGGCTTCGTAGATGATCCCGACGACTCCGAGGGGGACGCGGACCTGGCGCAGGTCGATGCCGTTGGGCAGGGTCGAGCCGCGCACCACCTCGCCGACCGGATCGGGCAGCGCAGCCACGTGCCGGACGTCGGCGGCGATGGCCCGCACCCGCTCCGGGGTCAGGGTGAGCCGGTCGATGATCGACTCGCTGGTGCCGGCCTCCCGGGCACGCGCGATGTCCTCGGCGTTGGCCGCGACGATCTCGCTCGTACGGACCTCGAGCGCGTCCGCGATCGCCAGCAGCGCATCGTCCTTGGCCGACCGCGGCAGCGGCGCGAGGTCGGCGGCGGCGCCACGAGCCCGGTAGGCGGCCTTGGCGACCGGGGAGAGGTTGTCGTACGGCGAGAGCGAGGTCATACCCGCAGGGTAATGGCCTCCCCGCGGGCGTCCATCACGTATCCCGCACTACGAGACGGAAGTGAGACGGAAGGGGTGGGACGGGGTCCGGACGGAAGGGGCGGGAGGGGTTCAGAAGGTGGGTTCAGAAGGTGGGTTCAGAAGGGGTGTACGCCCACCGGGGCGGCCGGCGGCGGGCCGTAGCCCTCCGCGATGCGCTGGTGGTACGTCTGGCGGTCGATGACCTCCAGACCCACGATCTCCCACGGCGGCAGCTGGGCGCTGGAGCGGTGCTCGCCCCACAGCCGCAGCGCGACCGCCGCGGCGTCGTGCAGGTCCCGCGCCTCCTCCCAGTAGCGGATCTCCGCGTGGTCGTTGGCGTACCGGCTGGTCAGCAGGAAGGGGTGGTCGTGCGCGAGCTGCTCCAGGCCGCGCCGGACCTCCTTCAGCGGGGCTTCGGCGCCGGAGACGCTGAGAGTGATGTGCCACAGCTTCGACTGCACACGCTCTTCACCGCGGGTATCCGTCTCCCTGGCCGTGTCCGTGCCGTGGCCCGCCTGGCCGTCGTCGAAGTCCGCTCCCGCTCCGACGCTGGTCAGGGCTCGTTCCTCGCCCACGGCCCTGCGGCCGTGGGGGACGCCCCCCGTCCCGCGGGGCACATCCCCTGGGCGCGCTCGTCGCACCGGCGGCCTCCTGTTGCATGTGTCGTGTTGCTGTACCCCGCCATTCCTCCGCAACAAAGTTGACCAGTCCCGGGCGTAGCGTGGGGCGCTTTTGGTGAAGGTCTCTGCCAGAAGACTGGACTTTCAGCCGTTTCAGGGGTGCAGGACGACCAGATCGTCCCTGTGTACGACCTCCCGCTCGTACTCCGGGCCGAGTTCCTGGGCAAGTTCCCGGGTGGAGCGGCCGAGAAGCTGCGGAATCTCCTTGGCGTCGAAGTTGACGAGCCCGCGGGCCACGGCGTGGCCCTCGGTGTCGCGCAGTTCGACCGGGTCCCCCGCGCTGAATTCGCCCTCGACCCCGGCGATCCCGGCCGGCAGGAGCGACTTCCTGCCGTGCACGACGGCCCGTACCGCGCCGTCGTCCAGGGTCAGGGAACCCTGCGGGGTGGAGGCGTGGGCGAGCCAGAGGAGCCGGTCGGCGGAGCGGCGCCCTGTGCTGTGGAAGTACGTGCCGGTGGCGCGGCCCGCGAGGGCGTCGGCGGCGCGGACGGCGGAGGTGAGGACGACGGGGACGCCGGCGGCGGCCGCGATCCTGGCCGCCTCGACCTTGGTGGCCATGCCGCCGGTGCCGACGCCGGCCTTGCCCGCGCTGCCGATCTGTACGTGGGCGATGTCGGCGGGGCCGCGGACCTCGTCGATCCGGGAGGCGCCGGGCTTGGCCGGGTCCCCGTCGTAGAGGCCGTCGACGTCGGAGAGGAGGACCAGCAGATCCGCCCGTACGAGATGGGCGACGAGGGCGGCGAGACGGTCGTTGTCGCCGAACCGGATCTCGTCCGTGGCCACCGTGTCGTTCTCGTTGACGACGGGGACGGCGCCCATGTCGAGCAACTGGTCCAGGGTCCGGTAGGCGTTGCGGTAGTGGGCGCGGCGGCTGGTGTCGTCGGTGGTGAGGAGCACCTGGCCGACGCGTACGCCGTAGCGCGCGAAGGAGGCGGTGTAGCGGGCGACGAGAAGGCCCTGGCCGACGCTGGCGGCGGCCTGCTGGCGGGCCAGGTCCTTGGGGCGGCGGGCCAGGCCCAGTGGCGCGAGGCCCGCGGCGATGGCCCCGGAGGAGACCAGCACTATCTCCTTCTCGCCGCCGCTGCGGACCTTGGCCAGCACGTCGACGAGGGCGTCGACGCGGTCGGCGTCGAGTCCGCCGGCCGCGGTGGTCAGGGAGGACGAGCCGACCTTGACGACGATCCTGCGGGCTTGCGTTACCTGCTGTCTTGCCACTGTCACAGAGCCGAATCTATGTCAGGGCGCGCGGTGGGCGCTCGGCCATTTCACTCGCTGGACAGCGTGCCGCCGGCTGTCGCGGGCGGGTCGCCGCACCTCGCGGATCGGAGCGAACGGCCTCCCCAAGGGCCCGCCTTGGCGTCACCGCCGGCGGGACACCGGCCCGCAAGGCCCGTGCGGCGCTACACCGCCGTACGGGCCCTGAGCAGCAGGCGCCGTACGTCCCTGCGCAGCCGGCGCAGCACCCGCCGGCCGAAGGGAACCTTTCGCTTCACCACGGGTGCGAGCAGCGCCTCCTTCAGCAGATCCGGCCGTCCCCAGGCGACGCAGGTGAGCCGCCGCCGCTCCCTGGCACCCAGCCGCCGCGCCACAGTCGGCGTCCAGTACGCCTCCATCAAGGGCGCTGCCAGCTCCAGCTTGTGGAGCAGGATCTCCTCCTTCTGCTTCAGCACGACGGGACCGAACTGCGGCAGCAGTGTCACCAGGAACGGCCTGACCATCAGCTGGTCGCGCTTCGGGCCCGGTGGTTCGTACTCGGCTATCAGCTCCATCAGCACCCGCGCCGAGTGGAAGCGCAGCGTGTAACTGCCGCTCTTGGTCACCTGTTTGCCGTCGTCGCGGCCGACCAGGTAGTAGCAGGTGTAGTCGGCGACCACGGAGACGCCGTTGCCCCGCAGGTACGCCTCCATGGTGAACAGCGCGTCCTCGCCGGTGTGCATGGTCTCGTCGAAGCGCATGCCCAGCCGTACGAGAAGTTCGCGCCGGAAGAGCTTCTGCGCGCTCAGCGTGAACTTGACGTTGGAGGCGTAGATGTCGGCGCGCTCGACGTTCTTCGCCCACATCGACTTGGCGGCGTTGCGGTTGACGCCCTTGATCTTGCCGAGCACCACATCCGTACCGGCGCGGTCGGCCATCGCGACCATCCGCTCCAGCGCCTCTTCACCGAGATAGTCGTCGGCGTCGAGAAAGAACACATACCGGCCACGCGCCAGCGACAGCCCGACATTACGCGGACCACCGGGACCACCGGAGTTGGCCTGCCTGACCACCCGCATCGGGACCTTCGTCCCCGCCGCGAACTCCTCCAGACACTCCCCGGTGCCATCGGTCGAACCGTCGTCGACAGCCACAATCTCGATCCGGTCGGCACCAATGCTCTGCGCCTCGACCGACTCCAGACACCGCACCAGATACGGCATGGCCTCATAAGCCCCGATGATCACGCTGACTTCGCACATGGACACTCCGGCAGTTTTGCGCGAGGAAGATCGCGCCATGCTGCCCTGTCCGTGTATCCCCCGCGTGTCGGACGCGACACGGCACTGAAACCCAGCGTGGGGCCGGCGTGGAGCCGACGTGGTGCAGGCGCGCGGCGCGGCGTGGGGGCGTCAGGCCCCGCGCCCCAGCCCGCGCAGCGCCCGCCGGGCCCACCGCGCCGCGCGCCTGGCGAACGACGCACCGTTCTGGCGGCCGGGCGCGACAGGCGACGGCAGAGGTGTGACGCGTTCCCCGCCGACCTGTTCGGCCACGCGCACCTCGTAAACCGCGTCGGGCAGCCCCTCCGTCCCGTCCCCGAAGTGCGGATACGCGAGATACCTGCACCCGTCGCGCACCACGACCTCGGCTGCGGTCCCGGCCCGCTCGAATGCCAGCACGTCCTTCAGGAGGTCGAAGTGTCCCAGCGCGGCGCTGGTGAGCCGAAGCCGCTCGCCGACCTTGAGGCGCTTCGCCACACCCTCGGTCCAGTACGTCTCCATCAGCGGAGCCACGAGCGCGAGTTTCTCCCGGCCTCTCTCCTCCGGCTGCTTCAGCACGATGGGGCCCAGCTGGGGCAGCAGCGAGGTCGCGAAGGGCCTGACCATCAGCAGGTCACGCCGGTCACCCGGCGGCACATGCGCGGCGATCAGCTTCATCAGGGCGTGCGCCGCATCGATGATCGCGGCGTGGTCGACGCCCTTGGTGACGTGTTTGCCGTCGTCGCGGCCGACCAGGTAGTAGCAGGTGTAGTCGGCGACCACGGAGACGCCGTCGCCACGCAGGTACGCCTCCATGGTGAACAGCGCGTCCTCCCCGAGGCGCATGGTCTCGTCGAAGCGCATGCCCAGCCGTACGAGAAGTTCGCGCCGGAAGAGCTTCTGCGCGCTCAGCGTGAACTTGACGTTGGAGGAGAAGACATCCGTACGCTCGGCGCTCCGGTGGTACATCGACTTGGCGGCGCCGCGGTTGACGCCCTTGATCTTGCCGAGCACCACATCCGTACCGGCGCGGTCGGCCATCGCGACCATCCGCTCCAGCGCCTCTTCACCGAGATAGTCGTCGGCGTCGAGAAAGAACACATACCGGCCACGCGCCAGCGACAGCCCGACATTACGCGGACCACCGGGACCACCGGAGTTGGCCTGCCTGACCACCCGCATCGGGACCTTCGTCCCCGCCGCGAACTCCTCCAGACACTCCCCCGTGCCATCGGTCGAACCGTCGTCGACAGCCACAATCTCGATCCGGTCGGCACCAATGCTCTGCGCCTCGACCGACTCCAGACACCGCACCAGATACGGCATGGCCTCATAAGCCCCGATGATCACGCTGACATCGGGCTCGTTCACGTTCATGGCCCGCCATCCTGTCGTTGTTACGAGGCGGACGCCAAAACGGTCAGCCTGCGACCGGCGAGTCCAGCCCGGTGACCGCGGTGTCGGTGTCCCCGGCCACGGTGTCCTCTCCCACGTCGTCCAGATCCCCCTCCAGGTCGACGAGCTGCTGACCGGCCCCGGCGTTGCGTGCTTCGGACCGGGCCGCCAGCGCCGCCACGGCGGCGTTGAACTGCTCGATGGAGGTGGGTTCGTCGGGCCCGAGCAGATACCGCTTCAGCTCGCGCCGTGCCTCGGCGAGGGTGTCCGCGGCCGGGTCGGCGACGGCGGCCAGCAACTCACCGAGTTCCTCGGCGCTGTTGGAGAGGATGACCGCGGCCCGTACGGCGGTGTTCTGCCGCCTGAACTCCTCGGTGCCCACCTCCGCCGAGTCGGTCACGGCGTACGGCTTGCCGCTCGCGATGAAGTCCGAGACCACGCTGGAGATGTCGGACACCATGCCGTCCGCCTCGTTGAAGCAGTCGTACAGACGCGGCTCGGTGCCGGTCACCGTCCTGTGCTGCCACCAGCCGAACGAGTTCCAGTACGCCTCGTTCCACTCCGCGCGCAGCTTCTTGATCTCTTCGAGGCGCTGCGGGTCCGCGAGCGAGACCCGCGACGTCTCCGACTCGTCGCCACCCGGCCGGCCGGGCTTGGACAGCTCGGCCAGCCGCGCTTCGACCCGGGCCAGGGTCGCCCGTGCGGCGGCCTGGTCGGCCTGTGCCGCAGCCGCCTCCTTGGCCCAGCGGGGCTCGGCGGCGCGCTCGGCGGCCGCCTTCTCGACCAGCGCCAGGATGCGCGTGTGGACGGCCTTGGCCCTGGCGCTGCGGGTGCCCGTGAAGGGGTGCGGCTTGTAGATCAGCCGGACCGGCTGCTCGGCGTTGAGCAGCCGCTTGACGATGTTCTCGCCGGCCAGCAGCAGGGAGGTGTTGCCGGGGTTGTCGTCCCAGCCTTCCCAGGTGGGGGCGTACAGGATGGTCGGCATCGGGTTCTTCGGGGCGCCGGTCCAGGAGGCTATGGGGGCCAGCTGGGGGCGGCCGACCTCGACGATGTCCTCGTCGCGCACGCCGACGTCGGCGAGGGCGTACCGGTCACGGCCGGCCCGCCCGGCCGTCCACACCTCGTCGTACACCTTGCTGAACGGGTTGACGCTGGCCATCTTGTCGCTGTCACCGTGCCCGATGAAGACATGCTTCATGGTCGGTACGCGCAGCATGTGGATGTTCTTGCCGACGTTGGCCGGGTACAGCGTCACGCGGACCGTGGAGAGGTCCATGTTCATCAGGTGGATGCCGCCGGGCACACAGATGACCGGCACCGAAGTCGCTTCCAGCTGCGGCACGATGTAGCGCTCGCGGAGGATGATCACCGCCCGGGCATCCAGCTGCTCCAGGGTTTCCATCCACATCTTCACCTGGTACGCCGACTCCTTGGAGCCGGAGAAGTACATGGCCACGGTCGGCCGGTACTCGCGCAGCCACCGGTCGACGCCCTTGAGCACCTGGGGCGCGGTCGGTACGCGCCTGTTCCGCCGGATGTACCGGAAGAGGGCACCGGTGTAGAGCACCGCCAGGCCGACGGCGACGGCGATACCGACGTACGCGAAGACGTTCTGGTGCGTCCGGGCGGCGATCAGCACACCCGCCACGGCCGGGATGTCCAGGTGGAGCAGCTTCTCCGCGGACCGGCGCAGCAGGGCCCTGGGCGGGGCGTCCGGGATCTTGAGGCCGTGAAGATCGACGTTACGCGTGACCACCGGCATGGTGCGGCGCAGCTTGATCAGGGTGGCCAGGGCGCCGTGCGGGGCCTGGAGACCGAAGAGGAACAGGAAGCCGCCGACCGCCACATAGAAGAGGGTCTGCTCAGCCAGGTTCAGCCGGGCCAGCAACAGGACCAGCAGCAGCTGACGCACCAGGAAGCGCATCGGCAGAGCGAACTTGATCTTGTTCAGCCTGTTGACGAGATAGCTGCCACGCCGATGCAGGTACCAGTCCGTGGCATAGGTCACGACGGCGGCCGCGACGAAGCCCCAGAAACTCGGGATCAGCGCGGCGAGCAGCGCGCACGGAAAGCCCAGTCCCAGAAGGACTGCGGCGACCAATTCTGATCCACTGCCCACGCGGGCCAGGCGAATGGCGGTCGAAATCACGAAGAACCTGCTCCAAGGGGTGCCGGTTTACCACATTAAGATGCAAACGCGAAGTATAAGCTTCACGAATTGAGGCCTCCGTGTTCGCGTTATGGCGACCACGGAGGCCCAACAATTTAATTGTTGCCGAATATTACACGTCTTCCTGGCGGTCCAGGACGGATGCCAGTGCCTGCTCGAACCCCGATGCTTCGGTCGCCTCGCGGGTCGGATCCTGCTGTCGTACGTCGATGACATGACCGGTCAGCTCGGAGAGCAGAACGTCCAGAGAGGTCCTGGCCACAGCCTCGGAGGAGAGCAGCGAGCCGGTGGGCTCCTGGCCGAAGGCCTTGGTGCGCATCGGGGTCGCCGTGCGCTCGGGATTCACGCAGTTGACGCGAATTCCGTCGGCCGCCCATTCGTCGGAGAGGGCCTGGGTGAGGTTGACCATGGCCGCCTTGGTCGACGAATAGAGGCTGTACTCGGCACGCCCGCGGGTGTAGCTGGAGGAGGTGTAGAGCAGCAGCTGCCCCTTGGTCTCCGCCAGGTACTTGTACGAGGCGCGGGCGATCTGGACGGGCGCCAGGTAATTGACGTTCAACGCCTCCTGGATCGTCGTGTTGTCCGTCTCCGCGAGCTTGCCGATGCGCAGCACACCCGCGGTGTTGATGACGTAGTCGATCCGGCCGGTCTCGGAGTACGCCTTGGAGAGCGCGTCGTCGACGTGCTCCGGGTTCTCCACATGCGTGCCCGTGGTGGAGCGACCCAGCGCGTAGACGTTCGCGCCGTACTCCTTCGCCAGCGCGGCGATGTCCGCGCCGATGCCGTACGAGCCGCCGAAGACGACCAGCGTCCGGCCCGCCAGCAACTCGCGGTAAGCCGCCTCGTCCGCCTGGCGCGGAGACGCGGTGGTGGCCAGCTGGAAGAGCTTGTCGGCGATGAAGACGTCGACCGGCTGGGTCACCTTCATGTTGTACTCGTCGCCCGCGACGACATAGATCGGCACGTCCGGCAGATACTTCAGCACCACGGAACAGTCGTCCGTGGCCTGGAAGTTCGGGTCGCCGGCCGCGATCTCGTACGCCCTGCGGATGGTGGAGAGCTTGAATGCCTGCGGCGTCTGGCCGCGGCGCAGCCGCGAGCGGTCCGGGACGTCGGTGATGAACTCGCCGTCCTCGCCGTGGGTGCGGGTCACGATGATCGTGTCCGCGGACGGGATGGCGACATCGACGGCCTGATAGCGCTCGAGGGCGTCAACACACCCCTGGATCACACGCTGTGACAAAAGCGGACGGACCGCGTCATGGAAGAGGACATTGCGGTCCTCCCCCTCGGCGAGTCCCTCACCGAGCGCGGCGATGGCCCGCTCGGTGGTCTCGTTGCGCGTGGACCCGCCCTCTATGACCTTGGTGACCTTGGTCAGTCCGGCCTTTGCGATGATCTTCTCCACGTCGGGCACAAAACCCGGCGCCATCAGCACAATCACGTCGTCGATGGACTCGGCCTGCTCGAAGATCGTCAGCGTGTGCTCGATGACAGCCTTGCCGGCGATCTTCAGCAGCTGCTTGGGGATCGACAGACCCACGCGCTGGCCGGTGCCACCGGCGAGCACGACCGCTGTGGTTCGGGGCTTGACTATGTGCTGCACAGACACAGACGACCTACCTTGCGGGGGCGGGGGAACATTCCGATGGTTGCACTCTCAGTTACCGTCTCGCAAGGCGGGTGTCTTCCACTCCACACCACCGTGCAACCTGCCGTTTGCCTTGTCATCAGGCCAATCCGGTCGCGCACAACGATTGACCAGGTGACCGAGACCACACGAACAAGCGGAAGGAACCACTCCTCCAGGCAAAGGCCGACAGGAGCTGACCCACGGAATTCACGTGCGGGAAATCTCTACAGATCAACCACGTTGAGAGCGAGATCGTTGGAGTCCGTGTAGAAGAAACGCACTCGGACTCTCTTCTTGGGCCTTCTGAGGACCTTCTTGGCGACAGAGCGGGCGAGGCTCTCCTTCCTCTTCTTGGGCAGAATAGTCAACGGATAGTTGTAGATGTCCTTCTTCATGACGACGTCGTCCAGCAGCCGCCCGATCTTCGCCGGTTGGGCCTCCGGCGCGTAACGGAGCAGGGCGTCCCACACATCGTGCGTGGTGGCCTGCTGCGCGGCCGGCTGAGCACAGGGGACGGTGAAGTGGAAGACATGCGCATCCTCCCACCGCCCGGTGATGGTCAGTTCACGCGCCGGCCTGCCGCGACGGCGCAGCACGAGCACGGGTTCACCGGCCGGGGCGGCGCCGATCAGGCGGCCCGACAGCGTGACCTTCTTGCCGGCGAGCCGCACATCCGCGGCCTCCGCGTGCACCGGCCGGACCCAGGACCGCAGGACGAGCGTGCCCTTGACCTTGTCGGCGTACGGCACGAGGTTGCGGACGGCCTCGCCCGGCACCAGCCGCTCCGCGGCGTGCATGGCGCCGCGCTGGTCGACATTGCGGCTGCCCAGCCGCGAGCGCGCACCGGTGGCCGCCATCTCGACGAAGAGCTCCCAGACACCCTCGCCGAGCTGCTCACCCGCCGGGATCGTGACGGATCCGTCCGGCCCGAACGCGTACGTGCGGACCTCGGTACTGCCCTCCGTACGTACGCACATCAGCCGCAACCCCGCCTCGTCGGCCGACGGGCGCGGGCTGACGAGGGTGAGGACCAGCGCGCCGTCCGCGGCCACCACACAGTCGGCGACCGGTGCGAAGTCCGGCACGGAGCCGCGCGGTGACGTGCCGGCAGCCAGTTCCTCGAAGAGGTTCTCGTACTCCTTGACGACCTGGGAGGGGTCGAAGCGGCGGGCGCTCTCCCGCGCGGCCGCGCCCAGCCGGCGCCGCAGCGCCTCGTCGTCGATCAGCTTGAGCAGCGCGTCGACGATCGCTTTCACATCACCGACCGGGACGAGGACACCGTCCTCGCCACTGTTGATGATTTCGCGCGGTCCGTAGTCGCAGTCGGTGGAGATCACCGGCAGACCGCAGCGCATGGCCTCGACGAGCGTCATGCCGAACGACTCGTGGCGCGAGGTGGAGACGGCGATGGCGCCCTTGGCCCACTCGGGTTCGATGGGTGAATGCGGCCCCATGAGGTGGACCTTGTTGTAGAGGCCCATCTTCAGGATCTGGTCGCGGAGTCCGGGGCGCCGGTCGCCGCCGCCGTAGATGCGCAGCACCCAATCCGGGCGCACGGCCGTGACCTTGGCGAAGGCGTCGATCAGGACGTTGTACTGCTTCTCCGTCGCCAGCCGGCCGGCCGCGACGACGGTGCTGCCCGTCCCGTCGCAGGGGGCGACCTGCGGCTCGGGGACGCTGTTGGGGATGGCCAGCACCCGGGTGCTGGGCAGCGGCATCTTCTCCCGCCACACCTTGGCGTCACCCTCGGAGACCGTCACAAAAGCGTCGATCGCGGCGAGATGCTCGTACATCTCGGCACGCAGCGCCGCCTTGTGGTGGTTGTGCGTCATGTGTTCCTGGCCGATGCGGACCGCGCCGGCGGGGGCGAACTGCGCGACGTACGCGACGAGTCCGGGCCGGGTGCCGACGACGACGTCCGCGTTCGAGGCGGCGTAGTGCTCGCGGACGCGGTCGTCGGTGAGCCGGCTGTACTCCTTGTAACGTGCCTCGTTCTGCGGGAAGAACGTCGCGGGCTGGAGCTGGAAGGGATGCTCCTTCTCGTTCGTCGGCGAGTTCGCGCGCGTGTCGACGAGGGGTACGACGGTGATGCGCGGGTCGATGGAGAAGAGCGGGACGTCCCGGTGCCGGAAGACCGAGACGATCTCCACCTCGTGCCGGTTCACAAGCTCTTCGGCGAGGTTGAGCGTGGTGCGGATCGTCCCGCCAATACCGTAAACGGTATGGATGAGGAAGGAGATCTTCATCGGCCCTCGGTGCTCCGTTCAACTGGGACTCGGGAGGCGAACGGGTAGTCCCCGTATCGCCACACGCCAGTCAGACGGGTCTGAGAGCCCGGAGGTTGCCCCTGATCCGCGGATTTAGCCGGATCAGGGGACACAGAACGGGATGAACTCGTCATAATCACAATGTGCCTCGTCCCGAGGCCTACGGCACACCAGGGCCGCCGCGGGCACCACCCCGCTGCCGGGCGCCGTCCTAGAACGGGTCGAACTCGTCGTACTCCCGCTGCGCCTCGTCCCGCTCCGCGTCGCGGTCCTTCCGCCGCTGCGCCGCCGGACGCGGGGCCTCCAGTCGGTGGTCCTCGCCGCGGCGGCCGAGCATCTCCGCGCCCGCCATCATCGTCGGCTCCCAGTCGAAGACGACCGCGTTGTCCTCGGGGCCGATGGCCACGCCGTCGCCCGCGCGGGCGCCGGCCTTCATCAGCTCATCCTCGACACCGAGGCGGTTGAGGCGGTCGGCGAGGTAGCCGACGGCCTCGTCGTTGTTGAAGTCGGTCTGGCGGACCCAGCGCTCCGGCTTCTCCCCGCGCACCCGGAACAGCCCGTCCTCCTCCTGCACGACCGTGTAGCCCGCGTCGTCGACCGCCTTCGGGCGGATGACGATTCGGGTCGCCTCCTCGACCGGCTTGGCCGCGCGCGCCGCAGCGATGATCTCGGCCAGCGCGAAGGAGAGCTCCTTCAGGCCCGTACGGGCGATGGCGGACGCCTCGAAGACGCGGTAGCCGCGTGCCTCGAGATCCGGGCGGATCATGTCCGCGAGGTCCTGGCCGTCCGGGATGTCGATCTTGTTGAGGACGACGATGCGCGGGCGGTCGTCCAGGCCGCCGTACTGCCGCAGCTCCTCCTCGATCACATCGAGGTCGGAGACCGGGTCGCGGTCGGACTCCAGCGTCGCGGTGTCCAGGACGTGCACGAGCACCGAGCAGCGCTCGACATGGCGCAGGAACTCCAGGCCGAGGCCCCTGCCCTGGCTGGCGCCCGGGATCAGACCGGGGACGTCGGCGATGGTGTAGACGGTCGACCCGGCGGTGACCACGCCCAGGTTCGGGACGAGCGTGGTGAACGGGTAGTCCGCGATCTTCGGCTTGGCCGCGCTGAGCACCGAGATCAGGGAGGACTTGCCGGCGCTCGGGTACCCGACCAGCGCCACGTCGGCGACGGTCTTGAGCTCCATGACGACGTCACGGGCCTCGCCCGGCTCGCCGAGCAGCGCGAAGCCGGGTGCCTTACGGCGGGCGGAGGCCAGCGCTGCGTTGCCGAGGCCGCCGCGGCCGCCCTGGCCGGCGATGAAGGTGGTGCCCTGGCCGACCAGGTCGGCGAGCACATTGCCCTGCTTGTCGAGGACGACGGTGCCGTCGGGCACCGGCAGGACCAGGTCCTGGCCGTCCTTGCCGGAGCGGTTGTCACCGGCGCCGGGCTGACCGTTGGTCGCCTTGCGGTGCGGGCTGTGGTGGTAGTCGAGCAGCGTGGTCACCGACTGGTCGACGACCAGGATGACGTCACCGCCACGGCCGCCGTTGCCGCCGTCGGGGCCGCCGAGCGGCTTGAACTTCTCCCGGTGAACGGAGGCGCAGCCGTGGCCTCCGTTACCCGCGGCGACGTGCAGCTCGACGCGGTCCACGAAGGTGGTCATGGGTGTGCCTCCAGATTGGGGTCTCCCCGGCCGGAGGCTGGGGAAGTACGTACGAAATGTCTTAGCTTCAACACGCGAAAGGCGGACCCACTTCCCCAACGGGAAGTGAGGTCCGCCCTCGCAAAGATCCGATCAGGCGACCGGAACGATGTTCACGACCTTGCGGCCACGGTGCGTGCCGAACTGCACCGCACCGGGCTGCAGCGCGAACAGGGTGTCGTCGCCACCGCGACCGACGCCCGCGCCCGGGTGGAAGTGGGTACCGCGCTGGCGGACCAGGATCTCACCGGCGAGAACGACCTGACCGCCGAAGCGCTTCACGCCGAGCCGCTGAGCATTGGAGTCGCGACCGTTCCGAGTGGACGATGCGCCCTTCTTGTGTGCCATGTCTCCTCAGTCCCTTACTTCGCAGCCGTGGGGATACCGGTGACCTTGATCGCCGTGTACTGCTGACGGTGACCCTGGCGGCGGCGGTAGCCGGTCTTGTTCTTGTAGCGAAGGATGTCGATCTTCGCGCCCTTGTGGTGGTCCACGACCTCGGCCGTGACCTTGATACCGGCCAGCACCCACGGGTCGCTGGTCACGGCGTCGCCGTCGACAACGAGCAGGGTCGAGAGCTCGACCGTGTCGCCAACCTTGGCAGTGGGAATCTTGTCAACCTCAACGATGTCGTCAACAGCAACCTTGTGCTGACGACCACCGCTGCGCACGATGGCGTACACGCGGATCTCACTCTCGCTCGGAACGGATCCCCTGATGCCAGCAGCTCGCACAGGCCGAAGCCTGCGACGATCCGGAAGGATGAGCGGCCTCTCCCGACCGGAAGAACCATCGGGAGGGAGTTGCTCAGGGGTGGGCGTGCATGGAAACACACCGAGGGTCAAGGTTACGGGGCCCGGCTTGAGGGGTCAAACCGGGTAGGCGCCATGAATCCCTGGTGGATGTCCGCCGTGGCCTGTTGAATGTGCGCTCGTGTCCCTGCGCTCCCTGATCACCATGCCTCGCATGCTCCGCCACGGCTCGGCCGTGGGCGCTGATCTGCCGCCCGACGAGGCCGTCACCGTCGATGCCGTCGCCGACCCCGCCCTACGGGCCGCTCTGAGCGCCGCCGCAGCCGGCGACGCCACTCCGGCCCGCGAGCTGCTGGCCGGGACCCGGCTCGGCGCCCAGTGGGAGCGCCGCAGTGTGTGCGTCTCCGAGCTGGCCGAGTGCGCGCTGCACAGCCCGGGCTGGCTGGAGGGCTGGCTGACCGCTTCGCCCGAGGACCCGGACGCGGTGCTGGTGAAGGCGGATCTCCGTATCCAGCAGGCCTGGGAGATACGTACCGGCTACCGCGCCAGGCATGTGTCCGAGGACCAGTTCCGGGCCTTCTTCACGCTCCTCGAGGATGCCGTTCCGGTGATCGCCGCCGCGGCCCAGCTCAACCCGACCGACCCGGTGCCGTGGGAGGTCGCGCTCACGCACGCACGCGGCATCCAGGCGCCCCGGGATGTGTTCGACGCGTACTGGGCGGAGGCCGTGGCCAGGGCCCCGCACCACTACGGCTGCCATGCCACCGCGCTGCAGTACCTGTGCGACAAGTGGTACGGCTCGCACGAGGAGATGTTCGCCTTCGCCGAGCAGGCCGCCGAAGGGGCGCTGCCCGGCTCGAAGCTGCACGCGCTGCCGCTGATGGCCGCAGTGGAGTACGAGGTCGTCTCCGACGACTCCGTCGAGGACGGCCCGATCGACCGCGCCCGGGTCGAGGCGGCGGTCGCCCGCGCGCTGGAGCTCTCCAGCTGGTACGAGCCGGGAGACCCCGACGCCGCGGGCTTCCGCAATCACCTGGCCCTGATGCTGATCTTCGCCGAGCGCTGGAACGAGGCATTGGATGTCTTCCGGGCGATCGGCGTGCACGCGCGCAGCTTCCCGTGGGGGTACGTCGGCGACAGCCGCAAGGAATTCCTGGAGTTCCGCCTGGGCGTACGGATGCAGGTCGCGTCGCAGACCCCGTTCTTCGGCCACCCGCCGCAGCCCGCGACCCCGGCGGCCGCCCTCCCCTCCGTCCCGGCGCCGCGCTCGCTCGCGATAGCCGCGGCCCCGCCGCACGAGGTCGCCGAGGCGGCGCTGATGTGCGGCGTCTCGCTGCGGATCGCGCCCACCCCCTCGCCGTTCCGGATGAGCTACGTCGAGCTCGTCCCCGACCCGTCCCCCGGCAGGCGCGCGACCCTCGCGGCCGGTGAGGAACTGCTGACGGCCGCCGCGGACAACTTCACCACCGGGGAGAAGTGGCCCGCCCTGGTGCTGCGCCGCACCGCCGACCGCTGCGGCTTCACCCTCTTCCACAGGGGCAAGGCACGCGCCTCGCATCTGTGGGACCCGTCCGCCCCGGTCACCGACCACGCCGAGGCCACGGCCACGGCACAGGCCCTCGCCGCGATCTTCCCGGTGCCGGACCATCGCCCGCTGGTCACGCTGCTGCGGGGCACGAACGACCCGGCCCGCCGCCAGTCGGAGCTGGTCACGGCGCTCAGGCTGCCGCCGGTCCCGGACTGCTTCGGCGAGCGCGACGAGATCCTGGCCGGGCTTGACGGTGCCCAACTCCTCGCCCGGCGAGGGGTGTTGAAGGGCATCCGCGACACCATGTCGACGGACCTGGGCACTCCGGCCCTGCCGATCCCTCGGCCGCGGCGCTGGTGGGTGCTGCGGATCGTGGCCCTGGTGATCCTGGTCCCGGCGGGGGTGTACGGCTGGCTGTCCCCGGAGGTGAGCTGGTACCGCACGATCCTGCCGACTGCGGCGTCCCTCTTCTACGCGGCCCAGTTGAGGACGGCCTGGGCCCAACGGCGCTGAGCCGTTGGCCGTGGTCGCCGCCCTCGGGGCGGTGGCGGCTACACCAATTCCGCCAAAGACGCAGCAACGAGATCCTGGATATCGGGAAAATCGCCGGAACTCAATATGTGCTGGAACGTCTCCACAGCCCGCGCGCGCAATGCAGGATCAAATGTTGCGCACATGAGAATTAGGTCCACGCAACTCGAATTACCCTCGACGTCGAGCATCGTGAGGTAGACGTCAAACCCCTCCGCAATTTCCCGCATGCAATCCGACCAGCTGACGGGGCCTACCGATGCGAGGTCGACATGATCATCGTAGCCTCCGGATATCTGGGCGAGGAGGTCGATGATGTAACCCTTGGCAAGGCGGGTGGAAACCCCGAGCCCCGCCACCAGGGACGCGGCAACCGCCACAGAGGACTGGGAAAGGCGTCCCTGTACCAGGGTCACGTTGTCGATCGCCCAGTAGGCCGCGTCCGCCTCGTCGTCCGAATCCGCCCGGACGAGCGACCGGATCGCATCGGGGAGAGTCGTCGAACTGCCGCGGAAAGAGCGCAGACTGTCCCACGCATGCTTCGACATCTCATCGTCCAGCACATTTCGAGCAGAACTGTCCACGCCGTATCTCCGAGTCATCAGATGCTTGCGAGCGTGGTGCGCCCGGACTGAGCCGGACGCACCACGCTCGATTGTTACAGATCAGTCGAACAGCCTGAGGACATCCGACTCAAATGTGGTGCCCGGTTCGACAAACGAGTCCTTACCGAAGCGAGCCTCACAGAACAAGCACACGGGTTGCTGTTCCAGGAACTTGTTCTTGCGAGTGAGAACGGCGCTGGTGAACCGGATCTTACTGGCGTCACCGCCCAACGCATTGACGACGCATACCTCCGCGCAGCCTGCTCTGGACGAAGCACCCGCCGCATACTGGCCGGTCTCGGTGTTGTACCCGGCAGTCACGGTCGTGGGCCGCTTCTTCTGCGACAGCTTGCTCATCTCTCCCGCAAAGCTGTCACGTGCCTCGACGGCGGCGGCCTGGAGCTCGTCCTCCGACAGACCCGACCCGTCGAGTGGTCCCGTGGTCTCGCAGTTGTGCACCAGAACCGGAGTTGCACCCGCCAGCACGTGGTACGTGTGGATGCCTGTGACGGTTAGGTCATGGGTACGCCGGCGCTTCTCGAAGTAGCGAGTGCCTTCGAGTGTCACCGTGTCGCCGTCAGGGGTGCGCAGCGTCATGCCGGGCCTGAGATCGCCCGCCTTGATCCACTCGCCCTCGGACTCCACCCAGAACGGGTGCGTCGTCGTGGCGATGAGCGCCGCCGACTTACCCGACTTGCCCTCGATGGTGAGGTCGACGAACGCCTTGTCGTCCTCTGTGACGATGGTGCCGGCAACCTCTCGGACGGTCGTCACACCGGTCTCGGGGTCAGTCACCGTGACCTTGTCACCGAGCCTGACGTCCTCGATCGGCTTGCTCGTACCGTCGGCCAGGAGCACCTTCGTGCCGGGCAGGAAGGAGTGACACTCCTTCTTGCTTTTCTTGAGGGCCTCCGCAGCCTTCTTCTTGGCTGCGGCCAATGCGTCCTTCGCCTTGGCCAGCCCGTCCTTCGCCTTGGACACGGCCTTGTTGGCCTTGTACAGATCCTTGGCACCACCGATGAGGTCGCCCACGAGGCCGACCACTCGCTTCGCGAGCCTGGCGCCCTTCGCCCAGTTCCACGGAGCGCCGTACTTGGCGAGGATCTTGCCGGCGAGACCGCCGGCGAAGCTGCCCGCGATGTTCAGCACCGTCTCGCCGCAGGCGCCCATGTCGCCACTGGAGAAGCAGTCCAGCGCGGCGTCGATGCCGAGGATGTCCCGGACGATCTTGACAAGCGCCTTGCCCGCCGACTTGATGCGCTGCTTGGCAGCGGACTGCTGCTGCTCCGCGCCCGCGACCGCGCCGGCGGCCTCGTCGGCGTTCTTCTGGGCACCCTTGACGGGGTCGGACTTGCCGCCGGTGACGGGCAAGCCACCCCGGCACTCGATGAGGCCCTGCATGCACTCCGGGATGGCCATGCCGCTCGGGTCGGCATGGGTGACGGGGCTGTTGTTGGCGTAGGCGTAGCCGTTGATCTGTTGCGGCTGCGTGTGATCGATGACCGGGTCGACGGAAATGAACTTTCCGATTACCGCGTCGTACTCCCGCGCCCCCAGGTGGGTCAGGCCGGTCGACTTGTCGATTGTCCCGCCGACAAAGCCCTTCTCCCCCGGCCAGTTTCCGATCGCCTCGCTGCGCTCGACCCCGTACGGGTCGAAGCGGCGCTGCGATATCGCCCCGGTGGCGGCGTCGATGGCAAGTTCGCCGGTCCCGTGGTGGTCGGAGGCGATGAAAGAGACCTTGCCGTCGTTGGTCCGGACGGCGACCGTCTGGCCGGCGTGCGCGTAGTGGCGGGTGGCTTCCTTCTTGGTGCCGTCGGCGGAGAGCTTCAGCTCCATGCCGGGCAGATACACCGTCGTGCCCGAAGGATCCTTGCGCTGAACCCGGTTGCCGGTCCCGTCGTAGAGGTAGGTGGTTTCGGAGCCGTCGGCCTCCTTCGCCTTGGCGAGCTTGCCGGCGTCGTTCCATTCGAGCGTCTGAGCGTCGCCACCGATGGTTCGCTTGGTGGTGTTGCCCACGCTGTCGTACTCGTACGTCGACTGCTTCGCGCCGGTCGGGGTGTCCTCCACGATCTTGGTGAGCTGGTGCGGACCGTCACCGGCCGCGCCTGCTCCGCCATAGGTGTAGGTGCGGGTGACGTTGTTGACCGGGTTGAGTCCTGTGTCGTGCGCCGTGTCGGACGTCCGGTTGCCGATCGCGTCGGTGACGTACGACTTCCAGTACGGCGCAGGTCCGCCGAGCGGAGTGGCGCCCGGGGCCGCTTCGCACGCCTTCGGCCCCTTGCCCTCGACCGGCGCGGCCGATACGAGGGTGCCGCTCCCGGACGCGTCGGCTGCGGTGGACGCCGGGCTCCACGCCTGCGCCAGCCGCTGCCGACTGTCGTAGCCGAAGCACTGGACGTCCGGCGCGGCGGCGTTCGCCGTGTCCGAGATGGATAGGACGTTGCCCGCGTGGTCGTAGGAGAAGTTCGACTCCTTCGCCGGAGCGGACGCGCCGTAGACGTCGACGACGGAGCGGGTCAGCCGGTCCGTGCCGGTCTCGTAGTCGAAGGTCTGCCAGACCTTCTTGCCGCTGCCGGTGGACAGTTCCAGCTGCTGGAGGTGGCTGTCCTTGGAGTACACCGTGTTGGTGACGTACGAGGTGGAGCCCGTCATCGATGTCGGACGCTGAAGCTCGTCGTACCCGTAAGCGAGAACCTCAGCAGGCAGGTCACCCGCTGCCGGCAGGCCGCTCGACTGCAGTGTGCCGTCACGGTTGTAGGCCGAGGTGAAGGTGTACGTGCCGGCGAGTCCGCCTTGCGACGCGGGCACCACATAGGCCGTCTTGAGTGGACGGTAGAAGTCGTCCAGTGACTGGACGACCGAGCCGAAGTACTCGGTTGCGGAAATGTAGCTGAGGGTGGCGTACGCCTGCCCGAGCCAACCCGCCTTGTCGTACCGGACCTCGGAGAGCTTCGTACCCGTGGTGGGATCGCCCTGCCACGTCGAGACCGTCCGGCCGAGCTTGTCGTAGACCGTGGAGACCTTCTTGCCTCGGCTGTCACTCACCGAGGTGGGGCGGTCGAGAGTGTCGTACGTGGTGGTTGACGTCCCCGTGTCCGGGTCGACGCTCTTGGTCTGGCGGCCGAGCTGGTCGTACTCGTACCGCCACTCGTTGCCCTTGGCGTCGGTGACCGTCTCCAGCTTGTTCTTGGGCGTGTACGTGTACTTGGTGACGTCGTAACCGGACAGCGGGTTCGGCGACGCTCCCCGGTAGTGCCAGATCTCCTTGGTGCTGCCCGCGGCATCGGCGACCGTCGTCGTCGGCACGCCGCCCGTCGGCGGGTCGACCGTGGTCCGCTCGCCGTCGTACGTGGTGGTCGTGCGCCACTGCTCGACGCCGGAGACCGCCATGATCTGCGCCTTGGGCCGGCCCAGACCGTCGTACTCCATGAGGCTCTGCGCGCCCACCTCACCGTTGTGGACAATCAGCAGCTCGTCGGACGGCGCACCCGCCGCGTTGTACGTCGCGTTGGTCTTCTTGACCTTGCCCGTGCCGTCGTAGAACGAGTCGGCGACCATACGCGTGCCGCCGGACCCCTCGGTCTGCATCTGGCGCGGCCGCAGCAGACCGTCGTAGAGCTGGTACTCCGAACCGTACGAGCCGTCGTTCTCGATCTTCTCCGTCTTGATCGCGACGACCTTGTCCCGGCGGACGTTGTACGAGTACTTGATGCTCGGCGTCTGCGTCTTCGCCCGGTCCGGAAGCCAGACCGAGGTCAGCCGGCCGAGGCCGTCGTAGGCCAGGTCGGTGCGCTTGCCGTTAGGGTCCGTCTGCCCGGCCGACATGCCCCAGGCCGGGGCATAGTCGGTCGTGGTGACATGCCCCAGCGCGTTGGTGTTCTTCGCCTGCGAGATCAGACCGTTGACGTCCGTGTAAGCCGTCTTGGTCTCCGCGGCGGACGCGTCCTTCTGCGAGAGCGGACGGCCGTAGGCGTCGTAGGTCGTGGTGCCGGTGACCTGGTACGTGCCGGTGGTGCCGTTGTGCGAGGTGAGGCGCTCCGTCGTGGTCGCGTCGCCCTTGGTCGGCGCCTCGCCGAATGCCTTGCCGTCATACGAGGTGCGCTCGTCGGCGTGGACCTGCGTCTTGCGGTCCGGGGTTGCCGAGCACTTCACGCCGACGGATTCACTGCGCGAGGGCAGGGAGAGGATGTTCTCCCCGACGTTGTCCGCGTACCAGGTGCGGGTGCAGGTGTCGTCGCTCGGAGTCGAGATGTCACCCTGGTCGTCGACCTCGGTGACGCGGCCGGTGCCGTTCGCCGTGTCGTACTTCGTCGTGGTCTTGGCCTCGCGCCAGCTGCCGTCCGACAGCAGGCTGAACCCGCGCTCCGTCTCCGACTTGACGATGGACGAACGCGTGGTGCCCCAGCTCTTGGTCTGGGTGCCGGTGTAGTGCTTCCACGGCGTGCTGATCGTCTTGGCGACGAGCTCGGAGCCGTCGTAGGTGGCCGCCTCCAGCTGGTGGCCGGTGAACTCCTCGGCGTCGGTGTACTCCGCGCCGGTGGAGTCGGCGACCTTCACCGAACGCGTGCCGCCGTCCGGGTCCTTGTCGCCGTCCATGCCCTGCAGGTACGTGTAGTCGACCCGCGAGGTCTGGTTGTCGGCGCTTCCGCTGGTGACCTTGACCTTGCCGTAGCCCTGCCAGCCGCCCCACGTGAGGTACTTGTCCTCCGTGATGCCGTCCGGCTTCGCCTTACGCCAGGCCGCGTTGCCCTGGTAGTCGTACCGGGTGACCAGGCTGTCGCCGCCGCCCGTACGGTCCGTCTCGACGATCTCCGCGACCACGTACTTGTGGAACCAGTCGGTGATCGGGTCGATGTAGCCGGGCGGCGCCCACTTGACGGGGTAGCAGCGCTTCGTCGACTCGCCCGGCTTCGGCAGGGAGTCCTTCGTGCAGTTCGTCGGCGCGTAGTTGACGTCCAACTGGGCGCCGGTTTCGCTCAGTACCGCCGCGAGCCGGAAGCGGTGGAACGGCGCGATGTTGTCGCCGATCGCGTCGACGCGGTTGACGAGCTGCTGGCCGTACAGCTCCAGCGTCGGGAGCTTCGCCGCCGTGCCGACCCGGCCCTCGTGGTCGATCTTCGACAGCCACAGCGTCTTGGAGTCGTCACCGTTGTCGGTGAACAGATGGGTGAAGGTCCACGCGTCCACGTCCTGGTAGGTCGTGGCGTCCTTGCGCATCTGCGTGGTGATGCCGGTCAGCCGCTTGGTCGTCCAGAACGTCTGCCCCACGGTGCACTTGGTGGCGGCCTTGCACTCCTGGTCGACCGGGGTGTCCGGCCAGTGGGCGGCGTTGGCCTTGGTCCGCTTGCTCTCCGCGCAGTCGAAGTCCGCGGTGGGCAGGCAGCGCTCGTCGGTGTTGAACACCACGCGCGCCGGGGCCTTGGCCGCGTAGACCTGGCCGTCGCGCTGACCGTAGTCGACCCGCTTCAGATAGCCGCCGCGGTGGTACGCGGTGCCGTTGACGTCCGTCTTGCCGTTGAGCGCGTAGTAGTTCGTCTCGGGGGCGTAGTAGTAGGACATCACGTTGCCGTGGGTGTCCTTGACGTAGTCGAGGCTCCAGCGCCAGGCCTGCTTGCAGTGGGCGCTGGTGAACGTGGCGTTGTAGCAGGGCTCGCCCGAGTCGTCACCGAAGACGGGGGCCGTCCAGGTGGAGTCGGTCACCTCGTTTCCGGAGGCCCAGCCCGGCAGTCGGTTGAGACCGAAGTAGTACTCGGTGCCGTCCGACGTGGTGACGCGCCAGTGCTCGCCGTCGTTGTCGCCGTTCGTCGCACCGGTCAGCTTGTCGACCTTGGTGCCGTCGTCGGACGAGAATTTCCACTCGCCGGTGGCGTCATCCTTGATGAGCTCACTCGAGGTTCCGTTCAGCAGAATGGTGGCGTTGTCGAACGCCCAGCACTGCTCACCGGACCCGGAGTGGCCGTCGTCGGAGCACGGCTTGTAGCGGCGCTCGATGTAGCCGGGGTCGTACGAGAAGCCCTCACCGATCCAGGAGCCCTGGTTGTTGGTCGCGGAGGTGCGGCCGTCGGCGGACTGGGACGAGTAGCCGAGCCCGACGCTGGGCGTCAGACCGCCCGGCGTGGGGACGGAGCGCAGCGGATAGTTCCAGCTGAAGCCGCCCGAGGAGTTGGCGACACTCCAACTCGCCGACGGGGACAGGGGCGTCGCCTTGTAGGTGCCCTGGGCGGAGGACGGACCTGCCGCGAGCGCGACGAGCGAGGTGCTCTGGACCGCCATGGTCGAGGGCCCGGAGGGCGCCGGTGCCGCGGTGACGTCGGCCGAGACCGTACGGTCCTCGGCGTTGTTCACCGTGGCCAGCGGCTTGGGCAGCTCAGGGCAGGCCTTGCTGCCGGGCTGGGCGACGACCGCGCAAGCAGGAAGCTGGACGAGGTGCAGCCGCGCGCCGTAGTCGCCGCCGTAGCCCTCGGCGAAGGCGGAGTAGCCGACGTTGAGACGGACCTTGGCGGCCTGTGTCTTGTCGTCGGCTCGCTCTACGCGCAGCAGTGCGCCCGCGCCCAGTGCGGCGGCGCGCTTCGGGTCCAGGACGTCGACCTTGACCTTGTCGGGCAGCGGAGCCGCGTTCTTGGCCGCCGACCGGTTCTTCGTGGCCTGGGCCTTCGCAGCCGGGGCCTTGGCCGCGGTGACCGCCACCGGCAGTCCGCCTACCTTCACCTCGGTCGGTGACTTGGCAGCTACGGGGATCTCCGCGCTGGCGCCCTTGGGCCAGGTCGCCTTGTCCAGCTGCTTGACCGCGGCCTTCTTGGCCCGGTCGGCCGGGCGCGCCTTGGCCTTGGCGTTCCTGCCCTTCACAGGGTCGCCGAAGTCCTGGACCCCAGGCCTTCCCCGACCCTTTTCATCGGCGTACGCGACAGCCTCGACCGAGGACCCGGTCAGGGCCAACGACAGGACCATCACGACCGAACTGAGCAAACGTCTGGGTATGCACCGGTTCAACAACCGGCCCCGATAGGACATCACGTGACTCCGCACTCGAAGTGGGCAATGAAAACCGAAAAAGAGAGGCGGGTGTGCCGGCCCCCGCGCGGGGGCCGGCACACCCGTGGTGCGACTTACATGTCCGGCAGTGCCATCGGGTTGGCCATCTGCAGGATCGCTGTCTTGTCGGCCGCTCCGCTGTAGACACGGACCTCGTCGATCGCGCCGGCGAAGTACTCGCTGCCGCCGCCGAGTGCCGAACGACCCACCTGCAGGCCGCCGGTGGCACCCCAGAGGGTGTCCTCTGTGCCGTGCGCGGTGGCGGCGAGCATTCCGTTGACGTACAGCCGGATCTCGTTGGCGAAGGCGTCGTAGACCACGGCCAGGTGCTGGCCGGCCACGTCGGTGTCCGGGAGTTCCTGGTCGTCGTGGAAGACCGCCGCACTGGAGGTGGCCGAGTCGGAGGTGGCGACGGCCAGCTCCCACATCGACGGAGTCTCGGCGTCCGGCGCGGGCCGGTAGCGGACCGCGAGGCGGTTCGCGGCCGTGCCGGGCAGCGAGAGCACCGTCTGTGCCTTGACCGGGTCGAGCGAGGTGAGCTGGGCGCGCGCGGTCACGGTGAAGCTGGCGGCTCCGGTGACCGGGGCGGTGGCGGTGGACGCGTAGTCCCCGTCACCGTCCAGCAGCAGGTGGCCTGCTCCGACCATCGGGAACGGATCCTCCGACAGCGGATCGGTGGGCGCGGTGTGGATCTTCGCGTTGCCCGCCAGGCCGAGAACCGGCCCGTTGCCGGTCTCCGCGGAGGTCCGGTTCGTCTCCGCGTCAAGCTGCCAGTAGCCCTTGCGGTCCGGCTTGACCGTCATGAGCTCCGCGACCTGCGCCGCGGGCAGCACCCGGTCGAAGACCCGGACCTCGGCGAGGTCACCGACGAAGTTGTCCCGGTAGCCGCTCTTGGCCGTGGAGCGGCCGATCTGGAGCGGACCGTACGACTTCCACACCGAGCGCCGCTGGGCGACGCCCTTGGAGTCCTTGTTGATGTACAGCCGCAGCTCGCTCTTCTGCGCGTCGTACACGCCGGTCAGCAGGACCCACTGGTCCTTGACCACGGAGATTCCGGTGGACACGGCCTTCCACTTGCCGAGCGAGTCGACGTCGGTGACCGGTACGGAGAACGACCAGGTGCCGACCGTGTGGTCGTAGCCGAGGGTGAAGCCGGGCTCACCGGTGCCGTCCTGGCTCACGATCGTCATGTCACGGTCGAGGGCCGTCGGACGGACCCAGGCGCTGACGCTGAAGCTCTTCGAGGAGTCGAGCACCGTCTCGTTGGCGTCGGCGAAGGCGTTGCCGGAGCCGTCGAAGCGAGCGGCCGAGTCGGCCTTTCCGCCGGGGCCTTCGACGCCGAAGCCGACGCCGGTGCCGGCATCCGCCGAGAACTCGCCTGTCTCGTCGTGGGCTTCGGTGCTGCCCGCACCGTCGGCGAAGTTCCACTGGCCTGCGACCGGCGTGCCCTCGGTCACCAGGAACTCGTAGTGCGCCTTGGTGCTGGGGTTCTCGGCCTTGTCGACCGCGATGACATCCACCCAGTGGCGGCCGGAGCGCGTCGGCATCCAGTTCACCGAGGCGGGGCCGCCGGCCGTCGCGGCGTTGATGGTGGTGGCCGGGGTGGCCGTGCTGTCGAACGCGTACCGGTACTTCACGACATCGGTGTCCGGCACCGAGTCATTGGGGTTCGGCGAGAAGGTGAAGGTGCCGTAGGTACCCACACCGTCGTGGTAGACGGTGTCGGACGGGTACTGCTTGGAGAGCACATTCGGCTTGCCGGGGAGCGTCTTGTCGTACATGAACTCGCAGCGAGTGGTGTCGCCGTCATAGCTCCATGGGCCGTAGCCGTCACCGTCGTACGCCCGCGCGCTCCAGTAGATGACCGTGTTCTGCGGGATCGTCGACTTCACCGTGTGGGTGAACTTGGTGTTGGGGGTCGGCGCCAGCCAGGAGGGAGTGAGATACGTGTAGCTCTTCGCCTCCTTGGAGACCGGGTCCGTCCACTCCACCTTGAACTCGACCTTGACCTTGTCGGTCTGGCCGTTCGCGTGGTCGGGGTCGCTCGCCACGGCCTGCAGCTTCGGCGGCACCTCGGCGTACGGCCGGCCGGCGCCCGTGTCGCAGATACCACCCGGGTCGCTGGACAGCGTGGTGATCTTCCGCGGCAGGTTGTTGTAGCTGATCGACAGGTACGCGTTGCCGCAGATCCGCTTCCACTCCGCGAACCGGCTCTCGTCGGCGGCGCGCAGACCCAGCGTCATCGACGACCAGCCTTCGTTCGCCGCGGTCCGCACCTCGCTGGTGAGCTCACCGGTGGAGCCGCTCTCGAAGTGCAGGTTCGCCTGGCTGGAGCAGGACGTCGGCGAGATGGCCTTGTCGACGGTCCCGATGTGGTCCGTCCAGTCGTCCTGGGTGTTGGACCAGTTGCTTGAGGAGGTGATGGTGTAGTTCTTGCCGCCGATCCGGTACAGCCGGATGGGCTCGGCGGTCGGGGACGCGCTGTAGATGTGCGCGACGCGGGCGGAGAAGCTCGCGCCCAGGATCTGCTTCCCCTTGTAGAACGACACCGGCATGGTGAAGAGCAGACGCCGTACGCCGACACCGTTGCAGGAGACCGGGTTGTAGTCGGTCGGGCACTTGCCGACGCCGGCGCTGTCGGAGTACTTCCAGTCCTGCTCGGTCGGCATGCCGGACATTACGCCGGTCCAGGCCGTACGCGAAGTGGTGCGCTGGATGGGGTCGATGACGACCGGGAAGACGGTGTCCTTCGCCTTGAGCAGCTTCTGGTCGGGGACGAGCGACAGCTTGCCCTTGCCCAGTTCGATGCCCAGCGAGGCGGTCTTGCCGCCACCGCCCGGGCCGGCCAGGGCGGGCGCCGGTGCGACCGACGGAGCCGGCTCGGCAGCGGCGGCGGACGCGGACAGCGCCTTGGAGACCGCCTTGGGGCCCTGGGGCTTGGCCGCGGCCTCCTTCACGGCGGCCGAGTCCCACATGGCCGGCTTGCCGGCCTCGAAGACGGTGCCGCCCACCGCGGCGTCCTCGGCCTTCAGGGCGCCGGAGGCGTCCTCCTTGATCTTGAGGCCGTCGGCCTTCAGCCCCAGGTCCAGCCTGGCCAGCTTCGGGTTGGCCGCGGCTTCTGGGGTCTTGACGACCAGCAGGTGGCCGAATCCGTCCGCCTCGGCCCGGACCGTCAGGTCGACGCCGGGCAGCGCGTCCACATAGGTGGCCGTCTCCCCCTTGAGCACCGGAGCCGACAGCTTGCCGTACGGCCAGGTCAGGGAGAGCTCGCGGCCCGCCTGGTTCATGGTGACGAACGGCTTGCCGGCCTGGCCCCCGGAGAACGACAGGGCCACGGCGGCCGCCTTCGGCCCCACGCTGCCGTCCGACCGCTTCACCAGGGTCTTGTCGATGTCGACCCACTTGCCCGCCTGGACGGTGCGGATGGGATCTGTGTACTCACGGGCCGTGAAGGTGCCGTTGGGCTCGGCGAAGATCTCCCGGCGCGCGGTGCGCATCCCGAGGACTTCGACCTTCTTACCGCTCTTCTTCGCCGCCGCGAGTGCCTGGTTCTCCGTCTGCACCGGCTTGCCGGAAGCGACCGATGTCTGCTCGGGCTCCTTGGCCTCGGAGTTGCCCGGCAGGGCCGTGAAGCCACCGGTCAGCACGGCGCCCGCTGCCACAGCGGCCACAGCGCCACGCAGCACGAGGCTGCGCCGTATTCGTCTGGACACGCGTCTACTCTCCATGTCGCTCATCAACGGACCGCCGCTCCGAACGCGACGTCACCCGCGGGGATTCCGGCCTCGCCGGGCTTCCAGGTCTGTGTGGGGGCGCCGCCGGACGCCACGTTCCACGGGAATCCGTAGACCGCGTGGCCGTCGGCGGGGCCATAGGGCATGCCCACGTACAGCAATGACGGGCTGCTCGCCAGGCTCATCCCGGCGAGCTGCCGGGGGGCGGGCTGGGACGGAATCCCGTAGCCCGGGTCGATCCAGTTGTCGGACGCGCCGACGGCGCCGACCAGCGGGAAGATCTGCACCCCGCCCTTTTCCGGGTGCTCCTCCGCGGACTCCTCGCCGGGCACGCCGACCGCAAGCCGCGTCGTGGTGGCGGAAGCGACCGTGTTCGGCGACGAGTTGGCCGCGGCCACCCGCTGTCCGAAGAAGTCGCCGGCCTCGGCCTCCTCGTCCACACCTTCGACGTTCTGGTCGATCCACGCGGTCTGCGTGAAGCTCCCCGACGCCGTGACCCGGAACACCTGGACGGCGCCCGCGTCGACGGTGGTGGACAGGTCCTCGCCCGGAACGCCGACCGCGAGCAGGGACTCCGTAGTCGAGGTGGCGCCGGAGGGACGGTACGGAACCATCGCGAGCGATGTACCGAAGCCGTCGCCGACCTCCTCGGCGCCCTGGACGGCGTCCTGGTCCTGGCCCAGTCCGACCAGCGGCTTCGGATAGCCGGACACGAGGGTGTGGCTGAAGACCGCGACGCCTCCGGCGAAGGTCGTCGTGCCGAGCGCCTCGCCCGGCGTACCGACGGCGAAGTGGGTGGGCGTCGCGGCGAGTGACGCACCGAACCGGTCGTCGATTTCCGCCACACCCGGCACCGCTCCGCCGGCCTCGGTGTCCTGGTGGTTCCCGACGACGGTCTGCGCGGTGCCGGAGACGTAGAAGAACGCCCCGGCGTCCTCGACCGTGCCGATCGACTCGCCCGGAGAGCCGATCAGCAGATACGGCGTGCCGGCGGACGACTTGCCCGCGGCCAGCGCGTAACCGGTCCAGTCTCCGGCCTCGGCGGAGCCACCGAGCGTCGCGGTCTCGCCCTGGATGTGCTCCTTGACGGCCTTGCCGCCGCCGATGCCGGTCGGGGAGCCGTAGACGATCTGCACCCCGCCCGCGTCGGCGTTGGTCGAGATGTCCTCATAGGGCATACCGACGGCGAGATCGCTGCAGCCGTCCGCGTCGGCGTCGTAGACGGCGAGCGCGTACCCGTACTGGTCGCCCGCCTCGGCGGCACCGGGCACTGAGGCCGTCTCCTGCGAGAGCTCCAGGGTGCCCTTGCCGCCGCCGTACACGACGCGGACGAGTCCGGCCCGCTGTACGCCCGCGACGGTCGCCTCGGGGTCCGCGATCGCGGTGTCGCGGACACCGTCACCGTTGAAGTCCGACTCCACGCCCGAGCAGCCGGCGGCGATGGCCGCCGCGGGCGGTGTCAGGGGCGTTCCGGGCCCGAAGAGCGCGAAGGCCGTCAGGACGACAGCACTCGCGCCGCCGGCGGTGCGCCGTCGAATCGCGCCCTGTGGCGGGCGCGTTGGACTGGTCACTGAGATGTTTCCCCTCTCATCTTTTACCTGCGCTGTCAGCGCACGAGCGCGCCGAACGCAACGTTCTCCGCCGGGATTCCGCCTTCGCCCGGCTTCCAGGTCTGGGTGGGCGCACCGCCGTTCGGCGTGTTCCACGCGAAGGCGTGAACGGCCCTTGCCTCGACGGGCCCGTAGGGAATGCCCACGTAGAGCGAGGTCGGGCTCGCGCCGAGGCCCATGCCGACGAGCGTGCGGGGAGCCCTGGGGGACGGAATGCCGTCGCCGGGTGCGATCCAGCTGTCGGCGGCGCCGGGCTCGCCGAGCATCGAGAACAGCTGTACGCCGCCCTCCTCCGGGAACTCCTCGGTGGACTCCTCGCCCGGTACTCCGACGGCGAGGCGCATGGTCGTGGCGGTACTGACCACGTTGGTCGCGGTGTTGACGGCCGCGAGTCGCTGCCCGAAGAAGTCGCCGGCTTCAGCCTCGCCCTCGACACCGGGCTGGTTCTGGTCGATCCACTTGAGCAGCGTGACGGTGCCGTCGGCCTTGATGTGGTAGAGGTGCACCGCACCCGCGTCGACCGTGGTCGACAGGTCCTCGCCGGGTACGCCCACGGCGAGCAGCGAGTCGGTCGTGGTGGCCGCGCCGGCGGGCCGGTACGGCGCCATCGCCAGCGATGTGCCGTAGCGGTCGTCGACCTGGGCGGCGATGTCGGGCCCGGGAGTGCGTCCCTGCCCCATGCCGAACAGCGGGTCGGGAACTCCGAGGGAGTTGATGGACGGGCGGAACGCGATGACACCGCCCGCGGACTCCACGGCTCCGATCGACTCGCCGGGGGCGCCGACCACGAAATGCCGGTCGGTGGCGGAGATGGACGCCCCAAACTGGTCGTACGCCTCGGCGTCCTCCCAGACACCGGTGGTGTCCTGGGAGGCGTTCGCCACGTCGTACGCGGTGCCGTAGACGTAGTGGATCATCCCCATGTCGACGCCGCCCGCGCCGTCCTCGCCGGGGACCCCGATCACCAGGAAGGGGAAGCCGGTCGCGGACTTGCCCGCGGCGACGGCGTATCCGACCCAGTCCTCGGCCTCGTGGCCGCCGCCGAGCTTGCCGTCGGAGCCCTGCCGGAAGCCGTAGCTCCCCTGGCCGCCCGAGGCGACGCCGGCCGGCGAGCCGTAGATGAGGTGGACCAGGCCGGCGTCCTTGATGGTGTTGCCGACCAAGTTGATGTCCTCGTACGGGATGCCCACGGCGATGTCGCTGCAGCCGTCGAGATTGGCGTCGTACACGGCGAACGAGAAGCCGAACTGGTCGCCGGTCTCGGCTCCGTCGGAGACCTCGGGCGAGTCCTGCGACAGTTCGAAGGTGCCCTTGCCGCCGCCGTACACAATGCGGATGAGCCCTGCCCGCTGCTTCCCGGAGACGGTGGCCTCCGGGTCGGCGATGGCGATATCGCGGATTCCGTCGCCGTTGAAGTCGGACTGTGCCCCGGCACAGGCCGTGGCCGCCACCGCCTGCGGCGTCACTGCCGCTCCCTGCCCCAGCACGGAGAAGACGGCCGCCAGAGCGACGGCCATCACCCCCCGGCCCGTACGTGTACCGACCCGCGGCATCGTTTCCCCCACACTCCGTCCGCGCCGGACTGTGAGAAGCCGGCGGGAACCCCAGATAGCTGACTGAGGCGTCACCGGACGGCGTCGCCCGGAAAACCCCCCGCCTCCGGGCAGTTGTTGAGGAGAAGTTGTGTGGTGTCGTGCAGACCGACGACACGCTCGGCGCACACCGCGCCGAGGCACCCCCCGCTGCGCTTCCCCCACCCCGGACCTGACGTTCCCCAACCCCAACCAGCCCGTAGAAGCGGAGGAGGACTTTTCCATGTGTCATGAACCTGTACAAGAACACATGTCGGACATGATCGTTTCCACACGATCACAGATTGGTCACATTGCCTCCGCAGACATCACTGGTTCCTCACTCGGCGGGCCACGTATGCTCAGCCCGCCAAGCCCCGCGTGAAAGGCAGCACAGTGAGCTACAGGGTCCAGCCCACCGCCCAGGTCGACGAGACCGCCGAGATCGGCGCCGGGAGCAGCGTCTGGGAGCTCGCCCAGATCCGTGAGGGCGCGCGGCTCGGCGAGGGCTGTGTAGTGGGGCGGGGTGCCTACGTCGGCACCGGCGTCACGATGGGCGACAACTGCAAGCTGCAGAACTACGCGCTGGTCTATGAGCCCGCCGAGCTCGGCGACGGTGTCTTCATCGGTCCCGCCGTGGTGCTCACCAACGACCACAACCCGCGTTCCGTCGACCCCGAGGGCAAGCAGAAGCGCGGTGGCGACTGGGAGGCCGTGGGCGTGAAGATCGCCGACGGTGCCTCGATCGGCGCACGTTCGGTGTGTGTCGCCCCGGTGCGGATCGGGCGCTGGTCCATGGTCGCGGCGGGCGCGGTCGTCACCAAGGACGTACCGGACTTCGCGCTGGTCGTCGGCGTGCCCGCCCGGCAGATCGGCTGGGTCGGCAAGGCCGGCGTCCGTCTGGTGGAGCGTGCGGACGAGTCCGGCGTGTGGGAGTGCCCGCAGACCGGCGCGGTGTATGTGGAGAAGGACGGCGTCCTCGACGACCGGAGCTGACACCCGTCCGGCTCCCCACCACCTTCCACCTCTCCTCCCACCCTCTCCTCGCCGCAGAGCCCGCCCCGGGCTTCGATACCCTGGGGCCCTGCGTCATGTTGTGCGAAGGGAACCAGATGAAAAGCCACGTGCTCTATCTCGCGCTCGGAACGTACCGGGTACGGGCAGCACGCGAGCATGTCAAGGAACTTGCGTCCTCCGGCTCGCAGGTCGTGCTGGTCGTCGCGGACTGTGAGGAGTGGGCGGAGACCGCCGCCGAACTCTCGCGCCTGGACGGCGTGGAAGTCGTACGGCTCTCCCTCGACAAGCACGGCTCGGCATGGCCTGCCGCGAAGAAGCTGGTCGGCGACAAGTCGGGGCCCTTCGCCACGGCAGAGCGCCTGATCGCCGGTGACGCACACGCACTGCCGACGGCCTGGGCGGCCATCCGGCGGCGGCCGGAGCTCACGCTCGAGCTGGAGCCCGCCAACACGGACGGTCACACCGCGGAGCCTTCGGACCTCGCCGTGATCACCCCCTGGTACCCCTCGCCGAACAACCCGTACGCCGGATCGTTCGTCCAGGCGATGACGGCAGCGGTGGCCGGCCAGTTCGACCGGGTCGCCGTCCTGCACACCGAGGACTGGTCGGGCCGGGCGCACCCCGCGCTGAACGACGCGATCAAGGTCACCGTGGACCGCCTCCAGGAGCGCTCGGACCTCATCCCCGTCGTGGAGTCCGCGGAGGGCACCGTCGTCCGGATCCCCGTGCCGCTCACCCACCGCAAGAACTACAACCCCTGGGTCGCCGCCCAGGAGAAGGCCCTGCTCCCCGCGCTGCCCACGGGCAAGATCGAGGCCTCCCTCGTCCACGCCCACACCGGCATCTACGGCGGTGTGCTGGCCCTGCACCTGGCCAGGCCCGACGCGCGCGTGGTCGTCACCGAGCACTCCTCGTTCCTCGACAAGGTATTCGCGCAGCCCGCCGCCCTGGAGCTGTACGGCGAGGTGCTGGAGCGGGCGGACGCGTTCCTGTGCGTCAGCTCCCGGCTGCGGGAGCAGATCGCCGCGGAGTTCCCGGCGTACGCGCACAAGCTCAGCGTCGTACCGAACATGATCGACTTCGGTCGCTTCACGCCTGGCCCGGAGCGCTCGGCCGAGCTGCTCAGCTGGCTGTACGTCGGCCGACTGATCAGGCCGAAGGGCGTCGACGAACTGCTCGAAGCCTTCGCTCTGGTGGCGAAGAAGGAGCCGCGGGCGACGCTCACCCTGGTCGGCCACGGCCCCCGCGAGGATGACCTCATCGCCCGCGCCGACGAGCTCGGCCTCGGCGACCGCGTCAGCATCCTGCCGCCCGTGTCCCCCGAGGACGTCAACGCGCTGATGCACAAGCACGATCTGCTCGTGCACGCGAGCAAGGGCGAGACGTTCGGTATGACGGTCGTGGAGGCCGTCGCCGCCGGCCTGCCCGTCCTCGCCACACGTAGCGGCGGCCCGCAGGAGAGCCTGGCCGGCATCGAGTCCAAGGCCGGCGCGTTCATGGACGTCAGCGAGGACCCCAGAGTCATCGCCGACGCCTACTGGCAGCTCAGGAAGGACGCGGCAGGGATCGATCTGTCGGCGGCCCGTGAGGTGCTGGAGAGCCGGTTCGGCACCGAGGCGGTGGCCAAGCAGCTCCTCTCGGTCTACGAGGGCACCCCGCTCCCCGCCGCCGCGGACGTGCCCCTCCCGGCCCAGGCCGAGCAGCCCGAACAGCCCGAACAGCCCGAGCAGCCTGCCGAGAGCGCCGCGACGGTCGCTCAGAAGCAGGACGAGAAGGCCCCTGAGAGCACCGAGCCGGTCGGCCGCGCGGTCATCCTCGCGCTGACGCCGCCCGGCAGGCCACGCCGCATCGTCGACTTCGCCAACTACCTGACCGAGGTGGGCGTCGAGGTCACGCTGGTCTCTGGCAGGGCGGACCAGTTCTGGCAGCGCGCACAGCTGGACTCCCGCGTCCCCGTGGTGAGCATCGAGGCCGCCGAGAAGAAGCTGCGCATCCCGCGCGGCGAGCGCTTCCTCGTCTACCGCGCCCCGCGCGCGGTGCTGCGCAAGGCCCGCAGGGTGGCCGCCCGTAACCGCAAGTCCATCACGCCCGAGCTCGCCGTCGCGTCCGTCCAGCGGGCTCACACCAGGGCCGCCAACGCCTTCCACAAGAAGATCTTCAACCGTGGATACCGGGAGATCCGGCCGCAGCTGCTGTCCCGTGTGGCCAAGCGCGCCGCCCTTCCGGAGCTGCGGCTCGACCTCGCCGACCATGTGTTCGTGAGCGACATCAACTCCACGGTGACGGGCTGGAAGTGGGCCAAGGCCCACCCGCACCTCACCGTCACCATGCACATGGACCGGGAGATCTACGCACCGAAGGACGAGAAAGACGAGTAGGCGCCGATGCCAACGGCGAAGGCCCCGACCGGAGTTCCGGTCGGGGCCTTCGCCGTTGGCGGATCCGAATCAGTCCTCGATTCGGTCCTCGAATGAGTCCTCGCGGCCGACGATGGTCCGCAGCCGCTCCTCGAAGGGCTTGAGCACGGCGTCGCGCTGGTACCTGTCCGCGTGCCTGCGCGCGATCTCGCGCTGCTCCGGCGTCAGATCACGCGCGGCCTTGCCCGCCGCGACCATCGAGGCCGCCAGCTCGTCCACGTCCAGGCTGTTGGCGTTGAACCACAGCGGATAGCCCTCGAGCACGTCCTGGGCGGCGATGCCCGGCGCGTGCACCGAGACGATCGGATGCCCGAAGGCCATGTACTCGAAGATCTTGCCCGAGGTCACATACTTGCCGCCGCCGGCCAGGAAGACCAGCACGTCCGCGTCCTCGTAGACCTTGCCGACCTCGGTCTTGGAGACCGGCCCGCAGTAGCGCAGTCCGGTGTCCTCGGTCCCGTTCTCGGGAGCCTCGTCGTCCAGGCCGAGCTTCTTCTTCAGCGTCGCCGGGCTGTTCTTGAAGAAGCCGAGGTGGCCGTGGATCTGCAGCTCGGCGTCCGTCAGATCGGGATGACGGCGGGCGATCTTGAACGCCTCGGCCATCTCCTCGACGGGCTGCTTGACGGTGAGCGTGCCGAGGTACGCGAACTTCAGCGGCCGCTGCCCCTCGGCAGAAGCTTGCTCGACGGCAGGCGCCTCGGTCTCGGCAGCGGCCTCGGTTTCGGCAGCCTCCCCCGTCTCGGCAGCCGCCCCGGGCTCCGGCTTCTCGGCCGGCTCGGGGGCCGCCGGAATGACGTCCGCGTCCCAGCCGTTCGGGACCACCATCATGCGGTCCGCGACCTCCGGGTACCGCTCCGCGTGCCAGCCCCGCAGCGCCTCGTTCACGAACACCGACGCGGCCGCCTTGTTCAGCATCCGCTTCTCCCAGGCCCAGGCGATATGACCCTTGGGGAAGGCCGGCTCGTCGTGGAACAGGTCCAGCGTCCACGAGTCGCGGTAGTCCATGACGTACGGAACACCCGTCAGCCGGTTGAACAGCCAGGCCGCGCCGAAGGACGCGAACGGGTTGCCGGTGGCGACGACGACGTCGAAGCGCTTCTTGGAGTGCAGCTTCAGCGCGCGTACGACGGAGGCCCAGGCCCACGAGGAGTAGCGCTCCGGGAACAGCTTCGTCTGGCTGAACTGGTACACGCGCTTCGCCATCAGCGGGAAGCTGCGGCGCAGCCAGCTGAACTCACGCAGGTCCTGCTGCCAGGTGTACTGGTTGAGCGACGGCCGCTCGACCTTGATACGCGGATCGACCGTCTCCGAGAGACCCTCGTCCACCGAGCCGATCCTCTTGTAGAGGAAGTCCAGCGGAGACGCGCAGACCGTGACGTCCCAGCCCTTCTCTACGAGGTGGTTGGCCGTCGCCCTGGCGCGGTACACGCCACTCGCCCGGGAGGGCGGGAAGTAGAACGCCAGATAGAGCACGCGTGGGCGCCGGTCGCTGCGGTTCTTCATGGATCTTCCTCGGTGTTGAGATCAGCGAGCGGCTGAGGTCTGCGGAGTCTGCGGGGATACGTCGGAGTCGATGCCGTAACAGACCTTGGGGACTGCCAGGCCGTCGGACTCCCACGCCTGAATCAGTTGTACGGCGCGGGGCACCGAAAGCGCATCAGCGACGACGAGCAGCTCCGGGCCCTTGCGCGGGCCGAAGTGGCGCCAGACCAGCCGGTCGGAGATCTTCGGCCACACCCGGCGGTGCAGCGGGACGAACACCCGCCGGTGGACACGGGCCGCCACTCGGCGCTCGTACGCCTTGAGAGCTCGCTTCGCCTTGCCGGCCAGCGGGCCGCGGCCGGCGACCCGTACGACGAGCCTCGGCACACGGTAGAGCACCAGGCGCTCCAGCCTCCGCGGCAGATGGCGCGCCTCGAGCTCGTCGGCCGTCACCAGCTCCACGCCGGGCTCGAAGCCCTGGTCGAGCCACGGCTTGCGCGCGGCGACCAGGACGACGGCCCGGCCGCCGCGCGCCACAACTTCCGCCGACTCTTCGACCACGGCCCGCTTGCGGGAGGCGCCGAGAGCCAGGAACAGGACCTGCATGTCACTCCATCACGGGGAGTCGGGGAACCAGAGACGGTAGTGCGCCTGGGCGACGGCCTCGTAGCCGTACTGCGCGGCCAGCTGCTCCTGGGCACGCTTCAGATCCAGACCGCCGCTGTCGAAGCGGTCGCGCAGGCGCCGGTAGCCGTCACTGATCGACTCGGCGTTCTCTTCCACATCAATGAGCTCGCCGGCCGCGTCCTCGATGCCGGCCAGCGTCTTCTCGGGTCCACCGCAGCGGGTCACCAGCACCGGCATTCCGGCGGCGATGCCCTCCACGATGGTCATCCCGAAGGTCTCGTACCGGCTCGGGTGGACCAGCAGGTCGTGCTCGCGCATCAGGTCGAGCGCCTGCTCGTGCGGGATCGAGCCGGGCAGGTCCACGGCGTCGCTCAGCCCGAGCTCGGCCACCCGCGCGGTCAGCGGCTTACGCAGCGGGCCCTCGCCGACCATCGTCAGCTTCAGCGTCGGGTCCTGGGCGTGGCACTGGGCGAAGGCCTCGACCAGCCAGCTGACGCCCTTGAGCTCGACCATGCTGCCCAGGTAGAGCCACTTGCGCAGCTCGGTGACCGGGGCAGGGCGGCTCACGTCGAAGGAGATCGGGTTGGGGATGCGCAGGATCTTGTCCGCGTGGTGCGGGAACTGCTTGCTCAGCACCTCGGTGACCTTGTCGCCGACGGCGAAGAAGCCGGTGACCCGGGCCAGCAGCTCGTCGTAGAGCTCGACGGCCTCGGGGTCCTGGAAGACCCGCTCGAGGAACGAGGCGTGCTCGGTGACGAAGACCCTCGCGTCAGGACGGGCGTTCTGCACGGCCGCCCAGCCGCTCGGCAGGCCGACATGGGCGTGCACGACAGGGGCGTCGATGGGCTTGTTGCCGAGGGCCGCGCGCAGCTGCCGTTCGTGGCTGCGGGACTGGGCGCCGTAGTCCTGACCGCGCGGGGTGGTGACCGGGAAGTGCACCAGATCGGCACCGCCGGCGGTGGGCACGCGGTGCGCGGCGCGGGTCACCAGTTTGCCACCGGCCGCTTCCACCGCTTGAGTGGTGGCGGCGTCCATCGGTGCGACCCACGGGTCGCAGTGATAAACCACGAAGCTGTCACAGCCGGGGGCCGTCGCACCGACCATTGCCTGGACGAAAGATCCTCGGAAAGGCAGCTCACGTGTGGGGTACCACGGCGTGACTACGGCCGCATCCCTGGATGCTGCCTGATTCATTACCGACTTCCTCCCCGGAGCACACGTCGAGGCGTCACTTTATCATCGGACGGAATTCGGTCTTCGGCACCGCCGGCGGCCCGTAACCCAAGGTATCGAGGAGCAGTTCACCGTGAAGGTCATCAGCGTCGTCGGCGCTCGTCCCCAATTGGTCAAACTCGCACCGATCGCCGCTGCGTTCGCGGAAACCGACCATCAGCACGTGATTGTTCACACAGGGCAGCACTACGACGCCGACCTGTCCGACGTCTTCTTTTCGGGCCTCGGCATTCCGGACCCCGATGTACACCTCGGCATCGGCTCGGGCAGCCACGGCGCCCAGACCGGCGGTGTGCTCACCGCGATGGACCCGGTCCTCGACGCCGAGCAGCCCGACTGGGTGCTCGTGTACGGCGACACGAACTCGACGCTGGCCGGTGCGCTGTCCGCGGTGAAGATGCACCTCCCCGTCGCGCACCTGGAGGCCGGGCTGCGGTCCTTCAACCGCCGGATGCCCGAGGAGCACAACCGCATCCTCACCGACCACGCGGCCGACCTGCTGCTCGCGCCGACCGAGGAGGCCATGCGCCACCTGGCGGCCGAGGGGCTCAGCAAGCGCTCGGTGCTCGCCGGTGACGTCATGGTCGACGTGTGCCTGCGGATCAGGGACGCGGTGCTGGCCGGCGAGCACCCCAGTCCGGTGCTGCCCGAGGGCATCGACCCCCAGGCGCCGTACCTGCTCGCGACGCTGCACCGTCCGGACAACACCGACGACCCGAAGCGCCTGGCGGCGATCATCGACTCTCTCGCGAACCTGCCGGTGCCGGTGGCCCTGCTGGCGCACCCGCGCCTCGTCGTGCGCGCCGAGGAGCACGGCATCAAGCTGAACCAGGGCTCGCTGCACTCGGGCAGGCCCCTGCCGTACGCCGGTCTTGTCGCCGCCGTCCTCGGCTCCGCCGGTGTGGTCACGGACTCGGGCGGTCTGCAGAAGGAGGCGTTCCTGCTGGACCGCGTCTGCACCACGATCCGCCCGGAGACCGAGTGGGTCGAGACGCTGGAGGGCGACTGGAACCAGCTGGTCCCGAACCCGCACGACCTGGGCGCGTCCGCCTGGGCGGAGATCGCCACGCGTCCGGCCCCCACGGCCGAGCGCGGCCTTCCGTACGGCGACGGCAGGGCCGCCCACCGCGTGGTGGAGTTCCTGGAGCAGCACAAGCGCTAGTACGTACGGCGAAGGCCCCGGTCACCAGTGGTGGCCGGGGCCTTCGTCTTGGTACATCAGCCATCAATTGAGGAACCCCAACGGCGCCCAGCCACCTCCGCGAGAGCGGCGCCGGTTCAGGCGCAAAGGGTGCGTCAGCCGCCGATGACGACCCGGCGTACGCCTTCCCAGCGCTTCGGGTCGGTGGTGCGCCGCCCGTCGACCAGGACGCGGACGTCCGGCAGGTCGGAGGCGGCCAGCTCGCGGTACTCGGCGTGGTCGGCCTGCAGGATCGCGGCGGTAACGGTCTGGCCCTCGTGCGGGGTCAGACCGTGCGCGGTCAGCTCCTCGGCCGTGTACATCGGGTCCGACACGAAGGGGACGGCCCCGCGCGCCTTGAGCGCCTCGACGGTCGGGAAGACGCCGGAGAAGGCCGTCTCCTTCACGCCGCCGCGGTAGGCGGCGCCGAGCACCAGCACGCCCGCGCCGTCCAGGTCGCCGTAGGCGGCGGCCAGCAGGTCCACGGCGTACTCGGGCATGGCGGCGTTCGCCTCGCGCGCCGAGCGCACGACGGTGGCCTCCGGGTCGTTCCACAGGTACATCCGCGGGTAGATCGGGATGCAGTGGCCGCCGACCGCGATGCCGGGCTGGTGGATGTGGCTGTAGGGCTGCGAGTTGCAGGCCTCGATGACCTTCTTGACGTCGATGTCGTTCTTGTCGGCGAACCGGGCGAACTGGTTCGCCAGGCCGATGTTGACATCGCGGTAGGTGGTCTCGGCGAGCTTCGCCAGCTCGGAGGCCTCGGCGGTGCCCAGGTCCCAGACTCCGTTCGGCTGTGCCAGGTCGGCACGCTCGTCGAAGTCCAGCACCTGCTCGTAGAACTCCACGCCGTGCTTCGTCGAGGCCTCGTCGATGCCGCCGACGAGCTTGGGGTAGCGGCGCAGGTCGGCGAAGACGCGGCCGGTGAGCACCCGCTCCGGCGAGAAGACCAGGTGGAAGTCCTCGCCCGCGGTGAGGCCGGAGCCCTGCTCCAGCATCGGGGCCCAGCGGGTGCGGGTGGTACCGACCGGCAGGGTGGTCTCGTACGAGACGAGAGTGCCGGGCTTGAGACCAGCGGCGATCGCCTTGGTCGCGGAGTCCATCCAGCCGAAGTCCGGCACGCCGTCGGCGTCCACGAACAGCGGGACGACGACCACGACGGCGTCGGACTCGGCGACGGCGGCCGCGGTGTCGGTGGTCGCGGTCAGCAGCCCGGCGCCGACGGTCTCCTTGAGCAGACGGTCGAGGTCGTGCTCACCGGGGAAGGGCTCGGTGCCGGCGTTGACCAGCTCGACGACCTTCTCGTTGACATCGGCGCCGATCACCCGGTGGCCCTTGGCGGCGAACTGCACGGCGAGCGGAAGCCCGATCTTGCCGAGCGCGACTACACAGATATTCATCGGGTTACTTTCCTCTTCAACCGGACCAGCAGGGGTCGCACGCGCGACCACCATCTATTCTCGGGCGGGAACAGCAGGCCGGTCAGGACGACCATCCGGCCCTTGGTGTTCACGCGCGCCGCCACTCGATACGGGGTGCCACTGCGCCAGCGCCGGGCAAGCGGCATCGGCTTGTCCGTGCCGCGCACCGGGATCTCATACGTCCAGCCTGCGACATCCACGTAGAGGCGCACGCCCAGCTGGGCCTGGCGGGGCTCTATCGGGATGCGCGCACGGATCACCGTGCCGGCTGAATCGGCAGTGACTTCCTGGGTGAACTCGCCCACCGGGGCCGGGAGTTCATGACCGGCGGGCAGCCTGCGGGCGCCGGCCTTGTCCGCGCTCTTGGGCATCGCGCCCTGGACGAGGCGGATGACGGCCGACTCGGTGTCGCCGGTCAGCGCGGTGCGTACCGCGATGGCCAGGGACAGATTGTCGCCGCTTTGCTCCCACTCGGCCGAGACCAGTTCGGTCCCGGCCGAGAGGCGGCCGGGCACCGATTCCCCGACCAGCTCGAAGACCCGGTCGGGGATGTTCAGCGCGGGGTCCCGGAAGCCCGGGTAGCGGGCGAAGGCCCTGCCGTCCTCCAGGTGGAACGGCGGTGCGCCGTTCGCCTCCTCGTCCTCGATCGCCGCGACGAGCTCGTCCACCGCGCCGCGCTGGGCCAGGGCGAGCCTGACCCGCCGCGTGACCGGCAGGGAGTCGCGCAGTCCGTCCGTGAGGTACTCGTCGGCCAGATCAGCGATTCCGGCGCACACCTCGCGCCTGGTCTGCGGGTCGAGCGCCGGGAAGTCGGCCTGGATGAGCTTGGAGAGCTCCCAGGTGAAATGGCGCTTGAAGACGGTGTCGCGCTGCGGCCCGGCCTCGATGAGCCCGGCCGCCTGCTTCATGATCTTCGCGGTGCAGCGCAGCCGCGCCAGATGATCGGCGCGGTAGGTGATGTTGCTCGCGTCCCCGCGCTTCACCGCGTAGTAGTACGTGTAGTCCGCGAGCACCGAGATCTTCCGGGCCCGCACGCACGCCTCGATGGTGAACGGCTGGTCGCTGCCGACCGGCAGGTCCTCGGGGAAGCGCAGCTTGTACTGCTCCACCAGCTCGCGGCGGAACAGCTTGGTGTTGGCCAGCGTGAACGGCAGCGCCGAGTCGTACAGGCTGACGTCCGGGTTGCTCTTCTTGAAGAGCGCCTGGTGCACATAGCGGCCGTTGGTGCCGACCATCTTGCCGACCACGACGTCCGAGTCGTGCTCGTCGGCACAGGCCACCATCCGCGCCAACGCCTCTTTGCCGAGGTGGTCGTCGGAGCCGATGAAGTAGACGTAACGTCCGGTGACCACGTCCAGCGCCCTGTTGCTGGGCGCGGCCGGGCCACCGGAGTTCGCCTGGTGGATCACTTTGACGGTGTCCGGGTACTTCTGGGCGAAGCGGTCGAGCTCCGCCCCGCTGTCGTCCGTGGAACCGTCGTCGACGGCCACGATCTCAAGCCTGTCCAGGCCAATGCTCTGCCCGACAAGGGAGTTAAGGCATTCCGTCAGATACGGCATCGTGTTGTACACGGCGACGACGACGGTGACATCAGGACTGGTCAAGGCTCCTCGCCCTACTGGGCCGCGGCGTGCGCGGAGAGATCGACAGTGGTACCGCTGGCGGCTGAGCGCAGCACGGCTGCCGCCACCTCTACCGTACGAAGGCCCTGGCGCAGCGTGCAGATGTCGTTGGACTTGCCAAGGACAGCGTCGCGGAAGAGCTCGTGCTCGACCAGCAGCGGCTCGCGCTTCGGGATGGCGTAACGAATCATGTCGCCCTCGGCGACACCGCGGAACGCCTGCAGTGCCTCCCACTCGGTGGCCTGGGCGGCGTTCGAATAGAAGGTCAGGTCGGCGGTGAGGGTGTCCGCGATGAAGCAGCCCTTCTCACCGGTGACCGATGTGAACCGCTCCTTGAGCGGGCTCAGCCAGTTGACCAGGTGGTTGACCATCGTGCCGTCGGAGAGCTGGCCGACCGCGGAGACCATGTCCTCATGCGGACGGCCCGACTTGGAGACCGTGCGCGCCGCGATCGAGGTGTACGTCTGTCCGGTCACCCACCCGGTGAGGTCGATGTCGTGGGTGGCGAGGTCCTTGACCACACCGACATCGGCGATGCGGTGCGGGAAGGGGCCCTGGCGGCGGGTGACGACCTGGTAGACGTCGCCGAGCTCGCCGGCCTCCAGGCGCTGGCGCAGCGAGCGCAGGGCCGGGTTGCAGCGCTCGATGTGGCCGACGCCGGCCACCAGGCCGCGCGACTCGAAGGCGTCGACGAGCCTGCGGGCGCCCTCCACGGTGTCCGCGACGGGCTTCTCGACCAGCGCGCCGACCCCGGCCTCGGCGAGCTTGAGGCCGACTTCCTCGTGCAGCGCGGTCGGGCATGCCACGACGGCGTAGTCGACACCGAGCGAGATCAGCTCCTCGACGGTCGACAGCACGGGGACGCCCTGCGCCCAGCCGTTCTTGTCACCCATCGGGTCGACGACGGCGACGAGCTCGACGCCTTCCAGGCCGGCGAGTACGCGGGCGTGGTGGCGGCCCATCGAGCCGAGGCCGATCAGGCCGGCCCGCAGTCCCTGGGCGGTGGTCACAGGTTCTCTCCAAGCTCGTTCACGGCGGCGACGATGCGCTCGAGGTCCTCCGCGGACAGCGAAGGGTGCACCGGAAGCGAGACGACCTCGGCGGCCGCACGCTCGGTCTCGGGCAGGTCCCAGTTGCGGCCGGCCTTCTGGTCCGGCTCCCAGTACGGCTTCAGCCGGTGGATCGGGGTCGGGTAGTAGACGGCGTTGCCGACACCCGCCTCGGTGAGCTTCGCCATTGCGGCGTCGCGGTCCCCGCTGATCCGGACCGTGTACTGGTGGTAGATGTGGCGCGCACCCTCGGCGACCGTCGGGGTCTGCACGTTCGGCGCGGTGATGTGCTCGGTGAGGTACGCGGCGTTGGCGATGCGCTGCTCGGTCCAGCCGCCCAGCTTCGAGAGCTGTACGCGGCCGACGGCGGCGGCGACGTCCGTCATACGCATGTTGGCGCCGACGATCTCGTTGGCGTACCGCTGCTCCATGCCCTGGTTGCGCAGCAGGCGCAGGGTGCGGGCGATCTCGGCGTCACCCGTGGAGATCATGCCGCCCTCGAGGGAGTGCATGTTCTTGGTCGGGTAGAAGCTGAAGGTGCCGCCGGAGCCGAACGCGCCGACGGGGGTGCCGTTCAGCGCCGCCGCATGCGCCTGGCAGGCGTCCTCGACGACGGCCAGCTTGTGCTTGGCGGCGATGGGCATGATCTTGTCCATCGCGGCCGGGTGGCCGTACAGGTGCACCGGCATGATCGCGGCGGTGCGCGGCGTGATGGCGGCCTCGACAGCCGCCGGGTCCAGGCCGAAGGAACCGGGCTCGATGTCGGCGAAGACGACATCGGCGCCGACCAGCCGGACCGCGTTCGCCGACGCGGCGAACGAGAATGAAGGAACGATTACTTCGTCACCCGGGCCGATACCCAAAGCCAGCAGAAGGAGGTGCAGCGCGGAGGTACCCGAGTTGACGGCCACACAGTGGCGCCCCTCGACGAGCTCCGAGAAGCCCTCCTCGAACGCCGCGACCTCAGGGCCCTGTACGACCCTGCCGCTGCGCAATACGCGTACCGCGGCCTCGATTTCTTCCTCACCGATCACCGGGCGGGCAGCGGGGATGGGCTGCTGATTGCTGCTCGTCATGGACGTCCTCCTTGAACACCGCAAGAGCTCTTTGTGGCAGAGGTCAGGGGCGGAGCGGACGTCTCACGAGGCCGCGCACACCCCTCCGGCGCAAGCCAACGCCCTACCGAGGATCTGGGACCGGTCTTGTCCCGAACCGGGCCGGTCACCCACCGTAGTCTCCGGAACGGGGCCTCACCCGGCAGCGACCGCCGTCACATTATCAGGGATTTCCTAGTCAATTTCGGGGCTGTTAACAGAGCACTGCATCAATTCGGAGACAAAGAGCGCGTCCCACCCCGCGACCTGCGAGGTGGGACACGTTCCGTTCACTGAGGGCTCATCAACTGTTCAGCTATCAGTGGCCGCCGTCACAGACGGCAGCGCCTGCTGCTCGGCCGCGGCGGTCTTCTTCGCACCGGCCTTCTTGGCGGTCGTCTTCTTCGCCGCGGTCTTCTTGGCCGCCGTCTTCTTGGTGGCGGCCTTCTTCGCGGTGGCCTTCTTGGCGGTCTTGCGAGCCGCCTTCTTGGCCGGGGCGGCCTCTTCGGCCGTCGCCGCCTCGGTGTCGGCTGCCGTGGTGCTGCTCACCACGACGACCGCGGCCTCCTCCGCGCCCGAGGGCGAGCCGGCGGGGGCGGTGACCTTGCGGGTCACCCGACGGCGGGCACGCGGCGGGGCCGCGACGGGAGCCTCCTCGGCGACGGGGGCCTCGGGAGCCTCGACGGGCGTCTCAGCCTTCGCCTCGATGACGACCTCCGCCTCGGCGGCCTGCGCCTCAACGGCCTTCGGCGCACCGGCCGGAGCGGTCGCCTTGCGGGTGGCCCGGCGGCGGCCGCGGCCCGTCGGGGCCGCCTCCTCCACGGGAGCCACGGGAACCTCAGGAGCCTCCGGCTCGGCGACCGGAGCCTCGGTCCTGGCCTCGATGACCACCTCGGCCTCAGCGGCCTTCGGCGCACCCGCCGGAGCGGTCGCCTTACGGGTCGCCCGGCGGCGGCCACGGCCGCGCGACGCGGCAGCCTCGGCCTCCGCGGCGCTGCTGTACAGCTCCTCGTCCGGCACGAAAGTGTCCGCCAGCGCCACCGGGGCAGCCACCTCGGCGGCGACCTCCGCCTCGGTCTCGGCCTCGGCCTCGGCCTCGGCAGCGATCTCGTGCTCGTGGACATGCTCCGCACCGCCGCGGCCGCGCTTCTTGGAACGCTTGCCGCCGCCACCGCCACCGGCGACGGTCGGCTGCTCCATGTGCACGATCACGCCACGGCCGTTGCAGTGGACGCAGGTCTCGGAGAAGGACTCCAGCAGGCCCTGGCCCACACGCTTACGGGTCATCTGGACCAGGCCCAGCGAGGTGACCTCGGCCACCTGGTGCTTCGTACGGTCGCGGCCCAGGCACTCGAGCAGTCGCCGCATGACCAGGTCGCGGTTGGACTCGAGCACCATGTCGATGAAGTCGACGACGACGATGCCGCCCAGGTCGCGCAGCCGCAGCTGGCGCACGATCTCCTCGGCCGCCTCCAGGTTGTTCCTGGTGACGGTCTCCTCGAGGTTGCCGCCCTGACCGGTGAACTTGCCGGTGTTGACGTCGACCACGACCATGGCCTCGGTCTTGTCGATCACCAGCGAACCGCCGCTCGGCAGCCAGACCTTGCGGTCCAGCGCCTTCATCAGCTGCTCGTCGATCCGGTTCGTTGCGAAGACGTCGGTCTCGCTCGTCCACCGCTGCAGACGGTCGACCAGGTCCGGCGCGACGTGCGAGACGTAGCCGTGGATGGTGTCCCAGGCCTCGTCGCCGCTGACGATGACCTTGGAGAAGTCCTCGTTGAAGATGTCGCGGACGACACGGACCGTCATGTCCGGCTCGCCGTAGAGCAGCGTCGGGGCGTTGCCGCTCTTGGACTTCTTCTGGATCTCCTCCCACTGCGCCTGCAGCCGCTCGACATCGCGGCGCAGCTCGTCCTCGCTCGCGCCCTCCGCGGCGGTACGGACGATGACGCCCGCGTCCTCGGGGACGATCTTCTTGAGGATGGTCTTCAGACGCGCGCGCTCGGTGTCGGGCAGCTTGCGGCTGATGCCGGTCATCGAGCCCTCGGGCACGTAGACCAGGTAGCGGCCGGGCAGCGAGACCTGGCTGGTCAGGCGGGCGCCCTTGTGGCCGATCGGGTCCTTGGTCACCTGGACGAGGACCGACTGGCCGGACTTGAGCGCGACCTCGATACGGCGCGGGCCGTTGGCCATGCCCAGCGCCTCGAAGTTGACCTCACCGGCGTACAGGACGGCGTTGCGTCCCTTGCCGATGTCGACGAACGCGGCCTCCATGGACGGCAGTACGTTCTGCACCTTGCCCAGGTAGACGTTGCCGACGTACGAGGTTGCCTGCTCCTTGTTGACGTAGTGCTCGACGAGCACGTTGTCCTCGAGGACGCCGATCTGGGTGCGCTCGCCGTTCTGCCGGACGACCATCACGCGCTCGACGGCCTCACGGCGGGCCAGGAACTCGGCCTCGGTGATGATCGGCACGCGGCGGCGGCCCTGCTCGCGGCCCTCGCGGCGGCGCTGCTTCTTCGCCTCCAGACGGGTCGAGCCCTTGATGGACTGCACCTCGTCGGACGGCTCGTCGCTCTTCTGGCGCGCGGGGCGGGGCTCGCGGACCTTGACCACCGTGCGCTCCGGGTCGGTCGTACCCGTCTCGTCCTCGGCGGCGGAGTCACCGCTGCGACGGCGGCGGCGACGACGGCGACGGCTGCTGGAGGTACCGGCGGCGGAGGGGGTCTCGGTCTCGCCGTGCTCCTCCTCGTCCTCCTCTTCCTGGATGTCCTCGGCGGCGGCCTCGTCGGCCTGCTCCTCCGAGGTCTCGTCGGCGTCGGCGGGCTCGCCACGGCGACGGCGGCGGCCACCACGGCGGCGACGGCGCGAGGGGCGGTCCTCGAACTCGTCCGGCTCCTCGCCCTCGGCGGCCTGCTCCGGCTCGGGCTCGGTCTCCGCCTCGGGCTCGGCCTGCTGGGCGGCGTGCGCGGGGGTCTCGACGGGCTCGGCGGGCTCACCGCGGCGGCGACGGCGGCGACGGCCGGCGGGCTCCGGGGCGGCGGTCTCGGCGACCGGTTCGACGATGTCCTCGTCCTCCTCCGGCTCGGTGTCCACGGCAGCGGCGGCGGCCGCTGCGGCCGTCTCCGGGGTCTGGAACATCGGCTCGGTGAATACCGGGGCCTGGAACACGGCCACAGCGGGCCGGGCGGCACGGCGGCCGCGCGCGGGCGCCTCGGCCGCTTCACTCTTCTCGGCCTTCTCGGCCTTCTCGGCCTTCTCCGGGCGGGCGGTGAACTCGGGGGATACGGCACGGCGGCGCGTACGGCCCCGGGTCGCCGCCTTCTCGGCGGCCGCGACCTCGGCCTCGTCGGAGGCGATCTGAGCAACCGCGTCGGCGGGCAGGCTCTCGCCCTCATCGGTGACGGCCTCGTCGCCGTTGGCCTCGACGGCCTGCGGGGCGCCGGCGGGCGCGGTGGCCTTGCGGCCGGCGCGACGGCGGGTGCGGCCGGCCGGAGCGGCCTCCTCTGCGGCGGCCTCCGGCTCGGTGGCCTCGGCCGTCTCCACGGCCTGCGGCGCACCGGCGGGCGCGGACGCCCTGCGACGGGCACGGCCACGCGGCGCGGGGGCCTCGTCTTCGGCGGCAGGCTCTTCGGCGACGGCCTCGGCGGCAGCAGGCTCGGCGACCGGCTCGGGGGCGGTCACCTGGCGGGTGGCACGACGCCGCGTACGCGGCGCGGCCACCTCGGCCTCGGGCTCAGCAGGCTCAGCGGCCTCTGCGGCTTCCGCGGTCTCAACCGTCTCGGCGGGCACGGTGGCCTTACGGGTCGCACGGCGGCGCGTACGCGGCGCTGCGGCCTCCTCCGCGGGGGCCTCCGGCTCGGCAGCCTCGGCGGCCTGCGGCGCAGCGTCAGGCGCGGTCGCCTTACGAGTCGCACGGCGGCGGGTACGCGGCGCTGCGGCCTCCTCCGCGGGGGCCTCCGGCTCGGGCGCAGCGGCGACGGTCTCGGAGACGTCCGTGGCTTCCACGGCGTCCGTTGCTCCCGCGGCCGCCGTCGGCGGTCCCGCGGGGCGCGATGCGGCGCGGCGCCTGCGGCGCGGCGGCAGCGTATCGCTGGGTGAATTGTTCTCGGTCTCTCCGGCAGTGCCGGATTCGTTCGGCTCGAGCATGCGGGCGGTTCTCCCGTCACGCTCCCGGGCGCCACGCCTGATTCCGGTCCGGCCGCGGCCCGCGTGATGTGCGCGGTGCCGCCGTCCGGGGCGCGGGCGCCGCACGGGAGCTGATGTATGGCTCGCCGGTTCCGTACGCGATGTACGCACGGCCTGGCGAAAGTCTTCTGTTCGGTGCGCGGCCCGACCCAGGTGGCTCCCGAGTACCAGGGCTGCGCTACAACGACTGTCCTTACGCGGCGGGACCTTCCGGCGCCGTCGCGACGGCGGCTCCGGCGGCCGTGGGTAGAGCGGCCGGAACTGCCTCGCGGTCGGGCGCGAGCGGGTCGGTCACCGTGCCGGACTCCTCGTCGAAGAGCCCCTGCGCCAGCCTGGTCACCGCTGCGGGGACCGGCGGCGCCAGGTCGGCCACAGCTCGGAGACCGGACAGGACGTCGTCGGGTCGCACGGCAGGTGTCACGTGCCGAACAACCAGCCGCAGTATCGCACAGGGCCCGTCTCCGGGCCTATTGATGAGCGCGGCGGTAGCCGCTCCGGTGGAGCCGCCGCTTGCGTCGGACTGTGGATAGAGCGCCTGCAGGTCCGCTACGGCAGCACGGGCGTCGAAGGTCCGCATGCCGTTCTTCGTCTTCCGCTGGACCTCGACGGTCTCGGCGGCGAGAAAGGCGGACACGGCCTTCGCGGCGTCCTCGACGTCGACCCCGTCGAGCCGCAGCTCCCACACGGATGCGGTGAGCCGGTCGGCGAGGCCTGACGTACGGGCCTCGACGGCGTCGGTGATGTCGAGCCCGCCCGGCAGCGACTCGTCGAGCAGCTCACGCAGCTTGTCGGGGTCGCGGTGCTCGGTGAGGGCGATCTCCAGATACTCGGCCTCGCTGCCCGTGCCGGTGGGTGCGGCATTGGCGTACGACACCTTCGGGTGCGGGGTGAAGCCCGCCGAGTACGCCATGGGCACCTCGGCACGCCGCAGCGCCCGCTCGAAGGCACGCTGGAAGTCACGGTGGCTGGTGAACCGGAGGCGGCCGCGCTTGGTGTAGCGCAGTCGGATGCGCTGCACTGCCGGTGCGGGCGGCGGGCCTTCGGGCTGTCGCTTGCCCAGTGGTTCTTCTCCTCGGTGCGGGGCGGGCGCGGGGGCGCGCCGCCCTCGGACGTGCGGGGTGTTCCCTGGGGGCCCGCCCTGCTCACCCCTGCTTTCGCAAGGAGATCTCGGGTGCGGCCACCGCGCCGGGAACAGTCGTTGTACTACCCAGAGTACGCGCCTGAGGCACCACCGGTTCCCCGGCCTTGGGCACCCGGGGCCCGCCGACGAGCGCGCGCCAGGTTTCCCGCCTGGCCTGCCGTACCGTCTCCCGGGCCGACTGGAGCGCTGCCCGCGTGGCCCGGCCCGCCTCGACGGCGGCCTTCTTGGCCGGACGCCAGATGCCGTCGCGCAGCACGTGCCCGACGGGGGTGCAGACGTTCTGGTAGCACCAGCGCACCGGCCGTCCGACGAGGTTCCAGGCGAGCCACTTGATCCCCCGGCCGACGGCTCGCGAGATGTATCCGGCGATGCGCCAGGCGACACCGACGGCGGCGGCGATCTCGCGGCCGATGGGCGCGAGGATGTGGCGGTAGACCCAGCCGACGGGCGTGACGAGCAGGACCACGACCAGCCAGACGACCGCCGTCCACACCCCGCGGCAGACGGCGGCGATGCCGTGCCCGATCGCGGTGAGCAGCCAGGCGAGCCCGTGGCCGAGCGGGGTCAGCAGCTGCCGGTAGATCCACACCACCGGCACCACGAGCCCGTACGTCACCACCGGCACCACCAGATACCGCCACAGCGCAACCCACGGCCAGACGAACAGCGCCTTGCCGATGAAGACCGCAAGCCACCCCAGACCGTGCCCGACGGGCGTGAGCAGCCGGCGGTAGATCCAGCGCACGGGCGCGACCAGCAGATGCTCCACGAGCCAGGCGAGCCCGTGCCCCAGCGGAGTCAGCAGCTGCCGGTAGATCCACACCACCGGCACCACGAGCCCGTACGTCACCACCGGCACCACCAGATACCGCCACAGCGCAACCCACGGCCAGACGAACAGCGCCTTGCCGATGAAGACCCCGAGCCACACAAGACCGTGCCCGAGCGGCGTCAGCACCATCTCGTACACCCAGGCCATCGCCCGGCCCAGCGGCCGCAGCAGCATCCGCTCCACGGCCCGGCCGCAGACGACGAGGAGGTCCCACACCATCCGTACGGGAACGACCACGAGCAACACCACGATCCGCACCGGTATCCGGATGACCGTGGTGAGACAGCCCTCGCCGGGCTCGTAGCGCGCGGGTGCCTGATGATTCCCGTACGTCTGAGGTGACTTCTCGAACTCCATGTCAGACATGACGCGTCACAGGCCCGTCCGGATCCAGTACCTGCACTGTCCGCCGCGCTCGTCCTCGAAGACGCCCCCGTTGTTCTCAATCACCTTGCGCGAACCGGTGTTGGAGGCGTCGCAGGTGACCAGGACCCGGTCGAGGCCGAGTACGGATGCATACGGGAGGACATCGCGCAGCATCGCGGTGGCATGGCCGCGGCGGCGGGCGCCCGGCCGCACTCCGTAGCCGATGTGGCCGCCGAAGTCGCGCAGATGAGGAGTGAGCCGGTGCCGGATCTGGATGCGGCCGAGGTAGGTGTCGCCGTCGGCATACCAGTACCAGGTGCCGGGCACGAAGCCCGCGGGACGGCGGCCCTCCTCCAGCTCCTCCTGGCGGATCGCGGCGACGTACCGCGCGAAGCCCTCCGGCTCGTGCCAGCTGCCGCCGTACTCGGCGAGTTCGCGGGCCAGCGTGTCACCGAAGTACTCGGCCTCGGCGACGGACTCTTCCACCGACTCGAGGAAGGAGAGACGAAAACGGGCGTCGGGCACTATGAGCTGCGGCATCGGCCCATTGTGCCGGGGCGCGCGAACGCCCGGCACCGTGGCTCACTTGAGGGCACGTCCGTAGGCAGAGACCGAACCGAACAGGACGACTTGCCCGGCGCTACGGTTCCGTCGAGCCGGGCTGGGTGGTCGGGATCCGTTGGGTGAAGAACATCGCGAGGAGGGCGCTGAGAGCGAGGATGGCGAGTGCGGCGCGCAGGCCGTCGAGCCTCGCTGCCTCGTTCGCGTCGAGCGCGGCCTGAGTCACCTCCGTGCTCGTGCCCGCCTCGTCGAGGGCGTCCTTGAGCTGGGCATCCGACAGGAAGGGCACGCCGCTTTGGAGTTCGACGGTCGCCTGGCTCTTGACGTCGGCCGGGATCGCCTCATTCTGCTCGACGCTGGTCAGGAACGAAGCCGTCAGCGCGGCGATCAGGATCGACCCGGCGAGTGCCGTACCGATCGAGGCGCCGAGGTTGGTGACGGCGTTCTGGATGCCGCCGACCTCCGCGCTCTGCTTGTCCGGCACCGCGGACACAGTGACCGATCCGAGCTGAGACGCCAGCGCGCCCATGCCGAGCCCGATCAACAGGAGAGGGATCGTGACGATCTCCGCACCGGCGTCTGCGTCGAGCGCGGCCATCAGGACCACCGCACCCGCGAGCAACGCAAGGATCCCGAGCCGCACCACGCGCCGCGGCGAGACGTGCGGGAAGAGGCGCGGGATCAGGATCGCGGCGGCCAGCAGTGTCAGCGAGAGCGGCAGGATGCGTGCGCCTGTCTTGAGCGCGGACAGGCCGAGGGCGACCGACAGGTAGAGCGGTACGACGAAAAACACGCCCATCTGTACGAGGTACTGGAAGAAAAACATCGTCAGGCCGCCGGTGAGCTGCTTGTTCCGCAGAAGCGCCGGGTCCACGAGGGGCTCCTTGCGCTGCTCCACCTGGCGGGCCTCCCAGCGCAGGAAGAGCCAGATCAGGAGCAGACCCGCCAGCATCAGCCACACGACCAGCGAGATCCCGAGCCAGGAGGGCGCGTCGGGCTTCGGCTGGAACCAGCCCCATTCGTCCGAGCGGAGTACGCCGTAGACGAAGATCCCGAGCCCGAGGGCGGAGAGCGCGGCGCCGACGAGATCGAGGCGGTGGCGTTGGTCGGGTTGCGCGTCGGCGACGCGGCGGGCGAGCACCAGGATGCCGAGCACGATCACGACCTCACCGGCGAAGACCCAGCGCCACGAGAAGTACGTTGTCGCGACACCCCCGATGATCGGCCCGACCGCGATCGCCACGGCTCCTGCGGCCGCGACGAGTCCGTAGGCGGCGGGGCGGCGCTCCACGGCGAAGTTGCCGGCGACGAGCGCCACGATCGCGGGCAGGATGAGCGCCGCCCCGACGCCTTCGAGGAACGACCAGCCGAGCAGGAGCACGGGCAGGTTCGGGGCGAGCGCCGTCGTCAGGGATCCGCATCCGTAGATGCCGCAGCCGATCATGAACGCACGCTTGCGGCCGATGATCGCGCCGACCTTGCCGCCAGGGATCATGAACATCGCCATCACGAGCGTGTAGGCCGTGATCGCCCCCTGGATGCCTGTCACCGTTGTGCCGACATCGTTGGCCACCGTCGCGATCGAAACGTTCATGACGGAGCTGTCGAGCGCCATCAGGAACTGCCCGGCTGCGAGTGTCAGCAGGACGAGTCCCCCCTTGCTCGAACCCTCCGTGCCCGCCTTGGATGTCATGGGGCGCATCGTCCCAGCGTCCCCGGCGGACGGATCCTCGACCCGCTACGGAGATCAGCCGGTTGGCGGCGTCCTCCCAGCGAGGTAACGGCGCGGCCTCGGTACGCCCCTTGGGCACGAACACTGAGGGACGGTGCTCCGGCCCTTGGCAGCCCGAGCCTCCGGCATGGGGACCGGACGCCGTTCAGGTCCCTCTAGTCCGCAGCGTTGACCACACTGAGAGGCAGGAGCTTCTTGCCGGTCGGGCCGATCTGGATCTGTGTGTCCATCTGCGGGCAGACACCGCAGTCGAAGCACGGCGTCCAGCGGCAGTCCTCGACCTCCGTCTCGTCGAGCGCGTCCTGCCAGTCCTCCCAGAGCCAGTCCTTGTCGAGACCCGAGTCCAGGTGGTCCCAGGGCAGGACCTCCTCGTACGTGCGCTCACGCGTCGTGTACCAGTCGACGTCCACACCGAAGGCGGGCAGCGTCTTCTCGGCGCAGGCCATCCACCTGTCGTACAAGAAGTGCTCGCGCCAGCCGTCGAAGCGGCCGCCGTCCTCGTAGACCGCGCGGATGACCGAGCCGATGCGGCGGTCGCCGCGGGAGAGCAGGCCCTCGACGATGCCGGGCTTGCCGTCGTGGTAGCGGAAGCCGATCGAGCGGCCGTACTTCTTGTCTCCGCGGATCTTGTCACGCAGCTTCTCCAGCCGCGCGTCCGTCTCCTCGGCGCTCAGCTGCGGGGCCCACTGGAACGGGGTGTGCGGCTTGGGCACGAAGCCGCCGATCGACACCGTGCAGCGGATGTCGTTCTGCCCCGAAACCTTGCGGCCCTCGGCGATGACGTTGACCGCCATGTCGCCGATCTGGAGAACGTCCTCGTCGGTCTCGGTGGGCAGACCGCACATGAAGTACAGCTTCACCTGACGCCAGCCGTTGCCGTACGCCGTCGAGACGGTACGGATCAGGTCCTCTTCCGAGACCATCTTGTTGATGACCTTGCGCATGCGCTCGGAGCCGCCCTCGGGGGCGAACGTCAGACCCGAGCGGCGGCCGTTGCGGGTCAGCTCATTGGCCAGGTCGACGTTGAACGCGTCCACGCGGGTCGACGGCAGGGACAGACCGATCTTGTCTTCCTCGTACCGGTCGGCCAGGCCCTTCGCGATGTCGCCGATCTCGCTGTGGTCCGCGGAGGACAGCGACAGCAGGCCGACCTCCTCGAAGCCGGTCGCCTTCAGGCCCTTTTCGACGATGTCGCCGATGCCGGTGATGCTTCGCTCCCGCACGGGGCGCGTGATCATGCCGGCCTGGCAGAAGCGGCAGCCGCGGGTGCAGCCGCGGAAGATCTCGACGGACATCCGCTCATGGACGGTCTCGGCGAGGGGGACCAGCGGCTGCTTCGGGTACGGCCACTCGTCGAGGTCCATGACGGTGTGCTTGGACACGCGCCACGGCACGCCGGACTTGTTCGGGACGACGCGGCCGATGCGGCCGTCGGGCAGGTACTCGACGTCGTAGAAGCCCGGGACGTAGACATTGCCGGTCTTCGCGAGGCGGAAGAGCACCTCTTCGCGACCGCCCGGGCGGCCTTCGGCCTTCCAGGCGCGGATGATCTCGGTCATGTCGAGGACGGCCTGCTCGCCGTCGCCGATGACCGCGCAGTCGATGAAGTCCGCGATCGGCTCGGGGTTGAAGGCCGCGTGGCCGCCGGCCAGCACGATCGGGTCGTCCAGGCCGCGGTCCTTCGCCTCCAGCGGGATGCCCGCGAGGTCCAGGGCGGTGAGCATGTTCGTGTAGCCGAGCTCCGTGGAGAAGCTGAGACCGAACACGTCGAAGGCCTTCACCGGACGGTGTGAGTCCACGGTGAACTGCGGGACCTTGTGCTCCCGCATCAGCTCTTCGAGGTCCGGCCAGACGCTGTACGTACGCTCGGCGAGCACCCCCTCGCGCTCGTTCAGTACCTCGTAGAGGATCATGACGCCCTGGTTGGGCAGTCCGACCTCGTACGCGTCGGGGTACATGAGCGCCCAGCGAACGTCGCAGGCGTCCCAGTCCTTGACGGTGGAGTTGAGCTCTCCGCCGACGTACTGGATCGGCTTCTGGACGTGCGGGAGAAGCGCTTCCAGGCGTGGGAAGACCGACTCGACAGGCATCTTGGTGTCTCTCGTGAGCGGGCAAGGGTGACCATCAAGCGTACCGTGACGCTCAGCCGGTCAGATCCGCCCGCAGTTTCGGGGCGGACGCCTCGTTCCACACCCCCGGCAGCTCCGCCTCCCGCTGTGCGGCCTGTGCCTCCTCCCTGCCGTACAGCAGTCCCCAGGTGAATGCGGTCTCCCCCGCCGCATGCGCCTGGATCGCGAGATTCCGCAGGGCTTCGCGGGCCACGACGCTGTCCTGGTGGTCGCCGAGCACCGTCTGCACGGCCTTCACCCTCTTGGCGAACTTCTTGGCCGCCTTGCCGAGCGCGGGCGTCGCCGCCTCGCCCGCGTACCGGGCGCGCTTGGCGGCCTTGCGGGCGTCGTGCATGGCCAGGTCCCGCTCTTCACCGGGGGGCAGCTCCAGGGCATGGTCGATCCGGGCGGCCAGCCGGTCGTAGTCCTTCAGGACCGCCTTGGGGATCACTCTGGCGGCCGCACCGCCCGCCGCCTTCAGCAGCGGCGGGTCGCTGAGCAGCGCGTCCAGCGACTCCAGGAGCGAGAGGTAGCGCTTGGTGTCGAGCACGGCGACGGCCTTGCGCCGGGCGCCTGCGCCATGGGCGGCGGTCCAGATACGCAGCCGTCCGCGTACCGGGCCGAGCAGCAGGGTCCTGGGCACGGTGTCGATCCGCGACCGCAGCCGCTCGGTGAGCACCTCCTGGTCACGGGCGACGCCCAGCTCGCCCGCGAGCCACTGAAGCTCGTCGCCGATCGGATCGGTGACGGTCCGGTCGATGACCTTCCGGTACGTCTTGAACGCGCTGCGCATCCGTCGTGTGGCGACCCGCATCTGATGTACCGAGTCGGGCAGGTCACGGCGCACGCCGGGGTCGTACGCGAGCAGTGCGTCGGCCTGTTCCCGCAGGTAGGCGAGGATGTGCTCGCCGGCGGTCTGCGGAGGTTCCGGGGAGGGTGGTGCCGCCCGCTTGTCCCCCTTGGGGGCGGTCTCCGCCAGCGCCCTGGCCAGCTTCGACGGCGCCTTCGCCGGGCGCACGCCCGCCTTGCGAAGCTTCTTCTCGACCGCGTCGAGGATGGACGGATCCGCGTCGTCGGCGAGCTCGACCTCGATCTCGTCCCACTGCGCCGTGCGGCCGCCGTCGATGAGGCGTTCCGCGCGGACCGCGTCCCTGCTCAGCTCGGCCAGCAGCGCGCCGTCCGCGTCGACCAGGTGGCGGACGTCCCTGGAGGACCGCAGGCGCACCACGGGCGCGAGTGCGGCGTCCCGGGTACGGGCGCGGACCAGGCCCTCAAGGCTGTGCGGGACCGTATCGGACAGGGGTGCGCTGATCTCGTCCCGTACGCCCGGGGCGACCGGGAGCTTGAGGTGCCAGCCCGCGTCCGTGCCGCCCGTCCTGCGGCGCAGGGTGATGGAGGCGGCGGCGAGGCGCAGGTCGGCGGTGTCGTAGTAGACGGCGTCGAGTTCGGCGACGCCTCTGTCATGGACGGCCGACACCCCTGCGACCCCGGTCAGGTCCGGCAGTCGGGTCTCGGGAGTGGCTTCGTACTTCCGCTCGATCTCACGCTTCGTATCCGCCATGAACTGAATCTAGTTGCCTGGGCGCCTCTGTGGCATCCCCATGTGTTCACCTAGGCAGTTATCGGCCGCTGCACCCGGATCGACTGGAGCAGCCCGATCGCGATCCAGACCGCGAACATGGAGGTGCCTCCGTACGACACGAACGGCAGCGGCAGGCCCGCCACCGGCATGATCCCGAGCGTCATTCCGATGTTCTCGAAGGACTGGAAGGCGAACCAGGCGATGATCCCGGCGGCCACGATCGTGCCGTACAGCTCGGTTGTCTCACGTGCGATGCGGCAGGCGCGCCACAGGACGACGCCGAGCAGCAGCAGGATCAGGCCCGCCCCCAGGAAGCCCAGTTCCTCGCCCGCGACCGTGAAGACGAAGTCCGTCTGCTGTTCGGGGACGAACTGGCCGGTGGTCTGGGAGCCCTTGAACAGGCCGGTGCCGGTCAGTCCGCCCGATCCGATCGCGATCCGCGCCTGGTTGGTGTTGTAGCCGACGCCGGCCGGGTCGAGCTCCGGGTTGGCGAACGCCGCGAAGCGGTTGATCTGGTACTCGTCCAGCAGCCCGAGCGCGGTGACCATCACGCCACCGATGACGCCGGCGCCGATCAGCCCGATGATCCAGCGGTTGGAGGCGCCGGAGGCGAGCAGCACCCCGAGCACGATCACCGCCATCACCATCACCGAACCGAGGTCCGGCATCAGCATGACGATCACCATCGGCAGGACCGCGAAGCCCAGGGACTTGGCGACCGTCCGGTGGTCGGGGTGCAGTTGGTCGCCCGCGTCCACGCGCGCGGCCAGCAACATCGCCATCGCCAGAATGATCGTGATCTTCACGAACTCCGAGGGCTGGAGGGAGAAGCCGCCGCCGATCACGATCCACGCGTGCGCGCCGTTGATGGTCGCGCCGAGCGGCGTGAGCACCAGCAGTACGAGCACTACGGAGAGTCCGTACAGCACCGGGACCGCGCCGCGCAGGGTGCGGTGCCCGAGCCAGATCGTGCCGATCATCAGCGCGAGGCCGATCCCGGTGTTGAGGGCGTGACGGAAGAAGAAGTAGTACGGGTCGCCCTGGTTGAGCTCGGTGCGGTTCCGGGTCGCCGACCACACCAGCAGCGTGCCCACCAAGGACAGCGCGATCGCGGACAGCAGCAGCGGCCAGTCGAGCTTGCGCACCACGGAGTCGCGGGCGGACAGCTGCGACCACAGGCCACCTCGCTTGGGCCCGTATCCGGAGACGGAGAAGCCATTCGTGCCGGCCATGGCTCAGTCCCTCCGCGCGGGTGCGCCCGCGAGCTGCTGTTCCTCGGCCGGAGGCTCCTCTTCCTCAGGCGCGTACGGCTCGATCTTGGGGGCTTCGATGGAGCCGTCGGGCTCGATCTTCGGCAGTGCCGTCTGCGGCTTGGGCAGCAGGGCCTTCTTCAGGTCCTGACCGCCCTCCTCGTCGAGTCCGTACATCGCCTCGTAGATCTTGCGCACGGCCGGTCCCGAGGCACCGGATCCGGTGCCACCCTGGGCGATCGTCATGATGATCGTGTAGTCCTCGGTGTACGAGACGAACCAGGAGGTCGTCTGCTTGCCGTAGACCTCGGCGGTACCCGTCTTGGCGTGCATCGGGATCTTGTCCTGCGGCCAGCCGCCGAAGCGCCAGGCGGCCGATCCGCGGGTCGTGACTCCCGCGAGGGCTTTGTCTATCTGCGACCGGGTGTCGGCGTCCATGGGCAGCTTGCCGTGGGACTTCGGCTTGATCGACTGGACGGTCTTGCCGTCCGCGCTGATCACGGCCTTGCCGATGGTGGGGTTGTACAGGGTGCCGCCGTTGGCGATGGCCGCGTAGATCGTGGCCATCTGGATCGGGGTGACGAGCGTGTCGCCCTGGCCGATGGAGTAGTTGACGGAGTCACCGGCACGCATCCGGTTGCCTTCGAGGCAGTTCTCGTACGCGATCTTCTCGACGTAGTCGCCGTCCTTCTTGCCCTGCTTGCACCAGCCGTCCTTGTTGGCCTCCCAGAAGCTCTGCTTCCACTGACGGTCGGGGACACGGCCCTTGACCTCGTTGGGGAGGTCGATGCCGGTCTCCTTGCCGAGGCCGAACTGGTGGGCGGTCTTGTAGAACCAGTCGTTGGTGCGCTTCTTGGGCTTGATGCCGCCGTCCTTCTGCCACTCCCGGTGGGCGAGGCCGTAGAAGACGGTGTCGCAGGAGACCTCCAGGGCCCTGCCGAGGCTGATGCTGCCGTAGCCCCTTGACTCGAAGTTCTTGAAGACCTGGCCACCGACGGAGTACGAGCTCGGGCAGGGGTAGTCGCCGTCGAACGGGTAGCCGGCGTTGACCGCCGCGGTCGAGGAGATGACCTTGAAGATCGAGCCGGGCGCGGCCTGGCCCTGGATCGCGCGGTTCAGCAGCGGGTAGTTGGAGTCCTTGCCGGTGAGCTTGGCGTAGTCCTTGCCGGAGATGCCGCCGACCCAGGAGTTGGGGTCGTACGTCGGCTGCGAGGCCATCGAGACGATCCGGCCGGTCTTGTTCTCCATCACCACGACGGCGCCGGCATCCGCCTTGTACTTCTCGCCGGTGTTCCTGTCGGTCTCCTGGCGGGCGGTCTTCATCGCCCCGTTGAGCTCGTACTCCGCGACCGCCTGGACGCGTGCGTCGATGGAGGTGACGAGGTTGGCGCCGGGCTGGGCCTCGTCCTTGGCCGCCTGGCCGATGACGCGGCCGAGGTTGTCGACCTCGTAGCGGGTGACTCCGGCCTTGCCGCGCAGCTCCTTGTCATAGGTGCGCTCGATGCCCGAGCGGCCCACCTGGTCGGAGCGGAGGAACGGCGAGTCGGTGTCCTTGGCCTTGGTGATCTCCTCGTCGGTGACGGGCGAGAGATAGCCGAGGACCTGCGCGGTGTTGGCCTTGCCGGGCGCGGTGTAGCGGCGTACGGCGGTGGGCTCGGCGGTGATGCCGGGGAAGTCCTCGGCGCGCTCGCGGATCTGCAGGGCCTGCTGGGTGGTGGCCTCGTCGGTGACCGGGATCGGCTGGTAGGGCGAGCCGTTCCAGCAGGGCTGCGGCGTCTTGGCGTCGCAGAGCCTGACCTTGTCCATGACGTCCTTCGGCTTCATGCCGAGGACGCCCGCGAGGCGGGTGAGGACGCCTTTGCCGTCGTCCTTCATCTTCATCAGCTCGGTGCGGGACGCGGAGACGACGAGGCGGGTCTCGTTGTCGGCGAGCGCGATGCCACGGGCGTCGAGGATCGAGCCGCGGACGGCGGGCTGGACGACCTGCTGGACGTGGTTGTTCTTCGCCTCGTCGGTGTACTCCTGGCCGTTGCGGATCTGGAGGTACCAGAGGCGTCCGCCGAGGGTGAGCAGGAGGGAGAAGACAAGTACCTGGATGACGACGAGCCGGATCTGGACCCGGGGGGTCCGCCCGGTCTCCGGAATGTTGCTCACGGTGCTGCCCCCTCGATCACAGTCGCTTGACTCCCTTTATGCGGACGGCCCGCGCCGCTCGCGACCTGGCTGCCTTGACCCGCATTCCGCTGCGCTGCTTGCCGATGCGCAGGCCGGTGCCGGAGGAGAGCCAGCGGGAGGCGGCGTCGCTTCCGCCCGGGCCGCCGCTGCTCTGGCTTTCGGAGAGCGGATTGCTCTCGGCGCGTCTGGCGAGCGCCATGATCAGCGGCACCGTGAAGGGCGCGAGGAGCAGGTCGTACACGGCGGCCGTGAACAGCAGGCTGCCCAGGCCCACATGGCGGGCGGCGGTGTCGCCGACGAGTGCGCCCACGCCCGCGTACAGCAGCGTCGAGCTGATGGCGGCAGCGACGACCACGACCATCGGTCCGGTGGCCGACTTGAGCTGGCCGTTGTCGGGGCGCACCAGGCCCGCGAGGTAGCCGATCACGCAGAGCACGAGTGCGTAGCGCCCGGCGGCGTGATCGGCGGGCGGGGCGAGGTCGGCGAGCAGGCCCGCGCCGAAGCCGATGAAGGCGCCGGCCATGTGCCCGTATACGAGGGCGAGTCCGAGGACGACGAGCAGCAGCAGGTCGGGGACGGCGCCGGGGAGCTGGAGGCGGGCGAGGACGGAGACCTGGATGACGAGGGCGACCACGACGAGTGTCGTGGAGAGCAGCATCCGGTTGAAGCGCATGACGGATCAGCTCCTACTCGTCGTTCTGGTCGTCGGCGTTCGCGTCGGCCGGATCAAGGCCGTCGCCCTGGACCTGCTCGCCGCCCTCGCCGTCCGCGGACGGGGTGACCGTCACCGTGACCGTGGGCGTGGGCTTGGGAGCCGCGGGCTTGGGCGGCAGGACCGTGTCGCGCGGATCGGACCTGGGCGCCACGACGACGACGCCGACGATGTCGAGCTTGCTGAAGCCGACGAACGGACGGACGTAGATGGTCCGGGTGAGGTCGCCGCCGGAGGGATCGACGCGGATGACCTCACCGACCGGGACGCCGGGCACGAACGGCTTGTCGGCCTGCGAGCCGAAGGTGACGAGCCGGTCGCCCTTCTTGACCTTGGCCTTGCCGTTGAGCAGCTGTACGGAGAGCGGACGGTCGCCCTGGCCGGTGGCGAAGCCCAGTTCGTCGGTCTTCTCCATCCGGGTGCCGACCGTGAAGTCCGGGTCGCTGGCGAGCAGTACGGTCGCGGTGTTCGGGCCGACCGTGGTGATCCGGCCGACGAGTCCGTCGCCGTTGAGGACGGTCATGTCGCGCTCGATGCCGTCGTTGGAGCCGACATCGATGGTCACCGTCCAGGAGAAGCCCTGGGCCGCTCCGATGGCGATGACCTCGGCGCCCTTGATGCCGTACTGTCCCGCGCCCGCCTTCTTGAGCATGTTGTCCAGCTCGCGCACCCGGCTGCGGTTGCGGTCGTTGCTGCCGAGCTTCGCCTTCAGCAGGGCGTTCTCGCGCTCCAGTTCGCCGATTCGGTCGTGACGCCGGCCCGAGTCGCGGACGGCTCCGATGGCATTGCCTATCGGGTCGACCGCTGCCGCGACGCCGTTCTCGACGGGTCCGAAGACCGTGGCGGCGGCCTGCCGGGCGCCGTCAACCGGTGACTCCTCGCCTCCGCGGATGTCCACCGTGATCAAAGCGAACGCGATGGCGATCAGCAGCACCAGGAGCAGCCGGCTCTCTCGTGTGTCCCTCACGTGCGACGGCCGTGCCTTCCTCGTAGGAATGTTGATGTCTGTATATCAACGATCCGCATACGGGTTGGCAGGCACCCGTATGGGGGTCCCCCCGCGCCCGCCAGGGGCGCAGGGGGAGGAATCCGCATGCCCGTCCGCTATCGGCGGGGCTGGGCGTCCAGGACCTGCTGGAGCGCCTCGAACTCCTCGACGCACTTGCCCGATCCGAGGGCCACCGAGTCCAGCGGATCCTCGGCGATATGGATCGGCATGCCGGTCTCACGGCGCAATCGCTCGTCGAGGCCGCGCAGCAGGGCGCCGCCGCCGGTGAGGACGATGCCTCGGTCCATCACGTCGCCGGACAGCTCCGGCGGGCACTTGTCGAGGGTGGTCTTGACGGCGTCGACGATCGCGTTGACCGGTTCCTCGATCGCCTTGCGGACTTCGGCGGCGGAGATGACCACGGTCTTCGGCAGACCGGAGACGAGGTCACGGCCGCGGATCTCGGTGTGCTCGTCCTTGTCCATGTCGTACGCGGAGCCGATGGTGATCTTGATGTTTTCGGCAGTCCGCTCACCGAGCAGGAGGGAGTACTCCTTCTTGATGTGCTGGATGATCGCGTTGTCCAGCTCGTCGCCGGCGACGCGAATGGACTGTGCTGTGACGATTCCGCCGAGTGAGATGACGGCGACTTCGGTGGTGCCACCACCGATGTCGACGACCATATTGCCGGTGGCTTCATGGACCGGGAGTCCGGAACCGATGGCCGCGGCCATCGGCTCCTCGATGATGTGCACCTGTCGGGCGCCCGCCTGCGTCGACGCCTCGATGACCGCGCGGCGCTCGACTCCTGTGATGCCGGAGGGCACACAGACGACGACGCGCGGACGGGCGAGGTACCGGCGCTTGTGAATCTTCAGGATGAAGTAGCGGAGCATCCGTTCGGTGATCTCGAAGTCGGCGATGACGCCGTCCTTCAGCGGCCGGACGGCAACGATGTTGCCAGGTGTCCGGCCGATCATCTTCTTCGCCTCGGCGCCGACCGCGAGAATGCCGCCCGTGTTGGTGTTGATGGCGACGACGGACGGCTCGTTGAGGACGATCCCCCGGCCCCTGACGTACACCAGCGTGTTGGCGGTCCCGAGGTCGACAGCCATGTCACGGCCGATGAACGACATGTTGTTCCCCATGAGGATGCGTCTGGCCTTCCCAAATCGAGCATTGATGGCTTTTTAGGATGGCGAGGTGGGTGCTGTGGCGTGGAGGCTTCATCGTAGTGCCGCCTGCACGGACACGGCGCGGTGGCCCGCCTCTGTATAGGTGACGAGGTGTTGCAGCGATGCGTTCCCGCAAAGCGCGGTCATATGCCGAAGGGCGACCGAAATTCCTTCGGTCGCCCCAGGTCATGAGCGCTGTATGGCTGACGGCCAATCAGGAAAGTCCGGGGAAGAAAATCTTGAGTTCCCGAATGGCGGACTCTTCGGAGTCCGAGGCGTGGATGAGGTTCTCCCGGACGATGGTGCCGAAGTCGCCGCGGATGGAGCCGGGCGCTGCGGCGATCGGGTCGGTCGGGCCGGCCAGCGCGCGAACGCCCTCGATGACCCGCTCGCCGTCGACGACCAGCACGACGACGGGACCCGACGCCATGAACTCGACCAGCGGCTCGTAGAAGGGCTTGCCCTTGTGCTCGCCGTAGTGCTGCTCCAGGGTCTCCTGGTCGAGGGTGCGCAGCTCCAGCGCGCTGATGGTCCAGCCGGCCTTGGCCTCGATCCGGCCGATGATCTCGCCGATCAGGCCGCGGCGTACGGCGTCGGGCTTGAGCAGGACGAGCGTGCGCTGGCTCACGGTACGGGCTCCTTCAGTGCGGATTCAGGAGTTTCGAGGCTACAGGGCCGGAAGGGGCACCGATTACGCAGCGTCAGGCTCTGACGAGGCCTGGGCCGCCCAGCGGGCCTTCGCCTCGTCGATCTTGCGGCCGAAGTGCACCGAGGCCCACCACAGGCCCGCGAAGACCGCCCCGAGGAAGAACATCGTCGGCACCACGAAACCGCTCACGACCAGCGCGATCTGCAGCGCCCAGCCGAGCTGCACCCCGCCGGGGCGGCTGAGCATCCCGCAGAGCAGGACCGAGAGCAGCATGCCGGCGCCGCAGACCGTCCAGACCGTCGCCGCCGCAAGGTCGTCGGACTTCATGGCGACGAGACCGGCGAAACCGATCACAAAGAATTCGCCGATCAGGGTGGATGCACAGAGCGTACGCATCAGATGTCAGCCCCTCCCCAGGAGCAGCCGGGCCTCGCCGACCGTGATCACCGAGCCGGTCACCAGGACGCCCGCGCCCGCGAACTCGGACTCCTCCTCGGCAAGCGTGATCGCCGCCTCCAGCGCGTCGTCGAGACGCGGCTCCACGACCACCCGCTCGTCGCCGAAGACCTCGACCGCGACCGCCGCCAGCTCGTCCACGTCCATCGCGCGATGGCTCGAATTCTGAGTGACGACGACCTCAGCGAAGATCGGCTCGAACGCCTCCAGGAAGCCCCGGACGTCCTTGTCGCCGGACGCGCCGACCACGCCGATGAGGCGGGAGAAGCCGAAGGACTCGGTGATCCCCGCCGCGCTCGCGCGGGCGCCGGCCGGGTTGTGCGCGGCGTCCAGGACGACCGTCGGGCTGCGGCGCACGACCTCCAGGCGGCCGGGCGAGGCCACCGAGGCGAACGCCTTGCGGATCGTGTCCATGTCCAGCGTGCGGGCCTGCTCGGCACCGATGCCGAAGAACGCCTCGACCGTGGCAAGCGCCACCGCGGCGTTGTGCGCCTGGTGCGCCCCGTACAGCGGGAGGAAGATCTCTTCGTACTCCCCGCCGAGTCCGCGCAGCGTCACCAGCTGGCCGCCCACCGCGACTTCGCGGGAGACGACGCCGAACTCCATGCCCTCGCGGGCGACCGTGGCGTCGACCTCGACGGCCTTCTTCAGCATCACCTGCGCGGCGTCAACCGGCTGCTGCGCCATGATGACCGTCGCGCCCTGCTTGATGACGCCGGCCTTCTCGACGGCGATCTCGGCGGGGGTGGAGCCGAGCCGGTCGGTGTGGTCCAGGTCGATGGGCGTGACGACGGCGACGGAGGCGTCAATGACGTTCGTCGCGTCCCAGCTGCCGCCCATGCCGACCTCGACGACCGCCACATCCACGGGCGCGTCGGCGAAGGCGGCGAACGCCATCCCGGTGAGCACCTCGAAGAAGGAGAGCCGGAACTCCTGAGCCGCGTCGACCATTTCGATGTACGGCTTGATGTCTTCGTACGTCTCGATGAAACGCTCGGCTTCGATCGGGGCGCCGTCCAGGCTGATCCGTTCGGTGACCGACTGGACGTGCGGCGAGGTGTACCGGCCGGTGCGCAGATCGAAGGCGCCAAGCAGGGCCTCGATCATGCGGGCCGTGGACGTCTTGCCGTTCGTCCCCGTGATGTGGATCGAGGGGTACGCGCGCTGGGGCTCGCCCAGCACATCCATCAGCGCCGCGATACGGGCGACGGAGGGCTCCAGCTTGGTCTCACCCCAGCGCCCTGCGAGCTCCTGCTCCACCGCGCGCAGCGCCTTGTCCACCTCCGGGTCTGCGGGCCGGGCGGGCACGGGGTCACCCTGGGGCGACCCGGCCTGCGCGCGCAGGGTACGGCTACCGGCCTCGATCACCGCCAGGTCGGGGTCACGGTCGGTCTCTGCGTCGACGATCTCGTCGAAAGGGTCGGGCTGCTCACTCACAGGGCCAGTCTACGGAGGAGCAGTGACAGGACGTTCACCCCGCCCTTTCGGGACGTTCGGAACGGGGCATGAAGGGGGCTTTACGCCGCGAGAGGCCCCGGAACCCCGGGGCCTCTCGTGGACGACTGGTGTACGGGCTACGCCTCCGGCAGCCGGTCCAGCTGCGCGGTGATCCGCGCGATGTCCTCCTCCGCCTTGGCGAGGCGGGTGCGGATCTTCTCGACCACGTTGTCCGGCGCCTTCGCGAGGAACGCTTCGTTGCCGAGCTTGCCCGTCGCCTGCGCCTTCTCCTTCTCCGCCGCGGCCAGGTCCTTCGCCAGCCGCTTGCGCTCCGCGGCGACGTCGATGGTGCCCGACAGGTCGAGCGCGACCGTGGCCCCCGCGACGGGGAGCGTCGCCGTGGCGCTGAAGCCCTCGCCCTCCGGCTGCAGACGCAGCAGCTGGCGGATGGCCGCCTCGTGCGGCGCCAGCGCGGTGCCGTCCAGGGTGAGCCGGGCCGGGACCTTCTGGCCGGGCTGCAGTCCCTGGTCCGAGCGGAACCTGCGGACCTCGGTGACGACCCGCTGGACCAGCTCGATCTCCTGCTCGGCGGCCTTGTCCCGGAAGCCGCTGTCGGCCGGCCAGTCGGCGATGACGACGGACTCCTTGCCGGTGAGCGTCGTCCACAGCGTCTCGGTGACGAAGGGGACGACCGGGTGCAGCAGCCGCAGCGTGACGTCGAGGACCTCGCCCAGGACGCGGCCGGAGACACGCGCCTGCTCGCCGCCCGCGAAGTACGTCGTCTTGGACAGCTCGACGTACCAGTCGAAGACCTCGTCCCAGGCGAAGTGGTAGAGGGCGTCGGACAGTTTCGAGAACTGGTAGTCCTCGTAGTACGCGTCGACCTCGGCCACGGTCGCGTTGAGCCGGGAGAGGATCCACCGGTCCGCCGCCGACAACTGCTCGGCGGGCGGCAGTTCGCCTTCCACCGTCGCGCCGTTCATCAGCGCGAAGCGGGTCGCGTTCCAGATCTTGTTGGCGAAGTTACGGGAGGCCTGGACCCAGTCCTCGCCGATCGGGACATCCACCCCCGGGTTGGCACCACGGGCCAGTGTGAACCGCACGGCGTCGGAGCCGTAAGTGTCCATCCAGTCCAGCGGGTTGACCGCGTTGCCGAAGGACTTCGACATCTTCTTGCCGAACTGGTCGCGGACCATGCCGTGCAGGGCAATGGTGTGGAACGGCGGGGTACCGTCCATCGCGTACAGGCCGAACATCATCATCCGGGCGACCCAGAAGAAGAGGATGTCGTACCCGGTGACCAGGACGGAGTTCGGATAGAACTTCTCGAGGCTCTCGGTCTGTTCGGGCCAGCCGAGGGTGGAGAAGGGCCACAGGCCGGAAGAGAACCAGGTGTCCAGGACATCGGTGTCCTGGGTCCAGCCCTCGCCCGTCGGCGGCTGCTCGTCCGGTCCGACGCAGACGACTTCGCCGTTCGGCCCGTACCAGACGGGAATGCGGTGGCCCCACCACAGCTGGCGCGAGATGCACCAGTCGTGCAGGTTGTCGACCCAGCCGAAGTACCGGGACTCCATCTCCTTCGGATGGATGTTCACGCGGCCGTCGCGGACCGCGTCACCCGCGGCCTGGGCGAGCGGGCCGACCTTGACCCACCACTGCATGGACAGCCGCGGCTCGATCGTCGTCTTGCAGCGCGAGCAGTGGCCGACGGAGTGCGTGTACGGACGCTTCTCGGCGACGATCCGGCCATCGGCACGCAGCGCGCCGACGATGGCGGAACGGGCCTCGAAACGGTCCAGGCCCTGGAACGGGCCGTGGGCCGTGATGACTCCGCGCTCGTCAAGGACGGCGAGCGAGGGCAGATTGTGGCGCTGGCCGATCTCGAAGTCGTTCGGGTCGTGGGCGGGCGTCACCTTGACGGCGCCCGTGCCGAACTCGGGGTCGACGTGCGCGTCGGCGACGACAGGGATTCGGCGGCCGGTGAGCGGCAGTTCGATCTCTGTGCCGACGAGGTGGGCATAGCGCTCGTCCTCGGGGTGGACCGCGACGGCGGTGTCACCGAGCATCGTCTCGGCTCGGGTCGTCGCGACCACGACCGAGGTGTCGCCCTCGCCGTAGCGGATCGAGACCAGCTCGCCGTCGTCGTCCTGGTACTCCACCTCGATGTCCGAGATGGCCGTCAGGCAGCGGGGGCACCAGTTGATGATGCGTTCGGCGCGGTAGATCAGCTCGTCGTCATAGAGCCTCTTGAAGATCGTCTGGACAGCCTGGGAGAGGCCCTCGTCCATGGTGAAACGCTCGCGGCTCCAGTCGACGCCGTCGCCGAGGCGGCGCATCTGGCCGGAGATCTGCCCTCCGGACTCAGCCTTCCACTGCCAGACACGCTCGACGAACGCCTCACGGCCGAGGTCGTGGCGGGACTTGCCTTCCTTCGCCAACTCGCGCTCGACGACGTTCTGGGTGGCAATACCGGCGTGGTCCATGCCGGGCTGCCACAGCGTCTCGTAACCCTGCATCCGCTTACGGCGGGTGAGGGCATCGATCAGCGTGTGCTCGAAGGCGTGGCCCAGGTGCAAGGAGCCCGTGACGTTCGGCGGCGGGATGACGATGGTGTACGGCGGCTTCTCGCTCTTGGGGTCCACCGTGAAGTAACCGCGCTCTACCCAGCGCTCATAGAGCTTCCCCTCTACCTCGGCCGGCGCGTACTGGGTCGGCAGTTCGGGGTTGCTGGCTGGCGGCTGCTGCTGAGCGTTCTCGGTCACGGGCTCAGTTTAGAGGTGTCACAGGGCCGTACTGAAACGGGATTCTTCGGTAACGGTGTGACCCCCGCCGCCCCATGGCCCGGGCGCTTGGGCCAGGATGTTCGAACCACATAAGTATCTGGAGGGGAACCCCGTAATGAGCTACAACCAGCCGGGCCCGTACGGCGGCCAGCCTCAGCAGCCCGGACCGTACGGTCAGCCGGGTCCCTACGGCCAGCAGCCGCCGCAGGCCCCGCAGCCCGGCTACGGGTACCCGCAGCAGCCTCCGCAGCCGCAGCCCGGTTACGGCTACCCGCAGCAGGCCCCGCAGGGAGTACCGCCGCAGCAGGATCAGTGGGGCCAGCCCCAGCAGCCGGGCCCGTACGGCCAGCAGCCCCAGTACCCCGGCCAGGTTCCGCCCCCGCCTCCCGCGCCGAAGAAGAAGACGGGCCTGATCATCGGTGCGGTGGTCGTGGCGCTCGCGGTGATCGGCGGTGGCGCGTTCTACCTGCTGGGCGGTGGTGGCGGCAACGGTGACGTCGCGGACGACACCAAGGGGTACAAGCTCACACCGGCGGCGTCGGTCGACGACTACAAGAGGGACGGCGCCGAGAAGTCGAAGCCCTCGACCGGCAAGGACAAGAAGGAGGCTGAGGCACTCGGGATCAAGAACCCGACCGAGGTGGCCGCCTCCTACAAGGCCGGCGACGCGAGCGATCCGCTCAAGGGCGGCAAGGTTCTCACCCTCGGCGGGCTGTGGGGAGAAGTCACCGACCCCGAGAAGGCGGTCGACGGCTACTTCGCGAGCATCAAGAAGGACGACGAGGAGGACAAGGACGTCGACGTCGAACTCATCGGCAGTCCCACCTCGGTCACGCCCTCCGGCTTCGAGGGCGCCCTGATGAAGTGCCAGAACGCCAAGCTCAAGAACACCAGTGACTCCGGCTCGTCGGCCACCGGTCCGAAGGAGATGGAGATCCCGATCTGCGTCTGGGCCGACTACAGCACCATCGCCTCCGTCAACGTCATCGACGTGGCGCAGATGATGGGCAAGGGTGGCAAGGCCATGTCGCAGGACCAGGTCGCCGAGCTTGCCGCCAAGCTCTACAAGACCTCGCGCACCAAGGTCTGATCCCCAAGAGCCCAACTCGAAAGGGGCGCCCGGCCAGTTGACTGGCCGGGCGCCCCTTTCGTCTAGCTGATTCGTGTGGCTGAGTTACGCCGACTTCTCGTGACGGCCGTCGTTCTTCACAATCCGCGGCTCCCGCGGAACCAGCGTCGGGTTCACGTTGTTGTGGACGACATCCGACGTGATGACCACGCGCGCGACGTCCTTGCGGGACGGCACCTCGTACATCACCGACATGAGGACCTCTTCCATGATGGCCCGCAGGCCACGCGCGCCGGTGCCGCGCAGGATCGCCTGGTCGGCGATCGCCTCCAGCGCCGGGAGGTCGAAGTCCAGCTCCACGCCGTCCAGTTCGAACAGGCGCTGGTACTGCTTCACCAGTGCGTTGCGCGGCTCGACCAGGATCTTGAGCAGGGCCTCGCGGTCCAGGTTGTGGACCGAGGTGATGACCGGGAGGCGGCCGATGAACTCCGGGATCATCCCGAACTTCACCAGGTCCTCCGGCATGACCTCCTGGAACTGGTCGCTCGCCTCGATCTCGCGCTTGGAGCGGATCGTCGCGCCGAAGCCGATGCCCTTCGCGCCCGCCCGCGACTCGATGATCTTCTCCAGGCCGGCGAAGGCGCCGCCCACGATGAACAGCACGTTCGTCGTGTCGATCTGGATGAACTCCTGGTGCGGATGCTTCCGGCCGCCCTGCGGGGGGACCGAGGCAGTCGTGCCTTCCAGGATCTTCAGCAGGGCCTGCTGGACGCCCTCGCCCGACACATCCCGGGTGATCGACGGATTCTCGCTCTTGCGGGCGACCTTGTCGATCTCGTCGATGTAGATGATCCCGGTCTCGGCCTTCTTGACGTCGTAGTCGGCCGCCTGGATGAGCTTCAGCAGGATGTTCTCGACGTCCTCGCCGACGTACCCGGCCTCCGTCAGCGCCGTCGCGTCGGCGATGGCGAACGGGACGTTGAGCATCCGGGCCAGGGTCTGGGCGAGCAGCGTCTTGCCGGACCCGGTCGGGCCGAGCAACAGGATGTTCGACTTGGCCAGTTCGATCGCGTCGTCCCGGCCCGCCCCGCCGCCGTTCTCGCCGGCCTGGACGCGCTTGTAGTGGTTGTACACCGCTACCGAGAGGGCCTTCTTCGCGGGCTCCTGCCCGACGACGTACCCCTCGAGGAACTCGTAGATCTCGCGCGGCTTGGGCAGTTCCTCCCACCGCACTTCGGAGGTCTCGGCGAGCTCCTCCTCGATAATCTCGTTGCAGAGGTCGATGCACTCGTCGCAGATGTACACACCGGGGCCTGCGATGAGCTTCTTCACCTGCTTCTGGCTCTTACCGCAGAACGAGCACTTGAGCAGGTCGCCGCCATCACCGATGCGTGCCACGAGGTGCTTCCCCTTCGCCTGGGAGCAGCTTGGTTCAGCCAGCTCCTGGTGCCTCATATCCGACGGTACCTTGCCGGGCCCCCCGTTCGGGCCCCCCTTGGCGCGGTTCACATTGTCGTGCACCACGCCAAGGGCGCCGATCCGGTCAGGCGGCCGCTGCGGCCGTGCTCTTACGGGTCGAGACGATCTGGTCGACGAGGCCGTACGCAAGGGCGTCCTCGGCGGTCAGGATCTTGTCACGCTCGATGTCGTCACGGATCTTCTCGATCGGCGTGGTGGAGTGCTTGGCCAGCATCTCCTCCAGCTGCGTACGCATCCGCAGGATCTCGTTGGCCGCGATCTCCAGGTCGGAGAGCTGCTCACGGCCGGTCTGCGAGGACGGCTGGTGGATCAGCACGCGGGCGTTCGGCAGGGCCATCCGCTTGCCGGGGGTACCGGCGGCGAGCAGCACGGCCGCGGCGGAGGCCGCCTGGCCCATGCAGACCGTCTGGATGTCCGGCTTCACGAACTGCATCGTGTCGTAGATCGCGGTCAGCGCGGTGAAGGAGCCACCGGGGCTGTTGATGTAGATCGAGATGTCGCGGTCCGGGTCCATCGACTCCAGGCACAGCAGCTGCGCCATGACGTCGTTGGCGGAAGCGTCGTCGATCTGCACGCCGAGGAAGATCACGCGCTCCTCGAAGAGCTTCGCATACGGGTCGTACTCGCGCACGCCCTGCGAGGTGCGCTCGACGAAGCGCGGGACGACGTAGCGGTTGTCCACCTGCGGGCCGGTGTAGAGGCCGCTGGCGGAGGCGCCGGGGAAGTTACTCATGTCGGTGTTCACCATCCTGGTGGCGTTCTGTGGGCTGGGGTGACCGGGGCGTGGACTGCCTGGCTCGGAGCTCGGAGCTCAGGGCTCAGGCGCCGGTGCCGCCGCCGCCCGGAACGCCCGATGCGGAGGCCATGATCTCGTCGATGAGGCCGTACTCCCTGGCCTCTTCAGCGGTGTACCAGCGGTCGCGGTCACCGTCACGGATGATCGTCTCGACGGTCTGACCGGAGTGATGGGCGGTGATCTCCGCCATGCGCTTCTTCGTGCGGAGCAGGTACTCGGCCTGGATCTTGATGTCCGAGGCGGTACCGCCGAGGCCGGCAGAACCCTGGTGCATGAGGATGTCGGTGTTGGGGAGCGCGAAGCGCTTGCCCGCGGTGCCGCCGGTCAGCAGGAACTGACCCATCGAGGCCGCCATGCCCATACCGATCGTGACCACGTCGTTCGGGATGTACTGCATGGTGTCGTAGATCGCCATGCCGGCCGTCACCGAGCCGCCGGGGCTGTTGATGTAGAGGTAGATGTCCTTGTCCGGTTCGGCGGCAAGGAGCAGCATCTGCGCCGTGATCTTGTTGGCGATGTCGTCGTCGACCTGCTGGCCGAGGAAGATGATCCGCTCACCGAGCAGCCGGTTGTAGACATGGTCGCCGAGGCCACCACCGATGGACGGCTCACCCGCGGCGTAAGGCATCAGATTCGTCACGTATCCACCTGCTCGTCTCTGACGGCTGCGGCCGTCTCAGCGTCTTCGTACTGGGGGCGGGGACTCCCCTGCCCTCGTATTCATGGACCCTAACGCGCAGGTGGGACAACGCCATCCCGGTTCCCGAACTGTTCGCTCGGAGCGCAAGGTACTGAGGGGCACAGCAGTACGACTCGGGCCCCGGGCGCAGGGTGCGTCCGGGGCCCGGCGTAGGGGTCAGCGCGAGGCTCAGGCCTCGGTCTTCTCCGTGTCCCCGTCACCCTCGGCGGCGGCCTCGACCGTCTCGGCGGCGGTCTCGGCCTCGTCCTCGTCGTCCTCGAGTTCGACGGCCTCACCGTTGGTGTCGATGACCTTGACGGACTCGACGACCACGGCGAGCGCCTTGCCGCGGGCGACCTCGCCCACGAGCATCGGCACCTGGCCGCCTTCGACGACCGCCTGGGCGAACTGGTCGGGGCTCATGCCGGAGGAGGCAGCACGCCGCATGAGGTGCTCGGTGAGCTCCTCCTGGTTGACGTTCAGCTTCTCCTTGTTGACCAGCTCGTCGAGGATGAACTGGGTCTTGATGCCCTTGACCGCCTGCTCCTTGGTCTCGGCATCGAACTCTTCCTCGGTCTTGCCCTGGATCTCCAGGTACTTGGCGAGGTCGAGGCCCATCTGGGCGAGCTGGTGGTTCACCAGGTTGTGCTTACGGGTGTTGACCTCGTCCTCGAGGAGCTTCTCGGGGATCGGCACCTCGGCCAGCTTCAGCAGCTCGTCCAGGACGCGCTCCTGGGCCTGGGTGGCCTGGTCGTACTGCTTCATGTTCTCGAGGCGCTTGCGGCTGTCCGCCTTCAGCTCCTCGAGGGTGTCGAACTCGCTCGCCATCTGAGCGAAGTCGTCGTCGAGCTCGGGGAGTTCGCGCGCGGCGACGGCGGTGACCTTGACGGTGACCTCGGCCGCCTTGCCCTCGGCGCTGCCGCCCTTGAGCTCGGAGGTGAAGGTGGCCTCGCCGTCGGCCTCGAGGCCGGTGACGGCCTCGTCGATGCCGTCGAGCAGCTCGCCGGAGCCGATGGTGTACTGGACGCCGCTCGCGACGCCGTCCTCCAGGACCTCGCCGTCGACCTTGGCCTCGAGGTCGATCGTCACGACGTCGCCCTCGGCGGCGGCACGCTCGACCGGGTTGGTGGAGGCGAAGCGCTCGCGAAGCTGCTCAACCGACTTCTCGACGTCCTCGTCGCTGACCTCGACGGCGTCGACGGTGACCTCGATGCCGGAGTAGTCCGGGATCTCGATGGCCGGGCGGATGTCTACCTCGGCGGTGAAGGCGAGCGTCTCGCCGTCCTTCAGCTCCGTGATGTCGACGTCGGGCTGGCCGAGCGGGTTGACCGCGGCCTCGTTGACCGCCTCGGTGTAGAACTTCGGGAGGGCGTCGTTGACCGCCTCCTCCAGCACCGCACCACGGCCGAACCGCTGGTCGATCACTCGGGCCGGGATCTTGCCCTTACGGAAGCCCTTGACCGTGACCTGCTGGTTGATCTTCTTGTACGCCGCGTCGAGGCTGTCCTTGAGCTCCTCGAAGGGCACCTCGACAGTGAGCCGAACCCGAGTCGGGTTCAGGGTCTCCACGGCGCTCTTCACGGTTCGGTCTCCTTGGTGGCTGATTCTGGGGTTCTGCTGCGTCCGCCGCACTGGAGGCGGCTCAGCGGATCGGCCCGGCTCTCCGTCCCACTCGCCGGCTCTTCGTCGGACGCGTCGGACACACGGGCACGCAGTTTGCATAGTAGCCGCAAGGAGGATGAGCCCCACAATGCGATCTTGAAGGGCGATCGTGCTGATGGTCGGGGTGGCCGGATTCGAACCGACGACCTTCCGCTCCCAAAGCGGACGCGCTACCAAGCTGCGCCACACCCCGTCGGTGCGACACGTAGGGTACATGCCCGCAGGCCATGCGGCTGCCGCATTCTCCGTGAGGCTTTCAGGGAGGCGTTGCGGGCGGAATGGGGTGTGCGGCACCGGCCCCGGACCCGCTACGATGCTCTTCGTAACCGCGGCCCTCGTGACCTGCGGTGCGATGCTTGCGGGCGTAGCTCAATGGTAGAGCCCTAGTCTTCCAAACTAGCTACGCGGGTTCGATTCCCGTCGCCCGCTCTCTTCAGGCCTCAGGCCCGGCTCGGTTGTTGTTCAACCGAGCCGGGCCTGAGGCGTTTCCAGCTCCAGGTCAGAAGTTGATCTGGTTGATGGTGTCGGCTATCGAGTCGAGGAACCTGTTGATCGACGGCGCCATGCCCGTCGAGGCGAGGAAGAAGCCGAACAGCACCGCGACTATCGCGGGTCCGGCCTTGATGGAGCCGCCGCGGATCAGCACCACGAGGATGATCGCCAACAGAAGCACCACAGACAGCGAAATGGCCACAACTGATCACACCCCTGGGTCGGTCCGCCTTGCCGGCCTGGGAGCGTGCGGCCCAGCACACCCCCGCCTTGACCATCGTGCCACCAACAGCCCTGTACATGCTGCCCGCTGACGAATCATCGATGACGGGATCACGCCATCCGCGCGCCCGCGCACGCCAGGGACGAAGGGGCGACTCGGCCGCCGGGGTGAAATGCGGGAAGGAATTCGGCCTGATCGTTGCCATGCCCCCACACGTCGCACACGAGAAATTCGAAGGTAATTGGTGAGGAAATTCACGTGGTCACAAGGTCGTGACGATATGCACCATTTAAGGGGGATTAATTGGGGCATAGTGGGCGGTTGGTGGCCGTTTCAGATTCGAATGGGGGGGCGTCCGTAGGGGGTTTTACGAAATCGAATCGGCGAGGCTAGGGTGCCTCAGATGTTCCACGCTCCGCATGAATATCAGAGGGCCCCGCTCCCCCAGGCCCGGGAGTCGGAGCCCGTCCCTACGACGCAGAAGACGGCCACACCGGCCGTCACGGCGCCTGCCGAGAAGGCTGCCGCGAAGTCCACCAGGCGAGACGCCTACTTCGACAACGCGAAGTATCTGGCCATGGTGCTCGTGGCCGTCGCCCACGCATGGGAGCCGGTGATGGAGGGCAGCCGCGCCTCCCGGGCGCTGTACATGCTCGTCTACACCTTCCACATGCCGGCCTTCATCCTCGTCTCCGGGTACTTCTCGCGGAGCTACACCGGCAGGCCCGACCAGCTCAGACGCATGCTGACCGGGATCGCCGTTCCGTACATCGTCTTCGAGGTGGTCTACTCCCTCTTCCGGCGATGGGCGCAGCACGCCCCCGAGCAGCCGATCAGCCTGCTCGACCCCTTCTATCTGACCTGGTTCCTGGTCGCCCTGTTCATCTGGCGGCTGACGACGCCGCTGTGGCGACTGATCCGGTGGCCGCTGCCGGTCGCGCTCGCCCTGGCCTCGCTCGCCGCGCTGACGCCGAACATCGGGGCGGACCTCAATCTCCAGCGCGTGCTGCAGTTCCTGCCGTTCTTCGTGCTCGGGCTGTGTCTGAAGCCCGAGCACTTCCAACTGGTGCGGCGGCGCGAGGTGCGGCTGCTGGCGCTGCCGCTCTTCGCGGGCGCGGGCCTCTTCGCGTACTGGGCCGCTCCCCGGATGGATCTGGGCTGGTTCTACCGGTCCAGCAGCGCACAGGACCTGGGTGTGCCGTGGTGGTCGGGGATTGTGATGACCCTCGCGTTCTTCGGGTGCGCGGTGCTCCTCATGGCCGGGTTCCTCGCGTGGGTGCCGCGCCGCAGGATGTGGTTCACGGTGCTGGGCGCGGGCACGATCTGCGGCTACCTGCTGCACGGCCTGCTGATCAAGGCCGCGGATTACGGGCATGTCTTCGAGGTGAACGCCTGGCTGAGCACGCCGGGCGGCGAGATCGTGGTGACGCTGGTCGCCGCGGCCGTGGTGACGCTGCTGTGCACTCCGCCGGTGCGGCGGGTGATGCGGTGTGTGACCGAGCCGGAGATGGCGTGGGCGTTCCGGCGGGACGCGACGGAGCTGGGACCCCGGCGCTGACCCGCTGAATCAGTCGCGCTTACCCGCTGAATCAGTCGGTGGGCTGCTCGTCCGGCAGGCCCAGCAGGCCGCGCATCTTCGCGTACTTCGCCGTCAGCCGGGTCCGCGTCGCCTCGTCGAGGGCGGCCAGGCGCGCCGGGTTGGCGTTGTGCGCGAGGTCGGCCTCCTTGACGAGGCGGGCGCCGGGCGTGGCGAGAATGCGCCGGGCGTAGTCCTCCGGGTCCTCGTCCTCGCCCTTGGTGAGGGCCAGGACCATGTCTTTGACGGACTGCGGCAGCGTGGCCGCGTCCAGCCACTCGCGGGTGAGCACCTCGTCCTCGACGGCGTCGTGCAGCCACCCGGCGGCGATCTGCTCCTCGCTCCCGCCGCGGGCGCGTACGCCTTCGGCCACGGCGGCGAGATGCTCGGTGTACGGGCGTCCCGACTTGTCTTTCTGGGCGGCGTGCGCCTCACGGGCGATGGCCTCGACCTCGGTGAGCGTGAGATACGGCATGGGACGACTGTACGGGCGTACGGTGCGCCGTTACGCAGGTGCTCCGGCGAAGGCGGGTGTGGTCGGGGCGGTCAACGCGCGGCGATCCGCGCCGAGTTCGGGCGGGAAGGTGTCCGCGGGGCCGACGGATCGGGGGTGGGGGCGCAACCCCACCCCGCGCTCACGCGTCCCGGCAGAGCAGCAGCAGCGCCCGGTCGTCGTTGACGTCCTTCGCGACCGCCTCGATCAGATGCCAGGCCGCGCCCTCGAAGCCGGAGGCGACGTAGCGGTCGGCCTCGCCGGTGAGGCGGTCGATGCCCTCGCTGATGTCACGGCCGGAGGCCTCCACCAGGCCGTCGGTGAAGAGCATCAGCACGTCTCCGGGGCGCAGGGAGCCCTTGACCGGGTCGAACTGGGCCCGGTCGTAGACGCCTAGCAGCGGCCCCTCCGCGGACTTCTCCTCCCAGCGGCCGCTGCCCGCGTTCAGCTGGAGCGCCGGCAGATGGCCCGCCGACAGCAGCTCGTAGTCCCCGGAGTCCAGGTCCAGGACGAGATGGATGGAGGTGGCGAAGCCCTCGTCCCAGTCCTGGCGGAGCAGATAGCCGTTGGCCGCGGGCAGGAAGCCGTGCGGCGGCAGCGAGCCGAGCAGCCCGCCGAAGGCGCCGGACAGCAGCAGCGCGCGGGACGCCGCGTCCATGCCCTTGCCCGAGACGTCGGTGAGGACGACCTCGAGGGTGCGTCCGCCGTTCGTACGGGCCGCGACCACGAAGTCGCCGGAGAAGGACTGGCCGCCGGCCGGGCGCAGCGACATCTCGCGGTGCCAGCCTTTCGGCAGCCGCGGCAGAGCGCTCTGTATTCGGATGCGTTCGCGCAGGTCGAAGAGCATCGTTCCGCCACGCCGCCAGGGCACGCCGACCCGGGCCCGGAACTGCGCGATCAGCAAGCCGAAGAAGCCGCACGCGGCGACTACCAGGACCGTGCCCGGGGTGACCCTGGCCGGGCCCTCGGTGTACGGGCCGAGCACGACCGACTCGAGGATCAGAGCCGCCGCGGCCGCCGCGTACAGACCCAGCAGGTTCGCCGGGCGCAGCAGCAGACCACCGGCCACGATCGGCAGGACCAGCGCCGCCGGGGACACCCAGACGGGCATCACGACCGTGCCCCAGGTGAAGGCGGGGATGGTCAGCAGCAGCCCGGCCAGCGCGATCCAGTCGGAGCCGTCGCCGCGGAAGTAGTCGACCCCGGATTTGCGCAGCGCAATACGGGCCCGGTGCACTGCCTTGCGCAACCGGGCCGTGTACGAGTCTGCTGCAGAGCCGCGGGCCATTGCCGTGGACCCTATCCACCCGCCCGCGTTCCGTGCAGGGGGACCCCTGTGACAATGTGTTCGAAATCGGGTCGCCCTGTTGCCGTAGCCCTGGTAGGCATGGCATATGACGATCGAGCTGCGGGTGCTGCGGCCATCCGAATGGGAAGACTGGTACGGGAAGTTGATGCTCGCCTTCGGCGGAGCCGTGGAGCCGCAGGAGGAGCGCGAGCTGTGGGACTCGCTGACCGAGCACGAGCGGTCGATCGGGGCCTGGGACGGCGACGACTGTGTCGGGACGGCCGGGGCGTTCTCGTTCGGGGTCTCGGTGCCGGGCGGCGCGATGGTGCCGGCCGCGGGCGTGACGATGGTCAGCGTGGCGGCGACGCACCGGCGGCGCGGGGTGCTCACCTCGATGATGCGCCGCCAACTGGACGACGTACGCGGCTGGGGTGAGCCGCTGGCCGTGCTGACGGCCTCCGAGCCGGAGATCTACGGACGGTTCGGCTACGGGATCGCGACCCAGCAGATGTCCGCGCAGATCGACACGGTCCGGGGGCGGATCACCGTCCCGGAGGGCTCCGACGCCGTCCGGCTGCGGTTCGCCAAAGTCGCGGATGTCGCCGCGGAGTGCGAGGCGGTGTACGTACGCAGCATCGGCTCACGGCCGGGCATGCTCGCCCGCAAGCCCGGCTGGGAGCGGCTGCCGCTGCTCGACCTGCCGGGAGAGCGGGACGGCGCGTCGCCGATGCAGTGTGTGGTCGCCGAGCGGCAGGGCGAGATCGTCGGCTTCGTCCGCTACCACAACAAGCCGGAGTGGGAGCCCCGCGGGCCGAGCGGCACCATCACGCTGCGGCACATCGAGGCACTCGACCCCGTGACGTACGCCGTGCTGTGGCGCTTCCTCTTCGACATCGACCTGACGGTGAAGGTGGTGGCTCGCAACCGGCCCGTGGACGATCCGCTGCTGCATCTCGTCAACGATGTGCGGCGGCTCGAAATGCGGGTGCGGGACGGGCTGTTCGTACGGCTGGTGGATCTGGGCGCAGCGCTTGAGGCGCGTACGTACCGGACGCCGGTGGATGTGGTCTTCGACGTCGATGACGCCTTCTGTCCCTGGAACGGCGGACGTTGGCGGCTGACCGGCGACGGCAAGGGCGCGTCCTGCAAGCGGACCGAGGACGACGCCGATCTGGCGCTGTCCGTACGGGAGTTGGGCTCGGCCTACCTGGGCGGGGTGTCGCTGGCGGCGCTGGCGGGCGCGGGCCGGGTGCGGGAGCTGCGGCAGGGGGCGCTGGCCGAGGCATCGTCGGCCTTCATCAGCGATGTCGCGCCCTGGCTGCCGCACGGCTTCTGACCGGACCCTCGGAGCTCCGCCCGGACCCCGCGCCTCAATCGCCGACGAGGCTTGTTCTCGAGGCTCTGCCCCGGACCCCGGTCCTCAATCGCCGAACGGGCTTGAAATCAAGCCCGTTGGGGGTCCCCCCGGACGAAGTCCGGGGGGAGATTGAGGACAACGCCCGAAGGGCGTACGGGGGTCTGGGGGCGCAGCCCCCAGTCACGGGAAGGGGCGGGTGGGGAACTAACCCTGCTGGCAGGACGCGCACCAGAAAAGATTGCGCGCGGCGAGACCGGCGGTGCGGATCTCGCCGCCGCAGACATGGCAGGGCAGTTGCGCCCGGCGGTAGACATAGACCTCGCCGCCGTGGTCGTCGACGCGCGGCGGACGCCCCATCGCCTCGGGGGTGTGCTCGGGCCGGACGGTGTCGATGCGGTTGTTGCGTACCCCCTCGCGCATCAGCTCCACGAGGTCCGTCCAGATCGCGGTCCACTCGGCGCGGCGGAGGTCCTTGCCCGCGCGGTAGGGGTCGATGCCGTGCCGGAAGAGGACCTCGGCGCGGTAGACATTGCCGACGCCCGCGATGACCTTCTGGTCCATCAGCAGCGCGGCGATGGTGGTACGGGAGCGGGAGACGCGGGCCCAGGCCCCGTCAGGATCGTCGTCCGCGCGCAGCGGGTCGGGGCCGAGGCGGTCGTGTATCGCCTGCTTCTCGCCGTCGGTGATCAGCGCGCAGGCGGTGGGGCCGCGCAGATCGACGTACGCGGTGGGGCAGGCCAGCCGCAGCCGGACCGTGTCGGTCGGCGGGGGCGCGGGCGCGTCGCCGAAGTTCACCTTGCCGAAGAGGCCCAGGTGGATATGGACCCAGCCGAGCGGGCCGAAGCCGAGGAAGAGGTGCTTGCCGTGCGCCTCGGTGCTCTCCATGGCCTGGCCGTCGAGCAGCGCCGCACTGTCGGAGAACTTCCCCTGCGGGCTGGTCGCCCGCACAGGCCGGCCGCCGAACCTCTCGAATTGGTCGGCGGCCAGTCGGTGGATCGTGTGACCCTCGGGCACGCTCAGCCCTGCTGCGGGTGGTGCGCGGGGATCGGGGGGAGCTCGCCGGTCGTCTCGTACGCCGTGAGCATCTCGATGCGCCGGGTGTGACGCTCCTCACCCGAGTACGGCGTTGTGAGGAAGATCTCGACGAACTTCGTCGACTCCTCCAGCGTGTGCATCCGGCCGCCGATGGCGACGACGTTGGCGTGGTTGTGCTCACGGCCGAGTGCGGCCGTCTGCTCGCTCCAAGCGAGTGCGGCACGCACGCCCTTGACCTTGTTCGCGGCGATCTGCTCGCCGTTGCCGGAGCCGCCGATCACGATGCCGAGGCTGTCCGGGTCCGCGGCCGTCTTCTCGGCGGCACGCAGGCAGAACGGCGGGTAGTCGTCCTGGGCGTCGTAGATGTGGGGGCCGCAGTCGACGGGCTCGTGGCCATGGGCCGTGAGCCACTCGACGAGGTGGTTCTTGAGTTCGAAGCCGGCATGGTCGGAGCCGAGGTACACGCGCATGGTCAAAGTGTGGCACGCGCGGGGCTGGGTAGCGGCCAGCGGGGTCCGGACCTGTCAGCGGTCGCGGGCCTTCCGGTTACCGCATCGACCTAACGATACGGAGACGGGTCTTCCGTCATCAGGTGTCGCAGGTTTGAATGCGGGGGCTCGTAACCCGAGTGCTCTCGAACCTAAGGAATCGTCCATGACCTCGCAGCAGACCCTCACGAAGGAAGGCGGAAAGCCCGAAACACCCGGGAATCCGCAGCCCTCCGACGGTCTCCAGGCCGGTCTCAAGAACCGCCATCTGTCCATGATCGCCATCGGCGGCGTGATCGGCGCGGGCCTGTTCGTCGGCTCCAGTTCCGGTATCGCCGCGGCAGGCCCGGCCATCCTTCTGTCATACGCACTCGTGGGCGCGCTGGTCGTCTTCGTGATGCGGATGCTCGGTGAGATGGCCGCCGCAAATCCGACCTCCGGCTCCTTCTCCGCCTACGCGGACCGGGCGCTCGGCCGCTGGGCCGGGTTCTCGATCGGCTGGCTGTACTGGTTCTTCTGGGTCGTGGTGCTGGCCGTCGAGGCGACGGCCGGAGCGAAGATCCTCGAAAGCTGGATGCCGGCGGTCCCGCAGTGGGGCTGGGCGCTGATCGTGATGGTCGTGCTGACGGCGACGAACCTCGCGTCGGTGTCGTCGTACGGAGAGTTCGAGTTCTGGTTCGCGGGCATCAAGGTCGTCGCGATCAGCGCGTTCGTACTGATCGGTGTGCTCGCGGTCTTCGGGGTGCTGCCCGGCTCGGACAACCCCGGTGCGGGCTTCGCGCACCTCACCGACGCCGGCGGATTCCTGCCGAACGGCGCGGGCGCGATCCTGACCGGTGTGCTGATGGTCGTCTTCTCCTTCATGGGCAGCGAGATCGTGACCCTGGCCGCCGGTGAGTCCGAGGACCCGCAGCGCGCGGTCACCAAGGCGACGAACAGCGTGATCTGGCGGATCGGCGTCTTCTACCTGGGCTCCATCTTCGTGGTGCTGACGCTGCTGCCGTGGAACGACAAGTCGATCCTCGACAAGGGCTCGTACGTCGCCGCCCTCGACTCGATCGGCATCGCGCACGCCGGCCAGATCATGAACGTGATCGTGCTGACTGCAGTGCTGTCGTGCCTCAACTCCGGGCTCTACACCGCCTCCCGGATGGCGTTCTCGCTCGGGCAGCGTGGCGATGCTCCGAAGTCCTTCGCCCGTACGAACTCGCGTGGCGTGCCGCAGGCGGCCATTCTCGGGTCCGTGATCTTCGGCTTCCTCGCCGTCTTCTTCAACTACAAGTGGCCGGACACCGTCTTCGCGTTCCTGCTGAACTCGTCCGGCGCGGTCGCGCTGTTCGTGTGGCTGGTCATCTGCGTCACCCAGCTGCGGATGCGCGGGATCATCCAGCGCGAGACGCCGGAGAAGCTCGTCGTGCGGATGTGGCTCTTCCCGTATCTGACCTGGCTGACCATCGCGATGATCCTGTTCGTGCTGGGCTACATGGTCTACGACGGGGGCGACGCACGGGATCAGGTGCTGCTGTCTCTGCTGGTGGCGGCGGTGGTGATCGCGATCGCGGTCGGCCGTTCGAAGTTCGGGCGCCGCGGCGCGGACATCGAGCTGGATCAGAGCGGTGTGAAGGACTCGGTCACCCGGTCGTAGGTGGTCAGCGCGGTGCGCCGGACGGCGGCGTCGTACCAGATGTTGAGCTGGTACGACTTGCCGCCGGCGGTGAAGCCGAGCTGGCTGGCGCGCCAGGGTGCGCCGTCCTGGGTGAAGACGTACTCCCAGATGATCGCGGGGTTGCCGCGGAAGGTGGTGCGTTCCAGGCGGAGCTTGCGGTAGCCGGGGGCGTCGTGGCTGTCGCGTTCGAACTGCTGCCATTGGGTGAGGAGATCGCCGCCTCGTGCGAGTGCGTACGAGGCGGCGATTTCTTGTGTCCCGTCCGGCGAGTGGTAGTGGACGTTGGAGGGGCTTTTCGCACTGCGGGTCCAGGCCTTGGGGGGCGCCCAGGCGAAGCCGGTCTCGCTGCGGGTGCCGGGGGGTGGGGTGGTGGGGGGTGGGGTGGTGGGGGGTGCCTGGGAGGTGCCGGCCACGGTGGGGGGCGGCGACGTGGCTTCGAGGCGGGTGCCGGGGTGCGGGTCCTGGCCCTGGGATGTGAGGACGAGGACGAGGGTGACGGCGGCGAGGGCGGCGGTGGCGGTGGCAATGAGGGCGCGGCTGGGGATGGGGGTGCGCTTGGGGGGCCGGGCTTCGGGCCCCTGGGTTGCGCCGGGCTCGGTGCGGGGAGTTTGTTCCCCCACCCCGCCCCTTCCCTGAACCGGAGGCATGCCTCCGGGCCCCCAGCCTGCGCGGCCCTCCGGGCGCGCAGGCGCGGGCACCGGCGGCGCGAGCCCCGCGGCGGGCTCTGCCTCACCCTCCGCGGACGCGGGCGGGTCCGCATCTTTGGGAGCGGGCCCCGGCCTGGTCGCGGGTGCCCCGGAGGGCGACCGGTCCGCAGCGGGCGCGGGCCCGGGTGTCGGGCCGTCCGCCGGAGGTGCGGGCGCCGGGGCGGGGTCCGCGCCGGTAGGAGCAGGCTGTGGAACAGGAACAGGAACAGGAACAGGCGCGGGCTCCTGCTCAGGCTCCGCGGGCACGGGCTCCAAGGGCGGCGGTGGGGGCGGGACGAGGAGTGTGGGGACGTACGCCGAAGTCGCCCTCGTCAGCATCGTCTCCAGCGCGTCCAGCGTCGGGCGGGCCTCCGGGTCCTTCACCAGCAGCGACGCCAGCACCGGGCTCAACGGGCCCGCGTCCGGCGGGAGTTCGGGCTCCTCGTACAGCACCGCGTGGAGCGTCGCCAGCGTCGTCGGGCGGGCGAAAGGGGACTGGCCCGCCACCGCCGCGCACAGGGTGGCGCCCAGCGACCACAGGTCCGACGCAGGGCCCTGCGGGCGGCCGCCCACCCGTTCCGGGGCCATGTAGTCCGGGGAGCCCACCAGCATCCCCACCACCGTCAGCGCCTTCGCGTCCTGGATCGCGGCGATGCCGAAGTCCGTCAGGACCACCCGGCCGGACCGGCCCAGCAGGATGTTGCCGGGCTTGATGTCACGGTGCAGCACTCCCACCGCGTGGACCTCGCGCAGCGCCGCCACCACACCGAGACCGATGCGCGCGGCCTCGCGCGAGGACACCGGGCCGTCCTCCACCAACAGGCGTTCCAGGGACCGGGATTCGACGAGCTCCATCACGATCCACAGCCGGTCGCTCTCCTCGACCACGTCGTAGACCCGCACCACATTGGGGTGGTCGATACGCGCGGTCGCACGCGCCTCGCGCAGGGTGCGTTCGCGGCGGATACGGGTGTCCTCCGCGTCCGCGTCGTCCATCCGCATCTCTTTGACCGCGACCGGCCGGTCAAGAATTACATCGGCCGCCCGCCACACCCGCCCCATTCCCCCCTGCCCAATGCTTTCGTCCAGCCGGTAACGCCCCGCCACCAATAGCCCTGGGATACCCGGCATTCCCTTCCTCCCCGTCAGACCCTGCTGCGACCAGGACAGAAGCATGAACTTTCCCCCATGACAGCATAGTTCGCCGCAATCTTGTGGAACCCTTCTTGTACGCACTGTCCGATGTGCATCAAGGGGGCTGGGAAATGCAGGTATTGAAAAGGTCAGGAAAATCCTCGGGGGCATTCATCGCGTTCATTGCGGCGGTCGTACTGACTCTTCCGGTCAGCGCGCACGCCGCCGACGACCCCACGCCCGGGAGCAGCAAGGGGGGCTCCCCCGGGCCCGCCGCACCCGCGGACGTGAAGATCACCACCGAGCTGCCGGTGAAGATCACCGTCAAGAACAAGAGCGAGCAGACCACCGTGACAGCGAAGGTCAAGAACAGCGGGAGCAAGGACAGCGGACCCATCACCCTCTCCGTCGTCGGGTTCGACGGCATGCGGATCACCGGCGTCGAGGGCTGCATGCCCATCCCCGAGGCGCGCCTCCCCCAGGGCTCCAACAGCGGCTTCGCCTGCGTCATCGACAACCTCGCCGCCGGCAAGGACCGTTCGTATCAGGTCGCCGCGACGTTCGATCTGCAGAAGACCGGCAAGATCTGCCTCCCGGTCACTGTCGGCACCAGCGAGAAGCTGATCTGGCAGCAGGGCCCCGTCCCCTTCGGCGCATCGCAGCCGACGCCCAACGCCCCCGACACTCCCCTGCTGCTCGGCACCGAGAATGTGCCCTTCGGGCCGCAGAAACCACCGGCCGCCGAACTGCCGCGCACCGGTACGCCGGACGGCACCCTGCCGCTCGGACTGGCCGCACTCGCGCTCCTCGTGATCGGCGGCACGGGGATCTGGTGGACGACCCGGAGCGAACGGTAAGCAGGTAGGGCCCGCGACCGTCGTCGGTCGCGGGCCCCAGTCCTCAACACGGCGTTTGTCAGCCCCGCCGGTCGATGAGCTTCCACGCCGTGGGCAACGCGCCCATCGCCAGTGCCGCCTTCAGCGCGTCACCGATCAGAAAGGGCGTCAGACCGGCGGCGACGGCCTGCGACAGCGTCATGCCGGTGGCCAGCGCCAGGTACGGGACACCGACCGCGTAGATGATCACGGAGCCGGCCGCCATCGCGCCCGCCGTGCGCAGCATGGAGCGGTCGGCGCCGCGGCGCGCGAGGGCGCCGACGGCCGTGGCGGCGAGCACCATGCCGAGGATGTAGCCGAAGGACGGCATCGCATAGCCCGAAGCGCCCTGGGCGAACCAGGGCATGCCCGCCATGCCGACGACCGCGTAGAGCGCGAGGGAGAGGAATCCGCGGCGGGCGCCGAGCGTGGTGCCGACGAGGAGGGCCGCGAAGGTCTGGCCGGAGACGGGGACCGGGGAGCCGGGGACCGGGACGGCGATCTGGGCCGCTATGCCGGTGAGCGCGGCGCCCCCGACGACCAGCGCGATGTCCTTCGTACGAGATGCAGGCAGCAGGTCGGCGAGGACCGCTCCCGGGCGTGAGATGACGGAAGCAGTGCTCATCGGGACTCCGCGAAAGGTGAGGGCAGGTAAGGACAGGCCGACGGTAGCCGACCGGGAATCGCTCGATCACCGTCAGCCGGCGACAAAGGCCGACTCTGCTGCTTGGTCGGGTTCACACAAAGGTGGCCCGTCATGCACGAGTTGGCGTGACGCTCGTCACTGAGGTCGGAGCCGAGTCGGCCCGTTTTTCGCAGCGGGGCCGAACTTGGGGAGACTGTGGGGTCCCACCAAACCATCCGGGTGAGAGAGGTACCGGCGCGAAGTGTGTGAGTGTTCACCTTGTGTGAGCATCGTGCCCGTATAGCGGACATCCGCTCCCTGTAACCGGACGCGTGCCCAGACTGTTCTCACTCCCTCTCTCAGCTACTGAACAGGGCACGCCCATGTCTCGGACTTCCGCGCCCGCGCCCGTCGACCAGCCGGTCGACACGCCGCTCTCGCACGGACTCAAGCAACGCCATCTTTCGATGATCGCTCTCGGCGGCGTCATCGGCGCCGGACTCTTCGTCGGATCCGGCGCGGGCATCGCCGCTGCCGGACCCTCGATCGTCATCGCCTATGCGATTTCGGGCCTGCTCGTCATGCTCGTGATGCGCATGCTCGGCGAGATGTCGGCGGCCAACCCGGCATCCGGCTCCTTCTCCGTGCACGCCGAGCGGGCGATCGGCCCCTGGGCCGGCTTCACCGCGGGCTGGGCGTTCTGGTTCCTGCTCTGTGTGGCCGTCGGCCTCGAAGGCATCGGCGCCGCCAAGATCATGGCTGGCTGGCTGCCCGGCACACCGGAGTGGGCGTGGGTCGCCCTGTTCATGCTGGTGTTCTGCGGCACCAACCTGGCGGCTGTGAAGAACTTCGGCGAGTTCGAGTTCTGGTTCGCCGCCCTCAAGGTCGGCGCGATAGCCCTCTTCCTGGGCATCGGCGTACTGGCGATCCTCGGCATCCTGCCGGGCACCGACGCCCCCGGCACCGCCAACCTCACGGGCGACGGCGGCTTCATGCCCAACGGCTCCGAGGGCCTCGTCGTCGGTCTGCTCGCCTCCGTCTTCGCATACGGCGGCCTGGAGACAGTCACCATCGCGGCGGCCGAGTCCGAGCAGCCGGTCCAGGGTGTCGCCAAGGCCGTGCGTACGGCGATGTGGCGTATCGCGCTCTTCTACATCGGCTCGATGGCGGTCATCGTGACCCTCGTACCGTGGGGCGACCCGAAGGTCGTCGAGAAGGGCCCGTACGTCGCGACCCTCGACCACCTGGGAATCCCCGCCGCCGGCCAGATCATGAACGTGGTCGTGCTGGTCGCCCTGCTCTCGGCGATGAACGCCAACGTCTACGGCGCCTCCCGCATGGCTTGCTCGCTGGTGGCCCGCGGCCAGGGCCCGAAGGCGCTGGGCAAGGTCTCCGGCGGCGTCCCGCGCATCGCCGTGCTGGTGTCCTCCGTCTTCGGCTTCGCCTGCGTGCTGCTCAGCTACTGGCGGCCCAACGACGTCTTCATGTGGTTGCTCAACATGATCGGCGCGGTGATCCTGGTCGTCTGGATCTTCATCGCCGTCTCCCAACTGGTGCTCCGCCGCAAGCTGGAGCGCGAGGCGCCGGAGAAGCTGGTCGTGAAGATGTGGCTGTACCCGGCGCTGACGTGGGTGGCGCTGGCGGGCATGGCGGCGGTGTTCGTGCTGATGGCGCGGGAGGCGGATACGCGTACGCAGCTGTACTACACGGGTGGGCTGGTGCTGGCGTTGGCCGTCGTGGGGTACATCCGCCAGGTCGCGGCGGCGGCGAAGGGGGAGGCGGAGCCCGAGGTGGTCGACGCGGAGGTCGGCAAGGGGTAGTCGGGGCCGTCCGGCAGCCGTTTTGTCCGCAATCTCCCCCAGACTTCGTCCGGGGGAGATTGCGGACACCCCACCGGACGCGCACGCAGGACATGTCCCTGACACCCTGAGTCCCCTCTGCCGCAACCCGTCGTCGGGAGCGTGGTGCACAGCGCCCCCCACGACCGGGAACCGACGAGGGAGACCCGCATGCCCGCACTGCCGAGACGCCGCTCGATCCTTCTCGCGGCCGGCGCGGCGACCGCCGCGACCACCGTGTCCGCCTTGCCCGCCGCGGCGGCCCAGGTCCGTCAACAGCCCGACTTCGCACGGCCGTTGGTGATCGGCCACCGTGGTTCGGCCGGCTGGCGGCCCGAGCACACCGCGGCCTCGTACACCTTCGCCGTCCAGGCCGGCGCCGACTGGATCGAGCCGGACCTCGTCCCCACCAAGGACCATGTGCTGGTCGTCCGGCACGAGAACGAGATCTCGCAGACGACGGACGTCGCGAAGCATCCGGAGTTCGCGGAGCGCCGCACCACGAAGACAGTCGACGGGCGCGCGGTGACCGGCTGGTTCACCGAGGACTTCACGCTCGCCGAGCTGAAGACCCTGCGGGCCGTGGAGCGGCTGCCGCTGGTCCGTAACCGCAACACCGTCTTCGACGGCACCCAGCAGATCATGACCTTCCAGGAGGTCGTCGACCTGGCCCGTAGGCTCTCCCGGCAGCACGGCCGCCGGATCGCCGTCTTTCCGGAGACCAAGCACCCGACGTACTTCCGCTCCATCGGCCTCCCGCTGGAGCCGGAGCTCGTACGCGTCGTGCGTCAAGGCCGCCTCGACGCCCGCGAGTGCGTCGTCCAGTCCTTCGAGCCCTCCAGCCTGCTGCGCATCGCCGACGCGCGGCTGCGCCTCCCGCTCTGGCAGGCGCTGGGCACGTCCGGCGGCCCGTACGGCCACACCACGACGTACGCGCAGATGATGACCCCGGCCGGGCTGCGGGAGATCGCCGAGTACGCGGACTGGATCGGCCCGGACAAGTCTTCGGTGGTTCCGCCGTCCCCGCTGCTGGCGGACGCGCACGCGGCAGGGTTGAAGGTCGGCGCGTACACCTTCCGCGCGGAGAACCAGTTCCTGCCGGCCGCGCTGCGGCGCGGCACCGACCCGAGCGAGTTCGGTGACGCCTTCGCCGAGTACGCCCTGCACTACGGCCTCGGTGTGGACGCGGTCGTCACGGACTTCCCGGACCTCGCGGTGATCGCCAGAAACGAGGCCGGGAGCGACCCGAGGTCCTAGGACCAGTGCCTGATCACGACCCGACCCTCCTGCTGCTAGCGTGCACTTGCATATGATGTGCAATAAGCAGCCGGAGGGACCGGACAGACATGGCCACTTACACACTTCCTGAACTCCCCTATGACTACGCGGCGCTCGAACCGGTCATCAACCCGCAGATCATCGAGCTCCACCACGACAAGCACCACGCCGCCTACGTCAAGGGCGCCAACGACACCCTCGAGCAGCTCGAGGAGGCGCGAGACAAGGCAGCCTGGGGCGCGATCAACGGCCTGGAGAAGAACCTCGCGTTCCATCTCTCCGGCCACATCCTGCACTCGATCTACTGGCACAACATGACGGGCGACGGCGGCGGCGAACCGCTGGAGAAGGACGGCGTCGGCGAGCTCGCGGACGCGATCGCCGAGTCCTTCGGCTCCTTCGCCAAGTTCAAGTCGCAGCTGACGAAGGCCTCCGCCACCACGCAGGGCTCGGGCTGGGGCGTTCTCGCCTACGAGCCGGTCAGCGGCCGTCTGATCGTCGAGCAGATCTACGACCACCAGGGCAACGTCGGACAGGGCTCGGTCCCGATCCTGGTCTTCGACGCCTGGGAGCACGCCTTCTATCTGCAGTACAAGAACCAGAAGGTGGACTTCATCGAGGCGATGTGGAAGGTCGTCAACTGGCAGGACGTGGCGAAGCGTTACGCGTCCGCCAAGCAGCGCGCGCACAACCTTCTGCTCGTGCCGTAGCCCCGTAGCACCGGTAGCACCGGTAGCACCCTGTGAGCGTCCTGCTCGTGATCGTCTTCTCAACCTTCACTTGCAGGCGGAGTAGCGAAAGACCCCCGCGGGGACGTGACTCGCGGGGGTCCTTCCATGCGCGCCCCTCGGCCCGCACCCGGGTCGGGTCGGGTCGGGTCGGGTCGGGTCAGTCGAAAATGGGGCCCTGAGTGCGGGTCCGCTTGATCTCGTAGAAGCCCGGGATGGACGCCACCATCAGCGTCCCGTCCCACAGCTTCGCCGCCTCCTCGCCCTTCGGGGCCGGTGTGACCACCGGGCCGAAGAAGGCGATCTGCTGCCCGTCCGAGCCAGGGACCGCGATGACCGGGGTGCCGACGTCCTGGCCGACCTTGTCGATGCCCTCCTTGTGGGAGGCGCGTAGCTCCGTGTCGTACGCGTCGGAGTCGGCGTACTCGATCAGCTCGGCCGGCAGGCCGACCTCGTCCAGCGCCGCCGCGATCGCCTCGCGGGTCGCGCCCTCGCCGCGGTTGTGGAAGCGGGTGCCGAGCGCGGTGTAGAGCTCGCCGAGGACCTCGTCGCCGTGCTTCTGCTGCGCGGCGATCACGACCCGGACCGGGCCCCACGCCTGCTTCATGCCCTCGCGGTACTGCTCCGGGAGCTCGTCCAGCTTGGGCTCGTTCAGCACGGCGAGGCTCATCACATGCCAGCGGACCTCGACGTCGCGGACCTTCTCCACCTCGAGCATCCAGCGGGAGGTCATCCAGGCCCACGGGCACAGGGGGTCGAACCAGAAGTCGACGGGGGTCTTGCCGGGCTTGCCGTTCTCGGACATGTCTCTCCTCGTGGGGAACGTCGCGTGTGCCTCGAACGGGCAACGCCCACCGGTGACCGGCCGATTCCCGGATATCGCGTGCCAGGTGCACATGGGAGGATCGGTCCTGTTCGAACGAGACACAAAGGAGTGCCCGTGCCCGGTGAGAATCTGTCCCGCGACGAGGCCCGTAGGCGGGCCGAGCTGGTATCCGTCGACGGGTACGAGGTGGCCCTCGATCTGCGTTCCGCGGTCGGGGAGGCCCCACAGGGCGCCGGGCCGCGCACCTTCCGTTCGGTGACGACGATCCGCTTCCGCTGCGCGGCGCCGGGCACCCCGACCTTCGCGGATCTGCTGGCCCCGGCGGTGACGGCCGTGACGCTGAACGGCGAGACGCTGGACCCGGCCGCCGTCTTCGACGGCTCGCGGATCGCGCTGGACGGCCTGGCCGCGGAGAACGTGCTGGTCGTGGACGCACAGTGCGCGTACAGCCGTACGGGTGAGGGGCTGCACCGCTTCGTCGACCCGGAGGACGGCGAGGTCTACCTCTACACGCAGTACGAGCCGGCCGACGCGCGCCGGGTCTTCGTCAACTTTGAACAGCCGGACCTCAAGGCGCCGTTCCGCTTCGAGGTGACCGCGCCCGCGGGCTGGAGTGTCTGGAGCAACGGCGAGGGTGCGATGGGCGAGGACGGGGTGTGGCGGTTCGCGGAGACGAAGCCGATCTCCACGTACATCACGGCGGTCGTGGCCGGTCCGTACCACTACGAGACCGATGTCTACACGCGGACGTTCGACGACGGTTCGACGCTGAAGATCCCGCTGGGGGCGATGTGCCGCAAGGGGCTCGCCAGGCATTTCGACGCGGACGACATCTTCCTGGTGACGAAGCAGGGGCTGGACTTCTTCCACGACCACTTCGACTACCCGTACCCCTTCGGGAAGTACGACCAGGCGTTCGTGCCCGAGTACAACATCGGCGCGATGGAGAACCCGGGGTGTGTGACCTTCCGCGAGGAGTTCATCTTCCGGGGGAAGGTGACGCAGGCGTCGTACGAGCGCCGGGCGAACGTCATCCTGCACGAGATGGCGCACATGTGGTTCGGCGATCTGGTCACCATGGTGTGGTGGGACGACCTGTGGCTGAAGGAGTCCTTCGCCGACTTCATGGGCTCGTTCTCGATGGTGGGGGCGACGCGGTTCACCAACGGCTGGATCACCTTCGCCAACAACCGCAAGTCGTGGGCGTACCGCGCGGACCAGCTGCCCTCGACCCATCCGATCACGGCCGACATCCGTGACCTGGAGGACGCGAAGCTCAACTTCGACGGGATCACGTACGCGAAGGGGGCGAGTGTGCTGAAGCAGCTCGTGGCGTACGTCGGGCAGGACGCGTTCCTGGAGGGCGCGCAGCGCTACTTCAAGCGCCATGCGTACGGGAACACGCGTCTTGGCGATCTGCTGGCGGTGCTGGAGGAGACGTCCGGGCGGGACATGGCGGCGTGGTCGCGGTCCTGGCTGGAGACGGCGGGGGTCAACTCCCTGACTCCGGTGGTCACGTATGACGCAGGTGACCGGATCACGGAGCTCGCGGTCGTCCAGGAGGCCGCCGCCTCCCATCCGGAGCTGCGGCCGCACCGGGTGGCGGTGGGCCTGTACCGGCGCCAGGACACGGATCTGGTGCGGTACGCGCGGGCCGAGGTGGACGTCGCCGGGCCGCGGACGGTCGTGGAGGGGCTGACCGGGGCGGAGAAGCCGGAGCTGATCCTGGTCAACGACGAGGATCTGACGTACTGCAAGATCCGCTTCGACGAGAGCTCGCTGGCGACGCTGCGCGCGCACCTTGGCGACATCACGGACCCGCTGCCGCGGGCGCTGTGCTGGTCGGCGCTGTGGAATCTGACGCGGGACGCGCTGATGCCGGCGCGGGACTTCATCGACCTGGTGCTGCGGTTCGCGGGGCGCGAGTCGGACATCGGGGTGCTGCAGATGCTGCACGCGTGGGCGCGTTCCGCGCTGGAGCACTACGCCGCGCCCGCGTGGCGCGAGGAGGGCGGACGGCTGCTGGCGGAGGGTGCGCTGCGTGAGCTGCGGCTGGCCGAGCCGGGGAGCCAGCACCAGCTGACGTGGGCGCGGTTCTTCGCGGCGACGGCGACGTCGGCGGCGGATCTGCAGCTGCTGCAGGGGCTGTTGGAAGGTACCGCGAAGATCGACGGCCTTGAGGTGGACCAGGAGCTGCGCTGGGCGTACCTGCTGCCGCTGGCCGCGCACGGGGTCGCGGACGAGTCCGTCATCGAGGCGGAACTGGCCCGCGACGACACGGCGTCGGGCAAGCGCCACCAGGTCCGCTGCCTGGCGGCGCGGCCGTCGGCGGCGGTGAAGGCTCAGGCGTGGGCGCAGGTCGTCGAGTCGGACTCACTGTCCAACGCGCTGGTGGAGGCGACGATTTCGGGCTTTGTGCAGCCGGGGCAGCGGGAGTTGCTCGCGCCGTACGTGTCGAAGTACTTCGACGCGATCGAGCGGGTGTGGGCGGAGCGGTCGATCCAGATCGGCATGGACGTGGTGAAGGGCCTGTTCCCGAGCCTCCAGGACGACGAGTCGACGCTGGCCGCGACGGACGAGTGGCTGGCGTCCCACGCGGACGCGCCGCCGGCGCTGCGGCGGCTGGTACTGGAGGCAAGGGACGACCTGGCACGGGCGCTGCGGGCCCAGGCGTGCGATGGGGGTGCGGGCGTGTAGGGGTCACCGGGGCCGGGTGCGGGTGCGGCTGCATTTGCAGCCCCTCCGGCGTTTGAGGAGCGGGGTCCGGGGCGGAGCCCCGAAAACCAGCCCCGTGGGGGTCCCCCCGGACGAAGTCTGGGGGAGTTCGAGGCGCGGGGTCCGGGGCGGAGCCCCAGTTACGGGAAGGGGCGGGGCGGGGAAAGGAACTCCCCGCACCCTGATCGTCGGCGCGGCTGATCGGCAGTCGAACGTCCGTACTTTAGGGCGAGCTTGTCCCGAATTGTCGACGGGCTTGTAACAGCGGTTAGCCACCCGGTCCCCCGCGGGCATCCCCGTCGCATGAACCACAACACCCCGCTCTCCCCCCTCCCCCTCAGCCACCTCTCCGAGGTGCAGCGCCGCGTACTGACCGCAGCCCAGCTGCGTGCGCACGGGATCTCCACCGCCCGCATCACCTCGCAGTGCCTGCCGGGCGGGCCCTGGCAGTCGCTGCTGCCCGGTGTGTACCTTCTGCACCCCGGGCCGCCCACCAGTGAGGAGCGGCTGCACGGCGCCCTCCTCTACGCGGGGCGGCCGGCCCTTCCCGCCCAGGGCGAGCCCCAGGGGGCGCCCGCCGCGCCCCCCTACGGCGAAGCCATGGTCACCGGACTCGCCGCCCTCGCCCTGCACCGGTTCTCCTCCGCCCCGCCGCTCCTCTCCCTCGACCGGATCGACGTACTCGTGCCCCGAACCCGGCGGCTGCGGTCGACCGGGTGTGCCCGGCTCGTACGGACGCACACGCTGCCGAGACCGGAAGAGATCACCGGCGTGCCCGTCGCGCCCGTGCCCCGCGCCCTCGCGGACGCCGTCGCGCAGCTCGCCGACGCCGGTGCCGTACGCCGGCTGCTCACCGAGGCGGTCAGCGGCAGGCACTGCGAAGCCGCCGCCGTACTCAAGGAGTTGAGCCGCGCGCGGCTGCTGTCCCTCCCTCATGTCGCGGACGCCGTCGACTCGCTGCTCGCCGAGGCGCGGACCATCGCCGAGCAACGGCTGTACGACCTGGTGCGTACGCACGGGCTCCCCAACCCCCTGTGGAACGTCGACCTGCGCCTCCCCGGCGGCCCGCACCTCGGAAGCGTCGACGCCTACTGGCCCGAGCAGGCCGTCGCCGTCGAGCTGGACACCCGTGCGCCGCGCAACGACGGGGACGCCCTCTGGTCGGAGTACGTCCGCAAGCGCGAGCAGCTGGAGCGGCTCGGCATCACCGTCGTACACCTCACGCCGAGGAGACTGCGGGAGTCGCCGGAGCAGCAGGCGACCGTGGTCCGCACGGCCCTGATGGCGGCGCCGGACCGCGATCCCGCCGCCTATGTGATGGTGCTCCCGCGCTGAGCGGTCAGCCGCATCGGCCGCGTCAGCCGCGTCAGCCGCAGAACTCCGCCTCCACGATCGCCCAACTGTCCCCCGACCAGTCGCCGTTGAAGTTCAGCGCGAGTGAGTGGCTCGCGTCCCGCGTGGTGAGCGCCTCTGACGAGGAACCGTGGATGCCGCCCCCGTGGCCCCAGACGTCCGTGCCGCAGCCCGTCTTGACCTGCATCAGGCCGAGGCCGTAGCGGATGTCCGGTTCCTGCGGGTGCACCGGGACGGTGCTGGTCATCTCCCGCAGCTGCTTCCGCGGTAGCAACTTCCCCTTCAGCAGCGCCCGGTAGAAGCGTTGCAGATCGGCGGAGTCGGAGATCATCTCGCCGGCCGACCAGGCGGCCGACGGGTTCAGTTCGGTCACATCGTGGACCTTCGCCTTCGGGTCCTCGGACAGTTTCGAGTAGGCCCGGCCGCTGGGGCGTGGCATCCGGGCGTCGGTCCCGGGCACGGAGGTGGCGCGCAGCGAGAGCGGGCGCAGGATCCGGCGCTCGATCTCGGATGCGTACGAACGTCCCGTCACCTTCTCTACGATCATCCCGGCAAGGATGTAGTTGGTGTTGGAGTAGTGCCAGCCCGTGCCGGGCGCGAAGTAGGGTTCGTGCTCCGTCGCGAGCCCTACGAGCTGCCGCGGGCTCCATGTGTCGTAGCGGTGCTGGAAGAAGCCGTCGCCGAAGACCTTCTCCAGGAAGCCCTGGTCGTCGGTGTAGTTGTAGATCCCGCTGGTGTGGTTGAGGAGCTGCCTCAGGGTGATCCGTCGTCCGTCGTGGCCGTGGCCGCGCACCAGGCCGGGGAGCCAGCGGTCCACGGTGTCGTCCAGGCTCAGTCTGCCTTCGGCCTCCAGCTGGAGCACGACCGTGGCGACGAAGGTCTTGGTGATGGACCCGACGCGGTAGCGGTCCTGCGGCAGGCGCTCGCGCCCGGTCCGCAGGTTCGCGACGCCGGCCGTGCCGTTCCAGGTGCCGTCGCGGTCGTGCGCCTGGGCGACGACTCCGGGCACTCCGTCGCGCACGGCGGCCTCGATCGCCTGCTGGGTGCTGCGGTGGCTGCCGTGACGGGGCTCGCCCGTCCGGCTGTCCGCCGCGGCGGGGGTCACGAGGGCGGCAGTGGCCACGGCCGCCATCGCCACCGCTCCCGTCAACGCCGTCCGGACCATACGCACTGACATGCCAGTCTCCTGTCTCCGACTGCTCTACGGCTGAGGTCGGCTGACAGGACTCGGGGGGAGCGTGCGGCGTTGCCCGGGGCAGAAGGGTTGAGCGGCTATCGGCCGTTTCCGGCGATCCGGCCCACCGGGGGCCTGGAGCGCCACAACTCCAGCCCGATGTCGACGAGTTCGACCCGCTCCAGTCCGGTCACCGCGGCCAGCGGGTGCCAGGCGGCCAGGTCCGTGGACCCGTTCGTCTCATGGCGCAGCTCGCCTCCGGTGATCCGGCCCTCGTACACGATGCGCAGCCCCTGGAAGTCGGCGAACGCACCGAGTTTGCGCGGATACCGGCGGCGGATGGAGTCGAGGCCGAGCAGCTCGGTCATCTCGGCCGTGTAGCCGGTCTCCTCCTCGACCTCGCGGACGACCGTGTCGAGAGGGTCCTCCCCGTGGTCCATTCCGCCGCCGGGCAGCGTCCACTTCTTGACGCCGTCGCGGGCCACCCAGCGGGCGAGCAGGATCTCTTCCTCCCGTACGCACACGGCGTAGGCCGCAACCCTCAACTCACCGTTCCGCAACTGCTTGTTCATGCGGTGAGGGTAGACGCACGTTCAAGCGCCCTGTTCGAGGGGCGGGTTGGCGGGCGAGTACTCGGGCGCGGACCAGCGAAGCGGGCTGGCCCCCTCGGTCTCGACGAACTGCTCGACGGTGAACCGGACGGTACGGCCGCTGTCGGAGTAGTCGGTGCGCGCGGTACCGGTGAGCTGAAGCGTGGTGCCGCTGCTCCAGTCGAGGAAGAGCAGTCCGGCGCGCGGGTCGGTCTCGAGGTTGCCCAGCGTCAGGAACATCGCATTGCCCGGATAGTCCTGCCAGCTGAGCGTGGTGGGCGAAGTGACCTGTACGAAGCCGGGGTTGCCGCCGCGATGGCTGGCGTCGACGCCCTCCGGCGTGCCGGTGGCGATGAAGAACGTGTCGGCGGCGCGGACGAACTCCTCCTGGTCGGGGGTGAGTCGCCCGCCGCGCCGCACGCCACCGGTGCTGTCACCGCCACCATCGGGTGCGTACAGTTCCCGCTTCTGCAGATACTTCGGGCAGTTCGCGAAGATCCGCTCGGCCTCGATCGCGAGCCCGCGGGCGGACGGGCGGACCGTGCCGCCCATCCGCATCCGGCGGCGGGTGCGCGGGTCGAGTGCGATCGTGCCGACGGGCAGCGGGCCCGCGGCGAGGGCGCCGGCGAGCGGGTCGCTCTGGTGCACGCCGCCGGCGACCGAGACGGAGTGCGCCCCCGTGGCCCGGACGAAACCCGGCGCGCCGGTGAGCAGCGAGGCCCATGTCCGGCCCGCCGCGTCCGCCGCGCCGAGCACCAGCATGGGCTGGAGCCCGAGGAAGGCAGCGGCGACCGGCTTGATGCCCTGGCCGATGGAGCGGCCGACGTGCGCGGCCTGGTCGCGTACGCCGACGCGGCTCTGCACGGCGAGTGAGCCGCGGTGGTACGGCTCCGGGTCCTGCTTCATGTCCAGGTCCGGGTCCAGGTCCGGGTCCACAGGGGATCAGCCCTCTCAGAAGAAACCGCAGGTGGGCGCCTCGGCGGTCGGCGCAGGAGCGCCCTCGGCGCCGGAGGGGGCGTAGATCTCCAGCCGGGTGCCGTCGGGGTCGTGGAAGAAGATCCCGCCGGAGGCCGCGCCCTCGCCGTGGGCGACCACGCCCTCGTAGGCGAAGTCGACGCCGAGGGTCTTCAGACGCGCCTCGGCGGCGCGGACCTGCTCGATGGATTCGGTCTCGAAGGCGAGATGGTGCAGCCCGGCGAGACCAGGGGCATACGCCCCGTCCGCCTGCTGCCAGAGCGTGAGGACGAGTTGCCCGTCCCGGCCGAGGAAGGCGAAGCGGCGGCCCTCCTCCTTGCCCTGGCCGAGGACGTCGAAGCCGAGGACGTCTCCGTAGAAGGGGAGTGACCGGTCGAGGTCAGTGACATTGAGGCCGATATGGCCGGTACGCAGAGTGCTGGTCGCCGTCATGGCACACCTCTCGGAAGGTCGATATCCACTAACCACTTAATTTGAGCTTAGAGGTTAGAATCAAGGTGTGCAACCGGTCACGTAACCTTCAGGGGTTAGCTACGAGAGGAGCCAAGGGATGCCCGCCCTGTCCGACCCGCGGCCGCTCACCGGCGAGCCGGTCTCCCTCGACCTGCTCAACACCCGCTGGATGCAGGACGGCGTACGCCAGGATCTGCTGACCGGCATCGATGGTCTGCACATCTGGCTGACGGCCAACGGCCTCGCCGACCGGTTCACCGCCGACGCGGCCACCCTGGAGCGGACACTGACCGCCCGCGAGGCGCTCGCCGTCCTCGTCGACAGCCCCGGCGACGCCACCGCGGCCGCCCGCGTCGACGCCGTGCTCGACCATGGGCGCATCCGCGCCACTCTCACCACCGAAGGCCCCGGCGAAGAGGCGGAGTTCGCGGACCCGTCCTGGGGCCCGGGCTGGATCGCCGCCCGCGGCCATCTCGATCTACTGCGCACCACGCCAGACCGCATCCGCGCCTGCGCGCACGAGGCGTGCATCCTGCACTTCTTCGACACGTCGCGGAACGGCACCCGCCGCTGGTGCTCCATGGCGCTGTGCGGCAACCGCGCGAAGGCGTCCCGGCACTACGCCCGCAGCCGCGAAGCCTGAATTTCCCCTTTGCCCCTCATGGCACATCGCCCGCGATGGCGGATGTCCGCCATGACCACATCCCGCCTCCGGCAACTCTCCACAAACCCCTGTCACTTACGAAAGGCTGAGCGGTCATCCGGCACCGAATTCCGGACCCTCTCTTTCACAAAACAGGGATGCTGATGACCCCCGAATCCCAGAGCCCCATATCAGGGCGCTCCGTACCAGGTCACAGACGCGTGGCCCGTATTGCGGCCGCCGCATCGATGGTGGCCGCGCTGGTCGCCGCGGGCGCCGTACCGGCCTTCTCCGACGCGCCCGCCGACGACCCCGGCACCACCGCCGGCGTCAAGGCCGCCAAGTCCTCGTCCGACAAGCTCGGTTCGGCCGACGCCGAACTGCTCGCCGAGGCCGAGGCCAAGGGCGCGAAGAGCGTCACCGTCATGGTCGCCACCGCCCCCGGTGCGACCGAGCAGGTCGCGGGCCAGCTCGACGCCGTCGAGGGAGCCGTGGTCGGCAAGACGTACGACCAGCTCGGCTATGTACGGGCCACCCTCCCCACCGGCCGGGCGGAGGCCGCGCTCAAGGCGGCCGCCAAGCTCTCCAGCGTCCACGGCATCGATCTCAAGCACGAGATCAAGCTGGACGACCCCACCCCGGCGGGCGACACCGCCAAGGGCGCGGGCACGGCCGGCGCCCAGGCCGCGCAGTACCCGGCGCCCGGGAAGAACACCCCGGCGAAGAACCCGTACAACCCGTCCTTCGAGACCGGCGCGGTGGACTTCGTCAAGGAGCACCCCAAGGCCGACGGCCGCGGTGTGACCATCGGCATCCTCGACTCGGGCGTCGACGTCGGCCACCCGGCACTGCAGAAGACCACCACCGGCGAGCGCAAGATCGTCGACTGGGTCACCGCGACCGACCCGGTGGCGGACGGCGACGGCACCTGGCGCCGGATGTCGCTCGATGTGAGCGGCCCGACGTTCACCGCCGGCGGCCGTACGTACTCCGCCCCGGCGGGCGCGTACAAGTTCAACCTCTTCGCCGAGGCCGCCACCAAGGGCGGCGACATGGCCGGTGACCTCAACCGGGACGGCGACACCACCGACGTCTGGGGCGTGCTGTACGACGCGGGCACCAGGACCGCCCGCGTCGACCTCAACAACGACGCGGACTTCTCCAACGACACCGTGATGAAGCCGTACAAGAACGGCTTCCAGATCGGCTACTTCGGCACCGACAACCCGGCCACCGAGGTCGTCGAACGCATCCCGTTCGTCATCGAGGTCCGCAAGGACGTCGTCTACAACGCCGCGGGCGCCAAGGCCGACTACGTCAACATCGGCGTCATCGAGGGCTCGCACGGCACGCACGTCGCCGGCATCACCGCCGCCAACAGCCTCTTCGGCGGCAGGATGAACGGTGCGGCGCCCGGCGCCAAGCTGGTCTCCTCGCGCGCCTGCACCTGGAGCGGCGGCTGCACCAACATCGCGCTCACCGAAGGCATGGCCGACCTGGTCATCAACCGCGGCGTGGACATCGTCAACATGTCCATCGGCGGTCTGCCCCCGCTGAACGACGGCAACAACGCCCGCGCCGAGCTCTACACCCGGCTCATCGACACCTACGGCGTCCAGCTGGTCATCTCGGCCGGCAACGAGGGCCCCGGCACCAACACCCTCGGTGACCCGGCCGTAGCCGACAAGGTCATCTCGGTCGGCGCCTCCATCTCCAAGGAGACCTGGGCCGCCAACTACGGCTCCGAGGTGCGGAAGAAGTACAACCTTCTGCCGTTCTCCTCCCGCGGCCCGCGCGAGGACGGCGGCTTCACGCCGACCATCACCGCGCCCGGCGCGTCGATCAACACCACCCAGACCTGGGCCCCCGGCGGCCCGGTCAAGGAGGCGGGCTACCAGCTCCCGGCCGGCTACTCCATGCTGCAGGGCACGTCGATGTCCTCGCCGCAGGCCGCGGGCGCGAGCGCGCTGCTCCTGTCGGCCGCCAAGCAGCGGAACATCGAGCTGACCCCGGCGAAGCTGCGCACGGCGCTGACCAGCACCGCGCACCGTATCGCCGGAGTGCAGGCACATGAGCAGGGCTCCGGCCTGATCAACATCGTGGACGCCTGGGATGCCATCGAGGACGGCGCCACCGCCCACGAGTACAGCGTCAAGGCACCGGTCGACACCGCGATCGACTTCGCGCTGAAGACCCCGGGCTTCGGCACCGGTCTGTACGACCGCGAGGGCGGTCTCAAGGCCGGCCAGAAGAAGACGTACGACGTCACCATCACGCGTACGACCGGCCCGGACCGTCCCGTACGGCACGAGCTGGACTGGAAGTACAACGACGGCACCTTCGACCTGCCGGGCTCCGGCGCGGTCTCGCTGCCGCTGAACAAGCCGGTCACCGTCAAGGTCGAGGCGAAGCCCGGCTCGGCCGGGGTGCACAGCGCGATCCTGGAGGCGGACGACGAGCGCACCGAGGGTGTGGACAAGCAGATCCTCGCCACCGTGGTCGTCTCCAAGGAGCTGGCGAAGCCCTCGTACACCTTCTCGGCGTCCGGCTCGGTGGACCGCAACAGCCACAAGTCGTACTTCGTCACGGTGCCGGAGGGCGCGAAGAACCTCGAGGTCGCGCTCGGCGGGCTCGCCAAGGACAGCCAGACGCGGTTCATCGGCATCCACCCCTACGGCGTCCCGGTCGACGACAGCTCGACGATCTTCTGCTACCCGAACTACAACAATCCGGCGAACACCTGCCGCCCGGACTTGCGCTCGTATGCCGAGCCGACGCCCGGTGTCTGGGAGATCGAGGTCGAGTCGCGGCGTACGTCTCCGCTGCTCGAGAACCCGTACAAGCTGGACGTCAGCCTGCTGGGCGCCTCCTTCGACCCGGCCGTCAAGACGCTCCCCGAGGCGAAGGTCGGCACGCCGGCCCCCGTCGAGTGGAAGGTCACCAACGGCTTCGCCGCGATCGACGGCAAGCTCGCCGGCGGTTCGCTGGGCTCGGCGAAGGTCACCCGCCCGTCGATCAAGCACGGTGAGTCGCAGGAGTCGACGGTCACCATCGGTGAGGGCGTCGAGCGTCTCGACGTCGCCATCGGCGGGGTCTCCGACAACGGCGCGGACCTGGACCTGTCGGTCTACCTGAACAACGTGCTGGTCGGCCAGGCGGCGGACGGCGACTCCGAGGAGGCGGTGAGTCTGCTCAAGCCGGCCGCCGGCACCTACACCATCGTGGTCGACGGTTACTCCGTCCCGGCCGGGACCACCGAGTACAACTACCGCGATGTGTTCTTCGCGGCGTCGCTCGGCTCGGTCAAGGTCGACTCGACGAAGCCCGTCAAGCTCGCCAACGGGGCGTCGGCGCAGGTCAGCGCCGAGGTTCTGGTCGGTGGCGCGGCTCCCGAGGGACGGCAGTTCTTCGGCGAGGTGCAGCTGCTGAACGGTCGCGGCACGGTCGCGGGCGCCGGCAGCGTAGTGATCGAGAAGGTCACGCCGTAGCACTCCCGTAGCGGATTGATCTGTACGACGGCGGGGCGGGCGCTCTTCGGAGCACCCGCCCCGCCGGCATGTCCTGCGTCACACGTCCCGGCCATCGGACAATGGATTGGACAAGTCGGCCGGGGACATACGCATCATGGAGCAGCACCCAGGCCAGCAGATCAGCACAAATCAGTACGAAGGAGTCGTCCGTGAGGGTCGGAATCGTCGGAGCCACCGGTCAGGTCGGCGGAGTCATGCGCAAGATCCTCACCGAGCGGAAGTTCCCGGTCGACGAGCTGCGACTGTTCGCCTCGGCCCGGTCCGCGGGCTCCACCCTGCACTGGGACGGCCAGGAGATCACCATCGAGGACGCCTCCACCGCCGACTACTCCGGCCTGGACATCGTGCTCTTCTCGGCCGGCGGCGCGACCTCCAAGGCGCTCGCCGAGAAGGTCGCCGGACAGGGCGCCGTCGTGATCGACAACTCCTCGGCCTGGCGCCGCGACCCCGAGGTGCCGCTGGTCGTCTCCGAGGTCAACCCGCACGCGATCAAGGACCGCCCCAAGGGCATCATCGCCAACCCGAACTGCACCACGATGGCCGCGATGCCGGTTCTGCGGCCCCTGCACGCCGAGGCGGTTCTCACCGCGCTGGTGGCCACCACCTACCAGGCCGTGTCCGGCTCCGGGCTGGCCGGTGTGGCCGAGCTGGACGGGCAGGTCAAGGAGGTCGCCGGCCGCGCGAGCGAGCTGACGCACGACGGCGAGGCCGTCGAGTTCCCCGAGCCCGGCGTCTACAGGCGCCCCATCGCCTTCAATGTCGTGCCGCTGGCGGGCAATCTCGTCGACGACGGCTCCTTCGAGACCGACGAGGAGCAGAAGCTCCGCAACGAGTCCCGCAAGATCCTGGAGATTCCGGAGCTCAAGGTCTCCGGCACCTGTGTCCGCGTCCCGGTCTTCTCCGGCCACTCGCTGCAGGTCAACGCCCGCTTCGAGCGGCCCATCAGCGTCGAGCGCGCCTATGAGCTGCTGAAGGACGCCCCGGGCGTCGAGCTCTCCGAGATCCCGACGCCGCTGCAGGCGGCCGGCAAGGACGCCTCGTACGTCGGCCGTATCCGCGTGGACGAGACCGTCGAGAACGGCCTCGCGCTCTTCCTGTCCAACGACAACCTCCGCAAGGGCGCGGCGCTGAACGCCGTGCAGATCGCGGAGCTCGTCGCCGAGGAGCTCAAGGGCTGACGCCTGCGGACACCGGCGAGGGCGGGGCACCCATCGGGTGCCCCGCCCTCGTGCTGCTTCCGCCCCTTCGATCAGGGCAGGCAAATAGGGCAGGCGACGGACCCGCGCCCCATGGAAGGATGGCCGCAAACGTCACGAACCGAGGAGATGACAGCGTGCCTGGCACGAATCTGACCCGCGAAGAGGCGCAGCAGCGGGCGAGTCTGCTGACTGTCGACTCGTACGAGATCGACCTCGACCTGAGCGGGGCACAAGAGGGCGGGACCTACCGGTCCGTGACCACCGTGCGCTTCGACTCCGCAGAGGACGGCGCGCAGAGCTTCATCGACCTGGTCGCCCCGGCCGTGCACCAAGTCGTGCTGAACGGCAAGGCACTGGACGTCGCCGCCGTCTTCAGGGACTCGCGGATCGCGCTGCCGCATCTGCTCGCGGGCCTGAACGAGCTGAAGGTCGTCGCGGACTGCGCGTACACCAACACCGGTGAGGGTCTGCACCGTTTTGTCGACCCGGTGGACCAGCAGGCCTACCTCTACACGCAGTTCGAGGTGCCGGACGCGCGCCGTGTCTTCGCCTCCTTCGAGCAGCCGGACCTCAAGGCGACCTTCCAGTTCACCGTGAAGGCCCCCGAGGGCTGGACGGTCATCTCGAACTCCCCCACCCCGGAGCCCAAGGACAACGTCTGGCACTTCGAGCCGACGCCGCGGATCTCCACGTACATCACCGCGCTGATCGTCGGTCCGTACCACAGCGTGCACAGCTCGTACGAGAAGGACGGGCAGAGCGTCCCGCTCGGCGTCTACTGCCGGCCCTCGCTCGCCGAGTTCCTGGACTCGGACGCGATCTTCGAGGTCACCCGGCAGGGCTTCGAGTGGTTCCAGGAGAAGTTCGACTACGACTACCCCTTCGCCAAGTACGACCAGCTCTTCGTGCCGGAGTTCAACGCGGGCGCGATGGAGAACGCGGGCGCGGTGACCATCCGCGACCAGTACGTCTTCCGCTCGAAGGTGACGGACGCGGCGTACGAGACGCGCGCCGAGACGATCCTGCACGAGCTTGCGCACATGTGGTTCGGCGACCTGGTCACCATGGAGTGGTGGAACGACCTGTGGCTGAACGAGTCGTTCGCCACCTACACCTCGATCGCCTGCCAGGCGTACCACCCGGACTCGAAATGGCCGCACTCCTGGACCACTTTCGCGAACCAGATGAAGACCTGGGCCTACCGGCAGGACCAGCTGCCGTCCACCCACCCGATCATGGCCGACATCCGTGACCTGGACGACGTCCTGGTCAACTTCGACGGCATCACCTACGCCAAGGGCGCGTCGGTGCTGAAGCAGCTCGTCGCGTATGTCGGACAGGACGAGTTCTTCCGCGGTGTGCAGGCGTACTTCAAGGCACACGCCTTCGGCAACACCCGGCTGTCCGACCTGCTGGGCGCGCTGGAGGAGACCTCCGGCCGTGATCTGAAAACCTGGTCGAAGGCGTGGCTGGAGACGGCCGGCATCAACATCCTGCGCCCGGAGATCGAGGTCTCCGAGGACGGGTACGTCACCTCGTTCTCCGTACGCCAGGAGGCCCCCGCCCTGCCCGCCGGCGCCAAGGGTGAGCCGACGCTGCGCCCGCACCGGATCGCGATCGGCTGCTACGACCTCGACGAGAACGGCAAGCTGGTCCGTACGAGCCGGATCGAGCTGGACGTGGACGGCGAGCACACCGATGTGCCGTTCCCGCAGAACACCCGCCGCCCCGCGGTGATCCTGCTCAATGACGACGACCTGTCGTACGCGAAGGTCCGCCTCGACGAGGAGTCGCTGCGGGTCGTCACCGAGCACCTCGGCGACTTCACCGAGTCGCTGCCGCGTGCCCTGTGCTGGGCCTCCGCCTGGGACATGACCCGCGACGGCGAGCTGGCGACGCGGGACTATCTGTCCCTGGTCCTCTCCGGCATCGGCAAGGAGTCGGACATCGGCGTCGTGCAGTCGCTGCAACGCCAGGTGAAGCTGGCGATCGACCTGTACGCGGCGCCGGAGTGGCGCGAGACGGGGCTGACGCAGTGGACGGACGCGACGCTGGCGCATCTGCGCGCGGCGGAGCCGGGCAGCGACCACCAGCTGGCGTGGGCACGGGCGTTCGCCGCGACCGCGCGGACGCCGCAGCAGCTGGACCTGCTGCAGGCGCTGCTCGACGGCACGGAGTCGATCGAGGGTCTGGCCGTGGACACCGAGCTGCGGTGGACGTTCGTGGAGCGTCTTGCGGCGGTCGGCCAGCTCGACGAGGACGAGATCGCGGCAGAGTACGAGCGGGACAAGACGGCGGCGGGCGAGCGCCACGCGGCGACGGCGCGCGCGGCCCGGCCGACGGCGGAGGCGAAGGAGGAGGCCTGGGCATCGGTCGTCGAGTCCGACAAGCTGCCGAACGCCATGCAGGAGGCGGTCATCGCGGGCTTCGTCCAGACCGACCAGCGCGAGCTGCTCGCCCCGTACACCGATAAGTTCTTCGCGGCGGTCAAGGACGTGTGGGAGTCCCGCAGCCATGAGATCGCGCAGCAGATCGCGGTCGGGCTCTACCCCTCGCTCCAGGTCTCGCAGGCCACGCTGGACGCGACGGACGCATGGCTGGCATCGGCCGAGCCGAACGCGGCGCTGCGGCGGCTGATCTCGGAGTCGCGCTCGGGCGTCGAGCGTGCGCTGAAGGCGCAGGCGGCTGACGCGGCCGCTGCGTAACGACCTCGCGCGAGGGCGCCCCGGGCCACAGCGGCTCGGGGCGCCCTCGCGTGGGCGAAAACAACGCGCCAATTTTGGTGACCCGCCGTCAAACCCCTTCGCACTACCCGGATATGCTCCCGACCGTCGTCATGTGATCTCCGTTCGATGGTTTGAGGGTGCTGATGGTTCGACAGGAAACGTCGACCGGAAGTCCGCGGCCTGCGGCCTCCTCCGTGTGGCTGCTGCCCGTCGCCGTAACTGGCGCGGCCACTGCGGCGGCTGCCGCACTGGTCTCCGAGTCGGCCCGCACCCCCGTGCTCTGGATCGGTGCCGTGGCGGTCGTCATGGTGGCGGTCGCCTGTGCCGAAGCGGCGCGCCGGGGCAGGCTGGTCCAGGAGCTGCGGGGCAGACTCGCGGAGCGGGATGCGGCGGTGGCGCGGCAGCAGGCCGAGGCCAGGCATCTCGCCGACGAACTGCTGCCGCAGGTGGTGGAGCGGCTGCGCAAGGGCGAGTTCCCGGAGGACGTACTCGACTCGCTCGACGCGCCGGCCGAGCACGAGGCGGTGCTGCACTCGGTGCTCAACGCCGTCGTCGCCGAGGAGGACCTGCGCGAATCCGCACAGCGCGCCTTCGTCAACATCGCCCGCCGGGTTCAAGCCATCGTCCACCAACAGGCCCAGGAACTGCGTGAGATGGAGGACCGGCACGGCCGGTCCCCGGACGTCTTCGGCGATCTGCTCCGGATCGACCACGGCACCGCGCTCATCGGCCGGCTCGCCGACTCGATCGCCGTGCTCGGCGGTGCGCGGCCCGGCCGCCAGTGGAGCAAGGCCGTACCGCTCTACAGCGTGATGCGCGGCGCCATGTCCCGGATCATCGACTACCAGCGGGTTGAGCTGCACTCGGTCACCGAGGTCGCCGTCTTCGGCACCGCCGTCGAGCCGCTGATCCACGCACTCGCCGAGCTGCTCGACAACGCCACCCGCTACTCGCCGCCGCAGACCAAAGTCCATCTGACCGCCGTCGACGTGCAGTCGGGCATCGCCGTCGAGATCGAGGACGGCGGCGTCAGCATGAGCGAGGAGGCCCGCAAGCGGGCCGAGCGCATGCTCCGCCAGGCCCAGCAGGGCATCGATGTCAACGACCTGGGCGAGACGCCGCGCCTCGGCCTCGCCGTGGTCGGCCGGCTGTCGCAGGCGTACGGCTTCCAGGTCTCGCTGCGCTCCTCCGCGTACGGCGGTGTGCGCGCCGTCCTGGTCGTCCCGCAGGCGCTGATCACCACGGCCGCTTCGGCGACCGGTCTCGCGCACGGCATCGGCGCCTCCTCCGGTCCCCGCCCGACCCTGCCGCAGGCTCCCGCCGAGCGGCCGCCCAGGCCGGCCACCGGCCCCATGACGGCGGACGAGGAGCTCCCTGTGGTGACCGAGCGGACCTTGAACGGTCTGCCGCAGCGGCGTCGCAAGACGCCCGTCGCGGCACCGGCCGCCCTCGCCGCAGCTGCCGCGCCGGAGCCGGAGTCCGGGCGGGATTCCCCATCCGCGGTGCAGCCCGGCATGTGGCTGGCCGCCTTCCAGAGCGGCGTGACCGGCGAGACCCCCGAGACGAACAGAGAGAACAACCAGCCATGACTCAGCAGCAGACGAACATGGACTGGATGCTCAAGGACCTCGCGGAGGGCGTGCCGCAGACCCGGCATGTGGTCGTGCTCTCCGCCGACGGTCTGCGCATGGCCCAGTACGGAACCGACACCGACACCGCCGACCGGCTGGCGGCCGCCTGTGCCGGGCTGCAGTCCCTGGCCGGCGCGGTCGCCTCCGAACTCCCGCACAGCGACGGCCGGATGCGGCTGGTCGTGATCGAGATGGACGGCGGTTTCTTCTATCTGATGGCGGCGGGCTCCGGGGCCTTCCTCGCGGTGCTCGCCGACGAGGGTGTCGACGCCGGGCTGATGGGCCAGCGGATGCGGGACCTCGTTCTGCGGATCGGTGAGCACCTCAGCACCCCGCCGCGTCAGGATGGACAGCCGAGGTGAGCGACGCGGGCGGCGGGGACTGGGAGGACAGTCCCGAGCGGCTCTACGTCATCACGGGCGGCCGCAGCGGCTCGTCCGTCCCCGCCACGCTGGACCTGGTCACCCTGATCGTGGCCAGGTCCGGGCCGAAGCCCGGAATGCAGCCGGAGCACGCGGCGATCATCGAGCTCTGCGAAGCGCCGCTGTCCGTCGCCGAGGTCTCCGCGTACACCGGTCTCCCGTTCAGCGTCGTCACCGTCCTGATCGGCGATCTGCTCGCCGAGAACCGGGTCGTCGCCCGCGCGCCCGTCCCACCCGCCCGACTTCCCGACCGCGCTTTGATTGAGGCAGTGATCGATGGACTTCAAAGGCTCTGAGCAGCCGGCGCGCACCGCCGGGCCGCGGAGCGAGGATGCGCTGCCGGCGACCGCCACCGCCGCCGTCAAGGTGGTCATCGTGGGCGGCTTCGGGGTCGGCAAGACGACCCTGGTCGGCTCGGTCAGCGAGATACGGCCACTGACCACCGAGGAGACGATGACCCAGGCCGGGGTCGGCGTCGACGACACGGCGGGCATCGGCGGCAAGACGTCGACGACGGTCGCGATGGACTTCGGCCGCATCAGTGTCAACGAGGAGCTGGTGCTCTATCTGTTCGGCACGCCCGGGCAGGAGCGCTTCTGGTTCCTGTGGCGCGGTCTGTTCGAGGGCGCGCTGGGTGCGGTGGTACTGGTCGACACCCGCCGCCTTGAGGTCAGCTTCGACGTCATCGGGCGCCTTGAGGAGCGCGGGGTGCCGTTCGTGGTGGCGGTGAACTCCTTCCCGGACGCGCCCGGCCATCCGGTGGATGAGCTGCGGGCCGCCCTGGATCTGCCCGAGGCGGTGCCGATCGTGATGTGCGACGCCCGGCAGCGCGCGTCCAGCCGGGACGTACTGATGACGCTGATGCGCTATCTGCAGAGACTTGCCACGACGCAGGAAGCGTCGTGAGCACGCCCGGGACCGGAGAGGGCCGGGTGGCGTAAAGGCGCCCTGGACTGCCCGTCGACTGCCCCTCGACTGTGCGTCGACTGCGCGTCGGCGATGCCCGGGCCGCTGCGGACACGGTTCCGGTTACTGCTCCGGTTACTGCTCCGGCGGCGGCGCCTGCGGCTTCGCCGTGGCGTCCGGCCTGTACGTCCTGGCGGAGGCCGCTTGTTCCGGTCACGGCGATGAGCAGTGCCGCAATGCCGCATACCTTAGGGATTGTCCTATTGGACCATCCGTTCGGAGTCATTACTATGCGCCATAGTTGATCACTATGGGGTGCAAGTGGCGTCTGTGAAAGCAGAGTTCGCGTCGCCCCCCAACGAGAGGGAGGCCGCAGTGGGGCCCGAGCTGATAGTTCCACCGATCTTCTCTCCCATTCCGCCGGCGATCCATCCGCGCCATGCGGACATAGACGTGCAGACCGCGGCCTGGGCCGAAACGTTTCGCATCGGGTCCGACGAGTTGCGCGGCAGACTCGTGATGCAGGACATCGGCACGTTCTCCGCCCGGATACTGCCGGAAGGGAGTGAGGAGGTCGTCTCTCTCCTCGCGGACTTCGTGCTGTGGCTCTTCGGCGTGGACGACGGACACTGCGAAGAGGGGGAACTCGGCCACCGGCCGGGCGACTTGGCAGGCCTGCTCCACCGTCTGCTGCGCGTCGCCCAGAACCCGGAAGTCCCCATGCTGCTCGACGACCCGCTGGCCGCAGGACTGCGGGACCTGCGGCTCCGGGTCAGCCGCCACGGCACTGCGGGGCAGGCAGCGCGCTGGGTGGACGCGTTGCGGGAGTACTTCTTCTCCGTGGTGTGGGAGGCGGCCCACCGCAGGGCGGACACCGTGCCCGACCTCAACGACTACACCCTGATGCGCCTCTACGACGGCGCGACGTCCGTGGTGCTGCCGCTGCTGGAGATGGGACACGGCTACGAGCTCCAGCCGCACGAGCGTGACCACACCGCCGTGCGTGCCACGGCCGAGATGGCGTCCTTCATCATCACGTGGGACAACGACATCTTCTCGTACCACAAGGAACGCAACGGGTCGGGCTACTACCTCAACGCTCTGCGGGTGCTGGAGCAGCAGCACGGCCTCACCCCCGCCCAGGCGCTGGACACGGCGATCTCCCAGCGGGACCGGGTGATGACTCTCTTCATGCGCCTGAGCGCACACCTGCAGCCGGAGGCCAGCCCGCAGCTGCGGCGGTATCTGCACAGCCTTGCCTGCTTCATACGCGGCGCCCAGGACTGGGGCATCAGCTCCGTGCGGTACACGACGCCGGACGATCCGGCCGACTTCCCCTCGGTGTTCCGCGATACGCCCACCGACGACAGCCGAGAGCCGCTGGACATCCCCGCCGTGTCCTGGTGGTGGGACCTGGTGCCCGACCATGTGCCCGGCCTCGTGGCCGACGAGACCGCATCACGCGCACTGCGCCGGCCGGTGCAAGAGACCGCGGCCTAGAACAATGGATTCTTCGGTGTCAGTGTCAGGTGCGGCTGCTTTGCAGTCGGTTCCCCGCGCGCCCGGAGCAGTACCGCTTCTCGGGCACGCCCTGAAGCTGTGGCGCGACCCGCTCGGCTTTCTCAAGTCGCTGCGGGACAGCGGCGATCTGGTCCGGGTCGACCTCGGAACGATGCCCATGTACGTCGTCACCTCGGCCGAGCTGGTCCATGAGGTGACCGTCAAGCAGGCACGCAGCTTCGAGAAGGGCCGGCTGTTCGACCGTCTGCGGCCGCTCGCGGGAAACGGTCTGGCGACGGCCAACGGTGAAGTGCACCGCAGGCTGATCCAGCCGATGTTCCACCCGCAGCGCATCTCGATGAGTACGCCATCGAGACGCTGGCGTCGACGATGTTCTCCACGGACATCGGGCTGCCGGCCGTGGAGGCCGTGCGCAGGAACCTGCCTGTCGTGCTGAAGAACATGCTGATACGGGCGGCGTCCCCCAAGTTCCTGGACAGGCTGCCGATCCGCGCCAACCGCGACTTCGACGCCGCGGCGGCGAATCTGCGCGAGGTCATCGACGAGGTGGTCGCCATCACCCGCCGGTCCGGGAAGACCGACCGGAACGACCTGCTGTCGGTGCTGCTCGCCGCGCAGGACGACGAGACCGGCGAGTCGCTGAGCGACACGGAGGTCAGGGACGAGCTCAGCACCATTCTCTTCGCCGGCGCCGAGACCACGGCCTCCACGCTCTCCTGGACCTTCCACGAACTGGCCCGCCATCCCGAGGTCGAGGAGCAGTTGGTCGCCGAGATCAAGGAGGTCGTCGGCGACCGGCCGGTGGCCATCGAGGACGTCCCCCGCCTAGAAGCGGTCCGGCGGGTGCTCGACGAGGTGATCCGGCTCCACGGGGTCACGATGCTGATGCGCCGGGCCACCGTGCCGGTGGAGCTCGGCGGGTTCAGTTTCCCGGCCGGCACCGAGGTCGCGTTCAGTCTGTACGCGCTGCACCGGGACCCCAGCCTGTACGCCGAGGCCGACCGCTTCGACCCCGGCCGGTGGCTGCCGGAGCGCCGGACGGACATCGCGCGGCAGGCCTACATCCCGTTCGGGGCGGGCAACCGTAAGTGCATCGGGGACGCGTTCGTCTGGACGGAGGCGACCATCGCGCTGGCGACGATCCTGGCGCGCTGGCAACTGCGCCCGGTCCCGGGCCACACGCCTCGGGAGGTGGCCTCGGCGGTGGCGCACCCGGACCGTATGCCGATGACGGTCGAGCCCCGGGACGCGTGACGCGGCGTCCGCCGTCAACCTGTCAGACGCTCGTAGGGTGACGAAGCTCCCCGACCGGACGACCATGGCGACGACGGCGAGCAGCAGCCCGAGGCCGGAAGCCTGCCGAAACTTCCCCGCCGTGGTCGTCTCACTGCTGCGGACGCGAGCTTGTGGAGCCAGCGTCGCGGCGAGTGAACCCTTAGGTTCGACGATTATTTGAAGCAAAACTGAAAGGTCGAGGAGCGAGGGGCAGCAGGCATGGCAAGGGCGCCTGGGGGTGCGTACACACCCAAGGCGCCCTTGGAAAGCCGGTGGAGCTAGTGGAGCAGGTGAAGCTCGGAGCCGGTCAGCTCTGCTTCCTGGACTTGTCGAGAGCCATCACCAGGCCCGCGATCACCAGGAAGAGGACCAGCGGCGCCGCGACATAGAGGCCCAGCGTCTCGATCACGCTCAGACCCGGGCCCGGGTCCGAGCCGTCGTCGGCGCCGGGGGCAGCGGCGAGCGCGGGCGACGACAGGAGCAGCATCATCAGCGTCGTACCGGCCGCGACGGCGCCGGCGCGCAAAGCGTTCTTCTTGTCCACGGTGCCAACGTAGCGAACGGCTATCCCGGCCGCGCGTCCGGGGGTGCCGTACGGGGCCCGAAGACCCCCATCAGCTCGTGCAGGCGGGGCGAGGCGGCCAGCTCCTCCAGGGTGACCGGGTGGCCTTCGGCGTCCGCGACCGGCAGGCGCCAGTTCGGGTACTGGTCCCAGGTGCCCGGGAGGTTCTGCGGTCGGCGGTCGCCCACCGCGTCCGGCAGCCAGACGCCGACCATGCGGGCGGGCGTACGCAGCAGAAAGCGGTAGGCCGCGCGGATCTGGCCCTCCTCGTCGCCCCTGCCCTCGGGCAGCAGGCCGAGGCCGGTGAGCAGGCGGAGCCACTCGGCGACATCCGCCGCGTCCTGCGTACGCTCCTGCTCCAGGGGGCGGGTGAGCAGACCGAGGCGGTGCCGCAGCGCCACATGCTCGCCGGTAAGGCGGGCCGCGGTGGACGGGAGATCGTGCGTGGTCGCGGTGGCCACGCAGCCCTCGCGCCAGCGCTCGGGCGGCAGCGGGCGGCCCGTGCCGGCCCAGTCGCGCTCGAACCAGAGCACGGAGGTGCCCAGAACGCCCCTGTGGGTCAGTGCCTCACGCACACCCGGTTCGACCGTGCCGAGGTCCTCTCCTATGACGGCCGTGCCCGCGCGGTGAGCCTCCAGAACGAGGACCGCGAGCATCGCCTCCGCGTCGTACCGCACATACGTGCCGTCGGTGGGCGGGGTGCCCTCCGGGACCCACCAGAGGCGGAACAGGCCCATGACATGGTCGATGCGCAGCGCGCCCGCGTTCCGGAGGAGGCCGCGGAGCAGTCCGCGGTACGGGGCGTAACCGGACGCGGCCAGCACATCGGGCCGCCACGGGGGCAGGCCCCAGTCCTGACCGCGTGCGTTGAAGGCGTCCGGGGGCGCGCCGACCGACATCCCGGCGGCGAATGCCTTCCGCTGCGCCCAGGCGTCCGCGCCGCCGGGATGCACGCCGACGGCCAGGTCATGGACGATGCCGACGCCCATGCCCGCCTCGCGCGCCGCCTGCCCGGCGGCGGCCAGCTGCTGGTCGGTGAGCCAGGCGAGCCGCCCGTGGAAGTCGACCCGGTCCATCAGCTCGCGCCGGGCCCGCGCGGTCTCGGGCGAGCGCGGGTCCTGCAGCGCGGCGGGCCAGGAGTGCCACTCGGGCCCGTGCACCTCTGCGAGGGCGCACCAGGTGGCGTGGTCCTCCAGGGCCTGGCCCTGCTCGGCCAGGAAGTCGCAGTACGCGGCGCGGCGGCCGGGCCCGAGCGGGATACCGTGCACGATCTCCAGGGCCGCGCGCTTCAGCGCCCACACGGCGTCCCGGTCGATCAACGCGCCCTTCTCCAGCACGGATTCACGCAGCCGCGCGGCCTCGTCACGGAGCTCGTCCAGCCGCTGCCGGTCGCGGGCGCAGACGTACGCGTACTCGGGGATGTCCTCGATCCGCAGATGGACGGGATCGGGGAACCGCCGTGAGGACGGCCGGTACGGCGAGGGATCGGTGGGCGTCCCGGGCACAGCCGCGTGCAACGGGTTGACCTGCACAAACCCGGCTCCGAGCGCCCGCCCCGACCAGGTGGCGAGCTCAGCCAGATCACCGAGGTCGCCCATGCCCCAGGACCGGGCGGAGAGCAGGGAGTAGAGCTGCACGAGAAAGCCGTACGAACGCCGGTCGGGCTGCGGCACACGGGCGGGCGCGACGATGAGGGTGGAGTGTGCGACGCGCTCGTCGGGGGCGTGGGCGCGGGCAGACAACTGGTGCACGCCGAGGGGCAGTTGCGACCAGACGCGGGACTCATCGGCGGGAGTCGCCGCGTCGAAGGGAGGCGTCGCATCGGCCGGAGGCGTCGCATCGACGGGAGGCGTCGCATCGGCCGGAGGCGTCGCATCGACGGGAGGCGTCGCATCGGCCGGAGGCGTCGCATCGACGGGAGGCGTCGCATCGGCCGTGGTGCTCGGCTCCGCCCCGTCCTGCTGGGCAGCGTCGGCCGGACCCGGGCTGGTCCACTCGACCGCCACGCCCCCTTCCGTCTCGACCCGCACACTCGTGCCCGCGGGGAGCGCCGTCAGGACAGGTGGGAGCTCCTGGGCGCCCTCACGCCACAGCACCACCGTCGGCGGCAGCAGGCGGGCCGACGCCGCGGACTCGGCGTGGTTCAAGGCGTCGCGTAACGCCGCGGGCGTCGACGCGTCGACGCCCAACGCGGCGAGGACCGCGACGACCGTGGCGTCGGGGACCGGGACCGTGACGCCCTCCGAAGGCGCGTAGGCGGTGGCGACTCCGTGCAGCGCGGCGAGCCGGGCAAGGCCCATTCAGACTCCTGGGGACTCCGTGCCGCCGGCCATGCCGGGCGCGGTCGGCTCACTGGTGAGGGGAGCGGTGTCGGCGAGGGGCGGCTCGCTGGTCAGCGGGGCGGCGTCGGCGAGCGGGGGTTCGCTGGTCAGCGGGCCGGGGCCCGGGACCTGTTTGGACAGGGCGGAGAGCAGCAGATGTGCGGATGCGGCCATGGGGGTCACTCCAAGCTGACGGTAGTGGGACACAGACGCCCTACCCAGCGGGCGCGACGGCAGACGTACACGATCAGTCAACGTGTTCCGCATCACATTCCGTTCCCCACATTCCCTTCCTCGCCAAGCAGTTGAGTCGCATTGCGGCAAACCACCCATCGCCTCAGGCAAAAGGTGCACAACGGCCATGCGCATTGACACCCTCAGTGTGGTGGTGGTGGGCTCGAAACCGACCGGAACGGCACGGGGAGAACGAGGGGAGACGGGCGTGCGGCTCGCGCGCAGGAGGCGCACCGCGACAGCCGTCGCGGTCGCTGTCATCGGCAGCCTGCTCGGCGGCGCGCACGGCGCTGTCGCGGCCCCCGAAGACCCCGTCTCCCTACCCAGCACCGCCAAGGACCCCGAGGGCGAGGCCGCGCTGCCGTCCGTGTGGCCGCGCCCGCAGTCGATGCGTGCGGCCGGCTCCGCCGTGCCGCTCGGCGACGAGGTGACCGTCGTCGCGGACCGCACCGCCGATCCGTACGCCGTGGAGCGGCTGAAGGAGCTGCTGCGCGAGTCCGGCGTACGGACCGTGCACACCGAACTGCCCGGCCGCGGCCCCGTCCTGCGCATCGGCGGCACCGGCGCGCAGAACGCGCTGCGCGCCCTGCGCGCGCCCGAACGCGCCGACCTGCCCTCCGGGGGCTACCGGATCGCTGTCGGCCAGGTCGAGGGCCGTGACACGGTCGCGCTCGACGGCGTCGGCGAGGACGGGCTGTTCCACGGCGTCCAGACGCTGCGCCAGCTGATCACCGACCGGAACGCCGCCGCCCGGACCGGCCAGAAGACCGTCGCCAGAGTTGTCGCTGGAGTTCTCGTACGCGACTGGCCGGGCACGGCCGTCCGCGGCCTGACGGAGGGTTTCTACGGACAGCCCTGGAGCCATCAACAGCGTCTGTCGCAGCTGGACTTCATGGGCCGTACCAAGCAGAACCGCTACCTCTACGCGCCCGGCGACGACCCCTTCCGGCAGGCCCGCTGGCGCGACCCGTACCCCGCCGCGCAGCGCGCCGAGTTCCGCGAACTCGCCGAGCGTGCCCGGCAGAACCACGTCACGCTCGCCTGGGCCGTCGCACCCGCGCAGGAGATGTGCCTGGCCAAGAACGGCGACGTCAAGGCGCTGACGCGCAAGATCGACGCGATGTGGGCGCTGGGGGTGCGCGCCTTCCAGCTGCAGTTCCAGGACGTCAGCTACAGCGAGTCGCACTGCGACAAGGACGCGGACGCCTTCGGCTCGGGCCCGGAGGCCGCGGCCAGGGCACATGCCAGGGTCGCGGGCGCGGTGGCCCGGCACCTGGCGGACCGGTATCCGGGGGCCGAGCCCCTGTCGCTGATGCCGACGGAGTTCTACCAGGACGGCGCCACCGACTACCGGCAGGCGCTCGCGAGCGAGCTGGACAGCCGGGTCCAGGTGGCGTGGACGGGCGTGGGCGTGGTGCCGCGCACGATCACCGGGCGCGAACTGGTGGGTGCGCGGGACGTGTTCAAGCACCCGCTGGTCACCATGGACAACTACCCGGTCAACGACTACGCACAGGACCGGATGTTCCTCGGCCCCTACACGGGCCGCGAGCCCGCCGTGGCGAGCGGTTCGGCCGCCCTGCTCGCCAACGCCATGGAGCAGGCGTCCGCCTCCCGCATCCCGCTGTTCACGGCCGCCGACTACGCCTGGAACCCGAGGAGCTACCGCCCCCAGGAGTCCTGGCAGGCCGCGATAAACGACCTCGCGGGCGGTGACGCCTCGACCCGTGAGGCGCTGCGCGCGCTGGCCGGCAACCACGCCTCCTCGATCCTCAGCCCCGCCGAGTCCGGCTATCTGCAGCCGCTGCTGAAGGACTTCTGGTGGTCGCGTACGACGACGGACGTGGCGGCCAGGGACCGGGCCGCGGCCTCGCTGCGCGCCGCGTTCACCGTGATGCGCGAGGCACCGCAGCGGCTGAAGGGGCCCGCCGACGGCCGTCTGGGCGACGAAGTACGGCCATGGCTCGAGCAGTTGGCACGGTACGGCCGGGCCGGCGAGCTGTCCGTCGACATGCTGCAGGCGCAGGCCCGCGGCGACGGCGAGAGGGGCTGGCGGGCCTCGCTGGACCTGGAGCCGCTGCGCAAGAGGCTCGGGGCGAGCCGGGCGACGGTCGGCAAGGGCGTGCTGAACCCGTTCCTGGACCGGGCGGCGAAGGAGTCGGCGGCCTGGACGGGCGCGGACCGCGTCAAGGACACGGCGGGCGACGACACGGTGTGGCTGGACCGGGCGAGGCCGGTGGCGGCGGTGACGGTGATGTCGGAGCCGACGCGCCGGGCGGCGGTCTCCGGGGCCGCGAGCGGGACCCCGGGCAGGGGCGCGAGCGGGACCCCCGGCGGAGGCTCGGGCTCCGGGGGAGGCTCGGGCTCCGCCGGCCGCCTTGAGGCGCACGTCCCGGGCGAGGGCTGGCGCACGCTCGGCCCTCTCTCGGCAAGCGGCTGGACCCACGCCGACGCCAAGGGCCTGCGGATGGACGCGGTGCGGGTCGCGTCCGACGGGGACGAGCCCGTCGCCGTACGGTCCGTGGTGCCCTGGTTCGCCGACGAGCCGCCGGCCGGCCTCGATCTCGTACAGGGCGAGACGGACGCCGAGATCGGCGGCGGTCCGCAGCGGGCGGGCATCCGGCTGACCCCGCGCCGCCCCGCCGAGGTGCGCGGCGCGCTCACCGCGAAGGCTCCCGCGGGCATCAAGGTGTCGGTGCCGAAGGAGACGACGGTGCCGCGTGGACTGCGTACGACCGTGCCGGTCGAGGTCACCGTCCCGGCAGGCACGCCGGCCGGGGAGTATCAGGTGCCGCTGTCCTTCGGGGGCCAGGAGCGCACGCTCACGGTGCGTGCCTATCCGCGCACCGCGGGCCCCGACCTCGCGCGCGCCGCGGGCTCCGTCGCCTCCTCGTCCGGCGACGAGACGGCCGACTTCCCGGCGGCCTCGGCGCTCGACGACGACCCGAAGACCCGCTGGTCCTCGCCCGCCGAGGACGGCGCCTGGTGGCAGCTGGAGCTGCAGCGGCCCGCCCGGGTCGGCCAGGTGGTGCTGCACTGGCAGGACGCGTACGCGACGAAGTACCGCGTCCAGGCGTCGGCGGACGGCCGCACCTGGCGTACGGCCGCGACGGTGACCGACGGCAGGGGCGGGCGCGAGGCGGTCCGCATGGACAGCCGCGACACCCGCTTCATCCGCGTCCAGGGCGATGGGCGCGCAACGCAGTACGGCTACTCACTCTGGTCGGTGGAGGCATACGCCGTCGCAGAGTGAGCGAGCCGTTACAGCCCGGACAAGGGACGACGAAGGCCCGGATCTTAGGCAGAAATGCCGTCGATCCGGGCCATCGCGTCGTCCGCGCCGTACGGCTGCAGGTATGGCAGCCAGCGCGGATCCCTATGCCCGGTCCCGATGATGCGCCACGCGAGCCCGCTCGGCGGGGCGGGCTGATGGCGCAGCCGCCACCCCAGCTCCCGCAGATGCCGGTCCGCCTTGACGTGATTGCAGCGGCGGCAGGCCGCCACCACGTTGTCCCAGACGTGCTGTCCGCCGCGACTGCGCGGAATGACATGGTCGACGCTGGTTGCGACGCCACCGCAGTACATACAGCGCCCGCCGTCGCGGGCGAAGAGTGCTTTGCGGGTGAGAGGAACAGGCCCCCGGTAGGGGACCCGTACGAACCGTTTCAGACGTACGACGCTGGGGGCGGCGATGACACGGGTCGCGCTGTGCATGAAGGCGCCGGATTCCTCGAGGCAGAGAGCCTTGTTCTCCAGGACGAGGATGAGCGCGCGGCGGAGCGGTACGACACCGAGGGGCTCGTACGACGCATTGAGGACCAGGACGTGCGGCACGGTGGATGCCTCCTTGTACGCCGGCGGCGCGTGGCTCGCGCCGGGACGATCTGCTCTCAGTCTCTCCTCATGCCAGGTCCGAGCGCCACCACGTGCAGGTAACGGGCTCGAGGTGTTTTCGACCACATGCCTTCGACGTGCCGCGACGTGCCTCGACATGCCTTCGACAGGTTCATCCCCAGGTGAGCCTCGTCTCTCCCTCGAACAGCGCACCGGAACACACCGGATGCCCCGTTAGGGTGGTTGGTCTGCTACCGCAATGCCTGGAGGTTCCCCCCGTGTCCTGGTCCGTCCTATTGGCCGCCGATCCGTCACCCGAGCCCGTCTCGCTCGACGAGGCCGCCAAGCAGGCCGGCGACGCAGCGGGCTGGGTGGAGGAGAACTGGTCCACCTGGCTGAACACCAGTCTGCGCATCGCGCTGATCCTGGTGGTCGCGCTGGTGCTGCGCATGCTCCTCCGCCGTGCCCTGACCAAGCTGATAGAGCGGATGAACCGCTCCGCCCAGGCCGTGGAGGGCACCGCCCTCGGCGGTCTGCTGGTCAACGCCGAGAGACGCCGGCAGCGCTCCGAGGCCATCGGATCCGTACTCCGCTCGGTCTCTTCCTTTGTGATTCTCGGCACCGCGGGCCTGATGATCCTCGGCGCTTTCAAGATCGACCTGGCCCCGCTGCTCGCCTCGGCGGGTGTCGCGGGAGTCGCGATCGGTTTCGGCGCGCGGAATCTCGTGACGGACTTCCTCTCGGGCGTCTTCATGATCATGGAGGACCAGTACGGCGTCGGCGACAGTGTGGACGCGGGCGTCGCCTCCGGCGAGGTGATCGAGGTCGGCCTGCGTGTGACGAAGCTGCGCGGCGACAACGGCGAGATCTGGTACGTACGCAACGGCGAGATCAAGCGCATCGGCAACCTCAGCCAGGGCTGGGCGACGGCGACGGTCGACGTCATGGTCCGCTCCTCGGAAAACCTGGACCACGTCCGCTCGGTGATCGGCGAGGTCGCGGACGACCTGGCGAAGTCCGAGCCGTGGAACGAGCAGCTGTGGGGCCCGGTGGAGGTGCTGGGCCTGAACGAGGTGCTGCTGGACTCGATGACGATCCGGGTCTCGGCGAAGACGATGCCGGGCAAGGCGCTGGGCGTGGAGCGGGAACTGCGCTGGCGCATCAAGCAGGCCTTCGACGCGGCGGGCATCCGCATCGTGGGCGGCCTGCCGCCGGCGACGGAGGAGGCGTCGGCGCTCGACCCGACGGCGGGGATGGCGGCACCGTCGGCGTACGCGTCGGCGACGTCGCCGCAGTCGATGGCGGCGACGCCGATCGCGCCGTCGGCGAATCTGTCAAAGTAGCTGGCAGTGACAGGGCCCCTCCCCTAGCGGAGGGGCCCTGTCCTGCTTCCGGTACTACGGACTCTCGTAGGTCGGGAACTGTCCGGTGTCGATAACCCAGGCTCCGGCGGTCATCGTGTCGCCGAAGACGTAGTCGTGCCTGGACCGGTACCGGATGCCCTCCGCCCGGGGCCGGGGTCAATGAGAACCGCAGCCGTGCCCTTCCGGGGGTCGATGATCACGTAGACAGGGATCCCCATGGCCGGGTAGTCCCGAGCCTTGTCCTCGTAGTCATTATCGGGATTCGAGCGCGAAACGATCTCCGCCACCATCAGCACATCGGCCGGATCCACGTAGGCGTCGCCCTCGTCCAGGGCGGACTCGGGGAGCACAAGCAGGTCGGGCCGCCGCATGCGCTGTATGGCCGGCGACTCGATCTCCGGCCCACTGTGAGCGACCACCCCAGGGTGGGTGGCGAGCAACTGGGCGTCCAACTGTCGACGCAGCCGCAGGGTGATGAGCTCGTGGCGCTTACCCAGACTCCTCATCAACGTGATGCCCGCGTCATCGATCTCGATGGCCCAGACCGGGGGCTCGATGGGCAGTTCGTCGGCGACGGTGCGCAGACGATCGTAGGTCTTGGCGTCCATAGGGACTCCTCGCGGTCCGGCCTGCTGGGTCCCGACTTCGTGAGGGGCGACTCGGATGAGCCGCCCCTGGGGCCATCAGGTTTCGGGTGACGGCACAGAAGCATGCTTCGGTAGTCGAGCGCCACGGCTCTCGGCGACGCGCAAGGCGTCCCGCAGCGCCTCAACCAGTCGGGACGAGAGAAAACGGAGCTCACTGCTGTCGGCCCGGGGCTCGTCGAGCAATGCCTCGGCATGGCCGAGCAGTTCGGCACCCATACCGAGCTGCACACACTCGATCTGGTCGGCGACCCGAGAGACGAACCCTCCGTTGCCGTCAGTCAGCACATAGCAAGGCTTGCCCTCAGGGCCGGGCCAAGGAAGCAGCCGGACTGCGGAATCCCCGGTCATCAGATCGCCCCCAGCGAGTGGATGTTCCGGGTGTCGAGATCAATCCCGAACGACGCGAACAACAACACACGGCGGCGCTGCTTGCGCAATCGCTGCTCATGAGCAACGAGATAGGGGCGAACGAGCGCGCAGTCCTCACCCCGCAGAGGGGGCGGGGCGGCCGGGGGTACGTCGTTGGGCATCGAGCAGCAGCCCCGGTGTCGGCCATGGGCGGGTAACAGCAGAATCAGCAACTGCTCGAAGATACGGGCGATACAGTGCGGCACGTCGACCTGCTCTCTTCAGGTGGACCACGCCCCCGGGCCGTGACAGCGGCCGCGGGGGTCTTCGGTAGTCGTACGACCACCGACCGTAGGCTCCCTGGGCAGGGGGGAGGGGCAGAGTGCCTGCCCCATCCGTCAGGCCGCCAACATGCCGACCTTCACAGCGAGTTCGCTGGCGCGCCGCCGCTGGTACGGGCTCTTCGACTCCGCCTCCTCGAGGAGGATTCGGCGCGCGTAGCCGTTGTAGCGCATGGTCTCCGGGGCAGCTCCGTACGCCTTGTCCAGAGCCGCCAAAGCCGCTTCAGGCTGTCTGTCCAGCTGATACCCACGGGCCTCTTCGATGCGGTGCCGAGCGTGTCGGGGGCGGGAAGGAATCGTCGACGCATCAGCCACAACGGCCTGACGGACGCTCTCCCCGCCCGCGTGCAACTCAACAGCGACGGTCACCGCGTGCGCGCCCATGATGGCCCGTGAGAACGACGTAACGGGGTGGTAGTAGTCGGCCGGCAGCCGCTCGGACGTGGCACGTGCCATGTCCCAATACCCCCAAGCGGAGCCTGTGTCGCCACGTCGTGCTGCCGTGTACCCCGCCTCGAACTGGAGGGCCCCCGCGATCGCCAGCACATCATCGCCCGACTCCGGCAGCAGTGGTTCGAGGTAGCGGAGGGTCCCCAGGGTCACCGCATCAGCCGCGTCGAAATGACCCGGGCCGCTGTCACGGTGCGCCTGCGCGGTGAGCCACGCAGCCACACCAAGCGTGTGAGGGTCTTCCGATTCCAGAGCCGCGACCATCCCTCGCTCGACCACGCGCCAGAGCAGTGCGGCGTCGGGCTGGTAGGCGATGAAGAACTGACACAGGCTGTACGCCTGCGAGAGCAACGCCTGTGCGACGCGCCGCTCAGCCGCCGTCTCGGACTGCCGCACGGCAAGCTGCGCGTCGCGGATCAGCTCGGGCAGCAGAGAGCCGATGACCTCTCGGTGGTTCGGAGCCGAGTGCCGAGCCCGCCAGGCACGCACGAGACGAGCCTCCAAGTGGGAGACAGGCGGGGCCTCGTGGTCAGCTGTGAACGGATACGCATCGATAGCCGCACGCACCTGAGGAAGCCGCGCATGGCCCGGACCGACGAACAAAGCGACGGGCACAGTCTGATCACCCATGAGCTCGGAGAGATCCCGTACGCGCAACGCTTCGGCGACCCGCAGCACCATGGGGAGCTTGGGCATCTGCAACTGCCCACCCTCCACCTGCTTCACCCAGCTAGGAGACTTGCCGACCAGTCCGGCGAGCACGGTGCGACTCATGCCACGGCGGGTACGCAGGACCTGCATGCGCTGGCCGAATGCGATGGGCTCGGTGAAGGGGGCAGGGGTGACATCGGACGGCATGGCCTTGCCTCTCTGTGTGCAACCCACGTCAAAGGCAGAGTATGGCGCGAGGTCACATGAGGCACGAAGATCGGCCTACTTCACCCGCAGGGACACTGGTCCCAGGGGAGTTGGCCCTAAGCAGGAACGCCGTGCCACGCCACGGCACGGGATGACGTTGCCGTCACCGTTGCTGTTGAGGACCAGCTCCGCTGTATCACCTGTGCCAGCAATTCAGCGGGGCGAAACGCGCGAACCGTCGACTTGCGGGCAGAGTGGAAGCCCGTGCCCGTTCGAATTCGTCGCGAGGCCCCCTCCCCAAGCAATCGAGGAGAGGGGGCCTCACTACGCCACCGCATTTTCATGATGGCTATTTAGTTGACTATCGCATGGGCAACAGGGAGCACTATCTGACCCGCGAGAACCATCCACTACGCGGCTCCGTCAAGCACCCTTGAGAAACCAAATCTCTGCATGCAGCAGTGATTTCTTCAAGGCTTCCCGAATACTCTTCACCAGCACTCATTGAAAGCCGTCTGATTCTCCAAGAATCAAAGACTTCCACCCCTCCCTCAAGGAAATCGACATCAACCTCGGCACCATTTCCTTCAACGAAGAGGCACCCAGAGCCATGCACGCTGTATCCGAGCCCGTCGAGGATAAGCCCAGACTTGTCGATGGAGCGCGACCGGTACATGTGGAGGAGAACGGCCAGCCCTTGGGGCCCCGGGTAGCGGAGCTGAACAGTGCCGCGCACCCGAGAGAGCGCCTGCAGGTACTTCTCGACTTCCCTCAAAGACTCGCTCATCATCGATACCCCGGTCTCTTGTGCCTGTTCACTAGCCTCGATCTTTCGTGACGGCTTGCCGCTTCATCTGGTGGGCCGTTTCGGCTTGTTGGATGGGGTGCGGGCAAGCCAGTGGCCCGGCTGTCGCGTC